>NZ_JBPTTO010000009.1:0-110603 GCF_051547145.1 Flavobacterium sp. RSSB_23 | reverse complement strand
TACTTCAACGGATTTCGATTCAGGAAATACATTTACTTATTCTCTTGTAAATGGACTTGGAGATGTAGACAATGCTTCATTTAGTATTAGTGGTGCTACTTTACTTATTGCTACTAGCCCTGATTTTGAAACGAAAGCTTCCTATTCCATTCGTGTTAAAGCTACGGATCAAAATGGTCTGTTTTTTGAAAAACAATTTACCATTACCATTAATGATGTATGTGAACTTGACGGTTCTCTAACATTGGCTAATGATACTCTAAATCCTACGCAAACCAATGTGTCTTGTAACGGTGGAACTAATGGTTCAGCTTCCGTTACTCCTCCGGCAGATGCTAGTGGATATACTTATTCTTGGTCGCCATCGGGTGGAACGGCTGCAACAGCTACTGGTCTTGCAGCTGGAAGTTATACCGTAACGATTACAGGTGCCAATTCTTGTACGACTACTCGAAACTTTACCATCACAGAACCAACGGCAATTAATTTCACAACAACCGTTTTATCTGGTTATGATTACAATACTGGATATAGTCAAACTATAGTAGCTTCTGGAGGAACAGGATCTAAAACGTATGCAGTTACAGCGGGAAGTTTGCCTTCTGGTTTTTCCCTATCATCAGCTGGGCAGATAACGGGTATTTCAACTCAAATTGCTGATAGTAATTTTACAGTTACTGCTACTGATGCTAATAATTGTACTGCTATCTATGATTATGTGCTGAAATTAAATCAAATCCCAATTACCGTAACTGCAACACCTTCTCAAACTAAAGTATATGGGGAGAGTGATCCTGTATTAACTTATACAGTGTCACCAAGTTTGCTTCCCGGAGACTCATTTACAGGGTCTTTAATAAGAGTTAATGGTGAAGATATTGGTAATTATGCTATTAATCAAGGTACTCTTTCAGCTGGGTCTAAATATCTAATTACTTATGCTGGTACTAACTTTACCATTACCGCAAAACCAATTACAGTAACTGCAACTCCATCACAAACGAAAGTATACGGAACAACAGATCCTATTTTTGATTATACTGTTTCACCAAGTTTAGTGGGTAGTGATGCCTTTACTGGGGCTTTAACTAGAGTTACGGGGGAAAACATAGGAACTTATACTATTAACCAAGGAAGTTTGAGTGCCGGATCTAATTATACGATTAGCTACGCAGATGCTAACTTTACTATTACGGCAAAACCAATTACAGTAACAGCAACTCCATCGCAAACTAAAGTTTATGGAACAACAGATCCTGCTTTTACTTATACAGTTTCACCAAACTTGGTAGGTAGTGATGCCTTTACAGGAGCTTTAACTAGAGTTGCAGGAGAAAACATTGGAAACTATGCCATTACACAAGGAAACTTAAGTGCAGGTTCTAATTATACCATTAGTTATATAAGTAAGGATTTTGTTATAACCGCCAAACCTATTACAGTAACGGCAGATCCTTCACAAACCAAAGTATATGGAACTGCAAATCCTGTTTACTCGTATACTGTCTCGCCAAGTTTAGTAAGTGGCGATTCTTTCACTGGAACTTTAACAAGAACAAGTGGAGAGAACATTGGAAACTATGCTATCACACAAGGAAGTTTAAGTGCTGGATCAAATTATGTCATTACTTATGTAAGCAAAGATTTTACTATTACGGCAAAACCGATCACAGTAACAGCAGATGCTTCACAAACCAAAGTATATGGAACAACAGATCCTGTTTTTGCTTATACGGTTTCTCCGAGTTTAGTAAGTGGTGATTCCTTTACTGGAGCTTTAACACGAGCTGCTGGAGAGAACGTGGGCGTTTATGCTATAACGCAAGGAAGTTTGAGTTCTGGATCTAATTATACCATTACTTATGTAAGCAAAGATTTTACTATTACGGCAAAACCGATCACAGTAACGGCAAATGCTTCACAAACCAAAGTTTACGGAGCAACAGATCCTATTTTTGATTATACTGTTTCGCCAAGTTTAGTAGGTAGTGATGCCTTTACTGGGGCTTTAACTAGAGTTGCGGGGGAAAACATAGGAACTTATACTATTAACCAAGGAAGTTTGAGTGCCGGATCTAATTATACGATTAGTTACGCAGATGCTAACTTTACTATTACTGCAAAACCAATTACGGTAACAGCAACTCCATCGCAAACTAAAGTTTATGGAACAACAGATTCTGCTTTTACTTATACAGTTTCACCAAATTTGGTAGGTAGTGATGCCTTTACAGGAGCTTTAACTAGAGTTGCAGGGGAAAACATTGGAAACTATGCCATTACACAAGGAAACTTAAGTGCAGGTTCTAATTATACCATTACTTATGTAAGTAAGGATTTTGTTATCACCGCCAAACCTATTACTGTAACGGTAGATCCTTCACAAACCAAAGTATATGGAACTGCAAATCCTGTTTACTCGTATACTGTCTCGCCAAGTTTAGTAAGTGGTGATTCTTTCACTGGAACTTTAACAAGAACAAGTGGAGAGAACATTGGAAACTATGCTATCATACAAGGAAGTTTGAGTGCTGGATCTAATTATACCGTTACTTATGTAAGCAAAGACTTTACTATTACAGCAAAACCTATCACAGTAACAGCAGATGCTTTACAAACCAAAGTATATGGAACAACAGATCCTGTTTTTGCTTATACGGTTTCTCCGAGTTTAGTAAGTGGTGATTCTTTCACTGGAACTTTAACAAGAGCTGCTGGAGAGAACGTGGGCGTTTATGCTATAACGCAAGGAAGTTTGAGTGCAGGTGGAAATTATACCATTATGTACAATGGCTCCAATTTCACTATTACAAAAGCAGATCAGGTAATTACTTGGAATCAGACTTTGGGATTAGGTTGTGATGGAGCAACTAGTCTTGTTATGACTGCTGTTGCTAATAGTGGTTTAGCGGTAAATTATACCTCATCAAATGCTACTATTGCTAGCGTATCAAATAATTCATTACTTTTCCAAAATTATGGGTCAGCAACTATAACAGCATCGCAACCAGGTAATATGAATTACAATGCAGCTCCAACTGTAGTTTTACCAGTAGTAACTAGTCAACCTAACCTGATTAGAAAACAATTTGAAGATATTATCTTCTTTGACAATAGTTCGAAGAGTTTTAAATCGTATAGCTGGTATAAAAATGGGGTTTTAGTTCCGGGCCAAACGTCACAATATTTCAAAGAAAGTGGTGCCTTGAATGGAACGTATTATGCTGTAGCAACAAAATTAGACGGAACATTAATTACAACCTGTCCATTGACTTTATCTCCATCAGTGGAAGATGAATACATAAGAATTGTTCCAAACCCTGTTAGAAGTAATGCGAATTTCCAATTGATTACTAACGTTAGCTCAAGCAAATTACAAAATGCGCGTGTTGAACTTTATAATTTGACAGGAAGCTTGTTGACTACTATTACAAACCCAAGTCAAAACACTATTGACATGATAGCTCCAAGTGCTGGGGGAATTTATATCGTAAAAATGACCTTAGCAAATGGCAAATATTTCACTAAAAACCTTTTAGTGAGAAATTAACATAATTTACCGAATAGGACATCCTCATTTGTAATGAATGAGGATAGATTATTCTAATAAAAAAATGAAATCGCCATTACAATCAGGTTTGTTGCAAACAAACACGAATAAGAAAAGGCGACAGCATAAATGACCACAAACAAATAACTTTTACATCTATGAAATTCAATAGTAAAAATATAATTGGAACCATCGCATTCTTAATTTCGCAAGGAATAGCTGCACAGTTTTATGTAGGTATACAGTCAGGAATAGGGGCTATTCAGAGTGATGTTGATGGTATAAAAACGAGTAATCGGCTTGGTGGAGCTGTAAAAGCAGGTTATATCTACTCTTTAAATACTCATTTTGGGATTGGTTCAGGGGTAGAGTTCTCCCAATACAAACAAGAAGTTTCTTTGTATCCGTCTTCTGCGACACTTACTAATTTTGAAGTTGATATTTCGACTTCAGCATTTGCTTATAATGTTACCACTAAGAATTATAGAGAAAAACAAACTTTACATGCTGTTCAAATCCCTCTTTTTGTGCAGTATAAAACAACTATTAACAAGGGTATTGATTTTAATTTTAGAGCAGGAGCTAAATATTTTTTACCTGTAAACTATAAAATCAAAGCAACAGCCGATTACGTTAATGGTACCGCTTATTATCCAGATGTAAACCTAACTATTGATAATTTACCAGAATATGGTTTTGGTCGTCAGGATAATTATTCCTCATCAGGAGAGTATAAAACTAAAGGAATTATAATGAGTTCTTTTGAGTTAGGATTTACATTTGATATGGGAAGTAAGCATTCGTTATATGCGGCTATGTTTCTAGAAAATGGATATGGTACAATTTTAGACCAAAACAAGAATGAATCCTATATTGGTTACAACCCAACATCAACTGCTGACAGGAAACCCAATGGCTTGTACAGTACTGATAAAGATGCTAAAATTAGACCTGTTGCTTTTGGTGTAACAGTAGGATGGAACTTTAAATAAGTTCATTTTCAAAATAATACGAAAGGTCTTGACTCAAAAAATCAAGGCCTTTTTTTCAAAATATTCTCCTTGAAGGATATCAATAACTCTACATTAAAAATATCAATAGAAAATAGTTTTACTCCTTAAAACAAAAAGCTGTTCGGATATTACTTTCGAACAGCTCTTTGTTTTAACCGAGATTGATTGGACTTGATTCAGTTGTAGCATTTTTATACCAATAAATTATATAAAATAGTCCATTTTGTCAGTTCGAGCGCAGTCGAGAACCATCGTTACATCTCGACTGCGCTCGATATGACAAGCATATAATTGGATTATATTGAAATAGTATTTGGTATTAGTTTAACATCGCTTTTACCTCATCGAAATCGCCATCTATAGCTTCTGTTTTTAATCCTAGGATTGCTGCGATAAGTGGATATACACTTACATTACGAAAAGACTTTACTTTTTTATCCGTTTTGAAATTAGGGCCTTTGGCATAAAAAATAGCTTGCATGTCTTTCATTTTATTATCGTAGCCGTGAGTGCCTCCAGTGATTTTTTGGTCCTTTTTGTTGACTAAACTGTACCCTTTTTGGGCTTCAATTACAAAATCGAGTGCTCTGCGATTTGTACCAAAATGCAGTCGTTTAGGTACTTTATTTGAAGGATACCATTTAATATGAGGTACTTTTTTTAAGGCTTTCGCAATCGAGTCTTTATAAGCTGGTTTGGCTTCAATACTCATAATTGGATTGATGACTGCAGCATATCCTAGCCATTCTGGTTTTAGATAGTCTAAAATCGCGACTTTTTTGTCATTGCTAATGGCTGCCATTCCGTGGTCTGAAACTACAATTAGATTGATTTCTTTTCCGATTGGAAGTGCGTCTAATTTTTGCATGAGTTGACCAATAACGGCATCAACTTTGGGTACCATTTTTTTGTTTTCTTCGGACAAAGGTCCGTGATTATGCCCTGTTTCATCGGGTTGGTCAAAATAGAGTGTGATTAAATGCGGTCGGTCGGTTTCTGGCAGATTAAGCCACTCGATTACGGTATTGATTCTGTTTTCGTAACTAACCGATTCGTCGTATTCTTTGAATATGCTTGCGCTTTTAACTCCTGTGTCTGAACCAGGCCAATAGAAACAGGCCGCTTTAACCCCTTGCTCTTCGGCGAGATTCCAAATAGGATTCCCTCCATAAAATTCGCTGTTTTTCTTGGATTCGTTTTTTAGGGTAAATATCTTTTGAGAAGTAGGGTCGTAAAAATTATTATTTACAATTCCGTGATGGTCTGGATATAATCCTGTAGCAATTGAGTAATGATTGGGAAAAGTCTTGGTAGGATAACTGGGTTGCATCGACTTGGCTTTTACTCCATTCTTTGCCATTTTATCAAGATTTGGTGTTTCAAAATAGTTGGGATAATCCCATCTAAATCCGTCTAAGGACACCAAAATTACATACGGTTTTTTTTGTTCTTGAGCTGTAATTCCTATCCAGAAGAAAAGGAATAAGCCTACCACTATTTTTTTCATACTCTTATTTTGAGGCGCAAAGATACGATAAGAAATGACAGGGAAAAGTTGGACTTGATTGCAGCGCGTTAAGAATAAATTAATTGTTTGGGAGTTGCTCACAAAAAAACACAATTGCTTCTCCCTAGCCCCGGTAGGAGCGGCATCCTTTGCCTTTTTTCTTTAAAAAGGCAAAGATATAGCGGATGACGGGTGTATGCTAACTGATATTCCCGATGTGACTGCTCCTAAATAATTAAAAATCAAAATGTACTCCAAAGTTTAATGACCATTGGAACTGATTGAAGCTTTGTTCTTTTAATGGGCTGCTAAAAAGATTCATTCCTGGTTCTACAAACAAATGAGTAGCCGGGAAGACTTTGTACTGAACGGTGCTGGTTAATAATGTCCCGTAAACCATATCGTTGACTTGGTTGTTTGCCCCAATGGATTGCCCATTGAGCAGGAATTGATTGGCTACTAATTTCCCAACAAAACCTCCTGTGTTAAGATGGATATTGGTTTTGTTTTTTTGAAACAGGACATAAGAAACGGTAAGCGGTAGTTCTACATACTTTAGATTTTGTGTTATATCTCCAGATGAAAACGCCATTGGATTGAATGCCATTGACTTGGTTTGAGCTAGGAAAACATAGTCTGAATTGGTAGAAATAGTGTTAACATTTGCTTTTTCTGCTACAATTACACCATTGATTCCGGCTCCTTGTACCATTTGGTTGTTGTAATACGATACTCCTTTTAGTTGTTGTCCTAACTCGTTAAGTTTTAAACCTGAACCTACAGCCCATTTTTTATTCAACTTATAATGGGTAGTTACACCATAGGTTTTTCCTTGTTGTGCTTGCCCTTTAGCTCCTAGAGTCTGCTGATTGCTATAATTTTGAGACGTATTTAGTCCCGCTACTACTTGCATGGACCATTTTGATAGTGCTTCTTGTTTTTTATCTTTTTTCTCTTTTGGCTCTTTGTCTTCTCCTTTTGCTTTTTGTTCTAAAATTGCGAGCTCTTGTTGGATTTGCAATTGCTCTTTAGTTTTGGTCTCAGTATTTGTTATCGCTGTCGTTTTGTCTATGAACTTGTTATCTAAGACAATTTCGTTTGATTTTTTAGTACTTGGTTGTTCATTTTTAGTTGCATTACCCACTTTGTTTTCTTGGCTGGATGCATTAAAAATGTCCGTTGCATTACTATGAGTCGCATTTACAGTAGCTGCAATTGCAGCGCTGTTTCCTTGCAATTGGGTGATGTTTGTATTTGTATTACTTTTTGGTTGCTTATTAGCAAAAAGAGAAAGATTCTCTTCCTTGCCTGCATTCGCAACACTATTGGATGCTTGTTTGAGTCCTTTGTCTTTGTATCCATTGTTCGTTGGTACTCCAATCGCTTTAGAATAAGTGCTTGATGGAAGTGTTGGCAACGAATCATTGGTTACTGTAACAACGGCATTGTCTGTATTTGCATTTTTGGATGAATGGATTGGTGATGGTGCTGCTTTGTACACTGTTTTTGTAGCTTCTCCAGCTCCTACGCTATTTGGTAAAATATCTGGGCTGGTTTGAAAAAACAAATAGGCAGGAATCCCCATTCCTACCAACAAACTGGCCGCAGCAAACCACCACACCAAAGCTCTTTTTTTCTTTTTGGGTTTTTCCAATTCTTTTTCTATAGCATCCCAAAGTTCTGGTGGTGGGACACTAGAGAAGTCTTCCATTGAAGAAAATAAATTTTCTATCTTTTCTTTTTTCATGCTGTTTTAGAATTAAATGCGGCTAAAATTCTTCTTTTCAGATGTGTTTTAGCACGATTCAAGTTTGATTTCGAGGTGCTTTCAGTAATATTAAGCATAACCGAAATCTCTCTATGTTTTAGTTTTTCGAAAACATAAAGGTTAAAAACCAATCGGTATTGATCCGGTAAATCTTGTATGTATTCTAGTAATTTTTCTTCGCTAAGTGAAAGTTTATCTATTTCCTCTTCTTCAAAACTTTCATCAATGGGGTCATCATATCCGTCTAATAAAAAAAGGTTTTTTCTGTTCTTTTTTAAGGTTTCGATGCATTTATAAATAAAAATTCTCTTTAACCACCCTTCAAAACTCCCTTCAAATTTAAACTGATACATTTTTTGATAAGCAATTACAAAAGCTTCTTGAAATACATCTTTGGCATCGTCTTCATTTTTCATGTACTTCAAACAAAGACCATAGAGAACAGGAGCGAACAACTGATAGATTTTCTGTTGCCCGACCCTGTCGTTTTCTACACACTTTTTAATAAGTATTTCTAAATTGTCTTTCAAATCGTCTTAAATAATACCTTTTGGAGGCAATACAGTTATACAAAAGTAACGTTATTCTTTTTTGCTAAGCAATACAACTATAAAACGATTAATTCTTAGTTTTCAATAATGCGATTTTGTCTTGAAGTCTTTTCTTAAAACTAATAACTGATGTGCTTTGATCTGAAGTGTCATCATTATCCAAATATATTTTGGTCACTACACTTCCTTGATGCCATTCGAAATAAATTCCTCCTTGATCGTGTGAATCTGGTGTGCCAAAGGTTTTAGTTTGCCCTTTTAGACTCACAATTTCAGTAGGTATTCCACCAACAAAAGTTGAATACTCTTCTTTGTAAACCAAAGCGTTAAAACCATATTTAGCCATATCATAATCATTATACACAACGTCCTTAAAGCGAAGCACTTTTTGTACATCCAAACGATAAAATTCTTGACACGCGCTTCCTGTACAAGCACCTCTAAAGCTTCCTATAATTGCGTATTCATTATTTTGTGCTACACGTTGTAAATACACTGGTTTTGATGTTTTAGGAATAGCAATAATGTCTTTAGGATAAGTTGCTCCTGGAGTTACAGGATCACCTGCCTTTGGTGCAATTTCATAAAACGAAACTACAACTTCACAATTTGTCTCTACCACAGACTGTATTTTTATCTCATAACCATTTGATGGTTTTTGTCCAGCAAAAAGGCCTACCAAACTTGTGGTAGTAAAATCAATGACAGCGGGAGGTGTACAAGGTTTGAAAGTAGCATTGAACTTTTCTTGAGAATTGATTATAATGGCTTTTGATTCTACTGTTTCAGTAATCAATGTGTTACAAGTAGTAAAACTCTTAAAAGCTACATTTTGGGTATCCCCACAAGAAATTGAATCCGATTCAGAATTTAAGGAACAAGAGGTAAGCCCTAATGCTATCGCGATAAAAAGAACTATTTTTTTCATTGTAAATGTGTTTTGTTTGTTTCTTTCATAGAGTAGGTTTGGAACAAAAGGTTGCGTTGAAAAACAAAAAATAAATTAATTAATTCTCGAAAAAAGGAATTGATATTAATTCTTACTTTTACTTTTCAAAAAACTATCCTCCATGTCTGAATTATTTTCTTTTTTATTGGTTTTTATCGTTGCGCTTGGTCTTGGTCTTTTTATTGGTAAACTGCTGTTTTCAGCTCGTTTTGAGTCACAAAAAATAAGCTTAGAAGAGAAAATCAATGCTGCTCAACATTTGTTACAACAACAAAAAGAACAAGCTACAATTGATAAAGCTTCGTTCGAAAAACAACTACAAAGTAGCCTTCAAGAAAAAGAAGCCATTCGAAATGAAAAAGATAGTTTGGCCATTCAGCTTTCTAAAAAAGAAGTAGATTTTGATAATTTACTGGAACGACATAAAGAACAAAAAAATGAAGTGGAACAACTTCAAGAAAAATTCACCAAAGAATTCGAAAATTTAGCCAACAAAATTCTAGACGAAAAATCGAATAAATTCACCGAACAGAATAAGGAAAACATGAAGAATATCTTGAGTCCCCTTCAAGATAAGATTCAGTTATTCGAGAAAAAAGTAGAAGATACCCATAAAGAAAGTATTGATTATCACGCGGCATTGCGTCAGCAAATTGTTGGTTTGCAACAGATGAATCTTCAAATGAGTAAAGAAACCTTAAACCTTACCAAAGCATTAAAAGGAGATAGTAAAATGCAAGGAAATTGGGGTGAACTCATATTGGAAAGGGTTTTGGAAAAATCGGGATTGGAAAAAGACCGCGAATATTTTGTACAACAATCGCATACTACTTCTGAAGGAAGCAGAGTATTTCCCGATGTCGTTATCAATTTACCCGATGGCAAAAAAATGATTGTCGACTCTAAAGTTTCTTTGAAGGCCTACGAAAAATACATTAATGAAGAAGACGACAATTTAAAAGCTGGATTTTTAAAAGAACACATTCAATCTATAAAGCGCCATGTAGAGCAATTGGGTGATAAAAATTACCATGATTTGTACCAAATAGAAAGTCCCGATTTTGTGTTGCTTTTCATTCCTATGGAACCTGCTTTTGCCTTAGCATTAAATGACGACACTACCTTGTACAGCAAAGCCTTTGAGAAAAATATCGTAATCGTAACTCCTTCTACGCTATTGGCTACTTTACGCACTATTGACAGTATGTGGACCAACCAAAAACAACAAGAAAATGCCTTTGAAATTGCACGACAAGCTGGGGCACTTTATGATAAATTTGAAGGTTTTGTGGCCGATTTGATTAAAATAGGAAAGAAAATTGACGAAAGCAAAGTTGAATACGGAGCTGCTATGAATAAGCTAGTGGATGGCAAAGGCAACCTAATAGTTAGTGTAGAAAAATTAAAAAAGATGGGGGCGAAAGCCAAAAAAGCACTACCTGAAAATGTTCTAAAAAGAGCTGAAAATGATACAAACAACCTTATAAACTAAAACAAATGAAAAAAATTGCTGCTTTATTGCTACTCGCTGGAGTGCTAATCGTTTCTATTTATATGGCGTTTATTTATTACATTCCCGTTAGCGATGGTGTTCGCTCTGGGGAGTTAATCCGTTTAAGCCATAAAGGTGTCCTCATCAAAACTTGGGAAGGTGAATTGAGCCAAGGAATTTCGGGAGCACAAATTTTTCGCTTTTCAGTTTTAGACAAAGACAAAGCAGTTATCGATAGTTTGAAAATACTACAAGGTCATTATGTTCGCTTAACCTATGAAGAAAAAAAGCGCACCTTTATGTGGTGGGGCGAAACTCGTTTTTTTATAACCTCAGTTCAAAAAGAAGCCTCCCCTTTTAATAATCGATAAATTATGACCAACGTATTCAAACCTGTTTCCGCATCGCATGTTACTATTTCTGAACTAATGCTGCCTTCACATACAAATTTTAGTGGTAAAATTCATGGCGGTTATATCTTATCCTTACTCGATCAAATTGCCTTTGCAAGTGCTTCTAAGTTTTCTGGAAACTATTGCGTAACTGCTTCTGTTGATACTGTAAACTTTTTACAGCCTATTGAAGTGGGCGAATTGGTTACTATGAAAGCCTCTGTGAATTATGTTGGAAGAAGTTCAATGATTGTTGGCATTCGAGTAGAAGCAGAAAACATTCAAACTGGAGCCATAAAACATTGTAATTCCTCTTATTTTACGATGGTTGCCAAAGATGCTAGCGGAAAAAGCGTTGCCGTTCCAGGCTTACAATTAAAAACCCTAAATGATGTGCGACGCTTTAGCAATTGTTTAAAACAAATAGAACTCAAAAAAGAACACGAAGAACACGAAGAAGAATTTGATTATTGTTCAACAGAAAACTTAGCCAATATCACCAAGTACAACATTCAGTTGCAACTACAATAAAAACCTAATAAACAATCGTTTATAATAATTAAAATGTGTAACTTTAAGAGATACAATATCTCTTGACTTATGAAAAAAATAGTTTCTCTTTTTTTCTTGTCGTTTACACTCATAATTCAAGCTCAAGAACAATTATCTGACTCAAAAGGGGTAATTTCATTTGAAGCTTCAGTACCTTTTTTTGAGGAAGTGAAAGCCATTAATGAGGAGGTCATTTTCTCTGTTGAAATAAAAACTGGCGAAATTAGCTGTACCGTTTTTATCAAAGATTTTAAGTTCAAAAGAGATTTGATGCGCACTCATTTTAATGAAAACTATTTAGAGAGCGATCGTTATCCCAAAGCAACTTTTATTGGTAGAATTGATAAATTTGATTACAAATTTGTAACCCAAACCCCTACAGAATACCAAATAAAAGGAATTCTAAAAATACACGGAAAATCCAAACCCATCATTAGCAAAGCTTGGCTTAAAAAAATAGCCAAGGGAATTGAAATCCAATCTACCTTTGTCGTAAACACAGACGACTTCAATATTGAAATACCAACCATAGTAGCCGCTAAAATTTCTAAGCAGGTATTCATACACTTAAAAACTGTAGTTTCCGAATAAATAATTGATTTTTAACAACATACAATATATCAGATTATTTTCCGTTACCATTTAAATTTTAAATACCACATTATATGAAAACAATCCATTTTATCAACAAACAAAGCATTGTACTGCTTTTGGTTACTGTCTTTTTTCTTTCTTGTAGTTCCGATGACAGTAACTCTAACGGAACAAATTCTATAAGCAGTGTTACTTCTATAGTAGCATCTGGAACATGGAAAATCACTTATTACTTTGATACTGACAAAGAAGAAACAAGCAATTTTTCTGGTTATAACTTTACGTTTGGCAGCAATGGTGTTCTAACTGCTACTAACGGCACATTAACACAAACGGGCACTTGGTCTGTCACTGATAGCAATAGCGATGATGACAATAGCATAAGTGACTTGGATTTCAATATCGCTTTCGCTTCTCCTGCTACTTTTCTTGAACTAACAGATGACTGGGAAATCATTGAAAGAACTTCAACAGTAATTAAACTAAAAGACGTAAGCGGTGGCAATGGTGGAACTGATTATTTGACCTTTACTAAGAACTAAAACCTAATTTTTATAACAGCTCTAGGACGTTGAACTAATTTCAACGTTTTTTTTATGCCAATTTTTAATTGCTTAACTTTATTGTACCATTTTTTAATTCAGAATACTATGAATCGATTACAAAAATTCCTTGACTTACATACTGGAGAAGAAAACAAACAAAAAGTTTTAGAAAATGTAAAGGCGAATATTTCCTTTCGTGGGGCTACCGTTTGGATTTTGGCTTGTGCTATTGTAGTCGCTTCTGTAGGACTCAACGTCAACTCAACTGCTGTGATTATTGGGGCTATGCTTATCTCACCGCTAATGGGGCCTATTGTTGGCGCGGGTTTTAGCTTAGGTATTTATGATTTTGAATTATTAAAAAAAGCAGCCAAAAATCTCGTTATTGCCACTTTAGTCAGTTTGTTTGTTTCTACTATTTATTTCATACTGTCTCCATTTAAGGAAACACAATCCGAATTATTGGCTCGCACCTCGCCCAATATTTACGATATTTTGATTGCCTTTTTTGGTGGTCTTGTGGGAGTAATTACAATTACTAGAGTTGAAAAAGGAAATCCTATACCAGGTGTTGCTATTGCTACAGCCTTAATGCCTCCTTTGTGTACTGCTGGATATGGACTCGCTATCGGCAACTGGAAATATTTTTTTGGAGCCCTGTTTTTATACACTATAAATTGTGTTTTTATCTGTATTTCTACCTTTGTTATCGTAAAGTATTTACAGTATCCTGAAGTCACTCATGTAGACCCAAAATACCGCAAACAAATAAAATACACCATAACAACAATTATTGTTTTGCTAATTGTGCCAAGTGTCTATTTTGCTTATTTACTAGCACAAGAAAAAAAATACAAACAAAAAGTGGAGTTGTTTTTAAATGAAGAATTTAATGATAAAGGGTTTGCTATTTTGTATCAAAAAATCAATTACAACAAAAACCCAAGAAGTATTGAATTGGCTTTTTTGAACAAAAAAATAAACAAACAAGAGATTCAAAATTTAAGTACTGCATTAAAAAAATACAATATCGAAAACACCCAATTGGTAATTAAACAAGATACCACCGATATTAAGAAGTACATTATGGAAAACAACGCTACCGAAAAAGCGAAAGAAAATGAAAAAGACTTAATGATACTCAATTTAGAAAACAAGCTAAAGCAGAACACTTACAACAACAAAGCATTGAGAGAAGAAATCATTATTTTGTTTCCTCAAATCAAAAACATTTCCTTGGCGAATCATACTTTTAATGAAAATACGGATAGCACAATTACTAAAACTGTAGCAATTTATAACAGCACAAAAACATTAAGTACTAGCGATGAAGACAAACTTAAGATGTGGCTAAAAAAAAGAATTTCGAAAAACAACATCGAATTGTTTAAAGAAAAGAAAGAGTAACTTACTTTAAAACACGATTAACTTGGGCAAAATTTCGATGGTAATATCCTTCTTTTGTTGAAGAAATGATTACACCACTATTGGTAGAAGAATGAATAAACTTAATCTCATCCCCTACCACATCTACTACCATTCCTACATGGTTGATGCGTCCGCTGCCTCTGGTTTTAAAGAAAATCAAGTCTCCTTTTTTGGCTTCTGTAAGTGTAACTCTTATCCCAATATTGGACATTTCATTGGAAGACCTTGGAAGTTTAATATCTAAAGCACTGAATGTAGAACACATTAAACCAGAACAATCAAAACCTGCTCTTGTCGTACCACCAGACCTGTACCGAATCCCTAAATTATCAGATGCTTTGGCAATTAAATCATCTGCAATGGAATAATCCCCAAAGAACTTCTCAGAACTGGACTCCACAACTGTTGAATCCACCTTGGTTTCCGTTTCATTCACAGCTACTACTGCAGTGGTTCCCTCTTTAATTTTTAAGATTGCCCCAACTCTCAATTTTTTATGAATCGAAGGATTTAGTTTGTCCAATTCCGCAACAGTAATTCCGTACTTTTTGGCAATACCAAACTTAGTTTCTTTAGGCAAAACTTCATGAACGATAGCAGTAGTCTCAGGAGAGGCAACCGTATTTGAAACCGATGTTTCTGCTACCACTTGCTCTTTGTTTACTTCAACTGAAGTTACTTCTTTAACTTGAGATGGACTCGAAACCTCAACAGTTTGAATCACTATAGTTTCTTTATTTTGCAAAGGCACATTCAGTTTCTGACCTATTTCAAGACCTTTGGCTACAATATTGGGGTTCAATTTTTCAAGTTCTTCAACCGAAATCCCATAGCGTTTTGAGATACCATACTTTGTTTCACTTGCTATTACTTCATGGATTTGCTGTCCTTCTGTTGAAGTATTTGGAGCAACAAATTCACTAATAGCGATAGTATTTGAAGGGATAGTTGTATTTTTTTGCTCAGAATCGTTTGAGATAGCAACCGCTGGCTCTTCTTTCAACTCGAAGTTTTCAGGAACAATTACTTTTATTTTCTCTCCAATTTGTAACCCTGATTTTTCTATTGAAGGATTACTTTTTTTAATTTCTTCGACTCTAACATTGAATTTCTTAGCAATACCAAACAATGTTTCTTTGGGTAAAACAAGATAATCTATCTCTTTGGTGTTTTTCTTTTTAGCTGCTAACTCTTTTTTGGCAACTTCCTTTTTATAATTCTTATTTGGAATTTTTAATACCGAATTCAATTTTAAAATCCCTGAAGCTTTTGGATTTAAATTAAAAATTACTTTTTGACTAATATTGTATTTTTCAGCTATTGAAGAAATGGTTTCGCCCTGAGAAATTTTGTGTTTAATAAATTTTTCTTGTGAAAAAACAGTTGTCGTGGTACAAACCAAAAGCCAAAATAGTATTCCAAAGTACTTCATCCTTATTTTTTACAAATTGTGGTATTATTTTTATCTAAAAGCTTATTTCACAGAAATTAGATTAAAAAAAAGGGCATTTTTAATCTAAAAATCACATTTTTATCAAGTTTTACAAATATACTTTTTTTTAATAAATTAAAAATGTTAAAACTATTATAAAATCTACTTATAGTACTATAATGAAAAACAAAAAAGCTCCAAAGTTACCTAAGGAGCTTTCTTTATGAACGTGTATTTTATTGTACTATTGTCCTGCTGAAGCAATTAAGTTTAATGCGGAACCGGCCACAAACCAACCTATTTGACCAGCGTTATACGTATGATTCCCAAGAATAATTTCTGAAGTTCCATTGGCATGCACTAGCTCAATAGTTAAAGGTTTACCAGGAGCAAATTCTGTTAAATCTAAGAAATTAAAAGTATCATCTTCTTGAATTTTATCGTAGTCCAACTCGTTAGCAAATGTTATGGCCAACATTCCTTGTTTCTTCAAATTCGTTTCATGAATTCGGGCAAATGATTTTACCAAAACTGCTTTAACTCCTAAGAAACGAGGCTCCATTGCAGCATGCTCACGTGAAGAACCTTCTCCGTAATTATGATCACCTACTACTATCGATGGAATTCCAGCTGCCTTATAAGCTCTTTGAACCGTTGGCACAGCTTCATAGCTTCCCGTTAACTGATTTTTCACTTCGTTCGCTTTTTGATTAAAAGCATTAATTGCTCCAATCAGCATATTGTTAGATATATTATCCAAATGTCCACGAAAACGCAACCATGGACCCGCCATTGAAATATGATCTGTGGTACATTTTCCAAATGCTTTAATCAATAGCTTAGCTCCAGTAATGTTTTGTCCATCCCAAGCCTCAAACGGTGCCAATAATTGCAAACGGTCTGAAGTAGGACTGACTACGATTTGAACATTTGAGCCATCTTCGGCTGGAGCTTGAAAACCTGCATCTTCAACATCAAATCCTCTTTTGGGTAATTCATCTCCAAAAGGAGCTTTCAATTTCACTTCTTCTCCATTATCATTCAGCAAGGTATCCGTTAATGGATTAAAATCCAATCTTCCTGAAATTGCAAGAGCCGCCACCATTTCTGGAGAAGTTACAAAAGCGTGTGTATTTGGATTTCCATCAGCTCGTTTAGAAAAATTTCGATTGAAAGAATGCACGATTGTGTTTTTTTCTCCTTTATCAGCTCCTGCCCTGTCCCATTGTCCTATACATGGTCCGCAAGCATTGGTAAACACTTTCGTTCCCATTTTTTCGAAAGTTGCTATAATACCGTCTCTCTCGATGGTATATCGAATTTGTTCAGAACCAGGATTTATTCCAAATTCAGCCTTTGGTGAGATTCCGTGTTCTACTGCTTGATTTACAATAGAAGCTGCTCGAGCCATATCTTCATAAGATGAATTGGTACAAGAACCAATAAGTCCCCATTCTACTTTAATAGGCCAACCATTCGCCGCTGCTTCCTCCTTCATTTTCGAAACTGGAGTTCCTCTGTCTGGAGTGAATGGCCCATTGATATGTGGCTCTAATTCTGACAAATTAATCTCAATCAATTGATCAAAATACTTTTCAGGATTAGCATAAACTTCTGGATCAGCGGTTAAATAAGAAGCCACTTTATCCGCTGCATCTACTACTTGCTGTCTCCCTGTTGCTGCTAAATACCTGCGCATAGCATCATCATAACCAAATGTAGAGGTTGTCGCACCAATTTCGGCACCCATATTACATATCGTCCCTTTTCCTGTGCAAGACATATTTAGAGCTCCTTCACCAAAATATTCCACAACAGCTCCAGTTCCTCCTTTTACTGTAAGAATATCAGCTACTTTTAATATCACATCTTTTGGAGCAGTCCAACCGTTAAGTTTTCCCGTCAATTTAACTCCAATTAACTTAGGGAACTTTAATTCCCAAGACATTCCTGACATCACATCTACAGCATCTGCTCCACCTACACCTATGGCTAACATTCCTAATCCTCCTGCGTTGACCGTATGAGAATCTGTTCCAATCATCATTCCGCCTGGAAAAGCATAGTTTTCTAGTACAATTTGATGAATAATACCCGAGCCTGGTTTCCAAAAACCAATACCATATTTATTTGAAACAGATGAAAGAAAATCAAAAACTTCTTTGGATTGTTTGTTAGCAAAGGCTAAATCTTCTGTTGCACCAGATTTTGCTTGAATTAAGTGATCGCAGTGCACTGTTGTAGGTACTGCAACTATCTTCTTGCCAGCATGCATGAATTGCAGCAAAGCCATTTGTGCTGTAGCGTCTTGACACGCTACTCTATCTGGAGCGAAATCAACATAATCAACACCTCTTTTAAAGTGTTCTGTCGGGATTTTTTCCCATAAATGAGCGTACAAAATCTTTTCTGTTAGTGTAAGTGGACGTCCAACAAGTTCACGAGCTCTATCTACACGAGAAGGTATATTTTTATATACTTTCTCAATCATTTCAATATCGAATGCCATAAGATTTAAATAAAATTAATACTAATTTATTATCCCTCCAAGTTACAAAAAATCAAGCATAAAAAAAGCCCGAATCCATAGACTCAGGCTTTTAAATTATAGTTAAAACCAATAGGTTTAGTTATTTACTAATAATTTATGAGATGGTGCAAACTGTGTTAGATTAATCCCTTTCACTGCAGCTGTATATTCTTCGATAGTAGGAGTTCTTCCTAAAATAGTAGACAATACAACAACTGGAGTTGAAGAAAGTAATGATTCACCCTTTTTACCTTCTGCGTCTTCCACTACTCTTCCTTGGAAAAGACGAGTTGAAGTAGCCATAACAGTATCTCCTTTGGCTGCTTTTTCTTGGTTACCCATACATAAATTACAACCTGGACGTTCTAGATATAAAATGTTTTCATATCCTGTACGCGCAACCCCTTTTGGAGCATTATCATCAAATTCGAAACCAGAGTATTTTTGTAAAACTTCCCAATCTCCTTCAGCTTTCAATTCGTCAACAATGTTATAAGTTGGTGGCGCAACCACAAGAGGCGCTTTAAATTCAACTTTACCATATTGCGCTTCTACATTTTTAAGCATTTGCGCTAGAATTTTCATATCTCCTTTGTGTACCATACATGATCCAACAAAACCAAGATCAACTTTTTTCACTCCTCCATAAAAAGAAAGTGGTCTAATGGTATCGTGCGTATAACGTTTAGAAACATCAGCATTATTAACATCTGGATCAGCAATCATTGGCTCAGCAATAACATCTAGGTCAATAACAACTTCAGCATAGTATTTAGCATTTGCATCTGGAGTTAAAGCTGGTTTTTCTCCTGATTTAATTTCAGCAATTCTCTTATCCGCTTTGTTGATTAATCCTTTTAAAACTTGCTTAGCATTATCCATTCCTTTATCAATCATGATTTGGATTCTGCTTTTTGCAATTTCTAATGATTCAATTAAAGTGGCATCCTCTGAAATACAAATAGATGCTTTAGCTTTCATTTCAGCTGTCCAGTCTGTAAATGTAAAAGCTTGATCTGCGGTTAATGTTCCGATATGAACCTCAATAATTCTTCCTTGAAACACATTCTCTCCACCAAATTGTTGAAGCATTTGAGATTGTGTAGCATGAACAACATCACGGAAATCCATATAGTTTTTCATATTTCCTTTGAAAGTTACCTTCACAGATTCTGGAATTGGCATAGAAGCTTCACCAGTAGCCAACGCAAGCGCAACAGTACCCGAATCAGCACCAAAAGCTACTCCTTTTGACATTCTTGTATGTGAGTCACCACCAATAATAATTGCCCACTCATCTACAGTAATATCATTAAGAACCTTGTGAATAACGTCAGTCATAGCATGATATACTCCTTTTGGATCACGCGCTGTAATAAGACCAAAGTCATTCATAAACTTCATTAATCTTGGGATATTCGCTTTCGATTTATTATCCCAAACAGAGGCAGTATGACAACCTGATTGATAAGCACCATCAACTATTGGTGATATTACGGTAGCTGCCATAGACTCAAGTTCTTGTGAAGTCATTAAACCTGTTGTATCTTGAGAACCAACAATATTTACCTCAACACGAACATCAGAACCTGCATGTAACACTTTACCAGGTGTTGTACCTACAGCGTTTTTATTAAATATTTTTTCTACTGCAGTTAGTCCTTGTCCTTCGATAGAAACCTCTTTTGATGGAGCAAATACCGGAGTAGTATCAATCCCTAAAGTTTTTGAAGCGAATGTTTGTAATTTTTTACCAAACACAATTGCATAAGATCCACCAGCTTTGATAAATTCCATTTTCTGTGGAGTAAACGCCTTAGAAATATCTATCAATTCTTGATCTCCTTTGTATAACTTTTTGGTTTTAGTATTGATTGTTAAAACAGTACCTGTAGCAACAGAATAAACCTCTTCTAAAATAGGATCACCACTTTCATTGCGAAGAACCTCTCCATTTGCATCAACTTTTTTCACCCAATTTTTTAAATCTAAACCGATACCACCCGTAACATCAACAGTAGTAAGAAAAATTGGTGAGATTCCGTTTGTTCCTGCAACAATTGGGGCAATATTCACAAATGGAATATATGGACTTACTTGTTTTCCTGTCCAAAGCGCCACGTTATTTACACCTGACATTCTTGAAGACCCTACACCCATAGTCCCTTTTTCTGCAATTAGCATTACACTTTTATCTGGATATTGTGCTTGAAGTGCTTTAATTTCCTCCTGAGCTTGTGGAGAAATCATACATTTTCCGTGTAATTCGCGGTCAGAACGAGAATGTGCTTGATTTCCTGGAGACAATAAATCCGTAGAGATATCTCCTTCACCAGCTACATAAGTAACAACATCAATCTTTTCTTGTACATCTGGAAGTTTTGTAAAAAACTCAGCTTTAGCATAACTTTCTAAAATATCCTTTGCAATTTCGTTACCTCCTTTATATGAAGCTGCTAGACGATCTGTGTCTGCATCATATAGATATACTTGAGTTTTTAAGACATTCGCTGCTCCTTTTGCAATAGCAACATCATTACCTAATGCTAAATCTAATAACACTTCAATTGAAGGACCTCCCTTCATATGCGACAACAATTCAAGAGCAAACTCTGGTGTTATTTCAGCTACCACAGATTCACCCAAAATAATTTCCTTCAAAAATTTAGCTTTTACACCCGCTGCAGGAGTAGTACCTGGAACTGTATTGTAAATGAAAAAATTAAGAGAATCTACTCTATTAGCATTATTTAAATCTTTAATTTGAGTGATGATTTCGCTTAGTAAATCAGCCCCATCAATCGGTTTAGGATGAAGTCCTTGTACTTTACGTTCTTCAATCTCTTTGATGTAATCGTTGTAAGTGCTCATAAATGTTGTATGTTAATGACCCTTTTTATTGGATATTTCAATACCAAAAGCCATAATAATTAAGTGTTATTATTTTTTTTACGCAAATTTAGGAATTAAAGCCGAGAATTAAAAAAATTTAATAGAAGTCCCCTTTTTGAAAATTATTATCGGCAAAAACAGCACTTAAGCATGTTTTATTGATAAAATATCAATATTTTATTAAATTTTTATCTATTCAATATTTAAAAAAGATTTTTTTATCAATATGAAAATATGAGACAAAATAAAAAAAGGTCCTTTGTTGTATTTCAAACAAAGAACCTTTCTAAATAAGACAACTATAACGTTATAATAGCTTTTCTATGATCATTTCTTCCGAAATACCTTCAGCATCTGCTTTGTAATTCTTGATAATTCTATGACGCAGAATTCCTGTAGCGACCGCCTTCACATCTTCTATGTCTGGAGAAAATTTTCCGTGAAATGCTGCATTCGCCTTTGCCGCTATTATTAAGTTTTGCGAAGCTCTTGGACCTGCCCCCCAATCTAAATAGTTCTTCACGTAATCATTGGACAAAGGGTTATTAGGACGTGTTTTGCTAACCAAGGTTACCGCATACTCAATCACATTGTCTGCCACAGGTATGCGGCGAATTAAATGCTGATATTCTATAATTTCTTCCGCAGAGAATAAAGGATTGATAGTCAACTTTACATCTGAAGTTGTATTTTTCACTACTTGCACCTCTTCGAGAAATGAGGGATAATCTAACTTTATAGCAAACATAAATCGATCCAACTGCGCCTCAGGCAAAGGATAAGTTCCTTCTTGTTCGATAGGGTTTTGAGTTGCCAAAACAAAGTAAGGCAAATCCAACTTGTAGTTATGTCCAGCAATAGTAACCGCACGTTCTTGCATCGCTTCTAACAATGCCGCCTGTGTTTTTGGAGGAGTCCTATTGATCTCATCGGCCAAAATAATATTAGAAAAAATGGGTCCTTTAATAAATTTAAAGTGTCGATTTTCGTCTAAAATTTCACTTCCTAAAATATCAGAAGGCATCAAATCTGGTGTAAACTGAATTCGCTTAAAATCCAAACCAAGTGCTTGTGCTAAAGTATTTACCATTAAGGTCTTTGCTAAACCCGGCACACCAACAAGCAATGCATGACCACCAGAGAAGATAGAAAGGACAATTTGATCAATAACATCATCTTGACCTACAATAATTTTTGCAATCTCTGTTTTGAGTTGGTTTCGCTTTTGAACTAAAGCATGAATCGCATCAACATCTGACATATAAGTATGTTTTAATTAAAAAAGAGTTAGTCTATGAAATCATAAAACTAACTCTTTTTATTTATTTTATAAAAATTATTTTTTCAACCAGTTATTCGTAAAAGCGCAGTCTCTGTACTCTCCATTAATTTTGATGTAGGTTTCTTTGATTTTTTCTTCAAACCATTTTCCTACTGCTTTGATTTGTTTTTCTTTCAAAGCCAAATCTTTAATTTTAATATAATCTTTAGAATAATCAGCGGTGTGCTCATCGATTCTATTGGTAACAGTTATAATTTTAAAAGTCTTTTTCCCTTGATCCTCTTCCATAAACGGTTGAGAAATTTCTTGATCTTTAAGATTAGAAACCCTGCTATACAAACTTGGATCCATTTTGGTCAATTCAAAACGAGTATCTTGTGTTTTTGGATTAATCAAAGCACCTCCATTGGCTCTTGTTTCTTTTTCATCTGAAATTGTTCTTGCTGCTTCAGCAAAAGTGATTTCTTTATCGATGATTCTTTTTCTAATCAAGTCGATTTTCTCTTTAGCTTCTTTAATGGATGCATCCGAAACAGTTGGAGTAAGTAGGATATGACGTAATTCTAATTCTTGTCCTTTTATTTTCTCTACTAAAATGATATGAAATCCAAAATCAGTTTCAAAAGGTTCAGAGATTTCTCCTTCGGCTAATTTGAAAGCTACTTCTTTAAATTCTTTTACAAAAGGCGTCTTTCTATTCATCTTATAAAAACCTCCTGTGGATCTTGACCCTGGATCTTGTGTATACAACACTGCTTTTGTAGAAAAACTAGCGCCTGCCTCAACCTCTTTTTTAAATCCTTTTAAACGATCTATAACTTTTTGCTTGTCTTCTTGTGTTACTTTTGGTGCGACTACTATTTGTGCTACTTCCATTTCGGCTCCAAACGTAGGTAAATCTGCTTTTGGGATCGCTTTAAAGTAATTACGAACTTCTTCTGGAGTGATTTCTACACCATCAACAATTTTTTTACCCATTTCTGAACTTAGTTTTTGCTCTTTCAAAACATCGAAAAATGTAGATCTAAGTTCTTCTTCGGAACTTTTTTTGTACATCTCTACTACTTTGTCCATAGATCCTAAATTCTCAACCATATAGTTCAAACGATCTTCCATCATTCCTTTGATATCAGAGTCTGAAACTACAATACTATCCTGAATGGCTTGGTGAGCGTATAGTTTGTCTTCTAATAATTTTCCAAGCATTTGACATCTTGAAACACCACTAACAGAACCACCTCCTGCGGTAATCTCTAAAAATGACTTGTCAATATCTGAATCTAATACAATATAATCTCCAACTGTTGCTATTACTCCATCTACTTTTTGGCGTTTCGTTGGATTTTCTTTTACTGCCTCAGTTGCTTTTTCTTTTATCACTTCTTGCGCATTCATTGCAAAAGAGACCATTAAAACTAAACAAATAGGAAGTACAAAATTGTATTTTAAAAACTTCATCGAAAAAAGGTTAAATTGTATGTATTAATATTATTTACAAAAAGAGTACTCTTATCAAAACTGTAAAAGCTAATTCACCCAACAAATAGGAAGCTATTTAGCACTAAAATTACTATTGAAAAAAAGTAAACATATTGCAAACAAAAATAGCAATTCAAAGACATTATACAACTATACTACCTACTATTAACAAAAAATTATTACGCTTAGATGATTTCTAAAAAAATCAATTCTAAGTTTTACCAATAGAATTTGCATCAGATTTTTTATTCGAAATTATAAGTAGTACTTTTGCACACTATTTTTATTACTATGAGTTTTTTAGAAGAAATACAACGCAGAAGAACGTTTGGAATTATTTCGCATCCTGATGCTGGAAAAACCACACTAACGGAAAAATTATTACTTTTTGGAGGAGCTATTCAAGAGGCTGGTGCTGTAAAAAGCAATAAAATAAAAAAAGGAGCCACAAGTGATTTTATGGAAATTGAGCGTCAAAGAGGGATCTCAGTTTCAACCTCCGTTTTAGCTTTTAATTATAAGAACAAAAAAATCAACATCCTAGACACACCTGGTCACAAGGATTTTGCTGAAGATACTTTTAGAACTTTAACAGCTGTAGACAGTGTAATAGTTGTTATTGACGTTGCAAAAGGGGTCGAGGAACAAACTGAAAAATTAGTGGCCGTTTGTAGAATGAGAAACATTCCAATGATTGTTTTCATTAACAAATTAGACCGTGAGGGTAAAGACGCCTTCGATCTAATGGATGAAGTAGAACAGAAATTGGGTCTTACTGTAACTCCTTTGAGTTTCCCGATTGGTATGGGTTATGATTTTCAAGGAATCTATAACTTATGGGAACAAAACATCAATCTTTTTAGCGGTGATAGCCGAAAAAATATAGAAGAAACAATTGCTTTCTCAGATGTACAAAACCCAGAATTAGAAAAAATTATTGGAGAAAAACCAGCTACTAAACTTCGTGAAGAATTAGAATTGATTGATGAAGTCTACCCTAAATTTGAGCGTCAAGAGTATTTAGATGGAAAAATTCAACCGGTGTTTTTTGGTTCAGCTTTGAATAATTTCGGAGTAAGAGAATTGCTAGACTGTTTTGTAAGCATAGCCCCTTCTCCAAGAGCAAAAGAGTCTGAAACAAGATTGGTAGATCCTAAAGAAGAGAAAATGTCAGGTTTTGTGTTTAAAATTCATGCGAATATGGATCCAAAACACAGAGACCGTTTGGCGTTTATAAAAATTGTATCGGGAACTTTTGAAAGAAACAAGCCCTATTACCATGTTCGCCAAAAGAAAAATTTAAAGTTCTCTAGCCCAAATGCTTTTTTTGCGGAGAAAAAAGAGATTGTAGACATTTCTTATCCTGGAGATATTGTAGGATTACACGATACAGGGAATTTCAAAATTGGTGACACGCTGACCGAAGGCGAGATTATGAGTTTCAAAGGAATTCCAAGTTTCTCACCAGAACACTTTAGATACATCAATAATGCCGATCCGTTAAAAGCAAAACAACTGGATAAAGGTGTTGATCAATTAATGGACGAAGGTGTTGCCCAGTTATTCACACTCGAAATGAACAATCGTAAAGTAATCGGTACGGTTGGTGCGCTACAATATGAGGTGATTCAGTATCGCTTGGAGCATGAATATGGTGCAAAATGTACCTATGAAAACTTCCCCGTTCATAAAGCCTGTTGGGTAAAACCAGACGATGCTAAAAACGAAGAATTCAAAGAATTCAAACGTATTAAACAGAAGTTTTTGGCCAAAGACAAATACAACCAACTAGTATTTCTTGCCGATTCTGATTTTACTATTCAAATGACACAAAGCAAATTCCCGAGCGTTAAATTATTTTTTACTTCAGAATTTGATTAATACAAGAAAGCCAACTCAAAAAAGTTGGCTTTTGTTTTACTTATAAATCCAAACAAAAAAAGACTTCTTAACGAAGTCTTTTTGTATTTAAGCTTGTCCGGTCGGGCCAAAATTCAAAGGAATTGGCGCTTGCTCTGTATCTTTTATTTCACCGTGAGCTAACTCAAAACGATGAACATTATCAGCCAAGGCTTTGATTAATCGTTTCGCGTGTTGTGGGGTCAATACTATTCTGGACTTTACTTTTGCTTTTGGCAAACCAGGCATAATACTCACAAAATCCAAAACAAACTCCGAAGAAGAATGATTGATAATTGCCAAGTTAGAATATACTCCTTCTGCAATACTCTCGTCTAACTCAATATTAATTTGTTCTTGTTGATCTTTCATAGTAAAAAGTTAAAGATTCAAAGAGGTAGTGATTTAAAAAACTCAAAGACGATCGAAATCGTCTTTGAATATAGTAATCTTACATCTCTAAATACATTAGTATATGTACTCTTCTTTGTTAGCCATCATATCATTGTAGTCTTCTTTTGAACCTACAATAGTATTATCATACTCTCTCATACCCGTACCTGCAGGAATTCTATGACCTACAATTACGTTTTCTTTCAAGCCTTCTAACAAGTCAACTTTACCTGCCACAGCAGCTTCGTTTAACACTTTAGTTGTTTCTTGGAAAGAAGCAGCAGAGATAAATGATTTCGTTTGTAACGATGCTCTTGTAATACCTTGTAAAATTGGAGTAGCAGTTGCTGTAATAACATCACGAGCTACAACCAAGTTTTTATCTGTACGTTTCAATAAAGAGTTTTCGTCACGTAACTCACGTGGAGTAACGATTTGACCTGGTTTCAATACCGAAGAATCACCTGCATCTTCCACCACTTTCATTCCGTAAAGATTGTCGTTTTGAACGATGAAATCTTTAGTATGAATCAATTGGTCTTCTAAGAATAACGTATCTCCTGGATCTTGAACTCTTACTTTACGCATCATTTGACGGATTACAACCTCAAAGTGCTTGTCATTGATTTTTACCCCTTGTAAACGGTAAACCTCTTGAATTTCATTTACTAAGTATTGTTGTACCGCAGCTGGTCCTTGGATTCTCAAGATATCGTCTGGAGTAATTGCACCATCAGACAATGGTACTCCTGCTCTTACGAAGTCATTCTCTTGAACAAGAATCTGGCTTGATAATTTAACCAAGTATTTTCTAACATCACCAAATTTAGACTCGATGATAATTTCGCGGTTACCTCTTTTGATTTTCCCAAAAGAAACTACCCCGTCAATTTCAGAAACTACAGCTGGATTAGATGGATTACGAGCTTCTAACAACTCTGTAATTCTTGGTAAACCTCCCGTGATATCGCCTGATTTTGAAGAACGACGTGGGATTTTTACCAATACTTTACCTGCTTTAATTTTCTCACCATTCTCTACCATCAAGTGAGCCCCAACTGGTAAGTTGTAAGAACGGATTAGTTCGCCATCTTTACCGTAAACCAATAAAGTTGGGATTAATTTTTTGTTTCTTGACTCAGAAATTACTTTTTCTTGGAAACCAGTTTGCTCATCGATTTCAACCATGAACGATTGTCCTTGCTCTAAATCTTCGTACTCAATCTTACCAGTAAACTCAGAAACAATTACCCCGTTATATGGATCCCATTTACAGATAACTTCTCCTTTTGCAACAGATTGTCCATCTGCAACATAGATACTAGAACCGTAAGGAATATTATTTGTACTTAATAAAATACCTGTTTTTTCGTCGATTAATTTCAATTCAGTAGAACGAGATACTACGATATCAACAGAGTTTCCTTCGTTATCTTCACCTTTTACTGTTTTCAAATCCTCGATTTCTAATTTACCTGCAAAACGAGCAATAATACTAGAATCTTCAGAGATACCTCCAGCAACCCCTCCAACGTGGAATGTACGCAATGTTAACTGTGTACCTGGCTCACCAATAGACTGTGCAGCAATAACTCCAACAGCTTCTCCTTTTTGTGTCATCTTACCTGTAGCTAAGTTTCTACCGTAACATTTTGCACAAATTCCTTTTGTTGCCTCACAAGTTAATGGAGAACGAACTTCAACTTTTTCTACTGGAGAAGCTTCGATTGCTTTTACAATAGATTCTGTGATTTGTTGTCCTGCGTGAACTAAAATATCAGTAGTTAAAGGATTAATTACATCTTGCAATGCAACACGTCCTAAGATTCTTTCACCTAAAGATTCAACGATTTCCTCGTTTTTCTTCAATGCAGAAACTTCAACACCTCTTAATGTACCACAATCGTCAATATTAACAATAACATCTTGAGAAACGTCATGCAACCTACGAGTTAGGTATCCAGCATCCGCCGTTTTCAACGCCGTATCCGCAAGACCTTTACGAGCACCGTGAGTAGAAATAAAGTACTCAAGGATAGAAAGACCTTCTTTAAAGTTAGAAAGAATCGGGTTTTCAATAATTTCTCCACCACCAGCAGTAGATTTTTTAGGCTTAGCCATCAAACCACGCATACCAGTTAACTGACGAATTTGTTCTTTAGATCCCCTCGCCCCAGAATCAAGCATCATATAAACTGAGTTGAATCCTTGTTGGTCTTCTCTAATATTCTTCATTGCTAACTCCGTCAATTGAGCATTAGCAGAAGTCCATACGTCAATAACTTGGTTGTAACGCTCGTTATTGGTAATAAGACCCATGTTATAGTTAGCAGAAATTCCTTCTACTTGCTCTCTTGCATCAGCAATTAACTTTGTTTTTTGTTCTGGAATTCTAATATCACCTAAAGAGAAAGATAAACCTCCTTTGAAAGCGAACTTATAACCCATATTTTTCATATTATCTAAGAAGGCAGCTGTAGTAGGTACATCAGTCGAACTTAATACGTGACCGATAATATCTCTTAAGTTTTTCTTAGTTAATACATCATTGATATATCCTGCAGCTTCTGGTACTACTTCATTAAACAATACACGTCCAGCCGTTGTTTGAATAATTTTGTATACCAATTCGCCATTTTCATTAAAATCTTTTGCTCTGATTTTCACACGAGCATTCAACTCTAATCTTCCTTCATTCAAGGCAATATTTACCTCTTCTGCAGAATAAAAAGTCAAACCTTCACCAAGAATAGTTAATTCTGGAGTAGTTAAACGTTCTTTGGTCATATAATAAAGACCCAAAACCATATCCTGAGAAGGTACTGTAATAGGAGCACCATTCGCAGGGTTCAAGATATTGTGAGAAGCTAGCATCAATAATTGCGCTTCCAAAATAGCTTCAGGTCCTAATGGCAAGTGAACCGCCATCTGATCCCCATCAAAATCCGCGTTGAACGCCGTACATACTAATGGGTGCAATTGAATTGCTTTACCTTCAATTAATTTTGGTTGGAATGCTTGAATACCTAAACGGTGTAAAGTAGGAGCACGGTTAAGCAATACTGGATGTCCTTTGATTACATTCTCAAGAATATCCCATACAACTGGCTCTTTTTTGTCAATTATTTTTTTAGCAGATTTAACTGTTTTTACAATACCTCTTTCGATCAACTTACGAATAACGAATGGTTTGTATAATTCAGCTGCCATATCTTTTGGCAAACCACATTCAAACAATTTCATTTCTGGTCCAACAACAATTACAGAACGAGCAGAATAATCCACACGTTTTCCAAGTAAGTTTTGACGGAAACGACCTTGCTTACCTTTCAAAGAGTCAGAAAGTGACTTCAATGGACGGTTAGATTCAGTTTTAACAGCAGAAGCTTTACGAGTGTTGTCAAACAATGAATCTACAGATTCTTGCAACATACGTTTTTCATTTCTCAAGATAACTTCAGGAGCTTTAATCTCCATTAATCTTTTCAAACGGTTATTACGTATAATTACACGACGGTATAAATCATTCAAATCTGAAGTAGCAAAACGACCTCCATCAAGTGGCACTAAAGGACGTAATTCTGGTGGAATAACAGGAATCACTTTCATAATCATCCATTCAGGACGATTCTCACGATTTAAGTTAGACTCACGGAAAGATTCAACAACTTGAAGACGTTTTAATGCTTCAGTTTTTCTTTGTTTAGAAGTTTCATTATTGGCACTATGACGTAAACTATAAGAAAGCTCATCTAAATCGATACGCGCTAATAAATCCATAATACATTCTGCACCCATTTTGGCTACAAATTTATTAGGATCAAAATCATCTAAATATTGATTATCAGCAGGCAAAGTATCTAAAATATTCAAATACTCTTCTTCTGTTAAGAAATCTAAACGTTGTAAAGATTCTCCATCAGCATTTTTTGCAATACCAGCTTGAATTACAACATATCTTTCGTAGTAGATAATCATGTCTAACTTCTTAGACGGTAATCCTAAAATATAACCAATTTTATTAGGCAAAGAACGGAAATACCAGATATGAGCGATTGGCACAACCAAATTGATGTGACCTACTCTATCTCTTCTAACTTTCTTTTCAGTTACTTCTACACCACAACGGTCGCAGATAATTCCCTTGTAACGAATTCTTTTGTACTTACCACAGGCACATTCAAAATCCTTAACAGGGCCGAAAATTCTTTCACAAAAAAGCCCATCACGTTCTGGCTTATGTGTTCTGTAGTTGATAGTCTCAGGCTTTAACACCTCTCCTCTTGACTCTTTCAAGATAGATTCTGGAGAAGCTAATCCTATCGAAATTTTATTGAATCTTTTTACAGGATTCTTATCTTTATTGTTGTTTCTATTATTCATCATAGTTTTTACTATTGATTTATTTGCAATTAAAAATTGATTTTAGATTTATGAATTAAAGACAAAATAGTAATTACTATATCATCAAAATTCATTAAGCTCTATTACCACGGATTACTTCTCTAAACTTCTCTCTGAAGTGCTAGTTATGTGTTTCCTGAGAATCAACATAAAAAATCGGAACGGTTTACGGGTATAAATCCTAAAAACTTTTATAAATAGTAATCAGTCCCAAAAAATGGAACTGATTACTGTGATTTAATTATTCTTCTAAACGAATGTCAAGACCAAGACCTTTCAATTCGTGCATCAATACGTTGAATGATTCAGGTAATCCTGGTTCTGGCATAGATTCTCCCTTAACGATTGCTTCGTAAGTTTTTGCTCTACCAATAACATCATCCGATTTTACAGTTAAGATTTCACGTAATGTACTTGATGCTCCATAAGCCTCAAGTGCCCATACCTCCATCTCTCCAAAGCGCTGACCTCCAAATTGAGCTTTACCTCCAAGTGGTTGTTGAGTAATCAACGAGTATGGACCAATAGAACGAGCGTGCATCTTATCATCTACCATGTGACCTAATTTTAACATATAAATCACACCAACTGTAGCTGCTTGATGGAAACGTTCTCCAGTACCACCATCGTAAAGGTGGGTATGTCCAAAACGTGGTACACCAGCTTCATCTGTTAAAGCATTGATTTGTTCAAGAGAAGCACCATCAAAAATTGGAGTAGCAAATTTTCTACCCAAATTCATTCCAGCCCATCCTAAAACTGTTTCATATATCTGACCAATGTTCATACGTGAAGGTACACCAAGTGGGTTCAACACAATATCAACAGGAGTTCCATCTTCTAAGAAAGGCATATCTTCATGACGAACAATACGAGCAACAATACCTTTGTTACCGTGACGTCCCGCCATTTTATCCCCAACTTTCAATTTACGTTTCTTAGCAATATATACTTTAGCTAATTTCAAAATTCCAGATGGTAATTCGTCACCAACAGTAATAGTGAATTTCTCTCTACGTAAAGCTCCTTGTAAATCGTTCAATTTAATTTTATAGTTATGAATTAAATCATTAACCATTTTGTTAGTCACATCATCTGCAACCCATTGACCTTTACTTAAGTGAGCGAAATCTTCAACAGCATACAACATTTTTTGAGTGTATTTTTTACCTTTTGGTAATACTTCTTCACCCAAATCATTCATTACTCCTTGAGATGTTTTTCCGTTAACTATTAGGAAAAGCTTTTCAATCAATCTGTCTTTTAATTCAACAAATTTAACTTCAAACTCCATTTCTAAAGCGCCTAAAGCATCTTTATCCTGAGTACGTTTACGTTTATCTTTTACTGCTCTTGCAAATAATTTTTTATCTAAAACTACACCGTGTAATGAAGGAGAAGCTTTTAATGAAGCATCTTTTACATCACCAGCTTTATCACCAAAGATAGCACGTAGTAATTTTTCTTCTGGTGTTGGATCAGACTCTCCTTTTGGAGTAATTTTTCCAATCAAAATATCGCCAGGTTTTACCTCTGCACCAATTCTGATCATACCATTTTCATCCAAATCTTTGGTAGCTTCTTCAGAAACGTTAGGAATATCATTAGTCAACTCTTCGTTACCTAATTTAGTATCTCTAACTTCTAATGAATAATCATCAATATGAATAGAAGTAAATATATCATCGCGAACAACTTTTTCAGAAATTACAATCGCATCCTCAAAGTTGTATCCTTTCCATGGCATAAACGCCACTTTAAGGTTACGACCTAAAGCTAATTCACCGTTTTGAGTAGCATATCCTTCAGATAAAACTTGACCTAGAACAACTCTATCCCCTTTTCTTACGATAGGTTTCAAGTTGATACTTGTTCCTTGGTTCGTTTTTCTAAATTTAATTAGGTTATACGTTTTTTCATCAGGTTCAAAACTTACCATTCTTTCTTCCTCAGAACGATCGTATTTGATAGTAATAATGTTAGCATCAACATATTCAACAACTCCATCACCTTCAGCATTAATCAATACTCTAGAATCTGAAGCTACTTGACGCTCTAAACCAGTTCCAACAATAGGGGCTTCTGGACGAATTAAAGGTACCGCTTGACGCATCATGTTAGATCCCATCAAAGCACGGTTCGCATCATCATGCTCCAAGAAAGGAATCAATGATGCAGAAATAGATGCAATTTGATTTGGGGCAACGTCTGCATAATCTACTTGACTTGGCTCAATTACAGGAAAATCACCTTCTTGTCTTGCAATTACATTATCAGCAGTAATTTTTCCTGTCGCATCCATTTCAATGTTTGCTTGAGAAATCATCATACCTTCTTCTTCTTCTGCACTTAAGTAAACAGGAGTTGATTCTAAATCAACTACACCATTTGAAACTTTACGGTAAGGAGTCTCAATGAATCCCATTCCATTTACTTTGGCATATACACCAAGAGATGAAATCAAACCAATGTTTGGTCCCTCAGGAGTTTCAATAGGACATAAACGACCATAGTGCGTATAGTGAACGTCACGAACCTCAAAACCTGCTCTTTCACGAGAAAGTCCACCTGGTCCAAGTGCAGATAATCTTCTTTTGTGCGTAATCTCAGCTAATGGATTCGTTTGATCCATAAATTGAGATAACTGATTCGTTCCAAAGAAAGAGTTGATAACAGAAGATAATGTTTTTGCATTAATCAAATCTATCGGTGTAAACACCTCGTTATCTCTAACGTTCATACGCTCTCTAATGGTTCTAGCCATACGCGCTAAACCAACACCGAATTGTTGTGACAATTGTTCACCAACTGTTCTAACACGACGGTTTGATAAGTGATCAATATCATCAATCTCAGCTTTTGAGTTGATCAATTCAATCAAATATTTAACAATAGTTATGATATCTTCCTTGGTAAGCACTTGCTTTTCCATTGGAGTATCTAAACCTAATTTTTTATTAATTCTATAACGACCTACTTCACCTAAGTTGTAACGTTGGTCAGAGAAAAATAATTTATCTATAATGCCACGAGCAGTTTCTTCATCAGGCGGTTCTGCATTACGCAATTGTCTGTAGATATGCTCAACAGCTTCTTTTTCAGAGTTTGTTGGATCTTTTTGTAACGTATTATGAATGATAGAATAATCAACTTGATTGTTATCTTCTTTGTGCAACAAAATAGATTTAACATTCGAATCAATAATTTCTTCTACATTATCTTTGTCGATAATTGTATCTCTATCTAAAATAATCTCGTTACGCTCGATAGATACTACTTCACCAGTATCTTCATCTACGAAATCCTCATGCCATGTATTCAATACACGAGCAGCTAATTTTCTTCCAATATATTTTTTTAATCCTGTTTTAGAAACTTTAATTTCTTCGGCTAGATCAAAAATTTCAAGGATATCCTTATCTCTTTCAAATCCAATAGCACGGAATAAAGTTGTTACAGGTAATTTTTTCTTTCTATCAATATAAGCATACATTACGCTATTAATATCGGTAGAAAATTCAATCCAAGAGCCTTTAAAAGGAATAACTCTTGCAGAATATAATTTAGTTCCATTTGCATGGAATGATTGTCCAAAGAACACACCAGGAGAACGGTGCAATTGAGACACAACAACACGTTCAGCGCCATTGATTACAAAAGTACCACTTGGTGTCATGTAAGGAATTGTACCAAGGTAAACGTCTTGAACAATAGTTTCAAAATCTTCGTGTTCTGGATCTGTACAGTAAAGTTTAAGTCTAGCCTTCAAAGGAACACTATACGTCAAACCTCTTTCTATACATTCTTGAATGGTGTAACGTGGTGGATCTACGAAATAATCAAGGAATTCCAATACAAAATTGTTTCTTGTATCTGTAATAGGAAAGTTTTCCATGAAGGTATTATACAATCCTTCGTCGCCTCTTTCGTCTGATTTAGTTTCTAATTGAAAAAAATCTTTAAATGACTTCACCTGAACATCAAGAAAATCTGGATAGTCAGGAATATTTTTTGTAGAGGCAAAATTCAATCTTTCAGTCTGATTTGTTAGCATCAATGGACAAAATTTTGATTAAAAAAAGTAATTTTTGTGTTTGAAACACTGTTTAATTTATAAAACAATCTATACTTTCTTTTTTAGAATCAATACATCTTGAGAAATTAATAAAGATTGCTCTTTAGCTAATTTATTTTCTTCGTAATGATTAAAAATTCTAAGGTATTTTAAACTATTTTATAATAAAACTTAATAAATTTTATTATACGAAAAATGGTTTAGGTCTTTGAGTGATTAAACCCAAGACCTAAACCTAATTTTAAACTATGTTGAAATTATTTTAACTCAACAACAGCTCCAGCCTCTTCTAATGATTTTTTAAGACCTTCAGCCTCTTCTTTAGAAACACCTTCTTTTACGTTGCTAGGAGCACTATCAACTACATCTTTAGCTTCTTTCAAACCTAAACCTGTAAGTTCTTTTACTAATTTCACAACAGCTAATTTAGATGCACCTGCATCTTTCAATACAACTGTAAATTCTGTTTGAGCCTCTTCAGCAGCACCTTCACCACCACCAGCAGCAACTACTACAGCTGCAGCAGCTGGTTCGATACCGTACTCATCTTTCAATATTGTTGCTAATTCGTTAACTTCTTTTACAGTTAAATTAACTAATTGCTCTGCGAATTGTTTCAAATCTGCCATTTTTTCTATCGTTTTAAAATGATTTGTAAAAATATAATTTATTTATTGTGCGCTAATTCAAGCAACAAGGAACTAGTCCTTGCTTGGTTATATTAAGCTTCAGTCTCTTCGCTGTTAGCGAATTGATTTTGTAAAGCAGAAATAACTCTTTGAGCTGGAGATTGTAACAATCCAATGATTTCTCCGATAAGCTCTTCTTTAGATTTAATTGTAGCTAAAGTATCTAATTGATCATCACCAATATAAATCTCAGAATTGATGTAAGCTCCTTTTAAAATTGGCTTAGCAGCTTTTTTTCTGAAATCTTTGATAATTTTTCCAGGTGCATTTGCAACATCTGCAATAAATATAGCACTATTACCAGTCAATACTGATGGCAAATCACCATAATCATTATCAGAAGCTTCCATTGCTTTTACAAGCAAAGTGTTTTTAACTACCTCTAATTTAATACCTGCTTTAAAACAAGCTCTTCTCAAGTTTGAAGTTGTTTCTGCGTCTAACCCAGAAATATCAGATACATATACAATGTTTGTACCAGCTAACTGTGCAGTTAAATCTTCAATCGCGATTGATTTTTCTTCTCTAGTCATACTAAAAATTATTAACTACCAATTATACTGCTTTTGGGTCTAATGCAATAGCAGGACTCATAGTGCTTGTAAGGTGAATACCTTTAATATAGGTACCTTTAGCAGCAGTTGGTTTAAGTTTGATTAATGTTTGAATAATTTCATGTGCATTGTCATAAATTTGCTCAGCTCCGAAAGAAACTTTACCAATTCCTGCATGTACAATACCAGTTTTATCAACTTTGAAATCGATTTTACCAGCTTTTACCTCAGCAACAGCTTTTGCAACATCCATAGTTACAGTACCTGTTTTAGGGTTTGGCATTAAACCTCTAGGTCCTAAAATACGACCTAATGGACCTAATTTACCCATAACAGCTGGCATAGTGATGATAACATCAACATCTGTCCAACCATCTTTTATTTTTTGTAAGTAATCGTCTAGACCTACATAATCAGCTCCAGCTGCAGTAGCTTCTGCTTCTTTATCTGGAGTAACTAAAGCCAATACTTTTACATCCTTACCAGTTCCATGAGGCAATGTTACTACACCTCTCACCATTTGATTCGCTTTTCTTGGATCTACACCCAATTTAACTGCGATATCAACAGACTCATCAAATTTTGCAGAAGCAACCTCTTTAATTAATGCAGCAGCATCTTTCAAAGAGTATAATTTGTTCTTTTCAATTTTTGAAGCAGCCTCTTTTTGCTTTTTTGTCAATTTTGCCATGTCTTTCTCTTAATTAAAAAGGAGAATCTCCTGATACAGTTATACCCATAGATCTAGCTGTTCCAGCAACCATACTCATAGCAGACTCGATAGTGAATGCATTTAAGTCTGGCATTTTGTCTTCAGCAATAGCTCTAATTTGTTCCCAAGTAACACTAGCTACTTTTTTACGATTAGGCTCACCTGAACCAGATTTTAGCTTTGCAGCTTCCATTAACTGAACTGCTGCAGGAGGAGTCTTAACAACAAAATCGAATGATTTGTCTTTATACACAGTAATTTGTACTGGGCATATTTTGCCAGGTTTATCTTGTGTTCTAGCATTAAATTGCTTACAGAACTCCATGATGTTCACCCCAGCAGCTCCTAAAGCAGGTCCAACCGGTGGCGACGGATTCGCAGCACCTCCCTTAACTTGTAGTTTAACTACCTTACTAATTTCTTTAGCCATTTTTTAAAAAATTTAACACGACAATCATTGGAAGCGATTGTGTGATTATTATAGTGTAACAAAAATTATACTTTTTCCACTTGCATAAAACTCAACTCTAATGGTGTTTTTCTTCCGAAAATCTTAACCATAACTTCAAGTTTACGCTTTTCTTCATTGATTTTTTCAACAGTTCCATTAAAACCATTAAAAGGTCCATCAATAACCTTAATTGTTTCTCCCACATTAAATGGAATAGAACGAGTATCTGTATTAACTGTTAACTCATCTACTTTTCCTAACATACGGTTAACTTCAGCCATTCTCAAAGGAACTGGTTCACCACCTTTAGTTTCTCCTAAAAAACCAATAACACTTGTAATAGACTTAATAATATGAGGTATCTCACCAACCAAGTTAGCCTCTATCATTACATATCCAGGAAAATAAACTTTGTCTTTTGCAATTTTTTTTCCTTCTTTAACAGTAACTACTTTTTCTGTAGGAACCAATACTTGAGATACATAATCCTCCATCCCTAATCTAGCGATTTCAGTCTCGATATATGCTTTTACTTTATTTTCTTGCCCGCTTACTGCACGAACGACATACCACTTTTTCAAATTATTTTCAGTCATCCCAAGAAATTTATGCTTTCAACCAGTTAAAAAATCCTTCTAATGCTTTTGCAAACATTTCATCTACTCCCCATGTCGCCAAAGCGAATAGTACTGAAAAAACAGCAACAACAATTGTTAGACGTTGAACCTCAGCCCAAGCTGGCCAAGTAACATTTGACTTTAATTCTTCAAATGCCTCTGAAATGTAATTAACAACTTTTGCCATATTTATACTCTGTGTTTTATATTGCACGGGCGGAGGGATTCGAACCCCCATCAACGGTTTTGGAGACCGCTATTCTACCCTTGAACTACGCCCGTATTAAAGCCAGTAACTAAAGCGTTACTGGCTTAGTTTATTTGTTTTAGTTAAAAAACTAAAGGATTTCAGTAACTTGACCTGCACCTACAGTTCTACCACCTTCACGGATAGCAAAACGTAAACCTACGTTTAATGCAATCTCGCTCAATAATTTAACTTCAATAGTTAAGTTATCTCCAGGCATAACCATCTCTACACCAGCTGGTAAAGAAATAATACCAGTTACGTCAGTTGTACGTACATAGAATTGTGGACGGTAGTTATTGTGGAATGGAGTGTGACGTCCACCTTCTTCTTTTTTCAAGATATACACCTCAGCTTTGAAGTGATCGTGAGGCTTAACAGAACCTGGTTTACAGATTACCATTCCTCTTTTGATATCTTCTTTTTGAATACCTCTTAACAAGATACCAACGTTATCTCCAGCTTCACCTCTATCAAGGATTTTACGGAACATCTCAACTCCAGTGATTGTAGAAGTTAATTTCTCAGCTCCCATACCAATGATTTCAACTGGATCTCCAGTATTAGCAACACCAGTTTCGATACGACCTGTAGCTACAGTTCCACGACCAGTGATTGAGAATACGTCTTCAACAGGCATCAAGAAAGGTTTGTTAACATCTCTTTCTGGCTCTTCGATCCAAGCATCAACAGCTTCCATCAATTCAATGATTTTAGGAACCCATACTGGATCATTATTCAATCCACCTAAAGCAGAACCTTGAACAACTGGTCCGTTATCTCCATCATACTCGTAGAAAGATAATAAGTCTCTGATTTCCATCTCAACTAATTCTAACAACTCAGCATCATCAACCATATCCACTTTGTTCATGAATACAACGATTCTTGGAATACCAACTTGACGACCTAAAAGGATGTGCTCACGAGTTTGTGGCATTGGTCCATCAGTAGCCGCAACAACAAGAATAGCACCGTCCATTTGAGCAGCACCAGTAACCATGTTCTTAACGTAATCCGCGTGACCTGGACAGTCAACGTGAGCGTAGTGACGGTTAGAAGTTTCATACTCTACGTGAGAAGTATTAATTGTAATACCTCTTTCTTTTTCTTCTGGAGCATTATCAATTTGATCAAATGATTTTGCTTGACAGTAACCTGCATCAGACAATACTTTTGTAATTGCCGCAGTTAATGTAGTTTTTCCGTGATCCACGTGCCCAATTGTACCAATGTTCAAATGGGGCTTGTTACGGGTAAAATTTTCCTTTGCCATTTTACTTAATTTTTAATCTTAGTTATATATTTATTTCAATTTCCTACTTACTTGAGCCAACTACGGGAATTGAACCCGTGACCTCTTCCTTACCAAGGAAGCACTCTACCCCTGAGCTAAGTCGGCAGAATCCTTGATTAAGAAGCGTAGAGCATATACCCACTTATCTATAATCTTCATTCTAATTTGTGGGGAGAGCAGGATTCGAACCTGCGAAGTTTTCACAGCAGATTTACAGTCTGCCCTCGTTGGCCGCTTGAGTATCTCCCCTTTATTACCATAACCTTAAGAACGTGTTCAAAACAAAGCTTGAACCTAATAGAGCCGGCGGAGGGACTCGAACCCACGACCTGCTGATTACAAATCAGCTGCTCTAGCCGACTGAGCTACGCTGGCAAATATCAATAAAAAAGTCCGCTATTTCTAACGGACTGCAAATGTATAGATTTTATCTCTTAATCAAAACATTTTTTGAAAAAAAATTGAATTAAATATGAGATCTTATTTTTTCTTTTCTTTTAACCAGCAAACGCTCTAGTGATTCAGCAGACAAATCAATAGCTTCCTCAAAAGTTTTACATTGTTTTTTTACCAAAAAATCATCTCCAGGAACATTAATTTTAACCTCCACAATTTTATTTTCTTTATCACTTGTCTTTTCAACCTTCATAAAAACATCCGAAGAAACTACTTTATCATAATACTTTTCTAACTTATCCATTCTAACTTGGACAAAATCTACTAGCTTTCTGTCAACAGTAAAGTTAACTGCATGAACATTTACCTTCATAATCATTATTTTTTGTGGTTAAACATAGTGTAGAAATCACTTCAGACTTCTCGGATGCGCATCTTTATACACTTTTTTTAATTCAGATAAACTACTATTAGTATACACTTGTGTAGACGCCAAACTTGAATGCCCTAACAACTCCTTTATTGAATTCAAATCTGCCCCGTTATTTAACATATGAGTCGCAAAAGTATGCCTTAAAACATGTGGACTCTTTTTTACCTTCTCGGAGACATTACTAAAGTACGAATTAATTGTTCTGTAGACAAAAGATTGACTTAATTTTAACCCTTTTGAAGTAACAAAAAAATATTCAAAATCAACAAGCTCTTCTAAATTTGACCGCTCCTTTAAATACAACTCAATACGCCCAACTAACATTGACAACATCGGAACAATCCTTTCTTTATTTCTCTTACCAAGAACTTTTATTGTTGCCCCACCAACATTAACATCTCCACACCTTAAATTAATCATTTCGGCCCTACGCATTCCTGTAGCATAAAACATTTCAATCATCAACATATTCCTTAAAGAATCAAAATCAGCATCATCGTGAAAAAGCACATCAAGACTATTCATTTCTTTTTCAGAAAAAGGAATTTGTATATTTTTAGAAACCTTTAAAGCTCGATGCTTAAGCAAAGGACTGACAGAAATCTGCTTTGTCTTTAATAAAAATTTATAAAACGCTTTTAAAGAAGCAATTTTCCTATTCACCGAAACAGTATTCAATCCCGAGTCCACCAAAAAAACCACCCAACTCCTAATATGGGAATACGCTACTTTTTCCAAGACAACCTCAAAAGAAGCCTCCTGTAAAAAAATCTCAAAAGCATCCACATCATCACAGTACGCTTTTTGCGTATGCAACGAATAATTCTTCTCTAGAACAAGATAATCTCTAAAAGCTATTTTAATAGAAGTCATAAAAAAACCGTTAGGATCAAAGTTATAAAACTTTAATCACTAACGGTAATAAATTTTGAAAACAGAAATTTAGATATTCTCTAAACTATCTTTCATATTTTGAATGTAAGCTGCTTTTTGGAACTTCATTCTATTGATAACTGATGGCTTAATAAAAGCAGTACGCGCTCTTAATTGACGAACAGTTCCAGTTTTATCAAATTTTCTTTTGTAGCGCTTTAATGCTCTATCAATATTTTCTCCGTCTTTAATTGGTATAATTAACATAATTTTATCACCCCCTTTCGTTAAGTGCGCAAAAGTAGTAAAGTTTTATTAATTAGCAATTATAATTAGATATTTATTTTACAGCAGGTTGATAATTTTGTTTATCAATAATCATTTTTGACAATATTTCTTTCAATATTTCAGAGGTACCTCCCCCTATTGGCCCTAAACGACTATCTCTAAACAATCTTGCAAGTGGATATTCCTCCATATAACCATACCCTCCTAGCATTTGAAGACAGCTATAAATAGTTTCATCAGCTACTTTTGTTGATTTTAATTTAGCCATTGTCGCTTCTTTGACTACATATTCACCTTTGTCCAAACGCGCAACAGCAGCATAATTGAAGACTTTACAATGTGCTACTTCAGTTGCATGCTCAACAAGAGTATGACGTAAGGCTTGAAACTTATTAATTGTTGTTCCAAATGCTTCACGATTTGACATATAATCAATCGTATAATCAATCGCGTATTCTGCTCTCGCGTGAGCATTAATCGCCATAATCAAACGTTCTAAAGCAAAATGTTGCATAATATAAGCAAAACCTTTGTTTTCTTCCCCCATCAGGTTTTCTACTGGCACCTCTACATTATCAAATGCAATTTCTGCCGTATCTGATGCCCTCCAACCCAGCTTATCTAATTTGGTTGCCGAAACTCCCTTAGACGAAGCATCCATTAAAAAAATACTAATCCCTTTATTGCCTGATGTTGGTTCTGTTTTAGCAGCAACTATATAATAATCTGCATACACTCCATTGGTAATAAAAGTTTTGGAGCCGTTAATAATGTACTTATCACCTTTTTTCATTGCAGTTGTTCTCATTCCCGCCACATCACTACCACCAAAAGGCTCAGAAATACATAAAGCCCCTATTTTTTCACCAGCAATACTTGGAACCAAATAATCTCTCTTTATTCTTTCATCGCCCTCGGCATTTAAATGTGTCATTGCCAAATAAACGTGTGCCCAAATAGCGGCTGCAAAACCAGAAGATTTAATTTTTTGAAGTTCTTCTAACAAAATCACCATATAAAACAGATCTAAATTTAATCCTCCATATGACTCTGGATATGTTATCCCCAAAAAGCCCATATCCCCGAATTTCTTCCAAATAAAACGCTCAATAGTTCCTGTTTTTTCCCATTTCTCTATATGCGGAACAACTTCTTTCTGCAAAAAGTCTTTCAAACTCTTTCTAAACAAATCATGTTCTTCTGAAAAATATACTGAATTCATAAAATGCACTTTTTATTATTTTTTTAGAACTTCAAATATAATGCAATTATTTTTGCTTTATCAACAGGAAAACCCTTAATTTTTGATAAATCCTCAATATTTTTAAAATCGCCATTCATGCTTCTATAAATTAAGATTTGTTTAGCCAATGCATATTTGAAATAAATAAACTGCGATAATTCTTTTAAAGACGCATTATTAATATCGATTAATTCGAGTTCTGGTGCTTTTGATACACAAAACTGACTATTTATATTTTCAATAACCTCTGGAGACAAACCCCAAACCTCATTAAGCTGCTCCATTACCACAAAACCTTTCAAACTATTTCTTTGAGTGATTATTCGATTAGCGATGACCTCACCAATACCATAAACTTTTATCAAATCTTCTTTTGCTGCAAGATTTATATCTATTTTAGTACCTTTAGTCTTTTCCTTATACCCAAAGTTGGAATATTTTTTAAAACCACCTTTTTGTTTATTCTCTACCCAATCTGGAAATTTAAAAAAAGGACTTATTTTATTCAAAAGTGCATCAGAGACACCCGTCACCTTCTGAAATTCCGTTGCTGAGTTTACATAACGATTTGTTTTTCTAAAAGCATGTAGTCGATCTATTTCTTCTACCGACATACCTAATTTATATCCTTTATAATCAGAAATAAAATTTGGATTAAACGGATAAATAGAAATGCTCTTGGCTGTATTGGCTTTTAATTCATCTATTTTCGTTTGAAGCGAGAGCCAATCTTTTGCATCTAACGAATTAACATTTCTAGCATTACCGTCTACAAACCAATAAAAAAATTGCAAAATGATTATAATTCCAAACAAAACCAAAAGTCCATTTCGTTGACCTCTGGTAAATTTCAAATAAAATAAAAACCTTTTTAACATCTTCAAGCAATTAATATTTAGCTAAAAATAAAAAAAACTCAATATCTTAACAAGAAAAATACATATAAATCAAAACAACAGACAAACATAACTAATTCATAATCCTAAGCATTATCAAAATTTGAGTAGAAATACTAAAAAAAACAAGCTTAAAAGAGATAATCTTTTTTATTTTTTATAAAAAACAATACATTTGGAACTTAATAACTAAAACAACAAATAACCATGTCAATTTGGAGAGTTAAACCAATATCAGCTTTTGAAGCTGATATGAAAAAAAGTAATTTGAAAAGGGTTCTTGGAAAATGGAGCCTTACCGCTATTGGCGTTGGAGCCATTATTGGTGGTGGTATTTTCGTTCTTACAGGAACAGGAGCGTATTATCATGCCGGCCCTGCTCTAGCAATTTCATTTATTATTGCAGGTATTGCCTGTGTTTTTGCTGCTCTATGTTACTCAGAGTTTGCTTCTATTTTACCTGTTGAAGGATCTGCATATGCATATGCTTATGGAACAATTGGCGAAATTTTCGCTTGGATTATAGGCTGGGGACTTATTCTAGAATACGCTATGGGATCGATGACGGTCGCGGTGTCTTGGTCTGGATATTTCAATAAATTATTAAAAATGTTTCATATTGAACTACCTGAATACCTAACAACAGATCCTGCTAGCTACACTGGAGAAGGTTTTTCAATGAACTTGCCAGCATTTTTAATCGTAATATTTGTAATTTCTATTTTAATAAAAGGAACCAAAAGTGCTGCAACAGCTAACAATATGATTGTACTTCTAAAAGTGTCTGCTGTTTTGTTTGTGATTATTGCTGGAGCATTCTTTATAAACACTGACAATTGGCACCCTTTTATTCCTGAAGCTACTCAAATCATAGAGAAAGAAACCACTCACAATGCATATGGGTTAACAGGAATCGTTTCTGGTGCTGCCGCCATCTTTTTTGCATACGTTGGTTTTGACGCTGTTTCAACACAAGCTGGTGAAGCAATTAATCCTAAAAAAGATGTACCTTTTGCTATTATAGCTTCGTTATTAATTTGTACATTCCTTTACATTCTTGTCTCGTTAGTTTTGACTGGAATGATGAATTATCAAGACTTTAATCCACTAGGGAAATATCCAGATGCAATTAAAGCTCCTGTTGCATATGCTTTTGATATTGCTGGTCAAGGATGGGCAGGTCTTATTATCACAATTGCTGCAACTGTAGGTTTGATATCTGTATTAATGGTAATGATTATGGGACAATCTAGAATTTTCTTAGGAATGTCTAAAGACGGTTTGATCCCTCAAGTGTTTTCAAGAGTTAATCCAATTTCTGGAACTCCAAGAACCAACTTAATGATTTTGGGTGGTATCATAGCAACAGTAGCTGCTTTCACACCTATTAACAAACTTGCAGATATGACCAGTTTTGGTACCTTATTCGCCTTTACTATGGTTTGTATTGCGGTTTGGATTTTGAGAGTAAAACAACCTAACTTAACAAGAACATTTAAAGTACCTGCTTTACCTGTGATTGCTATTTGCGGTATTTTAATCAATACTTATTTAATGATTAACTTAAGTTTAGATGCACAATTACTATCATTAGGATGGCTTGCAATTGGAATCATAGTATATTTTGGATATAGTAAAACAAGATCAAAATTAAATAACGAAGAGACTGAACAATAGTCAATTTATAATATTAAAAAAAGAAGCCGTTTCAGTTTTGAAACGGCTTCTTTTTTATAAATCAAATACGGAAGATCTTTTAGCGCGGACTAAATCTTTCAAACGAATCCAAAAGGCTAAAGTTAAATACACTGCAAACCATAAACCCGCTGTAACAAATGACAAGTAAATAAAGAACAAACGAACATTTGTAACACGCATTCCTAATTTATCGGCTAAACGTGAGGATACATGAAAGCCGTGTTTTTCAAAGAAAAATTTAAGTTTGATAATTGCTGACATTACTTTGCAATTGAATTAATGAAATAGTGAGACAAAATTACATTTTTATCTTCAGTATTTAGAAGAGGATACAAAATGATTGCAAAAAAAACCAATTGCCAACTACTAGCCCCGATGGGAGTGGCATCCTTTGCCTTTTTCCTTTAAAAAGGCAAAGATATAACGGACAGCGGGAACAATGATTCCAAGAATTCTGATTGTTTATGCTCCAAAAAAGACTATTGCTTAAGTAATTCTGAACCAATAGCACAATCGAGACACCTACTTTTATTACAATATTCTGATTTTAACTGAAGTAATGTTTGAGCTTCAAAAGCATTTTTGGTGAAAATTCCAATTGATTTAAACTTGTCTAAAATTGCATTCTTTTCTGAATCTAGAGATTGCATCAAAGCCATTAATTCCTCTGTTATTTCTTTTCCCTGATTTTTTGCATACGCAAATTGAATTGGAATTATGGTATTGATTAACAACAAATCAATAAAGGATTTGGTGAGTTTCTTACTCTTTTTAGGGCTGATTTTATCGAATTGATAATGGGTTTGCCAATACTCTGAAGTTGCTACAGCAAAGCGTTCATACAATAAAGGCAACGAAAACTCGTTTGTGATTTTGGAAAAAAGATGTTTCTCTTGATGGTACAAACTCGCCAATTGAGACAACCGAATAGTTGGAAAATTATCGGGTCTGTGCTTGAAAAATTGAAGTGGCTCTATATTGACCTTCTCAATAGCATACTTTTGAAGTAAGTAATAGAACCGAAATTGTAAGTCCTTAAAATAGGTATCTTCTTTATCGTAATCTAACAAACCTGCCATTCCGAAAAATAGCGCTTCTAGATTTTGCAAATCCGAGGCTTCTTTTCGAATCACCGAAAAAGGTATGGATTGCGCAATTTTAAAAAAAGAAACCCCATTTGTATTGAGACCAAAATTCTTCGCTAACAAGAGGAATAAAACTGCTTCCCAATCATTTTGGGTAACAACTAAATTATCAAAAACATACTGAGATTTTCGTTCTAAACGTTCAAAAAATAAGCGTTCTTGCCAATTGGAAACCACAAATGAATTGACTTCTTGGATTTGGTTTTCGCAATAAATCCAAGATTTTTGAGCTATTAAATTCTTATATGAAAGCAAAAGCTCTTTATTTACATAATTTCGAAGCTCCACTACTGGAATTTCTAGATTATTGGGGGCAAAAACATCGGAATCGTGTTCCCAAACTACATGCAAAATGACATTATTGTAAGCTGTATCACGTTCATGATTATGCAAATACCAATCGGAAGATTTGACATGGATTTCGATATTGCCTGCCCATTTTTGATTAGCAATTATGATTTGAGCATTGAAAAAATCAGGACCTGCAGTTTCTAAATAATATCCAGGATGCAGTATCGAAATAGTTTCTCCTTTGACAGTTTGTAACTCAAGTGATGTTAACTTTTGGTATTGCCAAACATAATGCAAAAAATCTTCTTTCATATAGCAGACGATTCAAATGAATTGACTACTAATGTATTAAAAAATATTAAATGAAAGAAAATTATTTCAATAGATACAATTTAGCACAAGCTCTAGCATCGGATAATGCCTCATGATGATCTAATGCAATGTTCATTATTCTGCAACAGTCGCTCAATTTTGCAGGTTTAAATCCTTTGGCTTTATAAATTTTCACGGTGCATTCCCATCGGGAACCAATATTTAGATCTTCATAATTCAAACCGTGCAAAGCCATCGTTTTGGACAATACATTTCGGTCAAAACTTTCGTTATGAGCTACAACTACTCTATTTTTAAGACGCTTTTCGATCTCAGGAAAAACCTCTACGAACGTTTTAGCATTTGCGGTATCTCTGGGATAAATCCCGTGCACTTGAATGTTGAATGGATTATAAAAATTATTTGGCGGTTGAATCAAAGTAACAAACTCATCTACAATGATTCCCTCCTCGACCGTAACAATTCCAACCGAGCAGGGATGATAGGCCGTGGCCGTTTCAAAATCTATTGCAGTGAAGGTGCTCATATTATTTTATTGATCCGATAATGTCGTACTTGGTAATAATATGATGATTTCCATTCCCAAGATCAATCAAAACAGCTGCATTTTCACGAGTGAATAATTTTGACACTTCTTCAATAGGGGTTCCCATTGGTACAATTGGAAATGGTGCTCCCATAATTTCTCTCAAAGGACGATCGGCAGTATTTTTATCAGTAATATAACTTTGAAACAATAACGACTCATCTACAGACCCAACAAATCCAGTAACATCAACCACTGGAATTTGAGAGATTTTATATTTACGCATGCGCTCAATTGCGTGAGACACTAGTTCTTCTGTTCTTGCAATAACTAAAGGTTTATCTATATGATCTTTAATTACATCCTCCGCTTTTGTAATTTCATCTTCCAAGAATCCTCTTTCGCGCATCCAATCATCGTTGAACATTTTGCCAACATACCTACTTCCTGAATCATGAAACAACACTACAACAACATCTTCTGGTTTAAAGTGTTCTTTGAGTTGCAACAATCCTTTAATGGCTGCCCCAGCAGAATTCCCAACAAAAATTCCTTCTTCAAGTGCAATTTTTCTTGTATAAACTGCAGCATCTTTGTCTGTTACTTTTGTAAAACCATCAATTAGAGAAAAGTCAACATTTTTAGGCAAAATGTCTTCTCCGATTCCTTCTGTGATATAAGAGTAGATTTCGTTTTCATCAAAAATACCCGTTTCGTGGTATTTTTTAAAAACGGAACCATAGGTATCAATACCCCATATTTTTACATTTGGATTTTTCTCTTTCAAATATTTGGCAACGCCAGAAATAGTTCCTCCTGTTCCAACTCCAACCACAAAATGCGTAATTTTCCCTTCGGTTTGTTCCCAAATTTCAGGACCTGTTTGCTCATAATGCGCTATAGCATTCGATGGGTTATCATATTGATTCACATACCAAGAATTTGGTGTTTCTTCAGCTAAACGTTTGGAAACGGAATAATAAGAACGTGGATCTGTTGGCTCTACATCTGTTGGACACACGACCACTTTGGCACCAACTGCACGAAGAATATCCATCTTTTCTTTGGATTGTTTATCGGAGATTACACAGATCAACTTATACCCTTTTACGATTGCCACCAAGGCTAATCCCATACCTGTATTTCCAGATGTACCTTCAATGATTGTTCCTCCTGGTTGTAAACGACCATCGGCTTCGGCATCTTCAATCATTTTTATAGCCATTCTGTCTTTAACAGAATTTCCGGGATTGAAAGTTTCTACTTTGGCTAAAACCAAAGCATCTACTCCATTAACAATCTTGTTCAATTTTACTAATGGAGTATTACCAATAGTGCCTAATATATTTTGTGAAAAATTCATTTGTGAAAAAATTAATTAAAGAAATTCCAAACCAAACCAAAACGAACCGTAAAATCTCTATAAGGTGTATTGGGAGCTGAAAAGTAATTATTTGAAGAAAAAAGAGAATTAAAATGCTCCGCTTTTAAATAGATACGTGTTCTTTGAATTTTAGCATTTACAAAAAAGTCGAATAACGGAAAATTTCCAATTTTCTTGTCGTTTTGCACAAAAAATTCTCCAACAACTGGATTGTAGTCATTAGCATAATACGATGTAAAATAGTTCAGAACAATACCCGTTTGCAAATACAATGCTTTATTTTTGAAATAAGCATCTGAGAAATAAAAGGCACTTCTCATCGTAAAATCGGGTACGTTCAAAATTGCGTCAGATTGAGTTACTTTTTGATATAAAAAGGTATTATCAAATCCAAATTTTCCAAAATTGAATTCACGACTTGCTTTTACTGATAAATAATTGATGGTTTTATCATACTGATTAGGCGCAACAATCTGTTGTCTATCTAACTTTTGAGCAGCAGTCGTTATATCTTCAAAAAATAAAAAATCTTTCAAAACGGTATATTGAGCAGAAAAATTAACCCATTGAGTCGTAGCATTAGCTAAAATGCTATTTGTTTTTTCATTCTTAAAATTGTTCGACCAATTGTAGCTAACGAAACTTGATTGGTACAAGTTATAGTTATTATTAGCTAATTTATTTTTGTTTTGGTATTCAAAAGAAAACTGATTATCCTCGTCTAAGTCAAAAACCATTTTAGCTTCAAGATTAGACAATGATTGATTAGTTATTGATCGGGAATACAAAAATTTACCGTTCCATTTTCCTTTTGAATAATTGTATTGAGCACCAAAACTATTAATCTTTTCACTTATTACACTCGGGATTACTCCTGAAGCTAAAATTAAAATTTGGTTGTAATAATAGTTGCTTCTAAAATCATCAATGAAAAAATTAAACCTACCTAGTGTTGTATTTTCATATACAGCTCCAACTCGATTATACATTTTATTGAAATGCGTTTGGTCGTTGATATCGCTCGAAGAATAAGAATCGCCAAATCTCATAACAGAAGTGTTTCCTACTGTTGATGCTACAGTGGCTTGATTGTATTCGAAGAATTTATTCTCATAATTGAATTGATGGTTCAGTAATAAGTTATTCGCTCCCTTTTTCTTGTTGATTCTAAATTCGTGATCCAAAAACAAACGCCTTCCTTTAAGAAAAGATTTTGCATCGGTTAAGAAAACCTCCAAACGTGCTCGATTATCATAGTTTGGATCCTCACCTTCAAAATCAGAAACCGTTGTAATGCCTCCATTTTCGCCATTTAGAATATCTTGATAGGTAAAATGACCGTTGGCAATATATCTGAAATCCTTAGTATGATAACTGGTAGTAAACCTAAAATTTCCCGAACTAGACAATTGGTTGATGTATCTTCCTAAAGATCGTAACCCACGATAAGCAATAGAAAAGTTAAGATTTTCATTCACATTAACGGCGAAATAGGAATCTAAAGATTGTCCTTGTTGGATAGTCGTCTTAAAATAGAGTTCTGTTACAGGAGTAGCTACAGAGGCATACCTAATTTGATTAGCCTCCATAAAATTGAAATGCTTGGCTTTGAACCCCATTTCTGGAAAAATATCATTTTTGACTAAACCATAGTTAAGCGTATTATAGGTTTGCCCCTCATTCGGAAAAGCCAAAAGACCGAAATTATCTTTTCTTAAATAATTATGCGAATACTCTTTTCTGATTGTCAAAGAGGTATCAATATAAGTGGTGTCTCTATCCAGAGTAATGACACGATACAAATCGATTGGGGCTACTTTTGTTTTGGTTGTATCCACCGGTTTAGAACTGCCGTTTTGAGAGTTCATTCTTTTTGGGGCTTGGGGGAAAGCCATATAGGAAACAAACAAAAAAAGGATATAAAAATATATACGCATCGAAAATATAAAATGTTAGAAATTTGAAATCAAATTTAGTCAGCAAAGATAAATGATATAATCACTTTTTGCACAAACAAAATCATAAAGATTTAAAACATAAAAAAAGGATTAAAAACCATTAGGTTCTTAATCCTTTTCGATATATTCTAAATTAAGGTTACTCTTTAATAAACTTTGAAGTTACAGTAGTAGCATCACCAACAAAAGTTATTAAATAAACCCCTTTGTTAAGACTACCAATTCTCAATTGATTATTGCTAAATTCATTAGTAGACAAAACCTCCTTACCTAAAACATCATAAACTTTAATAGATTTAAGATTAAATTCTGAAGGCAAAGAAAACGAAACAAAATCTTGTGCAGGATTTGGATAAATCTGAGTAGATTTTTCAATAGAAAAATCTTTGCTTGATAATGTCAAACCATTGGCTGCATCAGCAATTAATGAAAATTCTTGACTACCATCTTTCAAAACACCTTTGTGCTTAACTTCTATTGTATAGGTTCCTGGTTCAGCATTTGAAATAAAAACTTTCTCAATATTATCTACATCATTATCTGAAACACGTGTAGCCGGATTTGTAATTACATTAGGATCAAGCTTCCATGGATAAAATATTTGTCCGTCTTTAATAACTTTTAAGTCAAGATTATTGACCAAGACTGACGCTCTATTATCTTCAACTCCTGAAGGCAAGGGAGTAGCAGAAGGATCTGTCCAAGCTATTGTAATACCAACATCTTGATTTCTGTCTATTGTAAATGTTCTGGAGAAAACAGCACCATCAATTAATAAGTTTTCAGATATATGGGTAGTTGATTTACTATTTGAAATAAGTTTGACAGAAGCCTTAGCATCAGCTAAACCCCATCCATATTCATAGTCAGGCCCTATTGACGCTCCTGTCTCTTTTGCAGTATGACAAATTAAGCCTCTTACCGTAGAAGACTTCATAAAAGTTCCTAGAACATTTTTATAATGTTGTTGCAACAAAGAAACAAGCCCTGCAATTGCAGGAGCAGCCATTGAAGTACCATTTAAAAAACCATAAGATGAATCTCCGGCAGAAGTAGTCGAATAAACATTAAGCCCTTTTGCTGAAATATCAGGTTTGATTCTTCCATCATCGGTTGGTCCCCAGTTACTAAACGAGCTGATTTGTACACTTGAAGGACCTGAATAACTTGGAACACTATTTACCGCTGCAACAACTAAAACATTCTTAGACAAAGTGCTACCTGTCAATAAATCATAACCACCTTTATCAATAATCTGTTGATGAACTAAATTTCTATCATTTCCAGCCGCTTTGACTATTTGGTAATAAGGAAAAACCTCGGCTATTTTATCAAAATCAGCTGCAGTTTGATCATAATAACCAAATCTCCACTTTTGTAAATTAGTAATTGTATAACCGTAAGAATGGTTAGAAACTAAAAACCCTTCAGAACCAAAACTTGTCATTTCTGATAAATCTTGATCCCAAAAAAAAGTTTTAGCCTGACTTTTAAATGCAATTCCTTTTGAAGCAGGATCAGAACCATTACTTAAAATAGTTCCAGTAACATGAGTACCATGTGATGATAATGAGCTAGCATCATCACCTAATGAAATACGATTACCAAATTCTTGATGTGTATTACGTACTTTACCCCCATCCCAAACACCCACTGTAATACCTGAGCCATCAAGATTTAACCCTAAGTCTCCACCATTATAAAGACTATTAGCTCCAATAGTAATTGCTGACTCAGCATTATCAATAGTATAAAAAATAGGTGTTCCATTTAAAAACCGTTGTAAAGATTTACTTTCTGATTCAACGACCCTATTCCTTTTTTTATAATCCGAAATAAGTATGTTTTCTTTAAAAACATCAGCTTTAAATCTTGCGAGAAGTAATAAAACTTCATTTTTGTTAGAAAAAGACTTTACCTTTTCCCTATCAAATATACTTTGAGAAAAACTAAAATTAAAAACTAATACTATAACATAAAAATATTTTTTTTTCATAGTCAATTATAAAAAAAACCTTCCAAAATCAATTTGAAAATGGAAGGTTAAATTAGTTAGTAATAAATTCTGATTAGTAACCAGGATTTTGTTTAAGATTAGAATTCAAATCAATCTCTGACTGAGGAATAGGCAATTGCCATTTAAAACTACCTGCAGGAATTGTTAATGCACTAGCTTCTACTTTGGTTCCACCACCATTAGCATAATCACCTTCAGTTGCATTTCTTGACATTTCTAACCCAAGTCTTTTAAGCGTAAAGAAACGATCCATTTCAAAAGCTAACTCAAGTCTTCTTTCAAGCAATATTGCGTTTAACAATGCCTGACCTGTTTCATTTGGAGAAACGAAACCAGAATACCTTTGCGCCCTAACTGCATTCAATTCTGTTAAACCACCTCCGTTTAAACGATATTGCGCTTCAGCCATATTTAAATAAACTTCTTCAACACGTAAAACTTTAATATCAACGATATTAGGGTTACCCGTTAATCTACCATTGTATTTTATAATATGATTGTAAGTTTGCCCTGAATAAGCGCTAGTAACAAAATAAGCAGATTTTCTAATATCTGTAGTTTGGAATAAATCAAAAACATTTTTTTGTGCTACATATTCTGAACGAATTCCGGCAGTTGTAGTTTGTGAAAATGCTACTCCAGGAGTTGAACCATCAACTTGTTCGATTCTAAGTTTGAATAAAACACCTGCTGAATTAACATCATCCCACAATCCAACAAAACTTGATCTAGGACAAACAGTAGCTCCAGATACAGCTAAATTACCATATTGAATTACTTTTGCATAATCACCCATATACAAATAAACTCTTGACAACAAAGCATAAACAGCAGCACGTGAAGCTTTTCCAGATGCTAAAGTATTTGTTGTTCCAATTTTATTACTAGCAATCAATAAATCTTCAACAATCTTTTGATAAGATTCAGCAACTGTCAAACGAGTTGGCTTAGAAAATGGATCATATTTATCCAAATAAGGCATACCTAATGAAGCATTTGCATCTGTCGATTGCGTAGGGATCTTTGAATAAATTCTAACTAAATCAAATTGATTTAATGCACGTATAAAACGAGCTTGCCCTTCTACATTGTCTCTTTGTGCAGAAGGAGGAGCAACATCAATTTCATTAATTACTCTTGAAGCTAACAATGATGCTCTATTAGCACTATTAAAATAATCAAAGTGAGTACTACTAGGCACAGAAATCAATCTGAATCCATTGGCATTTGACTGTCTGCCTTGCTCTTTTAAAATAAGATTATCAGTCATAACCTCAGTGTCAATAATAAATTCTTGACCATAACCACCTGCACCACCATTCTTAATCATATAAGAATAGGCGCCTACAACCATATTTTCTAAATCAGTAAGATTTGTTAAGACAATTGACTCACTAACAGAATTATAGGGTCTAAAAGTAATATCGTCTTCTGAGCAAGAAAAAAATGCTACAGACATTGCTAATATATATATATACTTCTTCATAAGTTTTATTATAAATTAATTGTTGCACCAAAAAGGAACTGTTTAACATTTGGATAAGAATACAAAGCAAACTGACCAGGTACTAACAAAGTCGTTTGAGATTCCCCACTTCCAATACCAACTTCTGGATCACCATTAAATTTAGTCCAAGTTAAAAGATTCTGCATTTGTGTGTAAAATCTAATGCTCTCAACTGGGAATCCAGGGAAATTTTTTCTTGAGAAAGTATATCCAACATTAAGATTTCTAAGTCTTATATAACTTGCATTTTCTAAGAAACGGGTAGATGTCTGGTTTGAATTCACACCAGATTTCTGAAAAGGTGCTGGATATTTTGCATCTGTATTAGTTGGAGTCCAATAATCAAAAGCATCAACTGCTTGATTTCTTGCAGGCGCAGCACCATCAGCAACCATATTTTGCCACATGTAATTATAAGTATAATTACCATCTTTAAAAACAAAATCTGTTGATACGTCAAAACCTTTGTGAGAGAATTGGAAACCAAATCCACCTTCATACTTAGCGTATGGAGTTTTACCTGTTAAAACTCTATCATTTTCAGTATATGTACTTGTTATTGTGCCATCTAATTTTCTATATGTAGCAAGACCTGTAGCTGGATCTACCCCAGCATAAGGCACTAAGAAAAACTCATCCGGTTGGTATCCTACTTTGTTTACAGTTAAACCACGAATCAACTGATTGTTTGGATCTTGAGGTCTATTCAATGTATTGATTTCTCTATCAAAAGTAGCGGCATTTACATAAAATTGTAAACTTGTATTCTCATTTTTAATAACATATGCCTTTAATTCAATCTCAGCTCCTTTGGCTGTCCAATCACCAGCATTTATAAAAGTTGCAAATGATGAACCATCAGTAGTTTGGTCTTGATAAATAAAGTCTTCTCTTTTATCATTAAAATATGATGCTGATAACAATACCCAATTTTTAAATAAAGCACTTTCAATACCAACTTCGGTTTTAATAGCTTTCTCAAACCTAAGATTATCATTACCAATAGTAGAACCAGTAATGATTGTCCCTATATTTCCTCCATAGGGCGTAGTAGTAAATAATGATTGTGCTGAATAGCTACCAACACCATTTGTTGAATTTAGCTCACCATAAGAAGCTCTCAATTTAAGGTTATTTAACCAACTAATATCCGAAAGAAACTCTTCATTAGTAGCAACCCATCCTATAGAAGCACCTTTAGCAAACTCATATTTGTTATTGGAACCTAAAAGTGATGAACCATCACGTCTACCATATAAAGAAACTAAATACTTTCCTTTGTAATCATAATCTAAATTACCAAACATACTTAATGTAGCATTCTCAGTTCTACCCGTTGCAGGAAGACCAACAACAGCTGTACCAGCAGTAGGTAAATTACCATTCAAATAACCTTTTCTAGTAAGCGTGTAAGATCTAAAGTTCTGCTTAAAGTATTCATACAACACAGTTGCATCAAAATTATGATCTTCAGCAATTTTAAACTTATAGTTTAAACTATTTGTCCATTGGTATTGAAGATCATCATGACCGTTATCCGTTTTTTGACCTCTAGCAGCTGGATCACCTACAATTAAATCCAAAAATGAATTAGGCTTTGTAAATGACTCTCTTTGGTATCTTTCATAGTTAATACTCATTTGAGAATTTAAAGTAAGGTTTTTAATCAAACCAATTTCTACAAATGGACGGCCATAAACTCTAAAGAAACGCTGTTGTTCAGTATTATTTAAAATAGCTTCAGCAATTGGGAAACCAGCTGCTGGTGTATTAAAAATTGGCTTACCAAAAGAATCTAGAATAACTTGACCAGTAGCATCTCTTTGGTACAACGGCTCATATGGATTATAATCATACATAGCTCTAAAAGGGTTCTGAGCATTGTTTCTATCTCTAGGCTCGTTGAATTTTTCATAAGAACCACCAACATTAAAACCAAATTTTACTTTATCAGAAGCTTTGTATTCACTATTGTATCTTCCAGTAATTCTATTAAACCCTTTCAAATTATCAATAATACCAGTATTTTCAGTATATCCTAAAGACATATAATTGGTATACTTTTCATCACCACCTGAGTATGAAAACACATTATTTTGAACAAATCCATCCTTTAATAAAGTATCTTGCCAATCTTGATTGTATGACTTCAACAAATCAATTTCAGCTTGAGTCTTACCAAAACTTGGTCCTGCGCCAATTTCGCTTTCATAACGAATTTTTTCCTCAGCATTCATCATTCTCCATGTATCTTTAATCTTTTGAGTAAAACCAATAGAATTATCAAATGTGAATTTCGCTTTAGCATTCTTTCCTTTTTTTGTTGTTATAACAACAACCCCATTTGCTCCACGAACTCCATAAATTGCTGCAGATGCACCATCCTTTAGGATATTCACAGATTCTATATCTGAACTATTTAATGCAGAAGCTTCAGTACCACTAACAAATGCCCCGTCAACAACGTAAATAGCTGAAGCACTACCACCAGTAATACTTACTGCACCACGAACAGAAACAAATGCACCAGCACCTGGTTTACCATTATTATTGGTTACCTGAACACCCGCAGCCTGACCTTGCAATGCATTAACAATTGTAATTGCAGGTGATTGTCGAGTAATTTCTTCTGCTGAAACTGTAGAAACAGAAGAGGACATCTTTTTAGCGTCTTTTTTGAAATAACCTAAATTTTGAACTACCACTTCATTTAAGGCAACACCCATTTTCATTTTTACATCTACTGAATTGGAAGCCCCTACAGTCATTCTCATCGTGTCCATTCCTAAAAATGAAAACACAAGAACATCGCCTTGTTTTGCTTTAATGGAGTATTTCCCATCAAAACCAGTTTGTGTACCATTTTTAGTACCACTTACTACTACATTTACTCCTGGCAAAGCACCAGTTTCATCAGTAACAGTACCAGAAACTGTCTTCTCTTGTGCGAAGACAAATTGCATTGACAGCGCCAATAGCAAAGAAAAAATCCATTTGAATTTTGATCTCATATTATTATTGTTTGAATTAGTTATGCAACAAAAATCACAATAAATTCTTAATATACCAAACAAATAATAAAATAAATCCATTAACAAATGTTCAGAAAACAATAGCTAAATGTGAAAATTTTAAACATTTCTCAACAAAAAACTTCATAAACGAAAAATAACAATGAATAAAACAATATTTTTGCCAAAAAAAATTTAATGCTAAAACCTTTTTTTTTAACGGAAAATTTAGAATGTGGCTGTGATGAGGCCGGTAGAGGCTGTTTAGCGGGGCCAGTAACCGCTTCTTCTGTAATACTTCCCTTTCATTTCAACAATTCTTTACTTAATGATAGCAAACAATTAACAGAGAAAACGCGAGAAAAACTTAGAGTTGTAATAGAAAATGAGGCTATAACCTATAGTGTGACTCATATTGAGTCTCTTGAAATTGACGACATTAACATCTTAAATGCTTCTATAAAAGCAATGCAAGAATGCGTGATAAAATTGAACCCAAAACCATCAGCAGTGATAATCGATGGTAATGCCCCTTTTATACCCAAAAGAGGAATTATCAAAAAAGGGATTAAAATATTTACTGAGGAAGAAATTCGTTTTTTAAGCACACTACCCAATGCGAGTATTATAAAAGGAGATGGGAAATACCTAAGTATAGCTGCTGCATCTGTTTTGGCTAAAACATACCGAGACGAATATATGAACCGTATTCATGAAGAGTTTCCTATGTATAATTGGAAAAAAAATAAAGGCTACCCTACTCAAGAACATCGAGAAGCTATAAAAAAATATGGCGTAACCAAATACCACAGAATGAGCTTCAGATTATTGCCTGAACAACTCAGCTTGGATTTATAAACTTAGAATGATGCTTCTTTCTATTTGTTAGTGCTGTTCGGAAAACTCACATTCGAATAATGTAGCGAAGTGCTTTAGGATTTTTGCTTTCACTTCATTCTCATCTACAACTTCTACTCCAAGTTCTACATTCAAAGAGGTAACAGCCTTACCTCGAATACCACATGGAATGATGTTATCAAAATAACCTAAGTCAACATTGACATTTAAAGCAAAACCATGCATAGTCACCCAGCGGGAAGCACGAACACCCATAGCGCAAATTTTTCGTGCAAACGGCGTCCCAACTCCTAACCAAACCCCTGTTTCACCTTCGCTTCTACCACATTCTAAACCATACTCTTGTAACGTCAGAATAATAGCTTCTTCTAGAAAACGTAAATACTTATGTATATCCGAAAAAAAGTTTTCTAAATCTAAAATAGGATATCCCACAATTTGCCCAGGTCCATGATACGTAATATCTCCCCCACGATTGATTTTGTAAAAAGTAGCACCCTTTGCTTCTAACTGCTCTTGATTTAAAAGCAAATTAGTCATATCACCACTCTTCCCCAACGTATATACATGCGGATGCTCTACAAAAAGTAAATAGTTTGGAGTAGCAAGATGAGTATCTTCTCTCCTATTTTGAATTTTTAAATCGACAATTCCTTTAAACAATTCTTCTTGGTACTCCCAAGTTGCTTTATAGTCTTTACTGCCTAAATCTTGAAGCTGGATAGTTCTATTCATTCTGTCTTTTCTAAAATTCAACCTCTAAATTCAATTTTTCTGGATTCTCCATATATTCTGAAAAAGGATACTGGAGTGTAACTGTTTTTCTGTCCTCACTAAATAAGGCTGAAGTATTCGAAACTTTTTTTACTGGTTTAGCAAAATGATACTTTACAATATAATTGGATGAAGCAAAAATCATTTTATTCATTTCAGCAGCTTCCTCATTTAGCCTTTCCTTTTTGACTTTGTTCAAAACTGCAATTCTAGTAAATTTATTTCCTTTAAAAGAATAAGACAAAGTAGAATTGTTGTTTGCCAGCCCTTCTGAAGGAATAGCTGACCCAAATTCAGTTGCCTTATTAGCTTTATTTTGAAGTAAACTAATCGCATTGATTGCCGTCATAGCATCTTGTAATTCTGAGACGTTCTTGAAATTAGTTTGCAACGAAAATAAAAACTGCTTTTGCTCTTGATTCATTTGCATACGCATATTGAAATTTTCTAATTTTTTCAACAATTGCTGCTCGTCTATTGATAATTTGGCAATACTATCTTTATTATCCGCTAAAAGTTGCTTAAAAGTAAAAGTAGAATCAATGCTCTTCTCGTTTTTCAAAGAATCTTTAGGCATCATCGCCATCAAACTTGAACCATCCAAATCAACATTGAATTTTCCCGAGCCATCAGCTTCTATATAAATATTTTCTGTAACTGTACAACTCGTTAACAACAACGTCATACCTAAGATTAAAAACAATATCGATTTCATATGTACTATTTTTATGTGAAAATGGTAAAAAACATTCTACCTTAATATATAGTATGCATTTCCTACCAATCTTTTTATCTGTGCCAAAGATACTAAAACCCTAGCCATACTTTCATAGAAGAAAAAATCTTTATTAATCCATCCAATTATTCTTCAAAAACGATTACAACTGATGTGCTAATGGGGTCAAATAAACTTTCGAGCAAGCCAAAAGATATTTCAACAGACTTTTTATCAGCACTGATTTTGGCATTAGGGATTGAAACTGATTTTATTTTTTTTGTAAAATGATAACTAAGCGTTACTCTTTGATGTATTTTCTTGTCACCAAGTTGTTTCTTATAATTGTTGATTGTTGCTTGTTCTCTTTTCAAATGCTCTTCATCGATTATGGTTACCATTCTTTTGAACTCATTTGACGATAATTGAAAAGCAACTTTATAATAATGCTCTTCGGCACTTAACGCATAATTATGAACAATATCACTAACATATTCTTGTGTTTTATATAAATCGGCGATTTGATTTGCTTGAAGAAAATTTTGCGTAAAAGTGGTTCGGAATTCCTTTTCAAAAGAATTCTTCTTAGTGTGCACTTTCACGCCTTTGTATGCATTAAAAACCGCTTTATCTTCAGGCGTTAGCTTAGAAAAAGTTTCGGAATATTTCGAAATATAATCATCAAAAACATAAGTGGTATCTACAAAAACTTCCCCTTTATTGTATTCTTCACCAGCCAATTGCTGATAACTCTGCTCTATTCGAAGCATTTCTACAGTTATTATTCCACTACCGTTCTCATTAAAATGAATGGTTTCTGTCACTTGACAACTCAAAAAAAACAACCCGAAAATAAACAACAAAAAAAATCTTACTCGTTTCATATCTCAAATATAAAGAAAAACCTTATATAGGTAACGTAATCATTCATTCAAAATTATAGTTAATTAACAAGTCCAATAAGCATAAAATTCATTAATTAAAAAACTTTTTGATGGAGCAAATGATAAAAGAAAAAATAAATTTGTAAACCCTTAATCTTAAACCTAACCTATGAATCAAGTTCTAAAAAATGCAATGCATTGTTTTTTACTACTGGTTGTTTTGTCATTATTCACTAATTGCGAAACCGAAGTAAACTACAAAAACTACCAACCCAATTATTTATCAAGTATTGACGCTACCAATTTACCCGCTGGTAACAAACCTATGACTCTATTTGAAGACAATGAAGACCCAACCCTAATGTACAACAAAAAAGACCGTTGGTTTCGAGTTAACGAACCCCTTCAAGTCATACTAAAAGGAAAGGATTCTGTACAAGTTTCATTGTATTCGCCAGTTGCTTTGACAGACGTAAATATCTATGCTAAGCTCCCAAATTACGAAAAAAAATTCGTACTCTTTCACTTTAGCAAGATTCCTGCGTTTCATCGCTCAGTACATCAAATCCCTTTAGTAGTTAGCAAAAATGATTACTTATTAGAAAATGGAAAAACGGTAACTATCGATAAAATAGAAGGATTTTCATCCGGATCTATTGAATTTTCTGTCACTTCAACAGATCCTTTATTTGCCAAATTCAAAAAAATAAAATCCAATCATTTAGTACAATTTCACGATGGTTATCATGTCAATGAACCAGGAAAATTTCTTCCAATGAACCCAGTTTTAGCCAAAGAAGCCATAACAATGATCATAAATTATTCCTATGCTTTAAGTCACCCACTGTATTATCAAACCTTTTCCAATTTTGACAAATACAAACAAGACCAAGCCACATTAGCAGGAACTCCTATAAATGGCGCTTTAAATTGGCACGGCAACACTGATGATGTTAATGGAGTTTATGATTATTACACCAAGGAAGAAATAGAAAAAATTTACTGGAATTACTTAGATTCTAGAACCGTTTACCTAGCAATGGTAGGAGGCGGAAGTGCTTGGGGAGGAGGACCTTTGGCTTCTCAATGGGAATCTGGGTATATCACAGGTCATTGGTTAGGTGAAATGTCTGTTTGGTCTCACGAATATTCTCATCATATTGGATTTAGCCATAGTAGCAATTTAGCCAATAGTGGTGAAGGTGGAGGACAACAAGAAATGCTCACTCACTTTTATAAATATCTGATTTACCTAAATGATCTTCCCTTTATTGACCCTGAAATACTAAAAGGATGGACAAAAACAGACTACTTGAACAAAAAAGACTACAAAAAACCTGTTTTCAAAATCAGCCCTAACAACCCTTTCTTACTTAAATACAAAGGAGAAGGAAAATGGAATTAATACCACTTACCACTATGAAAAAAATTTTATTTATAGCTCTATTATTTGTTTTTACTTGTTGTAGTAAAGATTCTGATGCGGTTTACGAGCCTACCAATTATCAATATTATTACTTAAGTAACGAAACAACTATCAAAGCCAATCAAATTATTGGAGGAAAAGGCACTTTAGAAGCTAACGCCATCGCTATCGCAAACAATAAATTATACGTTTGCAACGGCGATGTTCTTGAAATATTTGACGCCACAACTTTATCTTATCTTTCAAGTCTCAAAAGCTATACAAAAGGAACTACCACAATTCCGTTCACAAAGTTATCCTCAATTTCTATTGACAATGACCGTATTTACCTCGGTAGCATTGACTCGAGGGTTTTTGTTTTGGACGAAAAAACATTATCTGGAATCAACACGATTGGAAATGGACAATGGTGGCAAACTTTTGTTCACGTATTTGGACTAAAAGCAAAAGATGGCTTCCTTTTTGTCAAAGAAAAAGAAAATTCAATTAAAGTATTCCAAACAGCACAAATTACCGAAACCAGCAATTGGAACTTAGCGCCAATCGCAAAATTAAATACGCTAAAAGGCTACACAGAAATATATTCGATGGATATCGCCAATGGAAATTTAATCGTTGCTGGACAAAACGCCAACGGTTTTTTACATTACAATCTAAAAGACATTGAGAAAAACGCAACCAACTCGTTGACTGTTCCTATTTTACCTAATACTAAAACACAAACTGATAACGTTCCATTATCTGTGGTCTTCAGCGATGAATGGGCTATAACAACTGAAAAAATAAAAAACACCAACTATATTCGCCTGTATCCAAAAAACGTTTTTTTTGATCAAAATTACACGCCGACCATCAACAATTCGGATATTATGGGAGAAAATGCATTTAACTCCATTACTAATTGTGTATTGCTAAAGGATCGTTTGTTTGTAGCTGATAACACCAATCAAGTGATAAGAGTTTTAAAAGTAAATAAAGCAACTATTGCGGAACAAAAATAAAATGTCTTGATTTTTTCAATATGTTTTATTTATAAAAACTCTTCGTTTTAAAATAACAGAAAGACAAATAGCTGTTCCAAAAAATCTAAAATCTAAAATCTGAAGTCTGCATTCTTTTCTTATCTTTGCGGACTTAAAATTCAGAACATAATGGCCTTATCAGAACAAGAAATAATCCGAAGAGAAAAACTACAAAGCCTACGTAATTTAGGAATTAACCCTTACCCTGCACAACTTTTTCCACTAAATCATACTTCAAAACAAATAAAAGAAAGCTTTGAAGAAGGCAAAAAGGTTATTGTGGCAGGACGTTTAATGAGCGTTAGAGACCAAGGAAAAGCTTGTTTTGCTGAATTACAAGATAGCGAAGGACGTATACAATTGTACGTAAATCGCGATGTTTTATGCCCAGAAGAAGACAAAACACTATACAATCAAGTTTTTAAAAAATTAACCGATTTAGGCGATTTTATTGGTATTGAAGGAGAATTGTTTACTACCAAAGTAGGTGCGCAATGTATTCGTGTAGATGAATTTACCTTTTTGAGCAAAACTTTACGCCCTTTACCATTACCAAAAATCGACGAAGACGGAAAAATTCACGATGCGTTCAACGATGCCGAGTTGCGTTATAGAATGCGTTATGTAGATTTGACCGTAAACCAACACGTTAAAGAAACCTTTATCAAAAGAACAAAATTGTTCACAGCAATGCGAACTTTCTTTAACGACGCTGGGTACTTAGAAGTAGAAACTCCTGTGTTGCAATCCATTCCTGGTGGTGCAGCGGCGAGACCATTTATAACGCACCACAACTCTTTGGATATTCCATTATATATGCGAATTGCCAATGAATTGTATTTGAAAAGACTAATCGTTGGTGGCTTTGATGGTGTGTACGAATTCTCAAAAAATTTCCGTAACGAAGGAATGGACAGAACCCATAATCCTGAATTTACCGCTATGGAAATTTATGTAGCCTACAAAGACTACAACTGGATGATGGAATTTACAGAGCAATTATTGGAATATTGTGCAACGGCTGTAAACGGAACTAGCGAAGTGACTTTTGGCGAACACACTATCAATTTCAAAGCGCCTTATGCTCGTGTGACAATGACCGATGCCATCAAGCATTTTACAGGTTTTGATATTTCTGGAAAAAGTGAAGCCGAATTGTTTGAAGCTGCTAAAGGTATGGGAATTGAAGTGGATGAAACTATGGGTAAAGGAAAATTGATTGACGAAATTTTTGGCGCAAAATGCGAAGGAAATTATATTCAGCCGACTTTCATCACTGATTATCCAAAAGAAATGTCGCCATTGTGTAAAGAACACCGCGACAATCCTGAATTAACAGAACGTTTCGAATTGATGGTTTGCGGAAAAGAAATCGCTAATGCCTACTCAGAATTGAACGACCCAATAGACCAAAGAGAGCGTTTTGAAGACCAAATGCGTTTGGCTGAAAAAGGAGATGATGAGGCGAACGGAACTATTGACGAAGATTTCTTGAGAGCATTAGAATACGGAATGCCACCAACCTCTGGATTAGGAATTGGAATGGACCGTTTGATGATGTTCTTGACTAATAATGCCTCTATTCAGGAAGTGCTTTTGTTCCCACAAATGCGACCAGAAAAGAAAAAAGCAACTATAGAATTAGAAGCTGACGAAAAAGTAATTGTTGCCATTTTACAAGCCAATGACAATCAAATGGAATTTAGTTTACTAAAAATTAAATCCGAATTGAGTGGTAAAAAATGGGACAAAGCGATGAAAAACCTTTCCGCACTTGGAATGACCGAAGTTGTGGTTGATGGTGATGTAAAAGCTTGTCGATTGAAAGAGTAATCTTTTCTTAATCATAAAAACAAACCCGATAATATGACCTATTATCGGGTTTTTAATTTCTATACAAATTACTTTTTTACTACTACTTCTTTAATATGCTTCGAGCGTAGCTTATTGTCTTTTGCATATTTTGCCAATTGTATGCCCGCCTCTTTACTTCTATCCGAGGATAAAACAGTAGCACCATTCGCAATTAATTGGTAATACAATCCATCGCCATTTGCAGCAGCGCTTTTATCAATATTGCCCATAGTTCCTAAAATACAAGCGATTGAACGACTATGCAAATAGGCATATACTTCTGGTTTAGGGTCCGAAGTTCCTACAAAAGCGACCATTTTTTCTGCTTTTACGCCCAAAGCTTCCATACGTTCTACGTCTTCTTTTCCTCTTGCTGAAACAGAAATCATCAAATCAGGAGCCAAACGAGCTACTTCTGCTGCTTGATTGGCATTGTAGGTTATAATTACAGAATACGCTTCTGCCTTATTGCGACGCACTGCATCGATTACTTTTTGCATAGGAACTCCTCGCTTTACATCCAAGGTATAAATTACTTTTCCCTTCCCCCATTGCAATACCTCATCCAAGGTTTCTATTTTGTAGGGAGTTGGGTTGCCTTGAGTATCTTCTAGATAAAATTCTTGCAATTCCTTGTACGTATAATTGCCAATCAATCCCGTTCCTGTCGTGGTTCTATCTAATTTATCATCGTGCATCATAACTAAAACCGAATCTTTGGATAATGCAATATCAGTTTCGATTATTGCTGGATTATACTGAATCGTATTAGCAAAAGTTGGAGTGCAATTTTCAGGAAAACCTACTGTTGGCCCTCCTCTATGCGCGCTTACCAAAGGATAGGATTTTTTAGAATACGTCAAAAACTTTTGCAATTCTTTTCCACTTTTAAATTCCATTCGGTATTCCTTAGTTTGAGCAAAAACTCCATTTAAGGATAGCAAAAACAAAAAAACTAGTATAACATTCTTCTTCATTGTATAGATTTTGAACCAACAAAAATACCTATTCTTATTCGTTGTCGCGGCTCTTTTTTTTAAACTTAATGAAAGAATAACAAAGTAACTTATCAACAATCGACCTCAAAAAACATCTAAAAATACAGCAAAACAAGGCTTCAGGACGGTTAATAAAAGAGCATAAAAAATCTTCAAATATGATAAATATCAGGTCGCTATTTTGCATTTAGACGTAAAATAGTACTACCAAATACAAATTCCACAACTCACATAAACCACTGATTTTAATTTATTTACAATAAAAATAAAATTGGTTTACTATCTCAGAATTAAACTTCTGAAATCTAACTGTTTATTAAAACACTTATTCATTTATAACAACAAACGCAAACTTAAACTTTCAAAAACTATGGAAAAATATGTAATCAAACGAAATGGAGAATACCGACCTTTTGAGGAATTCAAAATCAAAGATGCCATTGAAAAAAGTTTCAACAGTGTTCAATTGGCAATAGACGAGAAAGTAGTAAGCAGTGTTTTCGAACAACTTCATTTAAAAACTACTTGGGCCGTAGAAGAAATTCAGGATTGCATAGAAAAAACCCTTTTTGAAAAACAGTATTTTGATGTGATGCGTTCGTTTATGCTCTTTCGACATACCAGAAAGTTACAACGCGAACACATCAACGGACTCAACGAAGACACCACCTATGTAGACAGCACGCAAACTATTGAAGAATACATTGAACAAACCGATTGGAGAATCAATGCCAATGCCAACACCTCCTACTCCAATGCTGGCTTGGTAAACAACGTAGCTGGAAAAATAATTGCCAACTATTGGCTAGACAAAGTCTACAGCAAACAAGAAGGATATGCGCACCGAAATGGCGATATTCACATACACGATTTGGATTGCCTTACGGGATATTGCGCAGGTTGGAGTTTGAGAGTCCTACTCAACGAAGGATTCAATGGTGTTCGTGGGCGTGTAGAAAGCAGACCGCCCTCACATTTTAGAGAAGCTCTGGGACAAATGGCTAATTTTCTAGGGATACTTCAAAGCGAATGGGCTGGCGCACAAGCTTTCAGCTCCTTCGATACCTATTTGGCGCCTTATGTATTCAAAGACAATTTATCCTTTGATGATGTGCTGAAAGCCGTTCGCAGTTTTGTCTATAACTTAAATGTTCCAGCGCGTTGGGGACAATCGCCTTTTACCAATATTACCTTGGACTGGGTCGTTCCCGAAGATTTGAAAACTCAAATTCCAACCCGAAAAGACATTCATTTCTTTCAAAACATCAACAACGAAGACCTGTTACTTCGTGCTCAAGCGCGTGGAGTAAAAACGTTAACCGAGTTGCGCTATGAACATTTCCAACCCGAAATGAACCTCATCAATAAAGCCTATTATACCGTAATGACCGAAGGTGATGCCAATGGACAACCTTTCACTTTTCCAATTCCTACGGTAAACATCACCGAAGAATTTGACTGGAATGGAGAAAACACCGATTTGTTGTTCGAAAATACCGCCAAAATTGGGTCGTCGTACTTTCAAAATTTTATTGGAAGCCAATACGTTCTTGATGAAAATGGTAACAAAGAAGAAAACCCAAATGCCTACAAACCCAACGCCGTTCGTAGTATGTGCTGTCGCCTCCAACTCGATTTACGCGAATTACTAAAACGCGGTAATGGCCTTTTTGGAAGTGCCGAAATGACCGGAAGCATCGGAGTTGTTACTATCAATATGGCGCGATTGGGCTATTTGTATCAAGGGAATAAAACCGCTCTGCTAGAACAATTAGACCATCTTTTATACCTTTCAAAATCAACTTTAGAGAAAAAAAGAATCTTTATTCAAGAAATGTACGACCGCGGTTTGTACCCTTATACCAAACGTTATTTGTCGCATTTCAGAAATCATTTTTCTACCATTGGTGTCAACGGAATCAACGAAATGATTGTCAATTTCACTCAAAATCAAGACCAAATCACCTCTAGAACCGGAATCGAATTAGCCTCCGAAATTTTGGAACACATCCGAAACCGTATGAAAGAATTCCAAGAAAGCACCGGAAACCTTTATAATCTCGAAGCCACACCAGCCGAAGGAACCACGTATCGCTTTGCCAAAGAAGACAAAAAACGCTTCGCCGACATCTATCAAGCGGGCGAAGGAGACAATATTTATTACACGAATAGTTCTCAAATCCCAGCCGATTTCACCGAAGACCCATTCGAAGCACTTTGCCTACAAGACGAATTGCAATGCAAATACACCGGCGGCACCGTTTTACATCTTTACATGAGCGAAAAAATCAGCTCTTCCGAAGCCTGCAAACAATTTGTCAAAAAAGTAATTTCAAATTTCAAATTGCCCTATATCACCGTGACTCCCGTTTTCAGCGTTTGCCCCGTACACGGCTACCTAAACGGCGAACACGAATACTGCCCAAAATGCGATGAAGCACTAATTCTCGAAAAAGAAAAAGAAGCACAAGCTTCATAAATTTTAGGAGCAGCAACAAAAGGCTTTTTCAGGAAACACCGTCCCGCTCTCCGCTACACCCGAGCAATAGCGAACTGACGAAGTAATCTTTGCTGCCGAACCCCGGCAGCAAAGGATTTTCGCTGCAATCGGGGCTAAAGAGCCACAAAGTACCCTTTTGGAAACATCCAAAAACAACAAACAACAAACAATAAACAATAAATAATAAACAATCTAAAATCCTTAAAACAATGAAAACACATCCCATTCTAGAACAACATCCAGAACGCAGAACCAAATGTTTAGTTTACACCCGTGTAATGGGCTATCACCGTCCCGTAGAAAGCTTCAATATTGGCAAAAAAGGAGAACACAAACAACGCACCCATTTCAATGAATGTAAGTGCTAGCACACCCATTTACAGCATAACGCCGTTTACCTTACTAGATTACCCGCATCAGTCGGCCTGCATTCTTTGGTTTGCGGGCTGCAATATGCGGTGCTTGTATTGCTACAACCCCGAAATAGTTTTAGGAAAAGGAAAACTCACCTTCGAAAACGTCTTGGATTTTCTCCACACCCGAAAAAACCTCCTAGATGCGGTTGTTTTCAGCGGTGGCGAATGCTTATTGCATAAAAACTGCATTGAATTCATTACAACCGTCAAGAAAATGGGATTTCTAGTAAAAATAGACACCAACGGTTCAAAACCCAACGTACTTCAAACCCTAATCCATCAAAAAACAATCGACTATGTTGCCTTAGATTTTAAATCCCTACCCAACACTTTCGAAAAAATCACCCAATCCAATTTGTTCAATGCTTTCAAGCAATCCCTCGAATTGCTGCTCTCACATTCCATTGCTTTTGAAGTGCGCACCACCATCCACTCCGACTTAATTTCCAAAGAAGACCTCACATCAATGATTCACTTTTTGGAACAAAAAGGCTATCAAGGCCAATACTATATTCAGTATTTTGTAAATGAAGCTCCCACCCTAGAAAAAATGGGCTATTCCCACCGCGAATTAGATTCGGAATCCCTTTCCACAGCCAGCATTCAAATAGTGATTCGGAATTAAGTTAATGACTCCTTGCGGGAATGTTTCTTCAACATCAGATTGCTTCCATTTTACAAAACTCAGTTTCCAAAATAAATTATTATCTTTGAGTAGCACAAAAAAACCATTTAATTGCCACAAAAACAATTGTTTAGACAAAATCAATGTATAGATTTTCGCAACCCATTGCTTATTCCATTTTTCATTATAAAACTTGGATAACAAAGATGTAAACTGACAAAAAAAGAGAAGTTATTCGCCAAAGAAAAAATCTTTTAAACCTATAAATTGGTTTTCACATACTTCTCATTTATAGATAGAAAGAGTTTATCCAAAAACAAAACTTCTTTTATCACAACGCTATTTTTGAAACACTTCTAAACCTGACATTTATCATTGGCAGTCCAATAGGATTAAAATACTTTTACACGCCCTTTATAAAATGACATACTAAAAAAAGGTAAAATGGAAAATCTCAAAGCAAAGATACTAGCGCTGAAAAAAGAAAAAAATGCGGTCATTTTGGCGCATTATTATCAAGAACCAGACATACAAGATATTGCTGATTATGTTGGCGATAGCTTGGGTTTGTCACAAGAAGCAACCAAAGTTGATGCACCTATTATTCTTTTTGCGGGTGTTCATTTTATGGCCGAAACAGCCAAAATTCTCAATCCAAATAAGAAAGTAATTCTGCCAGACCTCAATGCAGGATGCTCCTTGGCCGACTCTTGTCCGCCAGACTTGTTTAGAGCATTCAAATCCCAAAATCCCAATCATATCGTGATTACTTATGTGAATTGTTCGGCCGAGATAAAAGCGTTGAGCGATATTGTATGTACTTCTGCTAATGCCTTAAAAATTGTTGAATCAGTTCCAAAAGAAACGCCGATTATCTTTGCTCCAGACAAAAACTTAGGCAAATATATCAGTCAAAAAACAGGACGAGAGCTATTGCTTTGGGACGGCTCCTGTGTGGTTCACGAAGCTTTTTCACTTGACAAGTTAGTTGAATTATACAAACAAAATCCAGATGCCGAAATTATTGCGCATCCAGAATCAGAAACGCATATCCTAAAAACAGCCCATTATATTGGCTCCACTGCTGGAATGATAACGTATGTAAAAAACAGTCCAAACAATAAGTTCATTGTTGCCACCGAAGCAGGTATTTTACACAAAATGCAGCAAGAAGTGCCGCATAAAATCTTGATTCCAGCTCCATCAGAAGAGGACAATACTTGTGCTTGCAGTGAATGTGGCTATATGAAAGTCAATACACTCCAAAAAGTGTACGATTGTTTGCTCAACGAAACCCCCGAAATTATCGTTCCTGAAGACATCAGAGAACGCGCTTTAGTACCTATAGAACGTATGCTTGAACTCTCCAACTAATGACACAAACCAACTATTTAATTATCGGTTCTGGTGTGGCAGGACTAACTTTTGCCCTAAAAATGGCCACTCGCTTTCCAGAAAAAAATATTACAATCGTTACCAAAGCCAATGCTGAAGAATCGAATACAAAATATGCCCAAGGAGGCATTGCTATTGTAACCAACAAAATAGAAGATTCGTACGAAAAACACATTCAGGACACCCTAATTTGCGGCGATGGCTTGTGCGACGAAGCCGTGGTTCGAAAAGTCATCACCGAAGGACCAAAACGCCTTCAAGAATTAATCAATTGGGGCGCACAATTTGATAAAAACGCACAAGGCAATTTCGACTTAGGAAAAGAAGGTGGCCATTCCCAAAGTCGAGTGGTACATCATAAAGACCAAACGGGTTTTGAAATTGAACGCGCTATCTTGCAACAAGTCTATTTAAAAGAAAACATCACGGTTCTTGACCATCATTTTGCTATCGATTTGATTGCAGAAGATAATTGTTGTTTGGGTGTTCAAGTTTTGAATCAAAAAGACAAAACTATTTTTCCTTGTTTTGCTGATTATACCCTGCTGGCCACTGGCGGCATTGGAAATGTATACGGACATACCACCAATCCCATTATTGCGACAGGTGACGGAATCGCAATGGCAAACCGTATTCACGCCACTATCACCGAAATGGAGTTCATTCAATTTCATCCCACCGCTTTATTTCATAATTCCAATGGAACTCAATTTTTGATTTCAGAGGCTGTACGCGGTTTTGGTGCCTATCTACGTACCAAAAGCGGACGCCGTTTTATGGAAGATTATGACGAAAGAAAAGAATTGGCTTCGAGAGATATTATTTCGCAAAGCATCGATTTTGAATTGAAAAAATCAGGAGATGCTTGTGTGTACCTAGATTGTACCCACTTGGATTTGGAAGCGTTTATCGCTCATTTCCCAATGATTTATAAACATTGCAAAAGCATTGGTATCGACATCACAAAAGATTGGATTCCTGTCGTGCCTGCTCAACATTATCTTTGTGGTGGAATTGTAGTCGATGCTAATGGTAAGACTTCCGTAGAGCGCCTTTTCGCTTGTGGTGAATGCTCTAGAACGGGTTTGCACGGAGCCAATAGACTAGCTTCTAACTCCCTACTAGAAGCCTTGGTTTATTCCAATGCGATTTACGATTATCTTTCGGAAAACCCTGACCTAGAAGTAACCAAAACACCCGTTTACTTCAAATCCTACAAAGACCGCTTACCTTTGATTACCAATTCTATTTTGAGTCAAATAAAAAGTGAATTACAACTTTTGATGCGAAGCCACGCAGGAATCGTGAGAAACAATCACGATTTGAAGAAAGCCAAAAAACAGTTAAAACATTGGCTAAAAGAACTTCAAGAACTCGAACAAAATTACCAAGGCAATACCGCTTTTTATGAATTGAAGAATCTGATTACTATAGGAATTCTAATTGTACAGCATTCAATGTTACGAGAGGAAAATCGCGGTGGCTTTTTCAAAATCAAGTACTTAAGACGCTAATTTTTTGTTAACATTAAACCTTTTTCTTTAAATAGCATCTTATCAGTATAAATCAAAAAAACGAAAGTAAGATGAAAAAAGTAATTGTGGCTGCCTTATTGGTAGTAAGCTTGAGCAGTGTCGCACAGCAAAGAAGAGAAAGACCCAATCGTGACGAAATGGAAAAATTGACTCCAGAACAACGTCAGGAGAAACATTTAAACAAATTGACTACGGATTTAAATCTAAATGCCAAACAACAAGAAGAAGTAAAAAAATTGTTGGCAGAGCAAAGCGCAAAAGCAGCTGATTTTAAAGCAAAAAAAGAAGCGAAAAAAGATGAACAATTGTTAGCCTCTGCCAAAGAAAGAAAAGAAATGGCTAAAAAAATGAAAGCCGAAAAAGAAGCAAATGATGCCAAAATGAAGTCGATTTTAACCCCAGAACAATACACAAAATGGGAAAACGACCGTGAAATCAAAAAAGAAAAAATGCTCGAGAAAAGAGAAGAAAGACGAAGACATAAAGGTGATTATTAATAAAAAAAGGGAGTTTCTACAGCAAGAAACTCCCTTTTTTGTTGTGCAACTATTTCTTAAAAAGTCTTCGATACTTTATCAATAGCTTGAATGGTCACATCTAAATCTTCATAAGTCAACGCATCGGTAATAAACCAAGTTTCATAAGCCGATGGAGCAATATAAATTCCTTCTTGCAACAAACCGTGGAAGAATTTTTTAAAGGTTGCATTATCTCCTTTAGCAGCCGATTGAAAATCGACTACAGGCTCTGCGTCAAAATGAACAGAAATCATAGAACCTACTCTATTGATGGTAAAAACCACACCATTTGCAGTAAGTACTTTACGAATTCCTGCTTCTAAATAAGAAGTTTTATCTTCCAATCGTTGAAATACTGTTCTGTCGTTGTTTAATGATTCTAACATTGCCAATCCAGCCGCCATCGCTAACGGATTTCCAGATAAGGTTCCAGCTTGATACACGGGGCCTAGTGGCGCTAGATAATTCATAATTTCTTCACGAGCAGCAAAAGCACCAACTGGCAATCCGCCACCAATTACTTTTCCAAAACAAACGATATCCGCTTGAATGCCATATAATTCTTGAACACCACCTGCTGCCAAACGGAAGCCTGTCATTACCTCATCAAAAATCAATAAAATTCCGTTAGCCGAACACAACTCGCGTAAGCCCTCTAGGAATCCGTTGAGTGGTGGTACGCAACCCATATTTCCCGCTACGGGCTCTACAATAATGGCTGCAATTTCATTTGGATTAGCAGCAATCAAAGCGCTAACATTTTCTAAATCATTGTAACGAGCCAGCAAAGTATCTTTTGCAGTTCCTTCGGTTACACCTGGACTATTCGGTACTCCAAAAGTACTTAAGCCACTACCTGCTGCAATCAAAAACGAATCGGAATGACCGTGATAGCAACCTGCAAACTTGATGATTTTATCTCTTTTGGTAAAGCCACGCGCCAAACGAATGGCACTCATACAAGCTTCTGTCCCCGAATTTACAAAACGAATTTTATCGATATTCGGTACCATCGAAACTGCCAAAGCAGCAATTTTAGTTTCTAACTCTGTAGGCATTCCAAAAGAAGTTCCTAATTTGGCACGCTCAGTTACAGCCTCCACAACGGGTTCGTAGGCGTGACCCAAAATCATTGGTCCCCAAGAATTAATGTAATCAATCAATCGGTTGCCATCTTCATCATATAAATACGCTCCTTGCGCTCTTTGTACAAAAATCGGAGTGCCACCTACTGCTTTAAAAGCTCGTACTGGTGAATTTACACCTCCTGGAATTACTTTTTCCGCTTCAGCAAAAAGCTGACTGCTTCTTTGGTATATCATATTTTTACTATTTATAAAGTATTTTTAATTCTAAAATATCAACGTTTATCTTACTTCACAATCAATTTTTGTCCAATCGAAATGGCGTTATCTGTTAAGTTGTTTTTGCGTTGTAAATCTTCGACTAAAACATTGAATTTTTTGGAAATGGAATATAACGTATCGCCTTTTTGGACTTCATACAATGTTCCATCAGCGTTTACCCCTTGGTTGTCTACTCGATTCGAAACGGGAGCATTCACCACACTTTTCCCCAAAACCTGACTATCGTACTGATGTAAATCATAGCGTTCAATATAGGCTATCAGTTTTTCAGGATACAGCGGGTCGGTGGCGTATCCAGCGGCTCGCAATCCCATAGCCCAAGCCACATAATCTCCTTTTGCCAATGAAAAAAGAGAGGCATATCGCTTTTTGGTTGTCAAAAATTTAGAGTGGTCTTTATAAGAACCCGCTGGGTCTTCGTACTTTCGGAAACATTCTTTTTCTGAATCATCATCTTGATGCACAAATTCTCCTTCCCAATCATTATGACATTTGATACCAAAATGATTGTTGGAATTGACTGCCAAACTGCTTTTCCCAGCACCTGATTCTAAGATTCCTTGTGCCAAAATTATACTCGCAGGAATACCGAAATTTTTCATATTGCTCATCGCAATTCCTTTGTATTGTTCTATGTATTGATTGACCACCTCTAATCTTTTAGTGGCAACACCATTAGCAGATGGCGTCTTAGTATAAACGATTGTTTTCTTAGTAGGAGTTGTGCTTTTTTTATAGGTTTGAGTAACCGGTTTAGTACTGTTACAGCTTACCAAAAACAGCAATACCATCAGGCAGAAAATTTGTTTTATCATAGTACTATAATCGGTTTGTTTTGGTTTCTTAATTTGGCATTCATCCCCGCAATTCCTTGGAGTCCACCCGTGTGAATCATCAGAATTTTAGAATTTGGTGGAAAATAGTTGCGCTGTATTAAATCCATAACGCCAAAAACCATTTTTCCAGTATAAATTGGGTCTAACGGAATACCCGTTTGCGCATAAAACCAATTCATCCATTCGATAAATTCGGTGGTTACTTTGCCATAACCTCCAAAATGATAGTCGGTTTGGAGCTCCCAATTTTTATTTTGGACAAAATTACGAATTTCATCTTGTAAAAAATCTCCTTTTAACGCTGGAAATCCCAAAACTTTTTGATGCGGCAAAGCACTGTTAATGAGTCCCGAAATGGTTCCTCCCGTTCCAACTGCGCTACAAACAAAATCAAAATCGGCATCGAGCTCCGTTAGAATTTCTTCACAGCCTTTGACGGCCAAATCGTTCGTGCCACCTTCGGGAACTAGATAAAAAGACCCGAATTGTGCTTTCAGTTGCTCAATAAAAGCAGTCTCTGTTTTATGACGATAGGCTTCACGGGTGACAAATTCAAAACGCATTCCGCATTCTTGGGCAAAAGACAAAGTAGGATTTTCCGAAATTTTATCGCGCAATTCATCCCCTCGAATCACACCGATAGTTTCAAAACCTTGCTCTTTTCCAGCATAGGCAACAGCAGCAATATGATTGGAAAAAGCGCCCCCAAAAGTGAGTAACACCGAATGATTTTCGGCTTTGGCTTGGAGTACATTGTATTTTAGTTTTCGGAATTTATTGCCTGAGACAAAAGGATGAAGTAAATCTTCCCTTTTTATTTCAAGAGTAATTCCATTGGGCAAGTCGTAGGTTATTTTTTGATTCAAAGTGTATAGATTTTATAAAATTAACCGCAAGGTTAGCAAAGATTTACGCAAAGTTCACTAAGCTTTGCGGTCATTGCGCTTTCTTTGCGAACCTTGCGGTTAAATAGGCTTTTAATTTCTTTTTGTGTGCAGATAGTTTAAAAAACTAAAATATTTTCTCGTTTCAAGATAACTCAAATTGGATTCGTTGGCATAAGCTTCACGTTCAAAACTAAGGTTGCGATACGCTACATTTTTATCTTGATAGTAACACCAACGGATTAAAAACTCTAGGCTGTACCAAAGAAAAAAAGGCACAATCAGCAATTCGAGTTGTTGTCGCAAATGTATTTTTTCGTGATTGAGAAAAATGAGATTCTCCTTGTATCCTGCTTTTTTAACTAGCACAAACGGAAAAGCAGCGAGACCGCTATATCCTTTTGGAATTAAATATTTAGCAACAATAAGAATCATTTCGCTTTAAAATTTATAGATTTGCAACTGTTGCAGCCTTTTATTTAAGGAAAACACCATTCGTTCTAGTTGTACGAACATCCCAAAAAACAAGTCGCTTATGTTAGAGCAAAGTAATGAAAATAAATTAATCGAGGGTGAAGATTTTTACTTTACTCCCGAAGGCTATAAATGTTTTACCGAAAAGCATCACCTAAAAAGAGGGTATTGCTGCAAAAGCGGTTGCCGCCATTGTCCGTATGGCTTTGATAAGAAAACGGGAGGGTTTAAGAAGACAAACAGAGGTTAGAGGTTAGAAAATTGAAGGCAGATTGAAGAAGGCAGAAGGTAGAAAGCAGAATTTAGATTGAAGAAACCAGAAATATAAAAGACAAAAGATTCGCGATTTAAATGCAGCTACTACTCCCCTCTTGAAATCGAAGATTCAACGACTCCAAAAAATAAAAAAGGGAGTTATAGGGGTCGGGGGTGTGTAACACTAGCGTAAAAATTACAAATCAAATGGCTGAAAGCAGATTGTAACAATAGCCTTGTTGAATTTATTACACTTAAAATACAAAAACTCATAGAAATGGATGTCCTTTCTTTACAATACAGAATTAAAATATACAAGTCCTACCACCGGTCGGATATTAGGTATCCTTAGTCGGTTTTGAACTAACTAAAGAGAGACGATAACTACCCAAGAGATTTTGAAAGCGAAAAGTCCTTGGTCTACGGGTCGCGAGAGGGATAGGAACTGGCTACCGAAGTAGCGTGGATAGCCCGACCGCAATACCACAAGTGGCCGTATCACGACAACACTGCATTGGCCACTTGGGGTATTGCGGTCTCGCCCAAATCTTACTAAAAAGTATCGCTATTATTTTATTTTCGATTGTAAAAACAAAAAAAAGATGACATTTAAAGAACAAATCCAACAAGGAATTCCAGATATTTTACCACAACCCAAGCCGTATGATGCTGCTATAAATCACGCGCCAAAACGTAAAGAGATTTTAACGGCAGAAGAGAAAAAATTGGCGTTGCGCAATGCGTTGCGTTATTTTGACCCGAAACATCATTCGGAATTAGTCCCTGAATTCTCGGAAGAATTAGAACAATACGGGCGCATTTATATGTACCGTTTTCGCCCTGATTACAAAATGTACGCACGTCCGATTGACGAATATCCGGGGAAAAGCGAGCAAGCGAAAGCCATTATGTTGATGATTCAAAACAATTTGGATTATGCCGTGGCGCAGCATCCGCACGAGTTGATTACGTATGGCGGAAATGGCGCGGTGTTTCAAAATTGGGCACAATACCTTTTGACGATGCAATACTTGTCGGAAATGACCGATGAGCAAACGTTGACGATGTATTCTGGCCACCCGATGGGATTGTTTCCGTCGCACAAAGAGGCGCCAAGAGTGGTGGTGACTAACGGGATGGTGATTCCGAATTATTCGGCACCAGACGATTGGGAAAAAATGAATGCCTTGGGCGTTTCGCAATACGGACAAATGACGGCTGGAAGTTATATGTACATTGGTCCACAAGGCATTGTGCACGGAACGACAATCACGGTTTTGAATGGTTTTAGAAAAATTAAAAAGAATCCAAAAGGTGGTTTATTTGTGACTTCTGGATTGGGTGGAATGAGTGGCGCGCAACCCAAAGCGGGAAATATTGCGGGTTGTATTACCGTTTGCGCCGAAGTAAATCCGAAAATTACCCATATTCGTCACAGCCAAGGTTGGATTAATGAAGTGATTGAAGATTTAGACGCTTTAGTGCAACGTGTTGCCTTGGCAAAAACCAATAACGAAACCGTTTCTATTGCGTATTTAGGTAATATCGTAGACGTTTGGGAACGTTTTGACCAAGAAAATATGCATATCGATTTGGGTTCTGACCAAACTTCTTTGCATAATCCGTGGGCTGGCGGGTATTATCCAGCAGGTATTTCGTTTGAAGAAGCCAATGAAATGATGGCCAACCAACCGGACCTTTTTAAAGAAAAAGTCCAAGAAACTTTGCGTCGTCACGCAGCGGCTATCAACAAACATACGGCAAAAGGCACCTATTTCTTTGATTACGGTAACGCCTTTTTGCTAGAAGCGTCAAGAGCGGGAGCCGATGTGATGGCTGAAAATCCAGCGCTTGGTAGAGAGTTCAAATATCCTTCGTACGTTCAAGATATTATGGGACCAATGTGTTTTGATTATGGATTTGGCCCTTTCCGTTGGGTATGTACTTCCGGAAAACCAGAAGACTTAGCCAAAACCGATGCTATTGCTTGTGCCGTTTTAGAAAAAATGATTAAAACCTCTCCTGAAGAAATTCAGCAACAAATGCAGGACAACATTCAGTGGATTAAAGGCGCGCAAGAAAATAAATTAGTGGTAGGTTCACAAGCGCGAATTTTATACGCTGATGCCGAAGGACGCACTAAAATTGCCGAAGCGTTTAACCAAGCGATTGCCAAAGGCGAAATTGGATATGTGGTTTTAGGTCGGGACCATCACGATGTTTCAGGAACCGATTCGCCTTATCGAGAAACGTCAAATATTTATGATGGTTCAAGATTTACCGCTGATATGGCCATTCATAATGTAATTGGTGATAGTTTCCGTGGCGCTACTTGGGTGTCTATCCACAACGGCGGCGGTGTGGGCTGGGGAGAAGTTATCAATGGTGGCTTTGGTATGGTTCTTGATGGTTCCAAAGAAGCTTCTAAACGTTTGGCATCAATGTTGTTTTGGGATGTCAACAACGGAATTTCTCGCAGAAGCTGGGCGCGTAACGAAGGAGCGATTTTTGCCATCAAACGCGCTATGGAAGTAGAACCTTTACTAAAAGTGACGCTTCCGAATGCTGTTGAAGACCATTTGCTATAACACAGGATTTCCTTTGAAATCTTAATAACAAATCCGTTTTTTGAAAGGTACTGGTGGTTTTAAACTAACATTTTGATAGTTATAATCTAATGTTAAAAAAACTATCTTGAACTCAAAATAGATTATTTTGCAGTAGAAAGCGAGAATCATAATTGATAATAACTTAAACAATATCCATATGAAACCTATATCATTATTTGCCTTAGTGCTAGTTGTTTTTTTTAGTTCTTGTAGTTCGGTTAGAGTGTATTCGGATTACGACAAAAATGTAGATTTTTCTCCTTACAAAACCTATGCGTATTATAAAGCGGGTATTGACAAAGTAGAGATTTCTGATTTGGACAAAAAACGTATTTTGAGAGCCATTGACCAACAAATGGCAGCCAAAGGATTTACCAAAAGCGAAACACCTGATTTGTTAATCAATATTTTTACCAAATCAAGAGAGCAAGTTAGCGTAAACCAATTCAACGCTGGTTGGGGTTACGGCTGGGGCTGGGGTTGGAATCCTTGGATGATGGGCGGTAACCAAACCACCGTTTCTACCTCTACCGAAGGCACCTTGTTTATCGACCTCATCGACGCCAAAAAGAAAGAAATGATTTGGCAAGGTGAAGGTGTTGGAACCTTAACTAAAAACGCGGACAAAAAAGACGAAGTAGTAGCTGAATTTGTTGGAAAAATTTTAGCACAATATCCGCCAGTGAAAAAATAAATCGTGGTGAATGCCTTATTTGTTTATATTTGCGGTATCCCATTTTTATATGAAAAACAATAACACAATTATTAGCAGCATTTCAATTATCATTCGATGAGAATGTGAGGCGCTGTATAGTATTAACAATAACAATATAGAACCTCCCAATTGGGAGGTTCTTTTTTTAGATATGACACAAAACACTAGTATTATTATTAACATCATTATTATTCGTCTTTGTTGACGAGTTAGGATGTTATGCATAACTATGAAACCTTTCTCGTCACTTGAGAAAGGTTTTTTTTTGAATAAAAATGAACCACAATTACAATGAAAGAAAAAATAACCCTTACGCTGTTTTGCGAAAAAGAAGCCACGCTAATCAGTAAAATTGCCTTGATATTCACTCGCAAAAAACTGCAAATCGACCATTTTTTGGTTGACTTTTGTGAAGACACTTCACTATACAAAATCAGCATTGGCTATTGGGATGACGAAACGAATAGCAAAACCATAGTGGCTATTTTGGAACGAATTATCGAGATTTTTTGTTGTTACACCCAAAATCAAAAGGAACTAGAAACTCATCAAATCTTACTTTTTAAAATCCCGATAATTCATAAAAAACAAATTACACGCTTTCCTATTTCTTACTTATTTCAAGAAAAGGAGCACTGGATTTGCTGTGGCAAAATAGCCAATGAGCACTTTTACACCTTACAAAACACCCTAACACAATCAACATTACAATTCAATTAAAATAAATAAAATGAACTTATTTCAATCCATACAACAAGCGCAACAAGAATTAGCCAATGTAGTTCCCGCTACTCCTTTAACAGAGAATTTCAATCTTTCAGAAGAATTTGGGGCTACTGTTTTACTTAAAAGAGAAGACCTTCAAGTTGTGCGTTCTTATAAAATCAGAGGCGCTTACAACAAAATGAAATCCTTAACCGAAAGCGAAAAAACAAACGGTATAGTGTGCGCCAGTGCTGGCAATCACGCACAAGGCGTGGTGTATTCTTGTCATCTTTTACAAATACAAGGCAAAATCTATATGCCCAAAACCACGCCCAATCAAAAAGTAAAGCAAGTACAACTCTTTGGCAAAAAATGGGTCGAAATTGTATTGACAGGAGATACTTTTGACGATGCCTATGCCAAAGCAATTGCCGACGCCAAGGACAACCAAAAAGCATTCATCCATCCTTTTGATGATGAAAAAGTCATTGCGGGTCAAGGTACCGTAGGACTCGAAATTGTCGAACAATACCAACAACCCATTGATTATGTATTCGTTCCAATTGGCGGTGGCGGATTAGCCTCTGGCCTATCCACGGTTTTTAAACACCTTAGCCCAAATACCAAAATTATTGGCGTTGAACCACAAGGTGCTCCTTCAATGAAAACATCGATTGCTAATCGAGCCAATACACCTTTAGACACTATAGACAAGTTTGTAGACGGCGCGGCAGTAAAACAAGTGGGCAACCAAACGTTTGCCATTTGCCAAAAAAACCTAGACGATATCATTCTAGTTCCTGAAGGTAAAGTTTGCACTACTATTCTGCGTTTGTACAACGAAGAAGCAATGGTGGTAGAACCCGCAGGTGCTTTGACCATCGCGGCCTTGGATTTTTACAAAGACCAAATCAAAGGAAAAACTGTGGTTTGTGTGGTAAGCGGCAGCAACAACGACATAGAGCGCACCGCCGAAATCAAGGAACGTTCCTTATTATATGAAGGATTGATGCATTATTTTATGATACAATTTCCGCAACGTCCCGGAGCACTCAAAGAATTTGTTAATGCCATTTTAGGACCAGACGATGACATCACCTACTTCCAATTTGCAAAAAAGAACAGTCGAGAAGTTGGCTCTGTGGTAGTAGGTTTAGAAGTGAAAAATCCAAACGACATTTTATCCATCAAAGACAATATGAAAAAAATGGGGTTTGTATACCAATACCTCAACGAAAAACAAGATTTATTCACACAATTAATTGGTTAAAAGAAACTAAAAAACAAAATCATTTTCCAGCAAAAAAGTACCTTTGAAACTAAATTTTAAAACTGTTATGACACCCACTCAAGACATACAAAACTTAGACGACATCAAAAAAATGGTCGATACGTTTTATACCAATGTGCGTCAAGACGAGGCAATCGGTCCCGTTTTCAACGAAAAAATAGGTGAACGTTGGCCAGAACATCTCGAAAAAATGTACCGCTTTTGGCAAACCATTTTGCTCGAAGTGCACACCTATTCCGGAAGTCCGTTTCCGCCGCACAAACAATTACCCGTAGACAAAACCCATTTCGACCGCTGGATGGCGATTTTCACCACCACTATCGACAGTTTGTTTGCTGGCCCACTCGCCGAAGAAGCTAAGCTAAGAGCCAAAAATATGGCCGAAATGTTCAACTATAAGATAGAGTATTTTAGGAAAGCCGAAAGAGAGCAATTGAAATAAAAGATAACTATCTGACAATGACAAACGGACAAAACGGATTCTAACAGCAAAAAATCCTTTTAAATCTGTGCCATCCGCGTGCAATTTTCAAAAGGAGTATAGCCAATACATAAAAATAGCTTTAAAATCAGGAGCGAAACAAAAGGCATTATCAGCCAGTATGGGTTCCCGCCATCCGCTCTAATCTTTGGTGCCGAACCCCGGCACCAAAGGATTTCCACTACTGTCGGGGCTAAAGGACTTTCAATGGGATAGTTTTTAAAAAGTAAACCATTGTTAAAATCCTATAAAAACACTTGGTTTACTAAAAATACCCAATAAAAACCTGTAAATAATCATTCGAAATTGTATTTTTACAAAAAACTATACCGATTTCGCTATGAATGCAAAAATAGAAAGTAATCCCCTAATCGAGCGATTACCGAAACATTTGAAACAGTTTATCAAACCGCAAGACTACGAAGACTACACGCCCATCAACCAAGCCGTTTGGCGCTATGTGATGCGCAAAAACGTAGACTACCTATCCAAAGTTGCTCACAGTTCGTACCTCGAAGGTTTACAAAAAACAGGTATCGAAATCGACTCCATTCCGAGTATGTACGGTATGAATCGCATATTGTCCGAAATTGGATGGGCTGCCGTTGCCGTAGACGGTTTTATTCCACCCAACGCTTTTATGGAATTCCAAGCCTATAATGTGCTGGTGATTGCCTCAGATATTCGTCAATTGGAACATATCGAATACACGCCTGCTCCAGATATCATTCACGAAGGTGCGGGACACGCTCCTATTATTGCCAATCCAGAATATGCGGAATACTTGCGACGTTTTGGCGAAATTGGTTGCAAAGCCATTTCTTCGCACAAAGATTACGAAATGTATGAAGCCATTCGTTTACTTTCGATTTTAAAAGAAGCCGAGGGAACGCCACAAAGCGAAATTGAAGCTGCTGAAAAAGCAGTAGAAAATTTGCAAAACAATATGGGTGAACTTTCTGAAATGGCTCAAATCCGAAACTTGCATTGGTGGACCGTGGAGTACGGTTTAATTGGCACATTAGAAAATCCAAAAATATACGGCGCTGGTTTGCTTTCCTCAATTGGAGAAAGTGCTTGGTGTATGACCGATAACGTCAAAAAAATACCGTACACGTTTAGTGCAGCGCAACAAAGTTTTGACATTACCAAAGTGCAACCTCAACTCTATGTAACTCCTGATTTTGCTTATTTGAGCTTAATCCTAGAAGAATTTGCCAATACGATGGCCTTGAGAACAGGTGGTTTATCTGGTATTAAAAAACTCATCGATTCCAAAGCTTTGGGAACTGTGGAATTGAGTACTGGTTTACAAATCTCAGGTGTTTTTACCAACGTGATTGAATATGAAGGCAAACCCATTTACCTACAAACGACTGGAAAAACAGCCTTGGCAAACCGAGAGAAAGAATTAGTAGGACACGGAACTGCTGCTCACCAAGAAGGTTTTGGTAGCCCCATCGGGAAACTCAAAGGCATCAACCTCGCAATTGAAGATATGAGTCCACGTGACTTAAAAGCATACGACATTTACGAAGGCGAAACCGCCACTTTGGAGTTTGAAGGTAACATCAAAGTAGAGGGCGAAATCATTACTGGCAAACGAAACCTACACGGTGAAATCATCTTGATTTCTTTCAAAAACTGTACGGTAACATACGGCGAAACGGTTCTTTTTCGACCAGAATGGGGTACTTACGATATGGCAGTGGGTAAAAAATTAGTTTCTGCTTTTTCTGGCCCTGCAGATGTAAATAGTTTTGATTTGATTGCTCACGTACCAAGTAGCAAAACCATCAAAGCTTCAACCTCAGAAGAAAGAGACGCCTTAGAAGTATTGTATCATACCGTTCGAAATATCCGTGAGACCAAAGATACGACAACATCATTGGCTCCCATTTTTGAAAAATTAAAAGAAGAACATTCAAATGATTGGTTACTTTGTGTTGAATTGGCAGAACTTTTAAAAGCAAGAAACGAAACGCAATTACTTTCGGACGTCCTTACACATTTAGAAAATCTTAAAAAGCAACGCCCTGAAGTAGCCAAATTAATTTCGAATGGTTTGGAATTGATTTTTGAAAAAGAGGAAACTGTTCACTAAAATTCACGAACACAGATTGATTGTGTAGATTAGCGTTTAACTGCTACTTATCAATCAAATAGCAAAAAAACAACCGCAAATTCGCAAATTTTAATATTAAATAAAAATTTGTGAATTTGCGGTTTAATTTTTAAACTACACCTTTCGATGTAAACTTTTTTTTGGAATTTGGAATTTATTTTTTGGAATTTATTTTTGTCTTACAACTTCAAATCCTGTTTTAGCTGGCTTTCGGTTTCGATGACTTCACCATTGTACTGTAGTTTCCAGCCTAAAGAATTGGTTAAGATGAGCATTTTGGAGATTTCGCTTACCAAACGATTTTTAGCATTGGTTTTCAAAGTCGATTTGTCTACTTTTTTAGCCAAATTAGCTCGTACGGTTTTGTTGATTTTGTTGTAATCAGCACCTGTAAATTCATTGAGTTTGCTTTGCTCCACATCATAATATTGAATGTCAGGATAAATCGAAATCTCTTCTTTTGGAATGGAAAGAATCGTTATGGTTTTGTTCTTTTCATCGATATCGTATTTCATTTGATGCAAATCATAAGCCACTGTTACTTTGGCATTCACAATCACAATCGCCTTCTTTTCAAAAGAAATCATATCCAAAAAGTACTTATTCGAATTCTTAAACGTGATGACTTCCGAAAAATGGCCTTCGGTCACCACCAATTTCCCAACATTTAGGATTTGTTGCTGAATGAGGTTCGTATTGTAATCGAACTCGTCTTCTTTTTCTTTTTTAAAATCGCAGTATTTAAACAATAACAAACCAATGACTACTACTCCAACTCCAATTAAAATGCGTTTCAACATAACTAAAATTTTATAAATGAATACTGTGCCTCTAATGTAGCTATTTTTTCTTTCAGGTTCGCCTCAAACTTCTGATGGCTTTCAGAATTAGGATTAAATGGTCGATGCGACAAGCCTTTTTGTATGGTTTGTACCAATTCCATTGTAGCTATTGCATTGGCATCAATCTGTGTCGCCGTAAATCGTTCCCAGATGTAATCAATCGCCATTGGACTAGGATGTATCATATCGTCTGCATAAAACCGATAGTCCCTAAGCTCGTCCATCATAATTTCGTAGCTGGGAAAATAGTTTAAGGTTTGTTGTTGAGTGTTTGTTGTTGCATAAATTGCAGCTATCAAATGCGCTTTACTTACTTGATTTTCGACAAAACCGTCTTTGAGATGGCGAACGGGTGAAACAGTAAAAATGAAATTACATTTTGGATTTAGGGTTGCAATCAAAGAGATTATATTTTGAATCGATTTTTGGATTTTATCAATCGACAATAACTCTTTGGTAAATTGCTTTTGTGGTACTTTATGACAATTCGCCACAATAGCATTGGTTTCGATATGGCGATATACCCACGAAGTACCATAGGTAAAAATAATATGGGGCGCTTGCTGTAATTGCTTTTGGGTGTCGGAAAGAATTTGGTTCAAGTTACGCAATACTACTTCGGAATCTGAATGGCTCAACTCAGAATGCACTTCATAACAATGCCATCTTTCATTGAAGAAAAAAATATCGTCCTTGGTAAAATGGCGTTGTAACACCACTCTTTCTATAAGCTTTTCAATAGAAAATGGGTTGAAAATAATCCCAAAAGGATTCACTTGCGTTTGAAATTTATAATAGCGCAATTTTTCTCCTATGTTTTCAGCAAAGCAAGAGCCGAGTAGCATTATTTGTGACGAATAAGCTATCGGAGTATTTGTTTCGGGGATAATTATTTTGGTTTGAAGTTGCAAAATGAATCGTTTTGCTGTCAAATTTAAACTAGTTTTGACAAATAAACTATTATTTTTAGCCTTCAATTCAACTCCCTGTTATGGTACAAAAAGAATACATCGACCCCAACGAAGGGTTTTCACAAACTGTAGTAGTTACAACTGGTAATTTCAATACCTTATATATCTCAGGCCAAATTGGCTCCGGAAAAGACTTAGAAAGTCAAACAATAGCTACTTTTAAAAATTTAGAAAAACAGTTATTCAAAGCCAATGCCGATTTCAATGATGTTGTCAAAATGACTACTTACATCGTAAACTTTAATCCTGATATTGATTTGCCCGTTTTTAGAAAAGTTAGGCAAAGCTTCTTAGGCAAAGAAAAATATCCTGCAAGCACCTTAGTGGGAGTATCTGCCCTAGGCAACAAAGAATGGTTGATTGAAATTGAAGCTATTGCAGTGATTCCTAAAAAAGATTTTTAAAACAAAAACCCTTTTAGCACTTAACTAAAAGGGTTCTAATTTCTATATTTTATTTGAAAACTATTTCACAAACTCAATAGCTTTTGCTAAAGCTTCAGAGACACCAGCTGCGTTCTTTCCACCAGCTGTAGCAAAGAACGGTTGTCCTCCTCCGCCACCTTGGATGTATTTTCCTAATTCGCGAACAACTTGTCCAGCATTTAGATTTTTATCAGCTACTAATTCTTTAGAAATATAGCAGGTCAACATTGGTTTATCTTCATTCACAGTAGCCAAAACAATGAAAATATTGTTACCTAAATTTCCTAATTCGTAAACTAAGTCTTTAGCACCTTCAGCATTTAAATCTACTTGTTGCGCTAAGAATTTTACACCGTTTACTTCTTGAAAAGCAGCTGCTAATTCGCCTTTCATATTCTTGGCTTTATCTTTTAGCAACGCTTCTATTTGTTTTTTCAAAGAAGCATTCTCATCTTGCAGTGTTTGAATCGCTTTTATAGGGTCAACAGCATTTTTCAACACTTCTTTCATCTCTCCAAAAGTAATCAATTGTGATTCAAAGAAATCCTTAGCAGCTTCACTTGTAATCGCTTCAATTCGACGAATTCCTGCTGCCACTGCTCCTTCTGAAACAATTTTGAAATGCCAAATTTCAGAAGTATTCGCCACGTGAGTTCCTCCACAAAGTTCAACAGAATCACCGAACTTAATCATACGCACCAAGTCGCCGTATTTTTCTCCAAACAAAGCGATAGCACCTTCCTCTAATGCTTGTTCTTTAGCAATTCCACGTTTTTCGATTAATGGTAAGCTTTGACGAATACGAGCGTTTACAAAGTTTTCTACTTCTTTCAATTCTTCGTCTGACACTTTAGAGAAGTGCGAAAAGTCAAAACGTAAAGAAGCCGAACGCACCATAGAACCTTTTTGTTCAATATGAGTCCCTAATACTTTTCTCAAACCTTGATGCAACAAGTGGGTTGCGGTATGATTAGAAGAGGTTCTTGCTCTTTGCTTAACATCTACAATGGCTTGGAAAGTATCGGTTAAATTATCAGGCAATGATTTTGCCAAGTGAATCGTTTGATTGTTCTCTTTTTTAGTATCAATGATGTAGGTAATATCTCCATTACTAGCTTCTAGATACCCTTTATCGCCTGTTTGTCCACCACTTTCCCCATAAAAAGGAGTCGCGTTAAAAACCAACTGAAAAATTTCTCCTTCTTTTACACTTTCTACTCTACGGTATTTTGTAATTTTTACTTGGTGTTGCAAACGGTCATAACCTACAAACTCTTGAATATCATCTTCTACAATTACATTCCAATCACCTGCAGTAACTTTTGAAGCCGCACGTGAACGTTCTTTTTGCAATTGTAATTGTTCTTCGAATACTTTTTCGTCTAATTGCAATCCTTTTTCAGATAAAATCAAAGCTGTTAAATCGATTGGGAAACCATACGTATCGTACAATTCAAAAGCTTTTTTCCCATCAATCACCTTGCTTTGATTGTTAGCAATTACTGCGTCCAACAAAACCAGACCTTGATCTAGTGTGCGCAAGAAAGAACTCTCTTCTTCGCGAATCACGTTAGAACAAAGAGCTTTTTGAGAACGGATTTCAGGGAAAGAAGCACTCATTTGTGCACTTAAAGTATCTACTAATTTATAGATAAAAGGCTCTTTGGTATTTAAGAAAGTAAAGCCGTAGCGAATAGCACGACGTAAAATTCTACGAATAACATATCCTGCACCTGTATTGGAAGGCAATTGTCCGTCGGCGATTGCAAAAGCAACAGCACGAACGTGATCTGCAATCACGCGAATCGCAATATTTATTTTTTCTTCTTCTTCATTGGACGCTTTGATGGTATATGTTGTACCAGTAATCGTCTCGATTTCTCTGATGATTGGGGTAAACACATCCGTATCATAATTAGATTGCACTCCTTGTAAAACCATACAAAGACGTTCAAATCCCATACCTGTATCTACGTGTTGTGCTGGTAATTTCTCTAGTGAGCCATCTGCTTTACGGTTGAATTCCATAAATACATTATTCCAAATCTCCACCACTTGAGGATGATCAGCATTTACTAATTCTTTACCATCAATTGCTGCTTTTTCTTCGGCAGAACGAATATCTACGTGAATTTCGGAACAAGGACCACAAGGACCTTGGTCTCCCATTTCCCAGAAATTGTCTTTTTTATTTCCTAACAAAATTCGGTCTTCAGCGATTAAAGTTTTCCAAATATCATAGGCTTCTTGGTCGAAAGGAACATTTTCTTCAACGCTTCCTTCAAAAACAGTTACATATAATATGTCTTTGTCTATTTTATAGACTTCTGTTAGCAATTCCCAAGCCCAATGAATGGCTTCTTTTTTGAAATAATCTCCAAAAGACCAGTTCCCCAACATCTCAAACATTGTGTGGTGGTAGGTATCAATACCTACTTCCTCTAAGTCATTATGCTTTCCTGAAACACGCAAACATTTTTGAGTATCGGCTATACGTTGGCTTTTTGGCGTTCCTAGACCCAAAAAATACTCTTTGAATTGCGCCATTCCTGAGTTATTAAACATCAGCGTTGGGTCATCTTTTAGCACTATGGGAGCCGATGGAACGATTAAATGTCCTTTGCTTTCAAAAAAATCTAAAAATTGCTTACGTACGTCTTGTGATTTCATTTCTATTTTTTAATCGGTTATTTGTTGATGGATTCTTGAATGTTTCGAAATGACGAAACGGGAAGTAACCGCTCAACTTTTGCCCCAGATAGTAGTGGAAAGCTTTGAGGATTAGAAGACTATTTTTTTCTTGCTGGGGCAGAGCGACCGGAGGAAGCTCCTGACGTAGCTAGAAAAAAAAGGCTTGTAACCGAGAACTTGCAACGAATAGCTGGATTAGGCCCTTATTTTATTTATGTAAAAAGAAAGAAGATTTGAAACATTTATTAAATTTGTTCGACTAACTCTTTACAGGTTGCAAAAATAGGGTATTTTAAACTATGGCGAAAGTAAAATATTATTACGATTCCGAAAAATTAGCGTACCGAAAAATTACGCCCAAGAAGAGAAAAAAGTTTGGTTTTGCTGCCTTATTTATTGTTGCTTCGGCTTTGTTTGGTTTTTTATCGTTTGTGATTTTATTGAATGTCCCTTATTTTAAGACTCCAAATGACCGAGTTCAGGAAAGAGAAATTGAAAATTTAAGACTAAATTACGCGATTTTAAATAAAAAACTGGAGCAGTTGCAGGGAGTTGTTGAGCAAATGGCAGAACGAGATAACAATTTGTACAGAACTTATTTTAATACAGCTCCTATCTCTGAAGAAGAGCGTAAGTCGGGCTACAAAAAAAATTATGTTGCCTTGCAAGGGTATAACAATTCTGAATTGGTGATTAGAACCACCAAAAAAGTGGATGTTTTGAGTAAAGAATTGGCGATTCAATCAAAATCGTTAGATGCTATTTTGAAATTGGCAGAAGCCAAACAGGACTTTTTGGCTAGTATTCCTGCCATTCAGCCAGTGCAAAATGAAAAATTAAGGCATGTTGCTTCTGGTTTTGGTTATCGTACCGACCCGTTTACTAAAGCACGTAAAATGCATGAGGGAATGGATTTTACGGCAAAAACTGGAACACCAATTTTTGCAAGTGGCGATGGAATCGTTGTTAGGGCAGACAACTCGGCTTCTGGCTTTGGGAATCATATTGTAATTCGGCATGGTTATGGTTATGAATCATTATACGCACATTTGAGTAAATACAAGTGTAGAGCGGGACAACGTGTTAAAAGAGGAGACATCATTGGCTATGTGGGAAGTACAGGACGTTCGGAGGCTCCACATTTACACTATGAAGTACACAAAAATGGTAAAGTAGTGAATCCGTTGAATTTTTATTACGGTTCAATTTCTGCAGTAGAATATGTTGCCATTTCTAATGCTGCCAACCAAGAAAATCAATCGCTGGATTAATGCTTTTAAAAAGTGTTTCGTTTAAAAGTAATCAGCAACTATAATTTATAAAAAGAGAGTAAAAAATGCATATAGAATTAGCACCAGATAAAAGATATTACAGCATTGGCGAAGTGGCCAAAGCCTTTGGCGTTAATGCCTCTTTGATTCGATTCTGGGATAGTGAATTTGATATTTTAAAACCTAAAAAAAATGCCAAGGGAAACCGAATGTTTACTCCCGAAGATGTCAAAAATTTACAATTAATCTATCATTTGGTCAAAGAAAGAGGGTTTACATTAGAAGGCGCTAAAACCCATTTAAAAGAAGGTCAAAAGAAAACCTTGGATAAATTTGAAATTATTCGAAAATTAGAAGCCATAAAAACACAATTAGTACAAATAAAAACAGAACTTTAAAAATTAAAATTAACAACTAAATTAAATAAACATGAAAAGATTTTTGCCTTGGATTATCGGAGCTGTCGTGATTTTCGGAATATACAGCTGGGTTAAAGGAATTAACAACACGGCTGTTGGTTACGAACAAACCATCAACGAAGCATGGGGTAATGTCAATACTTCTTACCAAAGAAGAAACGATTTAATTGGCAACTTAGTAAACACTGTAAAAGGCGCCGCCGACTTTGAAAAAAGTACACTAACAGCAGTTATTGAAGCCCGTGCAAAAGCTACCTCGGTTACTGTTGACCCAACCAACATTACCCCAGAACAATTAACCGCATTCAACTCGGCACAATCAGGTGTTTCCTCTTCATTATCGAAATTATTGGTTTCTGTAGAAAAATACCCTGATTTAAAAGCAAACGAAAATTTCTTGAAATTACAAGACGAACTGGCTAGTACTGAAAATCAAATTTTGACTGCTAGAACTCGTTTTAACGAAGCGGTTAAACCTTACAATACGCACATAAAAACCTTCCCTAACTCTATTTTTGCTGGAATGTTTGGCTTTAAAGAAAAAGCCTATTTCCAAGCTGTTGAAGGTGCAGAAAAACCTGTGGAAGTTAAATTCTAAACCTCCCCAACCCCTCCGAAGGAGGGGCTTTTTTTATACCAATAAAAAAATTAAACAAATGTCAAAAGTAGAAGACTTTTTAACTAAAGAAGAGGAAAGTGCCATAGTAGAAGCCATTCGTGTGGCAGAAAAAAATACTTCGGGCGAGATTAGAGTTCATATAGAAGCTACCACTTCTCTTGATGCTTATGACCGTGCTATGGAGGTTTTTCACGAACTCAATATGGATGCTACCGAATTACAAAATGGTGTACTCATTTATCTTGCAGTGAATGACAAAACCTTTGTGATTTGTGGTGACAAAGGCATAAACGATGTAGTAGCTCCTGATTTTTGGGACTGCACTCGCGATGCCATGGTGAGCCAATTCAAATTAGGAAATTACAAACAAGGTTTGATTGATGGCATTTTAAATGCTGGAGAACAACTCAAAAAATATTTCCCTTGGCAAGAAGGTGATACCAACGAATTGTCGAACGAAATTTCTAAAGGATAGCCTATGAAAAATTCCAAAATAAAAACATCAAATTCCAACGGGATTTTTCGATTACCTCTTTTGCTTATAGCATTCTTAACGTTTCAGTGCACCTTTGCACAATTTACTATTCCAAAAAAACCTAGTTTTCAAACTTCGGTCTACGATTATGCGAATTTATTTAGTGCTGAAGAAAAAGCGCAACTGGAAGAAAAATTAGTTCGCTATTCGGATTCGACTACCACTCAGATTGTAGTAATTTCTATTGAAAGTCTCAAGAATGAAAACGTCAATCAACTGGCAACCAATTGGGCACATACTTGGGGAATAGGACAAGAAAAAGAAGACAACGGCGTCATCATTTTGATTGCTAAAAATGATAGAAAAATAGCCATTAACCCTGGTTACGGACTCGAAGACAGATTAACTGCTGGAATTGGAGGAGAAATCATCCGAAACATTATTACTCCAGAATTCAAGGCAGGAAGTTATTATAAAGGAATCGACAAAGGAACTGATGCACTTTTTGATGTTTTCAAAGGCAAATACAAAGGAGAACGAAAAAAGTCTTCGGGAAAAAACTTTCCCATTTTACCTTTCATTTTCATTATTGTCGTCCTGATTATTATTTTCTCTAAAAACAAAGGCGGAGGCAATTCTGGAAACCGAGGCGGAGGCGGCCCTAGCCTACTCGATGTTATCATTTTAAGCAACCTTGGCCGTGGCGGCGGAGGCGGATTTGGTGGTTCATCTGGCGGAGGTTTTGGCGGTGGAGGATTCGGAGGTGGATTCGGCGGAGGCGGATTCTCTGGTGGAGGTTCAAGTGGAAGTTGGTAAGTAAAACTTCTAATTTGGTGTCAAAACATATTCACAAAAGCATAAAAAAACAGCGTAATGATGGTTCATTGCGCTGTTTTTATTTAAAAACCAAACCAAAACACCTTATTAATCAGCGATTTGTTTTTAGATAAAAAATATTTTAATAATTCTACTAATTTTATAGAATTAATAATATATATTTGCTCCCGAAATATTTTCAACCCAAAATAAGACTACAATGAAAACGAATCAAAAGAATGCTTATTCAAAGGAAAAGCTAAAAAAGAAACAAGTATCAATTATCAAAATCAGTGATTTTATGATGTGTATGTGCCTAGCCTAATAAAAATTTATAATTTAATTCGACTATTTACATATAATTTATATAATAATGAAAAATATCTATACAAAAACACTATCAACCCTACTTTTAATTTTACTATTTTCAACTTCCTATGGCCAAAGCCTTTTAGAGGGAGAAGTTAGAAACGATGAGAATGCACCTATAGAAGGTGTCAATATATTTATAAAAGGAACTACTAATAGTTCAACTTCAGATGTTAATGGTAAGTTTTCCATACAAGCCAAAGCTTTACCCTTTACTATCATTGTGCAATACGCTGGTTTTAACACCAAAGAAATTAAAATCACCGAACTACCTTCTAATGCAAAACCATTACAAATAAATATCTCTACTGGAGAAGAAAAAGTATTATCTGAGGTAGTGGTTACCTCAAGACGTAGAATAGAAAAAGCTCAAGATATCCCCATTGCCATTTCAGTTGTAACAGGTAAACAAGCGGAACAAGCTGGGGCATTCAACGTGAATCGTCTAAAAGAATTGGTTCCGTCTGTTCAATTGTATTCTTCCAATCCAAGAAATACTGGAATTAACATTCGCGGTTTGGGATCTCCTTTTGGACTGACTAATGACGGTATTGACCCAGGTGTTGGTTTTTATGTAGACGGTGTTTACTTCTCTAGACCTGCCGCTACAACCTTAGATTTTATAGATGTAGATCGAATCGAAGTATTGCGCGGTCCTCAAGGCTCTTTGTTTGGAAAAAACACAACTTCGGGTGCATTTAACATCACTTCTCGCAAACCTAGTTTCACTTCAGGTGCTGACTTTGAAGTGAGTTATGGTAATTACCAGTTCATTCAAGCCAAAGCCTCTGTTACAGGAGCTTTGAGTTCTAAAATTGCTGGTAGAATATCATTTTCTGGGACTCAACGTGATGGATTAATCGAGAATGTTGTAACTGGAAGAGCTACTAATACACTAAACAACCAAGGAATTAGAGGACAATTACTTTATACTCCTTCTGACAGAACAAATATATTATTCGCAGCAGATATCACATTGCAGCGTCCTGACGGATATGCACAAGTAGTGGCTGGTGTTGCTCCTACAAAAAGAGCGGCTTACCGTCAATTTAATGCTATTATTACCGACTTGAATTACCAACTTCCTAGCTTGAATGCTTTTGACCGTAAGATTGACCACGACACCCCTTGGCGCTCTGGACAAGATTTAGGTGGTGCCTCTTTAAATATTGATACAAAAATTGGTAGCGGAACACTTACCTCAACAACAGCTTGGAGATTCTGGAATTGGGACCCATCGAATGATAGAGACTTTACAGGTTTACAAGTATTGGCATTATCACAAAACCCTGCCCGACATACTCAATTTACGCAAGAAGTTCGCTATGCAGGACAATTAAGCACATCCTTAAGTGGTGTGGTAGGTTTGTTTTTCATTGACCAAGAAGTAAAAGTAAGAGGAAATGAAGAGTCTGGAAAGGCACAATGGCGATTTGCACAAAGCACCACTAGCGCATTATGGAGAACACCAGGTCTTTTTGAAGGATATGGTATAAGAACCAACTCGAATGTACGTTCAACAAGTGCCGCTGTATTTACTCAATTGGATTGGGCAATCTCTGAAAAATTACACCTACTCCCAGGTTTGCGATATAATTATGACAAAAAAGCTGCTGATTACGACCGTAAAACCTACGGAGGACTTCAAACAACAGACCCAGCTTTACTCGCACTTAAAAGATTGGTTTATACAGACCAATCGTTTACTTCAAGTACTGATGACACAGACTTTTCAGGAAATTTAACCGTGAACTACAAAGTATCTGATAAAATCAATGCCTATGCTACCTATGCAAAAAGCTATAAACCGGTTGGTGTGAATGTAGCAGGGCTTCCGACTATTGCTGGCCAACCAGCTCTTGACCTTGCAGTAATTAAACCTGAAAGCGTTAACCATTATGAATTCGGTATAAAAAGTTCACCTATTAAAAATTCGGTTTTGAACTTGACCTTCTTTAATACTGAGATTAAAGATTTCCAAACCAATGTGCAAGCGGCTGAATTGGGTGTAAATCGTGGCTACCTTGCCAATGCTGACAAAGTAAGAGTAAAAGGTATAGAATTAGATGCTAGTTTTATACTTAACAAACACTTTAGCTTTAACGCTGCCGGTACTTATAGCGATGGAAAATATGTTACATTCACAAACGCCCCATTGCCACTAGAAGAAACTGGAGCTGCGGTATCGTTTAAAGATGTTTCTGGAACAGACTTGCCAGGAGTTTCAAAATGGGCAGGAAGCCTTGGAGGTGAATACACTAAAAATGCTAAATTCTTCGGAAGCATCGGTAAATTCTTCATTGCCCTAGATAGTTTTGCTCGTTCTGAATTCTCTTCAAGCCCTTCTGCATCGAAATATTTGGTAGTACCTGGTTATGCTATATTTAATGGTCGTCTTGGTTTCCGTGTTGCAGATGGTTTGTCTGCACACATTTGGGGTCGTAACTTATTCAACAAAGATTACTATGAGCAATTATTACCCGCTGGTGGAAATTCCGGACATTATGCAGCAGTACTTGGTGACCAAAGAACGTATGGTGTCACCTTAAAATATTCGTTATAGTGTAAATGAACTTCATTTTTTTACTTGATTTTGAGCCATCTGAAATTTATGTTTTAGATGGCTCTTTATCATAAACATCTATCTTACTTTACTCTCTAAAACGAAATGATGAAGCATTTTTGGAAAAAATCTTTTCAAATAAATCCCTAAAACTTCTTTACCTCCAATATAAGCTTCAAATTTATTCGCTTCAATGGCCTTAATCATTTTAGAAGCAAAGACATCCACGGGCATTCCGTTTTGTGTCGCTTCATCATTTGATTTTTGAGCTTCTCCGTTTGCGGTTAAAGCATTTATAGCTACATTAGTTTGTACAAAGCCGGGACAAATAAGTGTGACTTTTATATTGTCTTTTTCATGTTCCATACGTAAAACATCGAAGAAACCATGTAATGCATGTTTTGCTCCGCAATAACCTGAACGATATGGACTTCCAAATTTTCCCATTAAACTGGTTACCGTTACAAAATGACCTTTCTTTTGTTGTATAAAATACGGTAAAAGCGCCTTTGTTAAAGCCACAGTTCCCAAATAATCAACGGCTATCAATTTTTTATCTACTTCAAAATCAGTTTCGGCAATTAAGGAGCGTTGACTGATTCCACCATTATTAATCAAAATATCAATGGAACCAAAAAATTGCAAGGCTTTAGAAACAGTACTTTTGGATAAATCAAAATGAGACAAATCGAAAGGAAGTACCACAACATCTGCGCTATTACACTTTTCCTTTACTTGCTCTAATGCTTCAAGATTTCGCCCAGACAAAATAAGCTTTGCCTGTTTTGAAGCTAAAGCATAGGCTAATGCCTCCCCTATTCCACTTGAAGCACCTGTAATCCAAATTACTTTTCCAGTTACATTCATAACATTTTGATTTTTTACTAAGATATAAAATAAAACATTTTTTTTGCACTATTCTATTCGTAGACTTACATTTACAAAAAAAATATTTTGAAAAAAAAGTTCCTTATTCTTCTCTTTTTATCCTACTTTTTTTCCTTTTCGCAATCAGAAAAAAACATCGACCACCAAAGCATTCTTTGGACTCGGTACTATAATCTACTAACTTTAAATGACAATTGGTCCATTCATACAGAGTTTGACAATCGTGTCTTCTTGAAGCCAATTGCCGAAAACCTATTTGTCTTTAGAATCCAAGGCAGATACAAATGGAATTCTAATATAGAAACTGGAGCTGGTTTCACTTATTTTTCTGTTTATACTCAAGACCCACAACAAGACTTTGATTTTGAAATTCCTGAATATAGAGGACAACAAGATGTAACATATAAGTTCAATCTAAAAAAAATAACCCTCAACCAAAGACTACAGGTTGAAGAACGGTTCATACACAACGCTACTAAAACAGGACTTATAGATGGCACTACCTTCAGTTGGCGTTTTCGTTACCGATTGCAGGCAGAATTTCCGTTTTGGGAAAAAGAAAAGCAATATCTCAAAGCAGTTGTATACGACGAGATTATGCTAAATACTGGAAAAAGTATCATCTACAACACCTTCGACCAAAATAGAATCTATGGTGCCTTACAATATGGCATCAACAAAAACATTGCTATAGAACTTGGGTATCTAAAGAGCTTTCAACAACGCCCTAGCGGGGTCGACTATTTCAATAGAGACATCATAAGACTGAGTATTTTTCATAAAATGCATTGGTAAACATTGTATTAAATTTTACTTTTTTTCATAAATAAAGTAGTACGAAAATATTTATTCCTTTATATTTGGGCTGATTTTAACTGCCCTATAATTATGAAAATGAACCTATTAAAGACAAGCTGTTTCATTGTATTACTACAAACCTCTTTGGCTTTTACCGCTCATGCCCAATTTGGCGGACTTAAAGACAAACTTTTAAGTGCGGGATCGGCTGTCGCGTCCAAAGCATTAGGAGTTGACAAAATCCTGAAACAACCTGCTGCCATAACCACTTCATTCGAAGATGTAGACAAAACTGGCTCTAAACTTCCTGATTTTAAAGCCAACGAAAAAGCCCAACCTTTATATTTACTTCCTAAAGCTCCTGATGGAGGCTATGTACTTTGTGAAGGATTTTATGAGATGACTACCAAAAGCTATTGTTTGATGGCAGGAACTTTTGCTCCTTCTAGTGGCGATGGTTATATGTATGCCCCGACTTTGGGTCCAAAGGAGGAAATTGTAACTACGATTTTAAAAAATGCTGAAAAACATCCCGAAGTACACCAACACGATATCCAAATGTTGTTATGGGCAATTATTGCTCGAACCAAATTTGCCGATTATAGTGGCCAAATAAAATTGACAGCTATCACTTTACTTTCTCCACAAGACTTATTGAAATTAGAAGGAGGCGCGCTTGGCATATTACCAGGTAACGTAATGGAAAAAGCAAAAAGTAAATTACCGGAAGGAATTCAAACTATTTTTGAAGCCGAAAATCAAATCCGAAAATTAGTTGCTTCAGGAAACTACAGCTATGCCGAGATGGAAAAATATGCCATCATTGCTGGTTTTGCACCACCAAGAGCCGATGTACCTAGTGGCATTTGGACCTTACATCCTGACGGATATTATGTCCGCTATTTTCCTTCAGGCTATTCGATTACCAAAGTACAAATCTATGTTCCCAAAGAATTACTCCTAAACTCAAACGGCAAAAGAATTATTTACGACGCTACCAATGATATTGCTTGTCCAGCGAATGTAGGATCGCAACGTTTAGCACAAACCAATGAACCTCTAAACCCTGATTACAAGCTTAAATTGAAACTGTTTTGTACAGGGATTGAGTAAATCTAATCCAAAAGAAAAGCCTCCAAAATTCAACTTTGGAAGCTTTTTTTATGTTCTCTTTTCTTTTATTTTTCTCTAATATAAATATCAATTGGAACACCAGAAAAATCCCATTGTTCTCTAATTTTATTTTCCAAATAGCGTTTGTAAGGTTCTTTTACATATTGTGGCAAATTCGCAAAAAATACAAATTGAGGTGTAGCCGTTGGTAATTGCATACAATATTTAATCTTCACATATTTACCTTTAGTAGCTGGCGGTGGGTATGCCTCGATAACCTTCAACATAAATTCATTAAACTTAGAAGTAGGTATTCTTTGTTGTCTATCCTCATATACTTTTACAGTCGCTTCTAATGCTTTCAACAAACGCTGTTTGGTCAAAGCCGAAACAAAAAGAATTGGCACATCTGTAAATGGCATCAATTCCTTTTTAATTTTCTCTTCGTAATCACGAGTAGACATCGTATCTTTTTCTACCAAATCCCATTTGTTTACCAAGATAACAACACCTTTTCTGTTTTTTTCAGCTAACCAAAAAATACTTTGATCTTGTCCTTCAAAACCACGAGTAGCATCAATCACCAAAATACAAACATCTGCGTGTTCAATAGCACGAACGGAACGCATTACAGAATAAAATTCTAAGTCTTCTTTTACTTTGGCCTTACGACGAATTCCAGCTGTATCTACTAAATTAAATTCAAATCCAAAACGATCGAATTTGGTATCAATAGCATCACGAGTAGTTCCCGCAATATCCGTCACCATAAAACGATCTTGACCAATCAAAGCATTGATAAAACTCGATTTTCCAGCATTAGGACGTCCTACTACAGCAAAACGAGGCAAAACTACTTCTTCTTTCACTGGTTCAGGTTTCACTGGGAAAGCTTCAATCAAAGCATCCAACAAATCACCTGTTCCACTTCCAGAAATACTTGCAAAAGTAAAATACTCTCCTAATCCTAAATTATAAAACTCTACAGCGTCTTTCTCACGCATCGCATTATCTACTTTGTTCACGGCCAATAAAACAGGCTTAGTCACTTTACGCAACAACTTTGCCACCGTTTCATCCATCGGTGTAATTCCCTCTTCTACATCTACCACAAAAACAATCACATCGGCTTCATCTATTGCCAATTCAACTTGTTTGCGGATTTCTCCCTCAAAAACATCATCAGATCCGCGGACATATCCACCCGTATCTATCACAGAAAACTCTTTTCCGTTCCACTCGCTTTTACCGTAATTTCTATCTCTGGTTACCCCAGAAACCGAATCTACAATAGCTTCTCTTCTTTGTATCAGCCTATTAAAAAGGGTTGATTTCCCTACATTAGGTCTTCCTACTATCGCAACAATATTATTCATTTTATTCGTATTCAAATAGTTATCCTTAGCGCACACTTTTGCGGTTAAGGCGTGCAAAGGTAGTGTTTAAAACTATGAGAATCAATTTTTTTGATATATTAGCACAACTAAACTACACCAAACCCAATATCCCAAAACCATGGACCCAGATAACGAAATTAGATTACGCCTACGATTTTACAAAGACATCACCGAAAACACTGACGCCGTTCGCGCAAAATTCGAAAAATTCATTCATGAAAAATCCCCTGATTATTATGCCAAAATCAGAGGCTATCACATTTGGCTCAACATCAAAGGTGATAAAAAAAGATATTGGTCACCCCATTTGCATCTCGAATTAGAAAAAAAATCCGAAAACGAAACCCATATCCGTGGCCTCTTCGGGCCAGACCCAACTTTGTGGACCTTATTTATGTTTCTGCATTTTATGATTGCAGGTACTTTCATCGTGTTTTGCGGCATTGCCTACACGCATTATGTTCTCAAAGAATCCACACAATGGGATTTAATCGTACTTTCTATGATGATTTTCGCTTGGTTTCTGCTCTATGTCATCGCCCGACAAATCCGATCCAACGGCGAAAAACAAATGAACGACTTAGAAAAAGTGTTTTTAAAAATAATTGAATAACCCTACCAATTAGGAGCTAATCCAGCTCTCCATTACAACTCCTCGTCCCAAAAAACTGCGGTTCTAATGCGCTTGCAGGAGCTTCCACTGGTCGCTCTGCAACCACAAGAACCACTAGTTTTTGGTACTCCGGGGTTTTCATTACGATCTGGGCTAAAAAAAAATTGTAGAGACAGATTGCAATCTGTCTCTACAATTTTTTCAAACATCCGTACTGACAGGTCGCGACCTGTCCCTACTGATTATATCCGAAACGCTTCAACATATTGGCATTACTTCTCCAATTTTTGTTCACTTTTACATACAATTCAATATGAATTTGTTTGCCAAAAAATGTTTCCAATTCTGCTCTCGATTCCATTCCTACTTTTTTCAAAGCAGCGCCTTTATGACCAATAATGATTCCTTTTTGCGTATCACGTTCTACCATAATCACTGATCGAATTCGAATGATAGCATCCGTTTCTACAAATTCTTCGGTAACAATCTCAACAGCATACGGAATCTCTTTGCTGTAATTCAATAAGATTTTCTCTCTAATAATCTCATTAACAAAAAAACGTTCAGGTTTATCGGTCAATTGATCTTTAGGATAATACGCTGGCGATTCAGGCAACAAAGCAATGATTCTCTGAAATACCTCAGGAACATTAAAATTCTGTAGTGCCGAAATTGGGTAAATTTCCGCATTGGGAACTTTGGCGGTCCAAAAAGCGACTTGTTCTTCCAATTGCTCTTGATTTGAATTGTCAATTTTATTCAATAACAACAAAACTGGAATTTTAGAATGGATAATTTTATTAAAAAAAGCATCATCTTTCAATTCTTGCTCCCCTATTTCAACCATATACACCAAGACATCCGCGTCTTCAAAAGCCGACTTTACAAAACCCATCATTGCTTCTTGCATTTCATAAGCGGGTTTAATAATTCCCGGAGTATCGGACAAAATCAATTGAAAATCGTCTCCATTTACAATTCCTAAAATTCTATGTCTGGTAGTTTGTGCTTTAGAAGTAATAATGGATAATCGCTCCCCAACAAAAGCATTCATTAGTGTTGATTTTCCAACGTTTGGGTTTCCAATTATATTAACAAAACCGGCTTTATGTGTCATTTTTTATTCATTTTATTTTACTTCGCAAAATTCGATGTAAAAGATATAGGCTGCAAAGGTAGCCATATCAACTCAATAGACGAAATAAAACATTTTTTTAAATTTTGGTTGTATTTCTAGAAAAACGTCGTACATTTGCACCCGAAACATCGCGGGATAGAGCAGTAGGCAGCTCGTCGGGCTCATAACCCGAAGGTCACAGGTTCGAGTCCTGTTCCCGCTACTAAGTTAATTTTACTGAGATTACAAAACGCACATCGCGGGATAGAGCAGTAGGCAGCTCGTCGGGCTCATAACCCGAAGGTCACAGGTTCGAGTCCTGTTCCCGCTACTGAGAAGAACCCATCAACTTTTGATGGGTTTTTTTATGCCTTTCAATTTCATCTCCTTTCATAAAATTCACAAAAAAACCTGCAACAAGCAGGTTTTTTATTAACTAAATTTAAAAGCGTATTATACAAATCATATAGTTTCAAGTAAAACTACTTTTCCTTTAGAAGTTAACATTGTCAAATTTAATGCATCCTTATCGACTAAGTTTTTAGAAACAGGTCCATTGAATTGATTATATGAAATGTTTAACTCTCTCAATTTTTTTAAAGACTCTAATTCTTTAGGAATTAATCCTTTCAATTCATTATCAAACAAACTTAATGTTTCAAGGTCTTTTAACTTAACAATATCCGAACGTAATTCACCATTTAATCGATTTCCACTCAACAACATCACTTTTAATGATTGCATAGTGTATAAGGAAACTGGAATTTTACCCTCAATTTCATTATTGTAAATAGATAAAACTTCAAGTTTACTTAACTTACCTAACTCAAATGGCAAGCTCCCTTTTAATTTATTCATAAACAACTCTATGTGCACCAAATTCAATAAATTTCCAATTGAAGACGGTATCACTCCTGAAAGTTGGTTATGTGACAAATTTAGCTGCGTAAGAGCCGTTAGATTTCCTATCATTTTTGGAATTCCACCCTCAATTCGATTATTGCAAAAGTTTATTTTCTTTAAAGATGATAAATTACCAATTGATTCTGGCAATGAACCTGACAAATTATTATCAGACAAATCGAGACCTACTACTTTATCCTCTAGAACAGTAACACCATACCAAGTAGCAACTGGAGCGGCTAAATTCCATTTGTTTTTCCAATGATAGCCATTTGTAGAATGATATAATTCTAACAAAACCTCGCGTTCTAGGGCTGGAACTGCAGCAAATGAACTTGCAGTTAAAGACAAAAACAGTAGACAAATTACCTTTTTCATAGCTGTTAAAATATTCTTAAATAAACTTTTTAAAAATAGAACACTTAAAGATAAAATGCAAATAAAATCGATAAAATACATCAATAAAAAAAAGAAGCTTTCTAATCCTACAAAAAAATAATAAATAAACTTTACTCTTTTTTGTATATTTGAATAATAACCTTAAAACCAGTCAATTATGGAAATGAATTTTATAGCACTGTTTGTTGCTGCTATTATTACACTTTTTGTGGGTTTCATTTGGTACCATCCAAAAGTATTTGGAACCATTTGGATGAAAGAAGCAGGATTAACCGAAGACCAGCTAAAAACAGGAAATATGTTAAAAATTTTCGGCTTCACTTACCTCTTTTCTTTATTTATTGCTTCTATCGAAATGACACTTACCATTCATCAAATGGGAGCACTTGGAATGGTCGGGGGACCTTCAAAAGTAAATGAAGTGCTTCCCTCATACACAGCATTCATGGCCGATTACGGCACCGCCTTCAGAACCTTTAAACATGGTGCACTGCATGGGTTTATTAGTGGTTTGTTTTTTGCTTTCCCAATGATTGGGATTAATGGACTATTCGAAAGAAAATCTTGGAAATACATCTTTATTCATTCTGGGTATTGGATAGTCACACTAACTATTATGGGCTCCATTATTTGTGGCTGGACATAAAATTAAAAATGCGTTTCAAATCTATAGAAACGCATTTTTTTATACTAATACCTTATTCTACGACCGCTTTTTAACTATTCAAAGCCTTAATTTGAGTTCTTTTTGCAATACCCAACTACATATGACTTTTTAGATTAAATTTGTCACTTATACCAACTTTAATCTAATTGAATACATCTCTCACCTTTACTATTTATCAATCAGCAAATGAACTTCCTGAAAATTGGAATACAATTGCTAACTCTACTATTTTTTTACAAAGAGAATACTTTGAAATACTTGAACAATCGTGTCCCGAGAATATGCGATGTTTTTTCATAGGTGTGTTTCAAAATAACCAATTAGTGGGTGTTGCCTTAAGTCAGTTTTTAGATTTAAACAAATTAGAATCGTTTGGAGAACGCGATAAATGTTTAAAAACAATTATTAGAAATTTTGCTTTTAAACGTTTTTCTTCCCATGTCTTATTCCTTGGTAACTGTATGCTAACGGGGGAAAATGCGTATACATTTTTAGACTTTATCCCTTTTGATGAACAAATAAAAGTGCTTTTTGAGGCCCGAAGTAGCATCGAAAGAATGTTAAAAAAGGATGGAATTCAAATTCATTTAAGAACAAGTAAAGATTTCTCTAAAGCCGAAAAGGAGAAAATCAATCAAACTCCATTTGGGTCTGTTTTTCAATTTACTACACAACCTAATATGATTTTCTCGATTCCTGAACATTGGAACAACGAACAAGATTATATAAACGCTTTATCCAAAAAATATAGAGACCAATACAAAAGAGCTAGAAAAAAAGCCGAAGGCATAATTAAACGAAAATTAGCTCTCGAAGAAATAGAGCAAAATGAAGCATTGATTTATGAACTCTATCATCACGTTGCCAAAAACGCTCCATTTAACTCTTTTTTTCTATCGAAGAATCATTTCAGTAGTCTAAAAAAAATATGGAAAGACCATTTCTTATTTTATGGTTATTTTATGAATGAAAAATTAATTGGATTCAATACGCTAATCAAAAATGGCGACACTATGGATACTTATTTTTTAGGTTATGACGATGCCATACAAAGAGAAAAAATGCTGTATTTGAACATGCTTTATGACATGATAGCTTATTCAATAAAAAAAGAATTCAAAACCATAATTTTTGCCAGAACAGCCTTAGAAATCAAAAGTTCTGTTGGAGCGAAACCAGAAACTATGTATGGATTAATGGAGCATAAAAACCCAATAATCAATTATTTTTTACCCCGTTTCTTTCATTATCTTGAACCAAAAACAATTTGGCAAGAACGAAATCCATTTAAATAACTCCACAAAAAAAGCTACTTAATTAAGTAGCTTTTAGTTTTGAAAAAATAATTAGAGTGCTGTTATAATAAATTCACTTCTTCGATTCATTTGATGTTGTTCTTCGGTGCAGTTAGAAGCATTTGTTGGCTCGCATCCGCAATCATTGATAAGCTGTGATTCTCCGTAACCACGACCAGTAAGTCTAGACGATTCGATGCCTTTTGAGACCAACCAAGCAATTGTTGCTTTTGCTCTTCTATCTGATAAAGCTAAATTGTATTTTGCAGTTTGTCTACAATCGGTATGGGAACGAATATCCAATTTCATTGTTGGATTTTGCATCAAAACATCTAATATTTTGGCTAAATCCAAAGCGGCTTCTTTACGAATATTGGATTTATCCAAGTCAAAATAAATCATTTTAATGCCAAAGCATTTACCCAAATCATCGCCCAAGGCAACTCTACAAATAGTACTTTCTAACTGAATATCGAGTTTTGTTTCACCTGTAACTTCAGCTATTTTAAGCTTCGTCTCTTTTGAAGTATAGTCTTTTTTGTTAGCTCTTACATGATAGGTTTTTCTACAATTTACATCAAAAGTATAATATCCTGAAGCATCAGTGGTGGTCTCTGCAATCACTTTGTATTGTTTATTCAAAAGAACCATTTGTACGCCTGCTAAAGCCTCGCCCGTAGCACTATCGGTTACTATTCCTTTTAAGATTTGTTTGCACTTGTCTTTACTTGTAAATCGATAAATATCATCGGAACCCAATCCTCCATCGCGATTCGAAGAAAAGAAGCCCTTATTGATTTCGCTATCTCTGTAGTATCCAAAATCATCTTTGGGAGAATTCACTTCAGCTCCATCATTTTCAACTTCGCTAAAACTGCCATCATTGTTGATTTTAGAAGTAAAAATATCCAATCCACCTAATCCTGGATGCCCATCTGAGGCAAAATACAGTTGATTGTCTTTAGTTACAAATGGAAATGTCTCTCTTCCTTCGGTATTGATTTCTGTTCCTAAATTGACAGGCTCTCCAAAAGTTCCGTTGCTATTGATAGCTACTTTATACAAATCAGATTGTCCAATAGTTCCAGGTCTATCTGAGGCAAAATAAAGCGTTTGTTCATCAGGGCTCAAGGCTGGATGCGCTGTACTGAAATTATTACTATTGAATGGCAACTCGGTTACATTGGTCCATCTATTGTTTACCAAAGTGGCTTTATAGATTTTAAGCAAGGTAACTTTGTTGGCATCTTTTCCTTTTTTACCATCCAAATAATTGTTTCGGGTAAAATACATAGTGTTACCATCTTTAGTAAACACCGGTGTAGCTTCATGAAATTTAGAATTGATATTGGCATCATAACGTATCGGATTACTCGGGATAAGTTCTCCGTTGACTCCAGCAGCATACAAATTGGTAAAATGTTCGCCTGTCCAAGCGTGTTTACGCTGTCCTACTCCTCCTGTATCTCTTGCTGAAGTAAAAATCAGTTTATTATCAACAATGGCACTTCCATAATCAGAATATTTAGAATTAATTCCTGCATTTTCAATGGTATAGATGCCAACATTAGCTTTAATATCTTCTAAATAATCGCTATTGTTTCTCAAACGTCTGCTTCGGCTATCCTCTGAGGATTTGCTTTCAAATTTAGCCAATATGGTTGCCGCTTCTTTTTCTTTTCCTGAAGCTTTTAATGATTGAGCATAGCGGTAATAATACTCTGGTGCTAATTCTGGTTGTAGTTGATATAGCTTTTCGTATGATTGGGCTGCCTTTTCAAAATCTGAATTAAAATAATAGGCATTACCCAATTTTTCAAACATTTCTACCGATTGATAGCCTTTATTCGCCAATCGTTCGTAGGTTTGTATCGCATCAATGTACGCATAACTATTGTATTTTTTATCAGCTGATGCTATCTTGGCTTTTTGAGCAAAACCAGAATTACTCAAAAAAGAGGCTATAGCAAGACAAAGAAGTAACTGTTTTTTCATGATCTAATTTTTAGAAAAATCTTGGAGTAGTAATTTTTTCGTTGTTTTTGAAGATTTCATAACGCAAGAAAACCTCATGCGATCCTGAATTATAGTTCTCTAAGTTGGTGGTTTCTAAATCGTATCCATACCCAATATACATCCCATCGGTAACTTGAAATCCAACCATCGCGCTCATTGCTGCGCTCCAACGGTAAGCCACTCCAACAACTACTTTCTCTATGAACATAAAGTTGGCCGAAACATCGACTTGTAACGGAGAACCTTCGACTAATTTGGTTAAAAATGCGGGTTTGAATTTGATATCATATGATAAATCAAACACATAACCTCCTATTAAATAGTAATTAATCTTCTCTTTAAAAATTGCCACTTGATTATCATTGTATCGATTAGTTTGAATAAAATTTGGCACCGATAGTCCTAGATAAGCTTTATCTGAATGGTAGTAGATTCCTGCTCCAACATTAGGAGTAAATACGTTTCTTAAATTTTGAAATTGTGGGTCTCCTTGAACTTCGGGATTAAGTTTATCGACATTCAAATTAAATAAATTTGCTGTCGCTTTCATTCCAAAAGAAAGTTTGAAATTCTCTGAAGTTGGTATGGTATAAGATAAGTCAGCAGAAATAGTGTTTTCATTTGTCGGACCAATTTTGTCATTTACAAATGAAACTCCTAACCCTAAATTACTGTTATTTATAGGAGTATTAATCGACGCTGCATTAGTGGTAGGCGCTCCATCCAAACCTACCCATTGCGTACGGTGCAAAGCAAAGATACTCATCGCGCCTCGGCTCCCTGCATAGGCCGGATTGATATTGATGGTGTTGTACATGTACTGAGTGAATTGTGCATCTTGTTGACCATAACTCACTATAGCAAGTAACATTGTAATGAAAGTAACTATTCTTGTTTTCATTGTATATTTTATTTTAGCCTGAGTTTTGTTTAACTCAGGCTATTTTTAGTAAGATAATTTATCTGGATAAGTATAAGAATCCTGCTTTTTGATTCATTACTCCACTAATTGGTTTTTTGTATTTAACCACATAGTAGTAGGTTCCGTTAGGTAGAGCATCGGCTTTGTTTACTGTTACACGGCCTTCAGACAATCCAACAAACACTTTTGAAGCATTATCATAACCCGATACTTCAAACACTAGTACTCCCCAACGGTTATAGATTTCAACGGTGTTATCTGGGTAGTTCTCAATTCTTTCTATTAAAAACACTTCGTTTCTTCCGTCATTATTCGGAGAAAAAGCATTGTGTACCAAAATATCACAAGAAGAAGCACTATCATCAAAATCACAAGGGTCTTTTACAACTATAGTAATAGTAGCCGTGGCACAATTGTTTGGATTAACAACATCACAAATTCTATAAGTTATTACATAGGTTCCAACTAGAGTCCCCGCTGGAATTGTTACTTTTCCTTGTGCATCTACCGTAACCCCTGCTATTCCATTAGCATCAACAATAGTAATCACTACTTGAGGGGCACTTACAGTTCCGTTATTCAGTCTATCATTGGCTAAAATATCCAATACAGTTCCTTTTGAAGAATCAATAGGTTGGTTGCTATAATCATCATTAGTAGCAACAATAACTGGTGCAACAACTGTAACAGTTACTGTGGCCGTTTTACAATTTGCTGGATTAGTTTTTTCACATATTTGATATACTAATACATAAGTTCCTGCTGGTGTATTGGCTAAAACGTCTACTGAACCATCTGCATTTAAACGCAAATTTGGGTTAGCGTTTACTACTGTCAAATTCACATCAGCCAATACTAATGGGTTCCCATTGAAAGTGTCGTTAGCTAGTACATTTACTACATTGGTTGTTGCTGTTGTAGCACTAACTATTGGACCAACCGAATCGTTATTAGCTACAATTGTAGCAAACAATTTACATTGGATTCCAAAATCTAATTTATCATCAACTGGATTTGCAACAGATAATTGAGTATTCTTAGTACTGTTATTCGTTACTCCACAAACAATAAAGCTTTGAGTGGCACTATTTTTATCAGTTATAAATCTATTTAAAGGTGCTGGCAAGACTTTTATCAATCCAGTTGCCGCTTTTGCTTGTGCTGCAGCTTCCAAATTAGATTCCATTACTAAGTTCACTTGATAATCACCCCAGTTTCCTTGTGGTGCTCTTGTTCTCCAGTAGCCTTGAATACTCATCGTGATTTGTCTAGAGAAACCATTAGGACCTGTGATATAAATATTAGGTACGTTAGTTGTACCGTTTCCAAGACCTGCTGCATTGATTTCACCTTCATTTATTTTACCTTGATAGCTTCCATCTCCATTATAATCAATCCATTCCCATTTACTGTAGTCAATATAGCCATTCGCATCCGGGATGTTTTGAGTTACTACTCCATCATTATTGGCATCATACCATTCATCTTGCAAGCCATTACTATTGATATCGTACCAAACAAAGTTCCCTAAAACTGGTAAATCTGTTTTATCATAATCAAAATTTCTAACTTCATAGATACAATTTTGAATATTCAAGAATTGTATACTTGGTCCTACATTATACAAGTTTTGTGCACTATTTAAATTAACATCTTGAACTTGTATTATATAATCCCCTGGTGTAAATCCAGTAAAGTTATAGGAACCATCAGCTTTGGTTAACATCAACAACACAGGACCTGTAGTTTGCTTATCAGGAATTAACGTCACAGGAACATTTGCCAATGGTTTATTATTCAACAGATCTCTTACAACTCCAGAAATTTTTGTTGTATTACAAATTACTGTTACTGTTACTGTGGCTTGATCACAAATTATAGTTGAATTTTTAATGCATATTGAATAAACAAAAGTATAAGTTCCTGCTGGCGTTCCTGGTTTTACATCAACCGATCCATCAGAATTTAGTATCAAACTGCCGGTAGCATCTGGAGTAATGATACTAATGTTTACATTATTTACCGTAGCTGGTGTTAAATCTATAAAATCATTAGACAAAATAGAAATGACATTTTTAGCGCCATTGCTTCCATCAATTGACCCCACAGTATCGTCAGCTGCAAAAACTACTGGTGGAGCTGGAGCTGGTAAATTCTGTATCTCGATAACAACGGTTGCTTGATCACATAAAACCGGAGTGCTCTTAGTACAAATTTCGTAAACTATTGTATAAGTACCAATTGGGGTTCCTGGTGCAACATCAATAGATCCATCTGAATTTAAGGTAAAGCCAGTTGGAACTGTTACCCCACTTAAACTAACCGTGTTGTATGTAGCTGGCGTCAATAAAACTCCATTAAAAGTATCATTCAATAAAACACTATTGATTGTCTTTCCAAATAAACTTATTACCTGTTGCAAGCCGTCGTCTACTGCGTCGATGGTGTTTACTACTACA
>NZ_JBPTTO010000008.1:0-165844 GCF_051547145.1 Flavobacterium sp. RSSB_23 | reverse complement strand
GGATAGGGTTTGAGACGCATAATAAGTAGTACCATTTACTAGTGCAGTTGTTGGATCAAGAGGAGTTCCACCACTCGGATTGGCATACCAAAGTATAGAAGTTCCAGAGGCTATTAAGTCACCAATTGTTCCACTATTGCAAACGATTTGATTGCCTGAACCATTGGGAGCAGGCGTTTTTGTGATGGTTACTAATGTACTGGCTCTATTGGTGCTCTCACAACTTATGGCGCTATTCAAAGTTTGTGATGCATAGTAAGTGCCATCAGTAAGATCTGAAGTAGGATCAAGAGCTATGCCACCTGTACTTTGCAAATACCATTTTACATTAGTTCCTGTGGCTATTAAGTCGGATACTTTAGCAGTGTTGCAAAATGTTTGCGTTGCATTTGTGATAGGTACTGATGGATCTAGCACTGTAACACTTACTGGAGTACGTGTTGTGCTTACGCAAAGTGTAGCTGAGTCAGTTTGTTCAGCATAATAAGTCTGTGAGCTTAATGCTGTAGTACTGTTTAGTGCTGTGCCACCAGTACTGTTTAAAAACCATTGTACAGCATTACCAGTAACCATCAAATTAGCTACTGTAGGCTGGTCAATTTTACAAAACGTTTGATTGGCATCTGCTACAGGTGGATTGGTAAGATTAAAAACAGCAGTTATATCTGCACTTGATGATTGACATTGCCCATTGGAAATAGTCCAAGTGAAAACATATGTTCCAGGTAAACTTACAGTTGCAGTTGAGTTTGGAGAACTACTATCTTCAAAGGTTACAGTTCCTGGTCCAGTTTTTAAAGTCCAAATTCCTACTCCAGAAAGTGGTGTGTTCGCTCCCAAAGGATTTGAAGTTAAGCTACATAATGATTGATTTGGTCCTGTAGTAGCAACGGTTGGAGTAGCGGCCATTGGCATACTTAGGCTAGCAGAGGAGTAGCAAGGCGTCATTGCCGAAGCGCTTACTATCACTGGGTTTGGAGTTTCATTATTGTAGTTTACGGCATTTCGTCCAAAATCAATTGTTTTAGTTAGTTCTGGACTTAAGAATGAGTTAGTAACGTTGTAATTACTTACGTCATTATCTTGCATTGTAAAAGCAAAAAACTTGATATCATTTCCAGTATATCCAAGTTGGGATTTTAATAGTTCTATTTCAAAACCATTGCTATAATCTGTTATTCCAGTATTGTTTTTGTTAACTCCCATAACAGCAGAAGGAACACCTGTTGCAGCTGTTCCTAAATAGGTTTTTATGGAGTTTGGATTTTTTAACTCGATGATATCCGCATAATAATTGGTTTCTCCAATATCTGTTGCAATAGCTAGACAGTAGTCTGCTTCAAAATAACTGTCAAAGGTGCTTGGATTGTTATTGAAAAAATTATAGGCTCTAACAGAGGGGAGTGAACCGTTTTCGTCTCCGTAATTCGAGACGTTAAATCCTCCGGGTTTGGTATCCAAGAAAACTAAAATTCTTCGATAATTTATTAATTTTCCTGTGATACCAAATACTAGTTTGTCCTCTGTTGGTGTGATTCTTAATGAGTTGATATAACCATTTATTGCATTGGTTGACAATGCCGCACTTTGAGTGTTGTCTTCATAACTTCCGGTTCCCCAGGCATTTTCGTTGATGCTTCCATCATAGGTAACTGCATATCTTGAGCGGACGGTTACCGTTTGATTATTAGTTATAGTGTTGGTGGTAAAAGTTCTATTTGTAGAAAAAGCTTGACGTACCGTGCCATCAACAGAAAATTCAAAAACATCTCCGCCTCCGGTTGCAGTAAAAATAAGTGATGTTCCCTCGCAGAGCGGATTGGTTGAAAGACTAGTAGGGCTAACACTCAATGATACAGTAGGTGGTTGGTTTTGTATAATTGCAATAACAGGAACTCTAGTGCTTGTGTCTGTAGTTGATTTGGCTTGTACGTAATACGTAGTAGTTGCTGTTAAAATGGGAGTTGTGAAAGTAGGTCCAGTAGCAATAGGAGTAGTAGCATTTTGAGAAGTAAACCATTCTACAGTCTCGCCACTGCTCACTGTTGCAGTCAAGGTTACACTTCCTGGCCCGCAACTACTCCCTCCAGTAACAGTAGGAGGAAGTAGAAGAAGCGCTTTTTTGGGGGCAAAAAAGGGGGTTGGGTCGTATTTGTAAAGTGTAGGTTTTTTATGAACTGTAACTACTGATGATTTTGGAGAGGTATTTCTTTTTGTTGGCTTTCCTTCGGTTGTAAAAGCCAATAAAAAATGAAATACCAAAAATAATAGTAGTTTATTTTTCATAAATGTATTTTTTGAATTAAAAAATTATGGATAATATATTTTGGTCTAAAGTATAAAATAATTGTACTTTGAAAAATGCATTTTGTCATACGAAGACGTTTTCGCGACACTATAACGTTGTAGTCCTTTTATTTTTTGATAACTTTTTTTTAACACTAAAAAAGCTTTTTTTTAATGTTTCAAATGCAACAAAACAATTTGTTTTATTTATAAAAGTGTAAAAGAAAATAACAGAATAATCACTAAAAGTTATATTTTGATGAATGTTATTCTTTATGAGACACTTAATGTTGCCGTTTTTTGTTTTTTGTGGAATTTCATTAATAAAATGCATCCTATGAGATGACTTTTTTAGAATGACCAAATGAAATTTTATGTATCTCTGAAAGTTGTGCCAAAAAGTTGTTTTATTTTGACTTTTCAACTAAAAACAAGTAGAAATACTTAGGAGGAAGTTGGATTATTGGAGAGGAAATGCAACGGATAGAAAGTATAGCTGCACCTTGAAGAGCAGTATTCCTCTAAAAAGCTTTATATATGATATTTGTAATTAGTAGTGGCTATGTTTTTGGCTAACCATATAAAATGTATATTTGCAGTCACAAAAAAAATATACGAACTGTTGATCACTGATCGACCGAAAATAAAATAGAATGAAAGCAGGAATTGTAGGGTTACCAAATGTTGGAAAATCAACATTGTTCAATTGTTTATCTAATGCAAAAGCGCAAAGTGCCAACTTTCCTTTTTGTACTATCGAACCTAATATTGGTGTGGTAAACGTTCCCGATCCAAGGATTAATAAATTGGAAGAATTGGTTAAACCTGAGCGTGTACAAATGGCTACGGTTGATATCGTGGATATTGCTGGTTTAGTAAAAGGTGCTAGTAAAGGGGAAGGATTAGGAAATCAATTTTTAGGTAATATTAGAGAATGTAATGCCATTATTCACGTTTTACGTTGTTTTGATAATGATAATATTGTACACGTAGATGGAAATGTAAACCCAATTCGTGACAAAGAAACTATTGATATTGAGTTACAGTTGAAAGATTTAGAAACGGTTGAAAAACGTTTAGAAAAAGTAAATCGTGCTGCTAAAACAGGAAATAAAGAGGCACAAACTGAAAAAGCCTTGTTGGACCGAATTAGAGAAGCCTTGTTGCAAGCAAAATCTGCTCGTACCATAACGCCACAAAGTAATGATGAAGAAGTATTGATGGAATCGTTTCAATTGATTACAACAAAACCTGTATTGTATGTATGTAATGTTGACGAAAGTTCTGCTGTAAGTGGAAATAAATATGTGGACCAAGTTCGTGAATTAGTTAAAGACGAAGATGCTGAAGTAATCATACTTTCTGTTGGAGCTGAGGCTGATATTACCGAATTAGAAAGCTATGAAGAGCGTCAAGTTTTTCTTGAAGATTTGGGATTAGAAGAGCCAGGAGCGTCTGTGTTAATTCGTGCAGCTTATAAACTGTTGAAACAACAAACTTATTTTACAGCTGGTGTAAAAGAAGTTCGTGCGTGGACGATAAACATTGGTGCAACCGCTCCTCAAGCAGCTGGAGTTATCCATACCGATTTTGAAAAAGGATTCATTCGTGCAGAGGTAATCTCTTATGAAGATTTCGTTCACTACGGATCAGAAGCTAAAGCCAAAGAAGCAGGAAAGTTTAGAGTGGAAGGAAAAGAATACATTGTTAAAGATGGTGATGTAATGCATTTCCGTTTTAATGTATAAGTAAAGTAGATTGCCCATTCAAATCATAGCTACCTAATTTTGGTCTTTTTGATTTCAATTGAATATCTCTAGATAATAAAAAGTGGAATTACAACTTCAAAATTGTAATTCCACTTTTTTATTGAACAAGCTTTAGAATAGTAGTTAAAAGGAGAAATAGAAAATTTTCTATTTGTAATTTTTTGAATTTTTCTTAATGTATTTTATTAATTCATTAAACAAGGGATTAAACGTATTTCCGTCAAAAGCACCAACCCAAACAGTATCATAATAGGTATCTGCAACGAAAATTTCATCAAAATTTTCAGGATTGATAAGCTTTAATTGAATTCTACTGCTTTTCTCTTTATTATCATCAAATCTTAAGTACAAGAACTTCTTATATTTTCTATAGGCGTTATTGACACCAATTTTTCCAGTTAATGGTCCAACTTCATCTTGTTTATTATCTTTTATGATTTCTTTTTCCAAATCATCGAAGGTAATTACCCTGCCAAAATAATTTAACTTCTCGGCCATACCTTTCATGTATACACTATTTGGGACTACTAATAATTCTTTATTGGAATCCAAATCAAAATCAACACTTTTAATAGTTTCAGATTCTTTTGATGCGTAAAAAAAACCTTTTTCGTTTCGGTCTGTAACTTTCATTACTGAACCACAACTGTTTAGTGCTAATGTGATTAAGAGTATTGGGAATGCTTTAAAAAATTTCATTTTATTTTACTTTTTGTGTTAATTATTGTTGTTTTTAAGTTTTAAGTTTCTGTAAATTAGTTGATAACGTTTGTTTTGGTTGTACGTTAGGTTTGTGACTAAATTAACACGATTCTTCAGATTTACCAAATATTCTTATACTCAAATACAATCTAATTTTAGTTATAGTAATTACCAAAATCTATTGTCTTCTTACTGGTTCAACTATTTTTTGGTTAGTATTTTCTCAACAATAAAATTTTGAATTTCCATATCTAATTCACCAATAATATTAAAAGCTTCTGCTTGACTTAGTAGATGTGATATAGTTTTATAGTATCCAAATAAAATACCTTTATCAAATTCTTCTGTATCATAAATTTCTTGTGACATTGCAATTAGTTGTTTTATGGTATCATTTAGAAACCAAACATATTTTTCGCTCATCTTCTTGTTTTTTTTTATTAATAAAATACATTCTCATATGATATTAGTGTACTTCTTATTTTAAAAAAAATAAATGCATAAAGTAGTTTTGCTTTTTATTAGAGGATTTTAATGATTTATAAGAAGTATGAATTTTTCAGTTTTCAACTTGGCTAACTACTGACGTTATTGTAATTTGGGTATTTTAAACTAAAGTTATTCCTATTTTCTGATTTACAATTCCCAAGCTCCAAACTCAAACAGAAAACTTATTTTAAATGAACTCCTAAACCTCCAATTTCTTAAGATGGCTGGTATTTTACATCCTTTTAAGTTCTTTTTCTAATCTGTCGAAGTTCTCTTCGTTTTTAGGTTCAACGAACTTTCGCATTTTCTCACATTCTTCGATGGTATCGAAAATCATTCTAAATGTTATTTGCGTTTTATTTTCTTCTGATTTTTCAAAAGCTATTTCCATATCAAATAATGGTTGTGATTTTCGCTTCCAGCTTACTAGTTGATTTGGTAAAACTGATGTAAAGACAGATGAATTTTCATAGTTCCCTTTTTCCGGACCGTGCATAGTAAGTATCCAATTCCCACCAGGCCTCAAATCAAACGTATGTATTGTGTTTGTAAAGCCTTCTGGTCCCCACCAATTTTTTAAATGATTTGGATTTTCGAAAGCTTGATAGACCTTTTCTACTGACGAGTTTAAAATTCTAGAACTTATAATTTCACGATTTTTCATTGCATCTACTATGGTTTAAGTGGTATCGTTTTTACTTGTATCTAACTTTTGATACATCAGCAGGTTTAGGACTAAAGTAATCCCTATTTGTTGGAATTGCTATACCTGAAGCCTCCGGAAAGGGAAATTGCCCAAATATGTTTTAATTGCTCTTATCTGCAGTTTTTTTCATTACTAAAGGGATTAAATATTCCTGCATCATCTTTTCAACTTGTTTTTCTCCGTATGGTGTATTGTATGCTGTGGCTGTAATTACGATTACTATTGGCTGGTCTTTGAAAATGAAAATTCTATTTCCACCATTTCCACTAGAATAGTAAACTTCATAATTTAAGCCGTTTACAGTATAGGTTTTATTCCAAAATAGATAGCCATAAAACTCGTCATCAGATATTACCATTTGATGTGATAGACTTTTTGCAACCCAATCCTGTGATACAATTTGTTTACCATTCCATTTCCCTTCGTTTAAGTATAATTGTCCGAATTTAGCATAATCCAATGAACTTAATTGCAAGCTTCCGGCAGTATTTGCTATTTTTTGAGGCGTGAATTGCCATTTGTATTTTGTGATTGCAAGGGGCTCAAATAAATTTTTCTGTGCATATTTTTCCAATCCATTTGGTACAGATTTATGGATAATGTCGCCAAGAACCACAACACCTGCCGTAAAGTAATCCCACTGCTTATTTACTTGTTTTGTCTTGTCAATAGGAAGATTTAAAGTGAAGTCAACCCAATTTTTAGTAGGATACATATTTTCTTCGTTTCCAGGGGATTCAGAATTCATATCGGAACCTTCAAAAGTTGAACTCATTGTAAGTAAACTTTTTAAAGTAATACTGTCTTTTGCTTTTGAATAGTTTTGATAGGATTTTAGATTGTAAAATTCTTTTAAGTTTTGCGTTTCACTTTTTATGTATTTGTCCTTGATTGCAATGCCTAAAAGAGTTGATGCAAATGATTTTCCCACAGAACGTGTATCATGAAGTGTGTTTCTATTTGCTCCATTGAAATATTCTTCAATTAAAATTTTTCCGTCTTTTATTGCCACTATACTTGTTACATTTTTATAAGTTTGCTTTGCAATTTTTCGGTTTAATTCTTCAATTTTAGCAACATCAATTTGCTCTGATGCAAGCTGCCACTCTTTAGTTGGCTTAATCATTTGAATTTTAACTAGTTTTTCGTCGATTTTTATTTCTGGAACTATAATTTTTAATTGCCCTTCAGCAATTATGTCCCCTGTTACGACTTCGGTCAGTTTTAAATAGGGTCTGATTTCAATTTTAAGTTGATGTTCTCCTTCTGAAAGTGCTTCTTGTCCACCATTGCCAAAAAATCTATTCCAAAGAAATCTACCCCAAGAATCTTCGTTTGTAGTGCTTATCAATGGAACTCTAAACATTGTTTTGTGATTTTTGCTTTCGGCATTTCCTGCTCCAGCATTTAGATTTTCAACATAAATCTTTTTGTTGTCAACAATAAACGTAAATTGATAATTTCCATTTTTAGTCAATTCTTCAATGGGTAATTGAGGAGATAGTAAATGAAGATAATTTGTCAATGAATGGCCTAAAAAAACTCTAATGTTTAAATCGGTTTTCTCTTTTAATTCAAATGATTCTAGAAAATCAGTTGCTTTAAAATTTTCAATGGCAATTGCTTGACCCATAAAAGCAATTTTACCAATGTTTGATTGGTGAATAGGATAAATTATACTGTCGCTTTTTACAAATTCGGATTTTTGTCCAGATACATTCAAGTAGGTCAGTACACCTAATACTAAAGTAGTGATTTTTGATTTCATTGATTTTGATTGATGATTTTGATTGATGTTTCGTGAAATAAAATGTTAGTTGTTGTTGTATTATTTTATTGATTTTGAAGCTAATGTATGATTTATTGTTCAGTTATGAGTGAACATCATAGCTATAAAAACAACTTTTTTTTCCAAAATTTTGTGGATTGCCTATTGTTTACACTAGGATGCAAGACGAAAAGTCAATAAGTTGTAGTTGTTAGTGGTTAGCTTTTACGATGTTATTTATGAAGGTTTGTTCGTTTTTTTTATTTCTACCCATTGAAACTAATGAATCTTTTTTGTTTAAGTCGCAAATACTGTTTACAAGGATTTTGTTTTCAGTAAAAATTATTGTTATCTGCTCACCCCAACTTCCTGATGTAAACTTCGGATTTGTGTTCGCTGTCAAGTGTGTACTGCTTTTTTTATTTATTATCCATCCTAGTTCTTTTGCAGTATCGTCAACAATTTTATAAATTTCGTCAATGCTCAGGTTTGTTTCGACTATTTTAAAACGTAACCTTTTCTTTTGCAATAGATAAAGCAAAAAAGAAAGTAAAATTGGAATTGCAAATACGTAAATATCACCGTCTTGACTTGGTCTTTCTGTTTTATTAATTAGGTCTATAGTTTTATTAATGATGAACAAAATCGGAATAGTTAGAGCAAATATAACGGACCAATAATGATTGATTTTATCCCAATTACTCAATTGTAATTCGTTTTGTTCAATACATTTTTTTATAATTTGGTTATTCATTTTTTAAAGTTGTAATTACAATTTGATGATGGAATCATCACTAACGTCTCGCTACTATCTGTCTGTGTTGAAGTAAGCATACTTTGGGCTTTCTGTTAAAATAGCTTTTATTGTAAAGAAAAAATACTATGTTCATTACTACGAGCTGTCAGAAGCTCTGCTATTATGCTTTAATCATAACACTTCCACTAAGATAATCATGAATTGTTCTGCTTTTTTTACTTGAAAATACGGTTATGAAAGATAACCAACCAAGTAAAATTTTTATAGCAAATCTTATAACAGCTTGAAAGAAATTAATTCTTTTTGAGTGATCAGAGTTACTTCTAACTCGTATTTCCATCTTGTCATTTCCAATTGTTGCCCCAAACGAAGTTAAAATTGGTTCATACAACCATATTCCTATGAATACTATCATTCTGAAATAATTTGGTATATTTTCAAATGTGTTCAGTATTTCTGAAGCTAGATACATAAATCCAATAATAATTATAGTATCAATCGTTGTTGATTTTATTCGGTCTAATATGCTCGGATATTCTTTATACATGAGGTATAGTTTAGGTATTGTTGTTAATGTATTGGTGCTAAAGTGCGTTAGGGACTAAAATAATCTCTGTTTTAGGATTTGCCAATCCAAAACTTCTGGAAAGGCAATGGTTCAAATCCGGTGTGTCTGATGATGGTAATTGGCTTTTACTTGCATCTTTTTCTTAAATCAGCTATTTCCTTTGCTAAATCAGCCTTTGCTCTTTCTTTCCAAGCGATGCTTTCCTTTTCAATTTGAGATTTTGACGCATTTGAAGGCAATGGTTTTGGAGGTTTTGTTGCAGAAATAATATGTTCAGGATTTTTAAAACTTCTAGTTAATCCACAAACATTTACTTTAATGGTATTTCCTGAGGACAAAGTTCCATAAATAAGCCATGTTCCGACTTCATCAATGATTGGACCGCATAATTTGTCATATACTCCTCTATACACTTTTCCATTTTTTGCTCCCTTAAACGATTCGATAACTTTGACTTCAAAAGTGTGCTTTTTAGTGTCAATTTTTGAAATTTCTCCGATAAAAATATACTTTGAATTCGTAAATTCTCTATTTTGAATTTCTTTTAAATCTTTAGAATCTCTACAATCGCAAGCAATTGATTGATTGGAAATCAAACAAAATAGAAAAAATGCTGTTAAAATCCGTGTTCTCATTTTTTAAGTTTGTAGCTAATGTTATTTACTTCAGTGGATATGGCACTCGACCATTTGAAAGCTTGAAAATCAAGTCGTCAAAATAGTTAATCAATTTTAAATTAAGTCTTAGTTGGTAACTGCTTTTATTATGGCAGAAAAATTATTTCATCTAGTTTTTTGATTTTTTTCACACTATTGAGAATGTTTTCAATACTTGAATATTTTACTATCAAATTGGTAATAATTATTTCTTTCCCGTCGTGAGAATATAGTTTTGTGTATCCGAAATCATATAAAAAATTTTTATAATTTGTAGTCGACAAGTGAAATTCTATGCCTTTTAAATTATCCGAATTAAAAATGCTTGTAGTACCATTCTTGATTGTGGTAATTGTTTCATTATGATAATCAATAACGATTCTTGTGGATTTATCGTGCCAAAAATAGCTCAAATACAAATAAGCATATTGGGCACAACGATAAAGCAAATAGAAAAGAATAAAGTAAAAAACTACTAGAAAAAATTTAATCTTATAACCGGGATTAAAAAAAATAGAAAATAATTTTATTCCCGCGAAGACACAGAATACACTAACTACACTTAAAAGTATAAATAGTAATGACCTAAATAGAAATTTAGAATTTATTAATGTGTACGTTTTAACTTTAGGCATAAAAGTGATTAAAAATTGGAATTAATGTATTTTTATTTCAGTAGGATTGAAGCTAAAGTATGATTTACTTTTCTGTTATCGCTAAACATCTCAAACAAAAAAACTTTTCATTAAGCATAAGCTTTCTTATTATGAAACTTTCCAATCTTTCGTTTTTATTTCTCAATCATTACATCAACATTTATTGAGGGTTCACCTCCTGAATATTTTTTCCATTCTCCCAAATAATTTCTGTAATAAGTATCTTTTGAAAAGGCAAAAACATTTCCAGCAAAAGAAAGCTTTCCTTTAAAATCATCAGCTATTCTGACTAAAACAAAGAAATCTTTATTTGTCCAAATGTTTTGATTAGAAACATCTATCGACAATTTTTTGTTTTTTATGTCATTTTCGGTTACTGTCAATTTTAAAGTTTCAGTGACTAAAGATTGGGTATCATCTGGAAAACCATTTTTTTCATTTTGTATGTCGAAAATAATGGTAGCCGTTTTTTCGAATTTGAAATCAGCAAGATTAATGTTTATGTTCTTGATTTTTAATTTCTTTTTGTTTTTAATTTTTATGGCATGTTCGATAAAAACATCATAGGGGTCATTTGAATCAACTCCACAATAGGCTTGTTTGGTATTAGAAGTGCCAAAATTTTTACTGACATATTTTTTGGGGTTGATGATTACTGTTTCAAGAGTAATCATTTTTTTCTTTAGATTAATCGTGTAGTTTTGTGATTGGAGCAGGTCACCAACAGAAATTTTAAAGGGTTCATATTCATTTATGATTACTTTGAAAGTTTCGGTTTTGTCAATGTTTGTTACGTTAATAGAATAATTTCCATTACTATCTGTTACACCGCCAATTGCTTTGTTTTCAATTCCAATCCTTGCTTCAGAAATGGGATTGTTATTTTCATCCAAAATTTTACCTGAAATTATTTGAGCCTGAAAATTTATAGTGATTAAAGTCAATAGTACCGCAAATCTAATTTTTTTCATTGAAAATGGTTTTTGTAAAATGGCTCTTCATTGCACGAACTGGCTACTTAATTCGCCTTAACTTTAGTCAAAATAGTTGTTACGGATTTTTTATTACTCAGGTATAGTTCGGTTAGTTGTTGTGTTTTCTTTTCGTTTTTTACTGTGTTTCGTAATGTTGACAAAAGATAATCGTAGTTTGTAAACTCTGTTGTAGTAGTTAAGACAGAACGAATCCATTCCCACATTTTTTTTGAACCAATTTCTTTTTCTATGGCAATAAACAACATTGGCGCATAGTCATAAACAAAAGTTTCTCGGTCTGGAATGTCTGTTTCTGATTTGATTTCTGCAATTGGTAGGGTATTAAAATCATTCAAAGATTTGATTTTTTCTTCAATTTTTTTGAGGTAGATTTCTTTCCCCTGAAGTTCTTGGACTAATTTCAATGATAAATACTCTGAAAATCCCTCAGAAATCATATCACCAAGGACTGAATTGGGGACTTTGTAAGTGCCAAAGTAATAGTGCCCAAGTTCGTGAGCAATGTATTGCTTGAACCAACTTTGTTGGTCTTTATTAAACAAAGCGCCTAATCCATTATTACCCCATCCAATTCCCATAATGGTTGGGTATGAAACAAACAGCCAACCATTTTTAATGGAAGTAGGGGTAGTATTGACAAAAACAGGTGGTTCTGCAAACTTTATCTTAAGTTTTTGCTCATAATACGATTTAAATTCTGCTATTATTTTAGAAAAATCATTGATGTCTTGTTTGGAGAAAGTAGGATTCAATAAAATCAAATTTCCATCATTTTCCACTTCAAATTTTCCACAGAATAGCGCCAATTCATAGGGTTGTTCGCTTTTTAAAACTGTTTTTGTTGATTGAATAGGTTGATTTCCATTGATATAAATTGTTGAGCAATCCAAACATTCTATTTCAATTTCATAGGTCATTTTTTCATAGGTGATATCTTTTTTAGCATCGTATAAATAAGGATACCAAGCACTTTGTCTTCCATCTGTTCTCACTGAAAGACCATTAAAAGCAATGTTTCCTTTCCAGTCCTCTTTTGTGTAGTTTTGAAGGGTATCATTGGCTATTGGAAATTTACCCACATACCTAAATTGCAATTCTTTGGGCAAAAACTTCCCTTTTCCAGTATTGTCTGGGAAATAATAGGCTGAACTTTCTCCTGTTGCAGTGGAATCCTTATCGGATTTAGAATAGCCAAGTATGAATTCGTTTGGTTGTTTACTTTTTATGTTAAGTAAATTCATTCCAGAATTAAGTCGAATCCAATACTCTTGAATTCTGGGAATATTGCTTATGGTTAAATCGCAATCAAAAGTTCCTTCAGTGATGGATAATTTCACTTTACCTGTGATTTTTGGAGAATTTTCTTGGGCAAAGGATAAAAATGATATTCCTACACTTAGGAAGATTGTAAATAAATGTTTCATACTTTTTTCTAGTCTATTGAACGCAGCTATCGTTGATTTCATATGTAATGCATCGCTTTTCGCTTACTCAAATATATAGAACTTTTAGTACAATATCTGCTTTTGTAGTTGTTATTTCTTCCATTTTTGAAAAGGAGAGGGGCGAGGTTTTTGAAACACTTCAGGGTTTGGATGTTTCGGAGCGCAGTGGATAATCTATGTTTTTAATAAATGTTGCAAATCGTTTTTGAAAAACCTTGATAATGAGTAAATTTAGTTTTTAAAAAAGGATACGTTATGGATATGTCTTTTACTGATTGGGTAGGTTATTTGGGGTCATTTGTTTTGATGGTTTCATTTTTGATGAAAAATATCATAACCTTGAGGATTATCAATTCTGCGGGATGTTTTTTGTTTGTGATTTATGGTTTTATGTTGGGTGTTTCTTGGCCCGTTATCATTACCAATGCTTTTATTCTTGGGGTAAATATTTATTATTTGACAAGAAAAAAAACAGAAAAAACAACTCCGTGAAGGTTTCTTGATTGTTTCTTTTTTGACCTACGATTTGATTCGAGTGTCTTGATTTGTAACCTAAAAAAAACACCAAAAAAGCGCAGAGGTTATTTTTGGTGTTTTCCAAGGACAATCTGATTATAAATGGCGCGAAGTCGGAGACGTTCGCAGCACGCTTCGGTGGTTTGTATGCTTTGGAGAGCAGTGTTGTTATTTTTTCTCTGCTAAATACAAATTCGCAATTTCTTCTATAAAATTTTCAGGACGAGAACCTACTAAATTGGTCAAAATCACTACTGAAATACTATCTTTCGGATAAATGTATAAAGCATTTCTATTACCACCAAGTGAGGCAATTACTGGATTTTTTGCTCTTGAGGAGGAATAAAAACCAATCGAACTCTGATTCAGAAAACCGTTTTCTTCATATATTTCTCCGTTATCTAATCGTATAGGAGACCAAAGCGTATTTAGATTTTCGGCATTAAGTAATTGGTTGCTTTGTAATGCAATTACCCATTGTGCTATTTCTGTTGCGGTTGAATAGATTCCGCCAGCTGGATACAGATTTGAAGGTATCGGTTGATACACATTCGTTAGCACATTATTTCTAAAATACGAATAGGGCTTTGCAGAATGCTTAATTATACTGTAAAAATCGCCTACACCAGCTTTGATGGAATTTTTCATTCCTGCTTTTTTGTACTGATTTTCAGTAATGAATTTTTCAAATGACTGTCCGCTAATTTTTTCAATAAGCATTCCAAGCAGTAGGTAATTCGCTTGACAGTCTCTAAATTCTTTACCAGGTTTAAAAACAAGAGGCAATTCTTTTATTTTTTGGAATAAAGTCTCGCTATTTTCAGATAACATATTTCCTTGTGAATCCCAAATTTCAGGAAGTCCCGATTTATGAGTCAGTATTTGTTTTACGGTAATATTTTGCCAACTTTTAGGCAGTTTATCCAAATATTTTGAAATAGGTTCGTCAAGATTTAATTTACCATTTTCGACTAATTGCAAAATAGCAACTGCTGTAAATGATTTAGTTATGGAATTAATGCTAAAAATAGTCTGGCTATCAACTGCAATCGAATCTTCAACTGATGCTAAACCGTAATGACCTGTTTTAACAATTGCATTGTCTTTAATTACGGCTAATTGCAAACCCACAATTTTATTTTTTTGCATTAGGTCTTTTATTGCATTATCCACTTTGTCGACTTGTGAATAAGTAAAACTACTCACTACTAAAAGGGCAAGTAAAAACGCTGTTTTTTTCATATTTTTTTGTTTGTTAAATTTTTAATGCTGTGGTAGAATTACTGCCAACTTGGGTAAATACCTGATAAAATCTCAGCATTCCTACCAAATAAAGCGATTGGAAAACAACTTTAGTTGGACTTTCTTGTTTCTCAAATATATTCTTTTTCCTGCTAAAAATATAAATATTTTCTGAAATATTCGTTGGTGATTTTACTATCGCAGTTTGTGGAGGAGGTACTTTTACCGTATTTGCGTAGAACAACATAATTAAAAATGGCGCGAAGTCGGAGACGTTCGCGCAGCATACTTTAATAGTTTTTAATCTTCGAGGAGCGAGTTTAAATTTGCAGTTAACGTCTTTATCTTCTGTAGATTTTTGTTCTTTGAAGAGTAGGTTTTATCGCAAAAAAAATAATAATGAAATTGCTATTGATTTTAATTTTATTCCTTTTTTTATTTAATCACAACTACAATCAAATTCTTTAGCAATTTCTTCACAAGTCAGGTCACTTTGGCTTTGAATATTTAATTCAGAACAAGGAGTTTTATCATCATCTTTTGAGCAGGAACTATTAGTTACTCCGATTACTATTCCAAATAGTAAAATTAGTTTTTTCATAAGTTTATGTTTGATTAATAATTCATTTGGTTTGAAAAATATTTAGAATGTTTTTTATTTCAACATAGACGTTTTCGCCTCACACTTTAACGGTTTGTATGTTTCGAGGAACGGTGAAATAGTACTTAAATTTTTACTGTTTAGTTGTTAGTTCACGAAGTCTATTATATGTTTTTTCAAAAGATGTCAATCCTTTACTAATTACTGATTTAGTAACCTCATTTTTATCTATTAAAATAAGACTAGGTAATGCATTTGTCTGATATTTATTTTTGAAAAAATCATAATCTTTATAGACTTTTGAACTCATATTTATGTGTCTATCTAAATTTATCTCAAGAATTATTAACCTGTCTTCTGCAAGTTTTATAAACTCTGTATTTTGAAAGACATTTTTTTTCATTTTTATACAAGGTTTACACCATTCAGAGCCCGTAAGAACAATCAATATATCTTTATTTTGCTTTAAAGCTTCACTTTTTGCAACCTCATAATCTGTGTACTTAACAATTTGAGCTTCACTGTAATTTGATATTAAAAGAATAACTATAACTATTAAACTTGTTCCGAGTTTCTTCATTTGTCTGTTGTTAAGGTAATTTTGTTAACTTGGCTATAATGCCTTGGTAATAAATAGAGTATTTCAACGTACTTCAACGGTTTGTATGATTCAAGGAGCGGATAGTAGTTCTAATCATATAGTTCTTCCCCTTCTTTTATTGATTTATCAAATCGGAAATCGATTAAAGTTCCTTTTATAGTTTTATAATTTCCAGCAATATTTATTAAATTCTTGTTAAGCAAGTTAATAATTTTAATACCCGTTGCGTATTTTTCTCCATTTGCAAAATAAGTATTATAAATCACGTACTTATTTTTGTCTATTGTAAAGGCAACATAATTAAGGTCTATTCCTTCATTTTCTATACCGCCACCTCGCAACCAATAGGAGTATTCAAATGTATTCCAACTCGATTTGTCTTTGTTATTTGGGTATTCTAATTCAATGTTGTTTTTTGTTCCAAATCGATAAATGATGTACTTACCTTTTTTGTCACTACAAAGCGTCATTATTTTTCCTTTGTTAGTTTGAAAGGAATAAATTATTTTTTCATTTTTTAGCAAGTATTTCTGGCCATATAGATAGAAAGTTGAGAAGAGTAAAAAAGAGAATACTAGTATTGTGTTTTTCATTTAACCTTTATTTTTTTTACATTAATCGCCAACGGTTTTTATGCTTCGAGAAGCAGGGAGCTGAGCTGGTTTGTATGATTCGAAGAGCGGGGCTATACGCTTTTTACTTTTGGTCCATAATCTGCAAAATCTTTTGCTCTAAAGGCTTTTCGAATGTTTGTATGTGCATTCTGGAATTCAGAATTATCTAAAATGTTAGCTAGAATCGATAAATCTTCCTTTTCAGGCAGTAGAGAAGTTAATTTAGCAAACCAATATTTTTTACAAGAATTTTCTAAACTATCGTCTTGTTTGATTTTAGTAAGTAATTCCAAAACAGATATTTCTTCGCTAAAAAAGTCATTTAGATCATTTTCATAATCTTGGCTTAGACCTTTAAGTCCATTTTTTCGAAATATATTTTCAAGTTTTTCTATATTATCATTGAATGTATTTGTGTCCGAAATAATTTGTTGAATGAAAACAGATTGCGCATCAATGTATTGGTCTTGTTCTATTGCTTCTATTCCTCCAAGTACAATTGTGATATTTTTTTTCAAAGAACTGTTACCTAATTTAGCTGCTTTTTTTAGACAAGATTTTAATTGTCCTAAATCGTCAGTATAGCGTATTAGAAACCAATAAGGTGCTGGTGTATTGTTTTTTGGGACATCAATTGCAGCAACAATAAAGGGCCACGATTGATGTGCTGTAAATTTCTTAGTAGGTTCAAGTATTTGTAAATTCTCAACACCGAATGCAAACGCATAATATATAGATGATTTAGGTGGTAAATCAAGTTGTTTATTGTTTAATCTACCATTTGCAGTTGCTATATCAGCATAAAATTGATCACGAATTTGAGTGAACTCAGATTTTAAAAAATGTGCAGAAATGGGGATAGCTCCTTCAATATCACGCCCAACTATTTTAACATTAAGTTGACTACTAGTATCCGCCACTTTATTTAGCGCAACTGGATTAGCTTTTTCCAAAGCGTCAATTAAATATACAATATCATTTTTTTTCGGAGCTACTTTAATACTTTCAAATTTCTCTATCCATTCGGGCATATTTTTAGGGATTTCTGGCAAGATTAGAAATAAAGAAGAGATTAAGCTTTTTTGGTCTTGTGTATTGTTGGTGTCTTTTAATTGGTTATATAGGTCATCAATTAGTATATTTCTATCTATTTTTATACCTACCAATTCTGGAATTCTAGTTAAATATGGCTTAATGTTATTTGATTGAGAAATTAATTGAAAGAATTCTGAGACACTTTGAAACAGGGACGCAACAAGTTCATATTTTAAACCATAACCATTATGCAAACCATTTGCTCGACTAGTAATAATTAGTTGAAATCTATTGGTTAATTCTAATAACCTATTGATATGTTCCTGAGGGGTAGTTACTCCATTAATTAGGAATAAGGTGTTTGATGATGATTGGCGAAGTAATGTCCTAAAATCAGCTAAAATTTCAGAAGCCGTTTTATATTTTCCATTTTCGTAGTCTCTGTAAATACTTTTTTTGCCTAAAGCTTGAATAATTATAGAGCTCATCATTAATTCTATAGCACAACCAATAAGTCCAACTTCAGCTGAATATCGGACTTGTTCAATTTTCAATTGATCTCTCCTAAACGTACATATACCAAATTGTGCTAGTCCAAGGGTTTCCACACTAGCTTCAATTAATCTTACGGTATCATTTTTTAATAATCTTGGCATTTTTGTTCGTTTAAATTACGCTTAACGTTCTTGTATTACATTGTGGTTTGATTCTAGATTATACCTTATTCTCGGATTTGCCAAATTATATCAAATACAAAACAATTTCAAATTTAGTCTAAAACTCAAATCTTAAGTAACGGCTGTTTGTGGTTCTCACTATATAGCTCTGGACTAGGAGGTGGTGGTGGAATCATGAATTTTAATTCTGCCCAATCTTTATCCGATTTTAGTTTATATTTCTTTTGTTTGTCTATTAGCTTATTTAAAATGTTCGAAAATCTATAGTATTCTTTTGGTGCGTTAGTACCATAGATGAATACACGTTTTGGCTTATTGTTTTTTATTTTATAAAATTGAAAACTTCTGCCGTCAAATAAATTATTTTGCTCGTATGTTGAATCATTTTCAAAATCAATTTTATTTAAAATAGTATTAAATATTTTTTTATCGTCAGGGTTTATTATGCTATAATATAATCCCGAATCTTTACCTCTAAAATCATAAAAAATTGTATCACTTGAATTCAATTTCATAGAATAATTATAGTGAAGTTCGTTATGACTATAAATGAATATCTCGTCTGAGCTATTGTCGTTTTTACAGCTAAAACAAATTAAAATTATTATAATGAGAATCATTTTAGGGTTCATTTTAATCTTTTTAGATGTTTATTTGTCGTTCAATAATAGCCACTGACACTCCTACAATTTATTTATCTTCTATAGTGTCGCTTTTCTCTCCTTCCAAATATATTCTTTTTCCTGCAAAAAAGATAAAAAAATTCTGAAATATTCTTTAGTGCTTTGTTGCCTTAAACTCCTGTGATTGCCCGCGTGAGGGCAATGTCATTAAGTTAAGGATAAAGACTCTTGATTTTGTCATTCCGACAAAGGAGGAATCACACTTGCTTTTCACATTATGTGATTCTTCGTTCCTCAGAATGACAAAAAGAACGCTTAACTTAATGCTATTTCGCGTGAGGGATAGGAATAAACTACCGAAGTAGTATGGATAGCCCGACCGCAGGAACGCAAAGGGGCGAATAACACGCTTGCTATTCGCCCCTTTGTGGTACTGGGGTCACGCCCCAATTATGCTTTTTCTTTTTCGAAACGGTCTATGACTTCTTGGTAATAGGCCAAGGTGGTTTTGGCGATGGAGGCCCAACTGAATTGGTTGAGTACGCGTTGGCGACCGGCTTTTCCCATTTGGTTGGCCAAGGCTTCGTTGTCGAGCAAGAGATTGACTTTGGTGGCAAAATCTTGTTGGAAGGCTTGTGGATTGGCTGGGTTAAAATCGGTTCGGGAAACGGGGGCGAGGGGTACCAAAAATCCGGTTTGTCCTTCGACGATGATTTCGGGTATGCCTCCTACGGCGCTTCCTACTACGGGGGTTTCGCAGGACATCGCCTCGAGATTGATGATGCCAAAGGGTTCGTAGAGCGAAGGGCAGGCGAAAACGCGGGCGTGGCTGTAGAGCACTTTTACTTTTTCTCTTGGGAGCATTTCGGAGATGAGGATGACGCCTTCGCGGGTGGCTTTTAGCTCGGCGATGAGTTGTTCGGTTTCGGCGGCTATTTCGGGGGTGTCGGGGGCGCCTGCACACAATACGATTTGGCAATTGGCATTGAAATGTTGTGCCGCAGCGATAAGTTGCGAAATACCTTTTTGGCGCGTGATGCGACCCACAAACAGTACAAACGGTATGTTGGGGTCGATACCTAATTCGGTCAACAACGCATCATCAAAAGTGGGTTGGTAAAAATCAGGGTCGATGCCGTTGTGAATCACCGTAACTTTTTCGGGCGCTACGCCATAGGCTTCGATGACATCGGTTTTCATTTGTTCGCTTACGGCAATCACACCATCGGCAGAGGCATAGGCGTGTTGCTCTAACCAGCGCGAGAGGAAATACCCGTTGCCGAGTTGCTCGACCTTCCAAGGGCGGTGGGTTTCGAGACTGTGGGTGGTCAAAATGAGCGGTACTTGCAGCAGTTCGCGCGTAAATACGCCTGCCAAATGGGTGTACCAAGTGTGGCAGTGCACAATGTCGGCCTCGGGTGTGGCTTGTGCCATCTCGACATTTTTGCTCAGGTTATGAAACATTTTGATGTGCTCGTTGCTTGGGTCTTCCATTTTGGTCAAGCTGGAGGTGATGCCTTGCACGTGCATATTTTCGGTAGTTTCGGATTGTGCCCCAAAACAGCGGACTTCTACTTGGGCGAGTTTGGCCAGTTCTTGGCTTAAAAAATCGATATGTACTCCCGCACCACCATAAATGTGCGGAGGAAATTCATTACTGTAAAGGGCTATTTTCATACGCAGATATTATTTGTTTTTTAAAGGAATATGTAATTCGCATATCTCTTTAACTGTATTAACGACAAATTAACGGTTATGCTCATTTCATAAAAAAACATTTAGAGAAGTAAAAAAGCTTTGTTTTTTGTTTTTATAAAACTATAAAATTTAAGCGAGAAAGTAGCCGTGAATTTGATGATAATTTGAAACGGAATCGACTTAATTTGTAGTATTTATGATTTTTTGTGGTAATTGTTTTTTTTATGACAATTTGATAGCTGAGTGGGGGCTAAAACTATAGTACTTAAATCAGCCCTATAATTTGATTGGAAGAATTTTGATAAAAAAAATTAACCACATAGGGTCATAGATTAATAGCAAACAAGTAAAGAATATATAGAAATACTACTATTTTTCACATAGAATGTCTATGTGAATAGTAAAACGTCTATTTCTTTCTATTTAAAATCTACAAATTCTATGTCTCTATGTGGTTATCTTTTTTATTTCATTTTAAAGGATGTTTATATTTTTTGGATGCTTTTTTTGGGAATAAAAAAAGCCGCTTCTTTTCAGAAACGGCTTGCATTGTAATTAGCTTCTTTATTTTTTATCCTCAATCACTATGGCAGGAATCTGCTTTTGTTGGATAAAGGCATTGAATTCGGGTACTTTGACTGTTGCTATTTCGTTGACTTTCGCTACAGCGGCATCAATTTTTTTAGCCAAATCGTCGTATACTTCATAAGCGCCTTTGGTTGGTTTGGTGTCTCCTGAGGAAACATTCGAACCCAATCCCGCTATTTTATCGTTTAGCATAATAGGGTAGGCGAGAACGTCTTGTGGGGCTTTGGCTTTAGGCTGCATCAAAGTAGCTTCTAGTTCTTCTAAAGATTTGATGGTAGGCTCGGTCATTTTTTTCATTTCTTTGACCATAACCGAATCCTTCACGGCACCAACATACCCATTGATTTGTCCTTTAATCTTGCGGATTTTGTTGATAGCCAAATGTGCTTCGTTTACTTTTTTGTTGACTTTTTGGTGGAATTCGAATTGCTCTTTCAAGTCGGCATCGGTTCCTTCGGCTCTTGGGTCTTTTTTGATTTCAAAAGTTTGCTCACCGATGATTTTTTTGTCTTCGATAAAACGAACTTTGTAAGTGCCCGGAAGTACTTTGGCACCCACGCCAGAACCGGCCCACATTACATTCGTACCTTCTACTTCGCTAGCATTTGGATAACGCATATTCCAAACAAATACGTTCATTCCGGCTTTGTTAGGCACGTAACCTGCTTTTTCTTTCTCAGTATCTTGGTGGAATTCTTTAGCTACTTTTTGTGGTTCGCCTTTGGTGTTTTTAACCGAAGAATATTTGATGATGCTTTCGTTTTTGTCGTTCAAGAATTCGAGTTCTAATTCTTTGGTAGCTTTCGCTTTTTGATAGAAACGAACGATTACACCATTTGGAGCATTGGTTCCAGATGATTTGGTGTCGCTTTGACGCCCTTGTGTTCTGTAGGCGGTTCTCGGTTGGAAAAGGTGTTTTTCGCTAGTTACCTTTTTGTCCATGATTTCGTGTAAAGGCGTGATGTCATCCAAAATCCAGAAAGCACGCCCGTGGGTAGCCACAACCAAATCCTTATCGCGTTTGTGAATTTGCAAATCACGAATAGGCGTAAGCGGTAAATTCAAGTTTAGTTTTTCCCAAGAATCCCCATCGTTGAAGGAAACATAAATCCCTCTTTCGGTTCCAGCATACAAAAGGCCAGGTTTGTTAGGGTCTTCGCGCAGTACTCTGCAATATTCATCAGCAGGAATTCCAGCGGTGATTTTTTTCCAAGTTTTTCCGTAATCTGTGGTTTTGAAAAGGTAAGGAGTGCGGTCGCCATACATGTATTTGTTGGCAGCCACATAAGCTTTTCCTTTGGAATGTTCCGAAGTGTGAATGATGCTTATCAAAGAGAATTCAGGTAACATTGAAGTCGAAATGTTGACTTTGTCCCAGCTTGCTCCATTGTTTTTAGAAACATGAATATAACCATCGTCAGAGCCTGTCCAAAGCACGCCTTGTTCCGTTGGCGCTTCTGAAAAGGTAAAAATAGTAGCATAGACTTCGGCTCCCGTTTGGTCTTTGGTAATTGGACCTCCAGTGTCTCCAGTGGTTTTTGGGTCATTTCGGGTTAAGTCTGGGCTTATAGCAGTAAAGGAATGGCCTCCGTCTTCTGTAACCAACACATATTGAGAGGTCACATACATTCTTTTGGGATTATGCGGAGAAAAAACGATAGGGTAAGTCCATTGAAAACGGTGTTTTTTGGCTTTTGCTGGAGAACCAATATTGGATTCAGGATAAGGAGAAATGTCTTGTCCTTGTTTGGTTCTTGAATTGTATTTGCTTAATTGCCCATCATATTCTCCTCCATAAGTAAGGTCCGAATTGGTGGGGTCGGCTTGAATGTATCCAGCTTCACCACCCGCAACCGGAAACCAATCTTCTCTGTCAATACTAGAACCCGTGGTTCTTGAAGCAATTCTAACAGAGGAATTGTCTTGTTGGGCGCCGTAAATGTTATACGGGAAGTCATTGTCTAGCGATACATGGTAAAATTGACTTGTTGGAATATCAATATCCGAAAAATTGGCACCACCGTTAAACGTGATTTCTGCTCCACCATCATCTCCAATAATAAAGTTTTCTGGGTTTTTCGGATTAATCCACACATCATGCGTATCGCCATGTTGTACAGGAATTTTTTTGAAGTTTTTACCTCCATCGGAAGATTTCCAAGCGTCTACATTCAACACTATCAAGCCGTCTTCATTTTTTGGGTCGGCTTGCAAATTCATATAGTACCACGGACGTTGCCATAAGTTTTTGTCTTCGTTGATGAGTGACCAATGTTCACCGGCATCATCAGAACGGTAGAGTCCCCCTTTGTCGTTTTCTACCAAGGCATACAATCGGTTGGAGTTTACGGGTGATACTGCGATTCCAATTTTACCCAAAAGGCCTACTGGCATGCCAGGTTTGGTACTTAAGTTGGTCCAAGTGTCGCCACCATCGGTAGATTTGAAAAGACCAGATTCGGTTCCTCCAGATGACATCGAATGTCCATTTCTGTAGGCCTCCCAAAGCGTCGCATAGATTACTCTTGGATTGTTCGTGTCGATGCGCACGACCATTCCGCCCGTTTTGTCATTTTTGGACAATACCAATTTCCAGTTTTTTCCACCATCGGTACTGCGGTAAATGCCACGCTCTGGATTGGAATGAAATGGATTACCCATTGCGGCTACAAAAACAATATCAGGATTGCTTGGATGCACTTCGATATTTCCGATAGCATCGGCTTTGTCGAGTCCAATTTTGCTCCAGTTTTTACCAGCATTTACAGATTTGTACATACCGTCTCCAAAGGAGATATTTGAACGCATATCAGCTTCGCCCATCCCAACATACACCACATTTGGGTCTGAAGGTGCGACTGTAATTGCTCCCACTGAGGAAGAAGTAAAAGTGCTATCAGAAACGGCTAACCATTCGTTGCCGCCATCGGTGGTTTTCCAAACACCACCACCAGTAGCCCCAAAGTAATACGTTAAAGGTTGGTCAGCGTGACCTGCTACTGCCAATGAGCGACCTGCTCTAAACGGACCAATATTGCGCCATTTTAATCCATTGAAGTAAGCAGTGTTGCCAGAAGAAACGGCTGTTTTGTCCTTTTTCTTGGCGGTATTTTGTGCTTCTGTTGAAAGCGAGGGAAGTAAACAAAAGCTTAAGAGTAATGAGCTTAAGCGTAAGATTGTTTTTTGGTTTTCCATAAATTTATTTGAATTTAGAAAGTAATAGTTTCTAAAATTAAATAAATTCTTTCTTTTATTGTATTTTCTTTATGGATTTTTGAAAAAGTACAGTTATGACTTCATCATAACTCCTCAAAAGACGTACGTTTATTTCTGGGTATATTGTGCTTCGAATTTTTTAAATCGGTAATCCAAATCGTCTAGTACTTGTTCTTTTACTTTAGACGCTTCGATAAAACTAAAACGGATGCTGTTGTACACATATTCCTTGATGTCTTTGTAGCTTACTTGTGGGTATCTTTTGGCCAAAAGTACATATTGTTCGGTGAGATTGGTGCGCAAAATACCAGCATCGTCCGTACTAATTACGATGGGAACACCGAATTCTTTGTACAAACTAAACGGATGACGATTCTCTTTCACTTTCAGAATGAACTCGTTACTCGTCAAATTGATTTCGATAGCGATTTTGTTTTTCGCCATATAGCGCAATAACTCGTAGTTGTTTTTTTCGTAAGCCAAATCTACCCCGTGCCCAATTCTGTTCGCTCCTGCGGTATATACGGCCGCGTTGATGTGCCACGTTAGTTCTTCGGGTTGCACCAATCCTAAGGTCAATTCGCCCGCGTGCATGCTGTATTTTACTTTTGGGAATTTGGTATGGCAGTATTTATAGAGCAACATGTGTAATTCATAATCTTTCATGGCTGTAGCGCCATCTTCTGGCGAAACGATATTCACGCCATCGATTAGTGGACTATTATCAGCAGAAATAAAAGCAATTACTAAATTTTTGAATAAGTCTACCGGTTCCATAAAGCGCAACACAAAATTTTGATAGCGCATCGTGAATTGCGCATCATCAATCTTGAGGTCGTTATGCATTTTGGCTACAAAATTGGTATTGAAATTAGCAGCGTATTTTGCGGCCTCTCTTTTGGAGAAAGTAGCAAACAGTTGGTCCAATGCTTTGAAAACCGCTTTTTCGTCTTTTTTGGCGACCAAGCTTCGAAGTTCTTCGTTATAAGGAGTCAATTCCTCTGTGTTCATATCACACGGAATCGTTGATAATTGCGTTTCGATATAACTAACTTGTTCTTTGATGGCACGATTTTTTAGCTCCAAAAGTCCTTGTTCAAAAGTCCCTTTAATAGTCGCTTCAAATTTTCCGAAGGATTCAAAAAACTGTTTATCAGAAGGGTAACTTATGCCGTTAAAGTCTTTGATGGACCATTTTTCGATGATTTTTTGTTGGTAGAGAGGTATTGCTCCATTTTTCTGAATCATTTCAAAGGATTCCCAAATTCCATCGGTGCCTCGTTGGGGTTGTACTTCTAAGGTTTCTAAATTGAGGTAAAAATTATTTTTAATGGCGTAGGCTATAAGCGGTTCGGCATAAACAGAGCCAGAGTAGTGGTGGTGCAAATCGCCTCCTTTGGGCATTTGAGAAAAGAAAGCCGTGAGTTGGGCTTCGTTATTTCGGATGTTATCAAAATAAGTTTCAACGTTTTGAGCCGTTCCAAATGCAGTACTTAAAAGAAGTAAAAAGAGCGAAATGTTTTTCATACTTTTTATGGTTTAGTCGATTTGGGGTGCAAAAGTAGTTAAAAAAGCTCAGTTTTTAGCCGTAGTTGTTAAAATACCAAGGATTTACTTTTGAAAAGGGAAATTTGAAGTATACGAATTAGCACCAATTACAGCTGTTTTAAGGATGTTTTTTTGAAATAGAAAATCCGTTTTATCCGTGGTTTAATTGAAAAAGAAAAAAGTCAGTTTTCATCCAACTGAATATATTTTATACCAACCGCTTGAATAAAATTAAAAAAAAATAACCACATAGAATCATAGATTAAAGCAAATTAGAAAAGGAATCAATAGAAATAGCGCTATTTCACACATAGTATTGCTATGTGAAAAGTAAAACGTCTATTTTTTCTTTAATAACACTTTAGACTCTATGTTTCTATGTGGTAAAAAAAAAGAATTTTATCTTTAGTTAAGTCATTTTAGTACTACTTAAAAATCCGTTTCATCCGTTATATCCGTGGCTAAAATAAGGATTGACAAATCTATTTTTTAAACTACAAAATCCCTAACCCCAAAAGCACAGCAAACACCATAAGCAGTAGCGCAACTAGCAATTGAATACTCTTTAAGGTCACTTTTTCTAAAAGTCTATTCCCAATAAAAGCCCCCAAAAAAGCCGAAAGTGTGGCACAAATCACCAATGGATAAGCAATGTTTTCGGAGTTTTGCGACCAGTTTTGTGCATAGACACCCATTCTAGAAAGGTCAATCAAACAAGCAATAACGACTCCGGTTCCGATGTAAGATTCTTTCGTTAGTCCCGCTCTTATCAAGAAAGCGGCACGCAAAGCGCCTTGCATTCCCGATAATCCTCCAAAAAAGCCACTCAAAACGCCGCCTAAAGGCAAATATTTTTTATCAAAAGTAAGTTGCGACCAACTTGGAATGATTTCGAACAACGCAAAAAACAACAAAATAAGACCAATGCAAAGTTTGATTGGCAAAAGCGTAAACGTATGGCTCCCGAGCGTGTAACTCCCAATTGGCGGAATAGAATTTAAAAAAGAGAGCAGATACGCCCCCACAAAAGCAAAAACAATAGCCGGAATTCCAAAAGCCAGCAAGGCTTGTTTGTTGGCTTTTTGTCCTAACAAAAACAGTTTGAAAATATTATTCAAAAAATGCACGATAGCGGTCAATAAAATGGCCATTTCGATAGGAAAAAATAAACCAAAAACTGGCACTAGCAAGGTTCCTAATCCAAAACCAGAAAACAAAGTCAGTCCCGAGCCCAAAAACGCCACCAAACAAATCAAGAAGTAATCCATAGTTTTATATTGAATGCCTCAAAAATACAGATTCTACCATTTCGATGATTAAAAATCCGTTTTAATCTGTTGCATCCGTCGCATCCGTGGCTAGTCAATGTTAACTGTAAAACGTCAGGTTCTATTCCTTTCCATTCAATGATAATTTTTGTTTATGCTATGTTTTGAATCCATTTTTTACAATTACTAGATTTCAATCCTGTGGATTAGCAAATGTTATGCAGTTATTAAACAAATCAATACTAGGCTTCGGAAATCTAAAATTCAAATTGTATTTTTGAAAACAAAGAATAGTCAGTTATGAAATCGCCATTAACAAAAGGTTTGTTGCAAACAAACACCGATAAGAAAAAGGCGATACCATATATGACCGCTAACAAATATCTTTTACATATATGAAAATTGTTATATCGCCAGCCAAGTCCTTAAATTTCGAGAAAGAATTACCCGTTGAAACCTTTACGCAGCCTGCTTTTTTAAAGCAATCCAAAATCGTGCACGCCGAATTGCAACTCAAAACCCCCAAAGAATTAGCTAGCCTGATGTCGATTTCGGATAAATTGGCCGACTTGAATTGGCAGCGCAACAAAGACTGGAAAACCCCATTCAAACCCAGCAATGCCCGCCCTGCGGTGTACGCTTTCGATGGCGATGTCTACACTGGTTTAGACGCTTACACGCTTTCCGAAGACCAATTGCCACTGTTGCAAGACCGCTTGCGCATCCTTTCGGGCTTGTATGGCTTGCTCAAACCCTTAGATTTGATTCAGCCGTACCGCTTAGAAATGGGAACCAAAATGCCCGTAGGCGAGAGCCAAAACTTATACCAATTCTGGAAAACCACCTTGACCCAAGCGTTGAACAAGGAACTCAAAAAAGACGAACTGTTTGTCAATTTGGCGAGCAACGAATATTTCTCTGCCGTAGATGCCAAGGTGCTCAAAGTGCCCGTCATCACGCCCGAGTTCAAAGATTACAAAGACGGAAAACTAAAAATGATTAGTTTTTTTGCCAAGAAAGCCCGCGGAATGATGGTGCGCTACATCATCGACACCCAAGCCGAAACCATCGACGACCTAAAAGGCTTCAATTACGACGGCTATGCCTTTGATGCCAATTTATCCAAAGGCAACCAACTCGTTTTTACCCGATAACCTATTTTTTAAAATAATTAGGGCGTGACCCCATCCACCCAAAGGGGCGAATAGCAAATGTGTTATTCGCCCCTTTGTCTGGCTGCGGTCGGGCTATCCATACTACTTCGGTAGTTTATTGCTATCCCTCACGCGGACAATCACGGGAGTTAAAGGAATCAAAACAGTAATGAATATTTCAGAAAATTTTTATGTTTTTTGTAAGGAAAAGGATATATTTGGGAGAAGAAAAAACGTCACAGCATAGCCGTAATATCCAAATAGCGGTGTTGGTTTCTATTTTAGAGTGTCCGTAAACAAAAACTTAAACAGAATAAAATGATAAAGAGAATCTTAACAACATCGTTACTTTTGATATTTGCCCAAATCGGGTTTTCACAAAACTTTGACAAAAACAAATTAGACAATTACTTCAACGCACTTGAACAAAATAATAAATTTATGGGTAGCGTTGCCATTTCTAAAAATGGAGAAATTATATACACAAAATCTATCGGTTTTGCTGATGTTGAAAACAGCTTAAAAGCAACAGAAAAAACTAAATATAGAATAGGCTCAATTTCTAAATCGTTTACCGCTGTTTTGACATTAAAAGCTGTTGAGAATAAAAAATTAGACTTAAATCAAACTATTGACAAATGGTTTCCTTCAATCACAAACGCAAAGAAAATAACTATAAAACAATTGTTAAGTCATAGAAGTGGAATACATAATTTCACAAATGACGCAGACTATTTGACTTATAATACCCAACCAAAAACTGAAAAAGAAATAGTTGAAATTATTGTAAAAGGGAATAGCGAATTTGAACCAGATAGCAAAGGAGAGTACAGCAATTCAAATTATGTTCTTTTGACTTATATCCTCGAAAAAACATTTAAAAAATCATATTCTGACTTATTGCAGGAACACATTGTTAAACCAATTGGCCTAACAAGCACTTATGTCTTTGGCAGAATAAACCCAAGTAAGAATGAATGTAAATCTTACAAATTTACGGGAACTTGGAAATTAGAAACTGAAACAGACTATACAATTCCGTTAGGAGCAGGTGCAATAACTTCTACACCAAGCGACTTGACAAAGTTTGCCGATGCTTTATTTGGTGGAAAACTTCTGAAAAGCGAAAGCCTTGAAATAATGAAAACAATAAAAGACGGTTATGGAATTGGTTTGTTTCAAATTCCTTTCTATAAAAGTATCGGTTATGGTCACACTGGAGGAATTGACGGTTTTAGTTCTGTTTATGCTCATTTTCCAGAGGACAAAATTTCGTATGCATTGATTTCAAATGGAACGAATTTTAAAAACAATGACATAACAATCGCAGTTTTAAGTGCAGTCTATGGTAAGCCATACGAAATTCCAGTTTTCACAACTTTCAAGTTGACTTCGGAAGACCTAGACAAATATTTAGGAATTTATGCTTCCAAACAAATTCCGTTGAAAATTACAATTACAAAAGAGGGTAACACTTTGATTGCACAAGGGACAGGACAACCAGCATTTCCCATTGAAGCAACGGAGAAAGACAAGTTTAAATTTGACCAAGCAGGAGCAAAATTTGAATTCAATCCTACTGAAAAAACAATGATTTTATTTCAAGGCGGTGGACAAATTAACTTTACAAAAGAGTAAAAACAACAACCTACTACAAAATCAATCCGTTCCGATGGAAATCTAACTGCTGTAAAAAGAGCCGTAGACTATACTGATAGTGTAGGACTGGATTTCAATCCAGCATTACAAAGCGTTTCATAATCTGTTTTAAAATAATTAGGGCGTGACCCCATCCACCCAAAGGGGCGAATAGCAAACGTGTTATTCGCCCCTTTGTTTGGCTGCGGTCGGGCTATACACGCTACTTCGGTAGCCAGTTCCTATCCCTCACGCGGGCAATCACGGGAGTCCAAGGAACAAAAAACGTGAATTGTAAAGAATGAAATAGTAAAGAAAATTTTACATATTTAATTAAAAAATGAATACATTTGAGACAATAGAAACGCGACACAATAGTGGCTTTGCTTTCAAAATAGGAGGAATAGTCGCTTAAAGTAGCGACTATGTTCAAGTTAGCAAACAGTTTAAAAACCCACCGTAAATTGAATAACTTAATGAAACAAATTATAATATTTATTTTTGTGACTTTTTTCGTTTCATGCGATAAATCAAACAATAATCAACTTCAAGCAACTGCTGTAAAAAAAATTTTAGACTTTTACAAAGGGGAATATTTATTAACAAAAAATACTGAAAGCAATTGTTATGAAATTGAATTAAGTAAAAGTGAACTATTAAATTATGATGTGAATAGCATTGATTATCATGCAGGAAATATAGCCTACATATTTCATAAAAATCTTCAAGTTAAAGATTGTGATTGTATTAAAGTAAAAATAAATTTAAATAATGGAAATAGCTTTGATTTCAATTATTCATTTAACGAACTTGTTGAAGTGGAAAGTTATATACCAAATTTTGAAGAAGTAGCTAATTTAATAATGACTAAAGATTATGAAAAATTATTTTACCAATTTGATAAATCTTTTGGCGCTGATAGACAATCTATCGAAAAAATATTTAGTAACGTTGAAAACAAACTTGGAAAACTAAATCATATTTATAGTACTGGTTTTAAAAATTTTAAAACAGAGGAATGTGGAAAAGTAATCGAGTTTAAAGCTGTTTTGGTGTATGATAAAATGGCTGTAAACATGTTTTTGTGTTTCAGTAAGAAAAACAGAAAACTAGTCTTATTATTAATACCATAAAAAAAACCGATTTGCTAACACTTGCTACAAGAGATTTGGGCATTTGGCTTAATTTAAAGATGGTCTTGTATTTGGAAAGTTTAGGCAAATCCGAAAATAAGGCTTAATTTAAACCCAAACCTCTTATAGTAAGCGAACGTAGTGGCTATAAAACCTAAAAATAGCAGAAAAGACGAATCATGAAAGAGAAAAAAAATCTAATATATGTCATGCCTTCAATTGTGTTTTTATCAATTTTTATGTTTGGTTTCCTAATATTGATAGTCACACTTTATATAGAAGTAGAAAATTTTACGATCTATAAAAATATTTATGACTTAAGCATCGTATTCCTATTATTTTCCTCAATTACAATTCCAGGATTTATATTGAATTATCGCTATGAAATACTAAATAGAAATCGAAAAATAACTTTCAAACAAAATCATTTAGAAATTAAGACAGAAGCTGAAATAGAAAATATTTTATATGAAGAAGTCTTGGAAGTGGAAAAACATATTGTTTCGTGGAAAGGGCGAAATCCTTGGAGCGATTATTACTATGTTAAATTAAACTTGAAAAACGGAAAGAAAATATATTACAATTGTTTAACCGAAACGATAAATTCAGAAAATAATCTATTAAAACGTAAAAGAATTAAAAAGTTTACAATTGATAATTTATATCCTTGGTACTAGTTTACAGCCACTAACACTTGCTACAAGAGGAACGTAAGTGGTAATGCAAAATAACTCCTTAATTATGAAAAAATCATTATTACTTGTCTTGTTGTTTTTTAATTTAGTTTCATTTAGTCAAATTAGAAAATCCGCAGCTGAAGAAGTTACGATAAGACTGGACACAATTGAAAATTATCTTAAAGGGAAAAGTGGTATGAATGTAAAACTTTCAAATTCTATTGCATGTTTGACTGGAATTATTCCGAAAAAAAGCGATGGAACTTATTTAGGTTGGATTTATTATCCAACAATGGAAGAGGTTAAACTTTGGAGAAAATGGTTAAAAGTAAATAAGGATAAATTATTTTATGGAGTGTTGTCCGATAATACAATCGGATATGACGAAGTTATTGTGAAATTTGAAGACGGAACAACAAGATCATCATATTGCAAGTAGATGAACAGCCATTAATAGCTGTTATACTAGATTTGCGCATTTTGTTTAATTTGAAAATGGTCTTGTATTTTGGAAGTTTTGGCAAATCCGAATAATGGGCTTAATTTAGTACCAAACCTCGTGTAGCGGCGGGGACTTTATAAGCCATTTATGAAAAACCTGCAAATAAAGACATTACTTCTATTTTTTTCAATTTGTATTTTAAGTTGTATATCCAACAAAAAAATCGAAAGAGAAAATGAGCCTACAATTTATAACGTTGAAGAAAATGACGTTGAAATGAATAAGGCAATCGAAAAAGCCAAACAAACTTTAGATAGTTTTGATTATGCTTTTAAAACTAACACTAGAGTTTTTACTTTTTTTGGTTTGAAAAAGAAATTTGAAGAAAATAGTAATGTTGAACATATTTGGATTGGAAATATTCAAGGCGTCGAAAATGGAAAATATATTGGCGTAATTGACAATTTACCCGAAAAAATTAAAAGCGTAAAACTTGGAGATACCGTCCAAATAGGCAAAAAAGAAATAAGCGATTGGATGTATATTAAAAATTCCGAATTACATGGCGGATATACGATCAGATTGCTGAGAGAAAGAATGACGGAAGAAGAACGGAAAAAATTTGACGCAGAAAGTGGAATGAAAATAAAATAAACGGCTTATGACAACTACAACGGATTTGGGCAATTGGTTTAATGGGAAGTTGCTTTTCTATTTGGAAGTTTAGTAATAACCGAAAAATAAATCTTACTCAGTTAGAAAATCTATATTAATTAAAGAATGTTAGTTACAAGTCTAGAATGCTACAGTAAAATATAAACTATGAATATGTCAGAGCAAGAATTAAAAGAGCAAGAAACTGAAATTAGGAAAAACTTAGCTTATGTTTTTGTTCCAATCGCTATAATTCTTGTGATTATAGCTGTTTACCAAAACAATTCATTAGACTATAAAAGACAAAAATATCTAGAGAGCAAACAAACAGAATTCAAAGGAAAAATAACTGCAAAAAAAGAAGAAGGAGATTATGCTAGAGGTCCAAGGTTTATGATTTTGAATGATTTCAATGAGGTTAGAATTCCAAACGAGATTTATTATCAAATAAATGTGGGTGATTCGGTTTATAAGGAAATAGGAAAAGATTCGGCATATTATTTCTTGAAAAACGGAAAAGTACTGATACAAGACTGTAACGAATACCTCAGAGAAGATTACCTAAAGTTTAAAAGTAAAAAAAAAAAGTCGTTAGTTTCCAAAAATCGGATTAAAAATGAAAATAATACTAGAAAAAAGTTTGGATTTTAGACAGTTTCAAAATTTGATTATTTTGACTTTTATAACTTTAATGGTGTTTTTGGGTATGCTTAACTCAGTTGAATATAAATCTTACTACATTTTTGAATGGATTTTGCTCTTTTTGAATGTAATATTCATTGCAATTTTATTCCTTAAGAAAGGTTTGATAATCTACAATGAAAAACTTTACGAAGCTGTCTTTTTATTCGGTTTTGTATTGCAAAAAAAGCTTATTGAAACCTCAAATTTTAAACAACTTATTTTGTCAAGTGGAAAACGTTCAACAAACTATGCTTATTCAAATGCTAGTATAGATTTTCATCATTGGGAGCCAGATTTAAATCACTCAGAAACTAGTTTTACAATAGTTATGATTGATGAAAAACAGCTTAATAAAAAAAAGATATTGTTGTTGACAAAAGCAGAAAAAGTAAAACTTGCTATTGATTTTATTTCTAAGAATACAAATTTAAAGTGCTAACAAAAAGTCATTACACCCCAATCCCCCAATAACCTCTCCCTAAGCGTCAGTATAAAAACTGGTTTTGTATTCGAAGAATTAGTTTTAACCGAAAGATTGCGTATTTTTAACTCCAGCCTGCGTGCAAAGCGGGAACTAAATTTGACATTCACAGAAACGAACTTTGCGCTGTATGTTTTTTTTACTTTAAATGGATTTGTAAATTATCAAAAGTCTAACTTTGAATCGTATCCGCGTAAAGCAAGACAATTCGAAATACACAGATGAGTACAATGGAAGACAACAAGAATATCCCTTCGCAAATAGCCCCTTTGTTGGATTATTTTCAAAAAATGATTCCGCTTAATCTTGAAGAAAAGCAATTGGTAACCGACTTGTTTAAACCAAGACTTTATCGCAAACGACAATATGTGTTGCAAGAAGGTGATGTTTGTAATCAGTTTAATTTTATTGTGCGGGGTTGTTTGAGAATGTATAAAGTTGATGCCAAGGGGAACACTCATATTTTGCAGTTTGCAGCCGAAAATTGGTGGCTGAGCAATATAGGTAGTTTTCACGAACGCCAACCTTCAGAACTTAATATTGATGCTCTAGAGGATACTATGGTTTTGCAAATTAGCCACGCCAATTTATTGTTACTTTATACCAAGGCTCCAAAATTCGACCGTATTTTTAGAGTCTTAATGGAGAATAGTTTTGTGTCCCTCCAAAAGCGATTATTACAAAACATTAGTTCTACTGCCGAAGAAAGATATTTAGCTTTTCAGGATAATTATGCCCATCTCACCAACCGATTACCACAAACACAAATAGCTTCATTTTTAGGCATAACGCCTGAGTTTTTGAGTCGATTGCGAAACAAGCAGGCTAAAAAGTCTTAATCTAGATCAATACTATTTCTTGATGCAGTTCATTGTATAAGGCCTGCGTTTTGATGCAACTTTGCCGATGTAATTTATACATAATTTAAAAAGTAATAGTATGACAACAACATCAAAAGTAGCCGTAATTGGTCTAGGAAACATCGGGAAAACCATAACTCAAAATTTAATTAAAAGTAATAGACCTGTAATAGTCGCAACTCGTCAGTTAGAAGAAGCCATAGCTTTCTCTCAAGAACTAGGAAACTTGGTAACCCCAGCCGAAACCCGCGAAGCCATTCAGCAGGCAGATATAATTGTACTTTCGGTTTGGTTTCACACCATAATCGAATTTTTGGAGCAGTACCGCGAAGAACTAAAAGGAAAAATAATCATCGATCCCTCAAACCCTATTGCTCCAGATGACAAAGGCGGTTTCAAGAAAATTATTGGTGAAAAAGAATCAGCAGGGGAGTTGCTGGCGGCTATTTTACCCCAAGACGCAATTTTGGTAAAAGCCTTAGGTACATTAGGAGTGGCTTCATTGGCAAATGCTGCCTTTGCATCACCCGAAAAATCGGTATTGTTTTATGCAACCAATGATTCAGCTGTTGATGGCGTGGTAGCACAGTTGCTTCAGGACACAGGTTTCGAAGCCTTAAAAGTAGGAGGGTTGAATCAATCCATTCGTATAGAAGTTTTTGGAGATTTACACGAATTTGGAGCCATTGGCAAACCAGTGAGCGTGGCCGAAGCCCAAACAAAAATATAATCCAAAAAAGACCCGAAAACCAGCGATAGGGCAGACTATGATTTGCAGCAATCCACTATCAAAATCTCGATTTAATCACTTAATACTAGTAGCATATGAAAAAAGTAATTGCATTAGCCGCCATTGTTTTATGTTCCCAAATTGTTTTTAGCCAACAGCTAAAATTAGGGAAGCAAGTTTTTGAATTACACAATGTGACGGGTTCCATTGTTAACTTTCAAGGTAAAAAAGTACTGAAAATCGAAAGGGATTTAAAAGCACTTCCATTTGATGAAAACCGATTAGAAGCTACAGTAGACGAGCCACATTATGCCAAATTACTCGGTTTAGACGATTTTGAAAACGGGACAATCGAAGTGAAAATGTATAGTCAAATTCAAAATCCTTCGCCATACAAACCTGCCGCTGGTTTTATTGGTGTCTTTTACCGCATAGCCCAAAATGACGCAGCCTTTGAATCCATTTATCTAAGACCAAAAGTTGGAAGAGCGCAAAGTCAATATGCCAGAAATCATGCCGTGCAGTATTTTTCATATCCCAAATACAAATTCGACACCTTGCGCAAAAACTTTCCAGCAGGTTCCTATGAAGGTTCAGCTCCTGTGGCTTTGAACGAATGGATAACGATGCGTATTGAAGTAAACGGAGAGACCGCAGAAATGTTCATCAACGACTTGAAATACTCAAGCTTTATCGTAGACAAAATGCTAGGCACTATCCAAAAAGGGAGCGTTGGTTTGTACGTTGATATTGCCACAATTGGCTATTTCAAAGACCTAAAAGTCACCAAAAAAGCACTCAAAGCAAAACCCGTCAAAAAAGAAGATAACGGTTCGATTTAATAGTAAAAAGTGCGAAAAAAACGAAACAAGCGCCAAACAACATTTAAAACAATACAATGAATTCAGCAGCAACAGCAACCCAAAATGTCCTAATGCATCATTTAACTGCATTTGGCGAGAACAATATAGACGAGATACTTTTAGACTATACAGAAGCATCCTTGATTCTAACCGACCAAGGTACAATTCAAGGATTGAGCAACATCCGCCAGTTGTTCGAAGCAATGTTTCGACTAATTCCTTCGGGGGCAACATTCGAAATGAAAACCTTAACCATTAGTGACCGTGTCGCACACATTATCTGGTCAAGTCAATCCCCAATGGCAGAAATCCCCTTTGGTTCAGACACCTTTTTAATCGAAGACAATAAAATAAAAGTACACACCATAGCCACCTTACTCGTTTAAATTAGTATTTATTCTTCAGTAAATATTTACTGCTATCGAATGAATAAAGCGTTTGACAATTCTTGAAATAGAATTTTTAAATTGCACAAAGTAATGATTCACAAAAAAAAGCCGATTTCAGTTCTAGAAATCGGCTTTTTCGTTAATGCATTGCATCGGCGGGATTGATTTTGTTTTTTCCTTTTTTGACCAAAAGAATGAAAGGAATACAAAACAAGAACAAATACCCCAAATACAAAAATATATCCGAAAAAGTAAGTACTGCGGCTTGTTGTGTCACCATCATTTCGAGGGTTTTGTACGCTTTAGACAAGGCTTCGTTCATGGCATAGCCTTTAGACATAAAACCCATTTGCAGTTGGTGTACTCTCTGTTGAACTTCAAAGGAGGTGTTATCTAAATAACCAATCATATTCACTCGATGTTCTTGATTGATTCTAGCGATATAAGTAGTGATGATGGCAATTCCAAATGAACCACCCAATTGACGCATCATTCCTGTAAAGGCTGCTCCTTCGCCAATATGTTTACTGGAAAGGGTAGAAAGGGAAAGCGTTGTGATAGGTATTGTTATTTCAGCGCTATAAATAGTAAAAGTACCGTTGTCCTCCCACGTAGATTATTGCTTGATAAGAATGCTATAAGGGTTGGTTGGTCAAAAAATTTCATCAGCAATTTGGGTAGCCGACTCAGTGGAATGTTGGTTTTATATATAATAGTTTTGGTTAATCCGAAAATTAGTACTAATTTAGATTCGGAAACGTGTAACACTAGAACGTTAGCACCAATTTTGACTTTTTTTGAAAGAAATTTATAATAAACCTTCATAATAAAATACTGATTATATCAGAGATTTTTTCTTTTTACAATATTGATTAAATATGAATACTACCACCAAAACCATCTCTATTATATTTATATTATTAATATTTTTATTAAACTCCTGCAGTTCTGAAGAAACAAAATATATACCTCCAACCCTAGTAAACTTTCCTGAATCTGGATTATTAGGACAGCCAATAGTGATTGAAATAAAGAATTTTGAAATTGGAAAATTACAAGTCTTTTTTGATTTAGAAGAAGCTCAAGTGAATTATGTCTCGGATAAAGAAATTATGGTTATTGTTCCTAGAACAATCAAAACCAATACCCCAACACTCAAAGTAATTGATTTAAATGAAAACAAAACAATTCTTAATCAAACATTTTCTTTAAAAAAACCTATAATAAGTAAATATAGTAGTGACAAGATTACCTTTAATGAAACTTTTTCAATTTATGGTGAAAATTTTGACTTATTGAAAGATTTCATAACTGTAACTGTGAACAATGAAAAAGCCATAATTAAGAATGTTGATTATAATAAAATTGAAATTGAAATTCCTAATAAAATAAAAACAGCGAATCTAGAAATTAAAGTAAGAGCACAACTTCAAGAAGTAGTCTCCATCCTGCCTTTACTTTTAGAGTCACCAATGATTTCAGGTATTAATAATAGTTCTACTTGGATTGGAGCACAACTTATAGTTTTTGGAGAAAATTTCAATCCTAATTTAGGTTTTGGAGAAGTTTTTATAAATGATATTCCCTGCTATTTTACAGCTTCAAATAATAAATTAAGTATTGATGTTCCTCCTGGTCCACACAAAGATTTTAAAATTACTAATGTTAAATATAAAACTGCAGGTTTGACCACTAATTTTGATTGTGATGTTCCTATTTTAAATGATGTCATTATGGTAGATTATTTGAAAGATATAAATATTCAAAATCCAGTTATTGTATATAATAACAAAGCATATCAATTTAAATTTAAAAATAAAGCATCCTATGATTTTAATTTTAATTATTCTTTACTAGAATTTTCTCCGACTACTGAAAAGTGGACAGAATTATCATCATTTAGTTATGCTGGGTATCTGTCTAAAATTGCTTTTGATGGAAAAAAAACAGTTTATTTGTATAAAAGATCTACCGCAGGTAATTATTCATTATCAAAATTTGATTTGAGCACTATGGTGGAAACTCCAATTTCACTTCCGTTTGGAAATAAGATTGACAATCCTATTCTTTTTGCGTATCAAAATAATTTTTACTTTATAGGTGGAGTCATATACAATAACGGGACATCAACAGTAGTTCAACAAAAATATCAATATTCTGAAAGCACAAATTCTTGGAAGACACTACCAACTTCCGCTTTTTCAGCATTTCCTAATTGTGATACAAGTGGATGTGGCGAGAGTAAATGTTTTTTTGTAGGAGACGATATTTATATTACAATTTTTACGGGTATTTTCAGGAGCTATAAAATTAATCCAAACTTGGATGTAAAAGCTAACATACCCTATGAATTATTATTTGAATATTCGAATAAAATTTTTGGACTTCGCCCAAATTCAAATAATGAACTATACAATGTCAACACAAATGCATACAAAACACTAGACTATACTTCTGTATTAAATTACGGTTCAAGTTTTTTTTCGTTAAACAACGAAATTTATTTTACTAGAAATAGCTGGACTGTATATCATCAAAACACATTATATACTCAAAAATTAAGAAAGGAAATTTTAAATGGCTTATAGTAAAAAGAAATGCAACATAGTAATCACTTTGCTTGTATTCATTATCCTAGGATGCAGTACCGATGAAGATAAGGACAATGCACCATTAGAAATAGTTGTGACTAATTTTGAACCTTCTTATAGTCGGGTAAAAATTAATTGGGAAATTAAAAGACCTAATGGAGTTATTATTGAAGATTTATTAATATATAGACATTCTAAAAATAATGATTCAGATTATGAGCAGGAAAAACTGATAGCCAACTTACCTTCAAATGAAACAGCATTCGTTGATGATGATGTTCCCTATACGAAAAACGTAACTTATTTAATTAAAATTAATTATAGAGATGAGAGAAAAAAATCTTTAATTGTTGAGAATTTAACGAGTGAACCAAAAAAGTTTATTCGTGAATTAATTATGTTTGATAGAGTTCCTTTTCAAGTCCTAAAAGATCCAAATCAAGCGGATATTTTCCACATATTAGACAAAGAAGGTACGGGCTTTTTAAAAAAATACAACAGTGCACAAAACAAACTAACAGATACAAAAGTTTTTAAAGACGGAAGTTTATTAAATAATAAAATTCAATTAGTAAATAAGAACGAAATATTTCTTGCTGATACACAAGGCACAATTTATAGAATTAATGCCAATGATTATAAAACTATTTCTACTTATAATACAAAGATTGTCGATAAGTTAAATGCTTTTTCAGTATTAGGCAATCTAATATATTATATGGATAATAATATTTGGTGTTATTATGAAATGACTACTGGTGCAAATGTTAATACGGGTATGGTAGGATTTTCTGATTATTTAGAGTTTTACAATTCAAATAAATTATTCTCTTTAGTTAGTTATAATTTAAGTAGTTGGATAGATATTCTAGAATTTTCCACTACTAATTTAACTTGTTTTAGTTGTTTTTTTAGATCGTATAATAATTCAAACACTTTGTTGAAGCCAAATTCAACTGATGCGAATATATTTGCTTGGAACACATCAAAGTCTAAGATAATTACCTCAATTAATGGTTGCCTTTTTAATATCAATGACTTTGAAATAGAAAAAAACTTATATGAGCTTACCGGAAAACGTTATTTCCAATTTGCCTATGATAAACAAGATAATCTATATGCAACAGTGCAAGGAGAAAAAGTAATTCATAAATTCAATTCCAATTACGAGCTTATTGAAGTGATTAAAACTAAACTTTATCCATTATTTCCAATGATTACAAGTAGTGGTTTAAAAGTTATTGGAGGTTACGAACCAGTATCCTATTGGAGTTTCGGATATGGATACAATTTCAATTTTAATATAAAATGTGCTATCGAAACATTTTAATATGAAGAATTAAAGTACAGTTAAGGCAAAAATAATTTATTCATAAAACAAAAATCAACTAAAGAATTAATAGAATCAAATTTTTAAGCATAATTATGAAACCATTTAGGGTAATAAAACAATTTTTATCTTTAATCGTACTAGTGTTATTTATTAATTGCTCAAACGAAAATGAAGCACCTATTCCTGATAATGCTGTTTTTGAACCCCAAACTGAGTTAATAAGTTTGACAGGGAATAAAGATCAGTTAAAGTTGACTTGGAAACCAGTGGTTATTAAAAAATTCAGAAGTTACAAAGTATATAGGCTTAATTCATACACAAATAAGTATTTTTTCCCAGCAGCAATAGTATCGTCAGGCGAATTAGTATTTGAAAGTACAAACAATTTGAAAAATGAATTTACAGACAATAAAGTTCCTTTCGACTCCTTTTCAGGGTATGCGGTAGTTATTGAGTACTATAGTGAAGAGAATAAGATAGAGAGGTTGGTAAGTAAGAATTGTCTGTTTTATGAGAACAAGGATTTATCATTTTCGCTTACTTCCATAATGCAATTAGAGGACGGTAGTTTAAAATTAGAATGGGAAAAAGATTCAAATCTGAATTTTAAAAATTATACAATATACGCTGTAAATGAAGACTATTTAAATACTGAAGATTTTACTAATAATCAAAACGCTTTAAAAGTCAGCAGCAATCAAAACGAAAATAGTTTTATTGATGCCGCTTCCTACTTTAAAGGTCAAATATTCTATGCGGTATCAAAGCTAGTCAATGGGAAGGTTATACGTAGTAAAAACTATTTAAGCATACAAAACCCAAGAATTCTAAATTTTAAGCCAAGTCAAACTCTTAAAAATCCTTATAATGAAGATGAACTAATCATTATAAATAGTGATGGAGGTGAAGTCTTATTTTACAATATTAAATCTTTAACTATACAAAAAGTAGTCGTAACTGCTCCAATTTTCTTTTGTTCTATAGGTAAATATCAAGGAGTTGAAGATCTATATGTGCCAAGTAAAGATGGTAAAGTTTTTGTTATTGATTTAGCTACTCGTAAAATAAAGGAAACGATATTCCTAATTACAGATTATAATATATTATCAGTAATTCCGATTAATGATAATCTATTATTTCTAGAGAAGCATCCATATGCAGATGGAGGGGGACCGCTTGTCTATAACCGCATCACAAAAAAAGTTCTAAATAGAATAGGGGGATACAATATAAGTGGCACATCCAAATTGATCTACGCTAAAGAAAACTATTTTTTTAATGTATGGAGTGATGGTTTAGAGTATGGAAGCGAATCAGCTATTAGAAGACTAAACATAAATGGCAATAATGTTGCTACTGATTTTCTTTTTAATGAATCTAAATCTGATAGTAGATTATTTGCTTTATCAGGAGATAAAACTTTTTTTGTAAGTACTAAATATGGTTATCAATCTGATGTCAACTATGAGAATTTTACTGAGGTAACTACTAATAAATATTATCAGGATGCTTTTTTTGGCGATGTAAAAATTATTGAAAATAATTTTATTTATTTTACTGTACCAAATTACTCTCGAATTGATGTTTTCGAAAAAAACAACTTTAATTCAATAATAAAGCAATACAAAACAAATGGTATTCCAATATTACTTGAGGTTTTTCAAAATCAAATCGTAACATTAAATCAATTGGGTAATAATTATTATGTAGAGACTATTTTTAAGTAGAAAATCGTTGCTAACTAATAGCTCTTGTTCTAAAGAGGATGACAAAGTTCCTTGTTCTGAATTAGATATTCAAAGTGAAGTAAATCTGACTTTTTAAGAAATTGCTAAAGAATTTGATCTAATTAAAATAATAATTTTGTTGTTTTGAAATAATAGATATGGTTTTCTGGGAACTTATTTTGGAGTACTATAAAATCCAAAAAAAAATACTTCACTTTAGTCCTAAACCCAGCAAAAATAAACGCAATACTATAATCTCAGCAATAATGAAAAAACATACCACCCTACTTTTAATGCTATTTTTCACCACAATAGCATTCGCTCAAGGTGCAATAGAAGCCCATAAAAAGCAGTTTCAAAATTTAGTACAAGAATCGTTTGACGAAATTTGGTCAAAACTAGAAGCTAAAAAGATTGAGAAATATTACACCAAAGATTTCTTGCTTTTGGAACACGGAGAAGTTTGGAATAACGATACCATCGCAACTTATTTGAACAAAGCCAAACTCAATTTGCCCATCCCAAAACGAGTAAACAAAATTGAAATCATTGATGTCAAAGTCACTAATAAAACCGCTTGGGTGGCTTATCACAACTATGCAACCATTTCCATTGACGATAAAATCATTCGAAAACTGCATTGGCTAGAAAGTGCCACAGCCATTTTAACCGACAAAGGTTGGAAGTTCGATATGCTACACTCCACGCGAATTAAAAGTGAATAAATAGATACACCAAAAATCCGATTTCAGTAACAGAAATCGGCTTTTTCGTTAATGCATTGCATCGGCGGGATTGATTTTGTTTTTTCCTTTTTTGACCAAAAGAATGAAAGGAATACAAAACAAGAACAAATACCCCAAATACAAAAATATATCCGAAAAAGTAAGTACCGCAGCTTGTTGGGTCACCATCATTTCGAGGGTTTTGTACGCTTTAGACAAGGCTTCGTTCATGGCATAGCCTTTAGACATAAAACCCATTTGCAGTTGGTGCACTCTCTGTTGAACTTCAAAGGAGGTGTTATCTAAATAACCAATCATATTCACGCGATGTTCTTGATTGATTCTAGCGATATAAGTAGTGATGATGGCAATTCCAAATGAACCTCCCAATTGACGCATCATTCCGGTAAAGGCTGCTCCTTCACCAATATGTTTTCCAGTTAAGGTAGACAACGATAGGGTAGTGATGGGAACAAACAAAAGCCCTAATCCAACACCTCTTAAAATCAAAGGCCAATACATATGCTCTTCTCCAGAATCGGGAGTGATGACTAAATGCATCCAATACGTAAAGCCAAAAAAGACAAAAAATCCTGCGGCAACCAAGTACGTTTGTGGGATTCCTTTTTGAATCATTTTACCAATAAAAGGCATCATAATTCCTGTGGTTATCGAGCTTGGAATCAATAATAATCCCGCATCAGTAGCGCTCCATCCTAAAACTGATTGGGTGTAAATTGGAATGATAAATGTTGAACCATATAAACCAAATCCAAGAATAAAACACATAATCGTTCCAATTCTTAAATTGGAGTCTTTGAGTACTCTCAAATTTACAATAGGATGTTCATAAGTGAGTTCTCGCCAAATGAAGAAAAGCAAACCAAAGAACGAAACAATACTTAAAGCTACAATAAGAGAATTGTTAAACCAATCGTCTTGTTGTCCGTGTTCCAACACAAATTGTAAAGAACCAATAAAAGCCGATAGAAAAAAGATACCTAACCAATCGACTTGATTGGCCTTTAATTTAACGCCATATTTTGGGCTTTTTATAAAAGAAAGGGTAAGCAATGCCGCAATAATTCCAATCGGAATATTGATGTAAAAAATAAACGGCCACGAGAATCGGTCAACAATATAACCTCCCAATGGTGGTCCCAAGGTTGGTCCTACGATTACACCCATACCATAAATAGCTTGCGCCATACCTCGTTTGGCCAAAGGATAACTTTCAGTAACAATCGTTTGTGCGGTTACCAAAAGAGCTCCACCACCCAATCCTTGAATGAAACGAAAAGCCACCAATTCCCATATATTGGTTGCATTTCCACACAAAAAAGAGGAAACAGTAAATATAATAATGGATACCGCAAAATAGTTGCGTCGCCCAAATTGTTGCGACAACCAACTGGTCATTGGGATAATGATAACGTTGGCAATGGCATAGGCGGTAATTACCCAAGCCACATCCGTAAGTGTCGCTCCTAAACTGCCTCGCATATTGTTGAGTGCTACATTGACAATAGTAGTATCTACTACTTCAAGCATCGCACATAGCACACAAGTAATGGTAATTATTACGCGTCTAAAACCGTACTCAACTAAATCGTCCGCTTCTGTTTGTACCATTTTTTTACTCCTTAGTTTTTTTAGTGATTAGCTCTTATAGTCTTTAGTGATTAGTAATTAGTCATTAGTGAATATTGCTTGGCGAAAATCCCTTAATAGTCAACCTGCTAACAGCTAGGGACTAATTACTAATCACTAATTACTGATAACTAACAGCTATTTATTTCAAATGAACATCAACTTCGACATTCATACCAGGACGCAAAAGTTTGATTTTATTGGCATCATTGGTTTTATCTAAACTAATTTTTACAGGCAAACGCTGAATGGTTTTTACAAAGTTTCCAGTAGCATTGTCTGGTGGTAACAATGAAAATCTTGAACCAGTAGCTGGAGAAAAAGAAGTAATCGCTCCTACAAATTCATAGTCTGGGTAAGCATCAACTTTCATCGTTACTTTTTGACCAATCACCATTTTGTTCAATTGCGTTTCTTTGAAATTCGCTACAACCCAAGCTTCATCATTATTGATAATATAAAATAAGGATTGTCCAGCTTGTACCAATTGTCCAGGTTGAATGTCAATTTTAGACACTTGACCATCAATGGCAGCAGTAACAACAGTATAAGTTAAATTAAGTTTGGCAGCATCTAAAACGGCTTGTGCTCTTTTGATGTTGGCAGCAGCAACTTCCGTTTGCTTGTTCGAAACTTTTGATTTGGCTTCAATAACTGATTTTTGAAAAGAACTGGCTCGCTGTTGTTGTTGTAACACTCTCAATTGACTTTCAGCTTCTTGTTTCGTAGCCAAAGCTTGCTCGTATTGTTGCTTTGTGATGGTGTGATTCTTGTATAAGTTTTCATAACGAGCAAAATCACTTGTAGCTCTTCCTAATCTAATTTTTGCCGATTCGATGTTGCCTCCTGCAGAAAGTACATTGGCTTCAGAAACCGAAATACTAGCTAAAGCACTTCCAATATCTGCTTTGGCTACTTCAAAACCACCTTCAGCACCAATCAATGCCGCTTTGGCTTCTTCAATTTTAACCTGAAAATCTTTTTTGTCTATCGTAAATAAAGTATCTCCTTTTTTTACAAAGTCATTATCTTTTACATATACTTTACTTATATAACCTGCTACTCTAGGAATAATAGGCGTCATGTTTTTCTCTATTTGAGCATCATCCGTTTCTTCATGCGATTGTGCATGATTGTATTTGTAAATACCATAAATACTGCCAAGTACTAACAATGATACTGTGATAATTAGGAACTTTATATTTGTTTTTTTCTTTTCCATGGGACTGGTACTTATATTTTTGATGGGTTGAAAGTTGTGGTTAATTGTCCGGTTACCGATAGTAATTCGTAATATTTTTGAATGATATTGGCTTTGCCTAGGGCTTTATTAATTTTGGCAGTCAGTTGGTCTACATCAGCTTCCAATAAATCGTTGGTGTTAGAAAGTCCATTATCGTATTTGTCTTTTACAATTCGGTAATTTTCAGAAGCTTGGTCAATAGCTTCCGCATAAACAAGGTCTTGTTTTATAGCCAATTGATAATCTTCTATGGCTTTTTGTACTTGTACTTTGATGTAATCTGTCAAAATAGCTTCAGCGTTTTGTACTTCCATTGCCTTGCTTTCTGCAACTTTAACCAAAACATCATTTTTGAGCAAACTGGTAAAGTCATAGGAAATGCCAACACCTATGTTCATTGCGTTTTGTACACTAACTACATTGTGGAGTTCAAGTGCGGTGTAACCTCCTAATATGGCTATTGAAGGGAAATAAGCACTTCTTGCAATTTTGATATTCGATTGGCTGGCTTTTGCTTGAAAACGAAGGGCTTCTAAATCTTTTCTGTTTTCTAAAGCTGGCGTCTCATCTGAAGGGACATTGTTCATTTGAAAATTCACAAAATCACTTTCTTTGATTTCAATTTGAGTATTCGTATCCAATTTTAGAAGGTTAACCAAATAAAAGTTTACGATATTCAAATTGTTAGTGGCTTCGTCTATTGCGAGTTGTATTTTAGAAACTTGCAATTGTGATTTTAGTAAATCATTACGTGGAATAATACCGTTTTTCTCCAAATCTATAAAATCAACTACGCGTTGTTTGGCCCGTTTTTGATTTTCTTTGAGAATTTCGATTGTCTTTTGCGCTTTGTATAAGCTAGCATAATAATTAACGACTTTTAGCGCAATCTCTTCTTTAGATTGAACCGCATTGGCAGTTTCGGCTAAATAAAGATTGTCGTGTAAGGCAATATTATTTTGAATTTTGAATCCTGCAAAAACAGGAACACTGGCCGTAACTTGTCCTAATAGTAAACGATCCACAGGACCAGCTGCAAGTCCGCTTCCACCTGAACTGGATTTCATATCAATTTTGGCACTAGTTAGGTGCTGGTATTGGCCTGAGAGTTTTAAATCAGGATATTGATTGTTTTTGCTGGCTTGTAGCTCGTATTTTTTGGTAGCTACTTTTGAAGTAGCAAGGGATATTTCGTTACTCTTGGTCCAAGCTAATTGTACAGCATCTTCTAGCTTAAGATGTGTTTTTTCTTGAGCGCTTACCGTCGAAGTTCCCCAACACAAAATCCCAAAGACAAATAGTGGGCTAATTTTCATAAATCAAAAGGGCTTTAATTGTTTGTTGTATGTGCTTTGTCAAGTTCGTCTTGATATAATTATTGTACAAAGTTTCTGTAGTCAAGTTCAATAGATTTTCGAAGTAGGTTTTATTCATATGGAAATGAAAAAAGGTACCTAAAATCGTTGGTGTTATCAATGGGATAATGATATCTTTTCTAAATACACCTTTGCGTTGGCCTTCTTCAATGATGGATTCTAAATATTTGAGATTGCCTTTTCTGAACTCTGTAAATGCCTGTAAATTTTGTTCTCTTTTTTTTGAAGAGAGTTCAAAATGTAAAATGCGATAGATTCCCTTATTGTTATTGATGCGATTAATATAAATTTCAATCAATTTATTTACCTTTTCAATGGGTTCAAGGTCTTCTTCTAGTAAATGTTCGAGTTGGGTTTTGATATCTGTTGTTCGATAAACAATCAGCGACTGTAGTAATCGCTCTTTCGATCCAAAGTAATAGGATATCATAGCAACATTGATTTTTGCTACTTTAGAAATATCCCTAATGGAAGTGCCGTCAAATCCTTTTTCAGCAAAAAGAGTTTCTGCAACTTCAAGGATTTGGATTTGTTTTTCGGTAAATTCCGTTTTCAATACCTTGATTTTTTGTTAAACAAAATTAAACAACCGTTTAAATTAAACAATTGTTTAATTTTTATTTAACATAGTATTAACAAAATCAAAGAAATGAATCATTGTTGGCGAATCGGAATCCATATTTGTTCTTCCGAGTTAGGGTCTCCATTTTTGTATTTTTCGCCCAATAGTTCAAAATGAGGACGATGATCCAAAATATACGGAGCCTTGGGTAGCCACTCCGTAAAAATTTGCTGAAAAATTGCTGTGTCCATTCCTTTGTGTTCAAAAACAGCATAAAGCCCAGTGGGTAGGGTAAAGGACTCCATATCTTCGGGGATTTTTTCAAAAGCATTCACCGCTACAGCTGCCCATTTTTCGAAAGTCTTGGAAGGATTAAAATGTTCAAAATAATCCGGATTGTAGTTTTGAACCGAATAATAATCGTTGCCTATTCGGTTGGTAATGAGTTCTCGTCTTGGCATAAAACTTTGCCAAAGTGCTTGAGTTTGATTGTCGATTAACGACATACTTCTTTTTTTACCCACTAATTGGGTTTCTGGTAAAGTAACAATAGTTGGCTTTAGCATTGCTTTTCTTTTTTTAGACACACACTTGTAGCTACGCCTTCATAAGGGGGATAATTAGGGATGATTTTATACCCTAGTTTTTGATATAATGCACTGGCTACAGTATTGTTAGTACCGGTTTCGAGTACATAACTATTGTATTGCAGTTCGTTGGCCCATTGCTCAAGTTCTGCTATAATTTGATGGGCTACTTGTTTGCCTCGGAAAGATGCTACTACAAACATTCTTTTGATTTCAACACTTTTTTCGTCAAATGCTTTAAAGGCACCACAGCCAATGGCTTCATTTTCATAATAAGCTACGACCACATGCTTAATATGGTCGGTTTTGTTGTATTGGGCATAAAAATCGTGATCTTCATCGTCTTTAGATCGCAGAAATTGATCTAGCAGTAGGACTAGCTTTTGAAAGTCAGGATCGTTGGATGTGGTTCTTTTTAGTAGCATTTTCATGACTAGTTATCGAATGGATTCCACGAATGCTTTAATGTTGGCAGTTCCATTTTCTTTTAAATAGGTGATAAAGGCACTTCCAATAATGGCTCCTTTGGCAAATTGAGTAGCTTGTTGGAAAGTTTCGGCATTGTTGATTCCGAAGCCGATAACTTGAGGATTTTTCAAATTCATTTGAGCGATGCGTTGGAAATACGCTTCTTGTGTGTTTCCAAATCCTGCACTGGAACCTGTTACACTAGCCGAGCTTACCATATAAATAAAACCATCCGAAACACTATCGATAAAATGGATGCGTTCGTCTGAAGTTTGCGGCGTGATTAAAAAGATGTTTTTTAAACCGTATTTTTCAAAAATTGCTTTGTATTCGTCAGCATATACATCTACAGGTAAATCAGGAATAATCAATCCATCGATTCCTATTTCGGCGCACGTAGCACAGAACTTTTCCACACCATACTGTAGCATCGGATTAAAGTATCCCATAATCACTAAAGGAATGTTGACTGTTTTCCGAATGTCTTTTAATTGGTCAAACAATACTTGTGTGGTCATTCCGTTGTGCAAGGCTTGCGTTGAACTCGCCTGAATAGTTGGACCATCTGCCAAAGGATCACTAAACGGCAATCCGATTTCGATCATATCGACGCCATTTTTTTCTAAATCTTGAATGATTTGTACGGTATCGTTTAGGTTAGGGTAGCCCGCAGAAAAATAGATGGACAATATTTTTTTATCTTCTTGTAATTTTTGATTGATTCGGTTCATAGTTTATTCTTTCTATCTGAAATTCTATATTTATTGGTCTCAAATCTAATGCACATGAGACTTTTTAGTTAAGTTTAAAATTGTATTTACCTCAAATTTCCATTTTAAATTGTTAGCCACGAAAAACACAAATTGGCACTAAATCATCAATTTTGAAATTGAATTGCACCAATTATATGGTTCTTAAGGATTCGTGCAATAAAAGAAATGTTCTGAATTAGTGTTTATACGTGTAATTTGTGGCGAAAATTTTAAAAGTAAATGCCTTAAAATTTACGAATTTGCGGTTGTTTGTTTTTGTCTACACCACCAAACTATAAGCCCAAGCCTTTTGGTTGGATTGCAAAACTACTTCTACACGTTTATAATGCTTTCCTTCGTAGAGGTCGGCTTGGCGAAGATCATTGGTCGTCACATCATACACAATGCCTTGAATGGTATCTTCAGGATTTTCTGTCTCGACGATGATGGGGTAGTTGATTAAACCAAATTCTTCTTCGATTTGGATTTCTTTGACACGATAGCCCAAAAGCGTTTCTGGGGTTCCTTTGAGTGTTCTACCAAAAAGGTCTTCTTGCACCTCAGGATGCTGTAATGTTCCGTATGTAAATAGTTTTTGCATAGTGCTTTGGTGTTAATGACTACTTCATTTGTGGTGTTGCAGGATTTGCGTTAGGGATGGGAGCGGCATCCTCTAGGGGCGGGGTTCGCCCCTAGAGATATAGCGTACAGCCCGTAAAACGCCCTACTACAATTTAAAGTAGTCAATATACGTATTTAAATCTTTATCTCCTCGTCCTGAAAGGCTAATCACGACAATATCTGAGGGTTTGAACTGTTTTTGTTTAAAAATTGCCAAGGCGTGCGAGGTTTCGATGGCGGGAATGATGCCTTCTAATTTGCACAATTCGAGTCCAAATTCCATAGCATCATCATCGGTTACAGAATAGAATTCGGCACGACCGGATTCGGCCAAATGCGCGTGCATAGGTCCTACACCGGGATAGTCCAGACCAGCCGAGATAGAGTAGGGTTCCGTAATTTGTCCATCTGGGGTTTGCATCAACAGGGTTTTGCAACCGTGAATAATCCCCATTTTTCCTAGTTTGCTCGTAGCGGCACTATGCCCTGAATCGACTCCTTTTCCAGCTGCTTCTACGGCAATAATACCCACTTCTTCTTGGTCTAAGAAATGGTAAAATGTCCCAGCAGCATTACTTCCGCCACCAATACAAGCTACGACATAGTCTGGATTTTCGCGACCTTCTTTTTCGTTTAATTGCCATTTGATTTCTTCGGAAATGACACTCTGAAAACGGGTTACCATATCAGGATAAGGGTGTGGTCCAATGGCGGAACCAATGATGTAATGCGTGTCTACGGGATTGTTAATCCAATCACGGATGGCTTCGTTAGTGGCGTCTTTTAGGGTGCGAGAGCCCGATAAGGCTGGACGTACGGTAGCGCCCAACATTTTCATTCGAGCCACGTTTGGCGCTTGACGAGCAATGTCGATTTCGCCCATATACACAATGCATTCTAATCCCATTAAGGCGCAAACGGTAGCGGTGGCCACGCCATGCTGACCCGCACCTGTTTCGGCGATGATGCGTTTTTTGCCTAACTTTTTGGCGACTAAAATTTGGCCAATTGTGTTGTTGATTTTGTGTGCGCCCGTATGGTTGAGGTCTTCTCTTTTTAAGTAGATTTTGGTATTGTATTTTTCAGACAATCGCTTCGCAAAATACAATGGACTTGGACGCCCCACATAATCTTTTAATAGTTGGTTGAATTCTTCTTTAAAATCGGGTGTAGCGGTAATGTCCAGATAGTGTTGGCGCAACTCTTCTACATTAGGATATAACATTTCTGGAATGTAGGCTCCTCCAAACTGACCATAATAGCCTTTTTCGTTTACGTTGTATGACATTTTTTTATTTTTTTTGTGTAGGGACAATTCGCGAATTGTCCTTACAAGATTGATGTTTTTTAATCCAGGTTCTATTTCAAATTTACTATTTACGTCTATGGCGTAAAGAGGTAAATGGGTGTTCAAGATTTCGTTTACTGCTGCTATTTCGTCAATTCCGATGCCCCCACTAAGGAAAAATGGTTTTGAGGAAGGATAGTTTTGTAAAATTCTCCAGTCAAAAGTGGTTCCGTTGCCTCCGGGTAATTTGCCTTTGGTGTCAAAAAGAAAGAAATCACAAACAGGCTCGTAGGGTTTTAATAGACTAAAATCAAAGGTTTCATCTGCTGAGAATACTTTGATGATTTCGACACTAGTCCCTAATTTATTTTTTAATTCCAAACAAAAAGCTACCGATTCTTGTCCGTGCAACTGTAAGGCTTGTAAATCGTATTGGGCTACTTTGTCTAGGATGGTATCACTTTTTTCGTTGACAAAAACTCCCACTTTTTTGATAGATTTGGGTAAGTCAGGCATAGGTCCCTCAAAATACCGTGCTGACTTTTCCCAAAATATAAATCCCATATAATCGGGTAGCAGCGATGCTACTTCGAGTATATTGTCAGGGTATTTCATACCGCAGATTTTAAGGCCACAGCCCCCCAACCCCCGAAGGGGGAGTTCTTGTGCGGATGTTGAATGCTGATTTGTTTTTGGTTTCATAACAATAGTGGTTAGTTGCTAGTAACTTATTGGTTTGCTCCCCCTTTGGGGGTTAGGTGGGCTATAAATTCTGTGGCAGCTTTGCCTGCATTATCTGTTTTCATAAAGTTTTCTCCAATCAAAAAGCCTTGGTATCCGTAAGGTTTTAATTCTTGAATCGCTTCAATAGTCGAAATGCCACTTTCAGATACTTTGACAAAATCACTTGGAATCTTAGCCGCTAACTCTTTGCTAAAATCCAAACTCACTTCAAAGGTTTTGAGGTTGCGGTTGTTCACTCCAATCATATCCAGAGTGGGCAAAATCGATTTTTCTAATTCTTCCAAATTATGCACTTCAAGCAAAACTTCTAGTCCTAAACTTTTAGCAAATTCAGATAAAGATTGGATTTCTTCACGCGTTAAAACCGCGGCGATGAGTAGGATTAAATCGGCTCCGTGGGCTTTGGCTTCTAGGATTTGGTATTCGTCTACAATGAATTCTTTTCGTAATAAAGGAATATTTACAGAGGCTCTAGCCAAGAGCAAGTCATCTAGCGAACCCCCAAAATATTTACCGTCCGTAAGTACCGAAATTCCGCAAGCACCAGCATTTTCATAGCCTTTTACGACTTCTTCAACCGTGAAATTGTTGTTGATAATGGATTTAGAAGGGGAACGGCGTTTGTGTTCGGCAATAATACCAGAAGGACTTTCTTTTAATTTTTGGCTAAGAGAAATGGTTTGTTTTTCAAAAAACACAGAAGCTTCTAATTGCGAAACTGGAATAATGGATTTCTTGAGAAGGACTTCTCTTTTTTTATCGATGATGATTTTATCTAGGATGTTCATTAATTTTTTGTTTAAAGTTTTCTTTGTTTAAGGTTTAAAAGTGTGGACTATTTCAACCACTTTAAACCTTAAACTTTTAAACTATTTTTAGTTACTTAACTCTTTTAGTTTGTTCAAAGCTACCAAGCCTTTGCCAGATAGCAAACTTTCTTTCGCTATTTGAAATCCTTCTAAAGGAGAGCAATGGGTAACGGTTGCAATGGCCATAGCAGCATTGGCACAAACCACATTGTTTTGGGCTTCCGTTCCTTTTCCTGAAAGAATAGAGAGAAACATAGCCGCTGATTCTTCAATGGTTTTTCCGCCTTCGATTTCGTTTTGAGATAAAAGAGACACACCAAAATCAGTCGGATGCAACATGCCTTCCATTGTTTTGGTAATTGTTTTGGTTGGACACGTCAATGAAATCTCATCGTAGCCATCTAGTGCGTGGAGGATAGTAAAATTCACCTCGGTGTTTTGATACAAATAGCCATACATTCTTGCCAATTCCAAATTGAAAACCCCTACCAATTGATTTTTTGGAAAGGAAGGATTGACCATCGGCCCCAACATATTGAAAAAGGTTTTGACTGCCAATTCTTTTCTTATAGGGCCTACATTTTTCATCGCTGGGTGAAAAAGCGGTGCGTGCAAGACACAGATACCTGCTTGGTCAATACATTTTTCTAAAAAAGAGGCGTCGTTACTAAATTGTACTCCCATTTTTTCGAGTACATTACTGGAACCAGAAATAGAAGACACTCCGTAATTTCCGTGTTTGGCTACTTTTATTCCTGCTCCTGCTGCAACAAAGGAAGCCAAAGTGGAGATGTTAAACGTGTCTTTTCCATCGCCACCCGTACCACATAAATCAATGGCATTGTAGGCAGATAAATCTACTTTGATACACAAATCCAATAATGCTTCTCTGAAACCAGCTAACTCGTCTATGCTAATGCTACGCATCATATAAACAGTCAAAAAAGAGGCAATTTGGCTAGGGTTATAACTTCCGTTGGATATGTTTATCAATACATTTTTTGCTTCTTCTTTGGAAAGCATTTCGTGATTGATGAGTCTGTTTAATATGTTTTTCATTTTTATGAAATACTAAGTTTGTAAATAACTAAGATTCTTAGTTTTGTTTTCAAAAGGACTGTTTACTTAATACTGAAAACTGAGCACTAATTTTTCACCCAATTCTCTAACATTTTTTTTCCGTCAGGAGTCAATACACTTTCAGGATGAAATTGTACGCCGCGAACATCGTAGCTTTTATGGCGCAAAGACATCACTTGTCCGTTTTCGTCTATGGATGTGATTTCTAAAACATCCGGGACATTCGCATCGACCACCCAAGAATGGTAGCGCCCCACTTCGAATGTCGGTTCTAATCCGTCAAAAAGGAGTTCGTCATTTACAATCGTTTTTACCGTTGTAGCTACCCCGTGATAAACTTTGTCTAAATTGGATAAAGTACCGCCGTAGACTTCTCCAATGGCTTGTTGACCAAGGCATACCCCAAAAATGCTTTTGGTGGGGCCGTATTTTTGAATCACTGCTTTGAGTAAGCCTGCTTCGTCAGGAATACCAGGTCCTGGCGATAATAAAATTTTGTCGAAATGAGCGATTTCATCCAAATCAAATTCATCATTTCGGTACACCGTTACTTCACAATCTAAATCTTCTAAATAGTGCACTAAGTTGTAAGTGAAGCTATCGTAATTGTCTATGACTAGTATTTTTTTCATATTGTTTGATTATTTTTCTCGAACGTATTTTTCGATTATGATTTGGTCTACACCAAGTTTTTCAATTTTTTCGATTCCTTTTTGTGTTAAAGTGTCATTTTGAATTTTTACTACAAAATCAAATTTGTTGTTTTCCCATTCTCTAAGTGAAAAGTATTCTAGATTTTCAGTGTAAAGGCTATCTTTTAAAGTATACTTTCCTCCTCCAGCAAAATAAACGGCTGCACTGTCTTTTCCATTATTCAAATCATGGTTGAAGAAAGAAAAATGAGTGCCATTAATTATTTTTATCATCTTCGTTTTTGGATTGAAGGTTGAAAAAGTACTGTCTTTTATAATTTTAACTGCTGATATGAGTCGCCAAGTGCCTTCAATGCTATTGTTTTTCTTTGCCTTCTCTTGTTTTTCAGCAAGATTACAGGCTGTAAAAAGGACAATCATTAGTAAGCAACTGATTGTTGTTTTCATATTTTTAATTTTATCGTGTTTAAATCGTCTCTGCCAAATCCAATGCCGTATTTAAGGCTCTTAGTTTATTATAAACTTCTTGCATTTCGCTTTCTTCATCAGAGCTTGCTACGATTCCAGCACCTGCTTGTGAATGCAATTGATGGTTTTTGCTCAAGAACGTTCGAATCATAATGGCATGATTAAAATTGCCTTCAAAATCCATAAAACCTATGGCACCTCCATAAAAAGCACGATTGGTTTTTTCATACTCTTCAATCAATTGCATCGCTCTATGTTTTGGAGCGCCACTCAACGTTCCTGCAGGGAAGGTGTCAGCGACCACTTGTAAGGTTAAGGCTTTTTCGTGTAAATACCCCGTAACTTTGGAAACTAAATGGATAACATGGGAGAAAAATTGCACCTCACGGTATTTCTCTACTTGTACGTCATGTCCGTTGCGACTTAAATCATTTCTGGCTAAATCTACAAGCATCACATGTTCACTATTCTCTTTTTTATCTTCAGAAAGGGCTTTGGCCAAAACAGCATCTTTTTCATCATCACCTGTTCGTTTGAAAGTTCCAGCGATGGGATGAATTTCGGCTTTTCTGTTTTTTACAATAATTTGAGCTTCGGGAGAAGAACCAAATAATTTGAAATCACCATAGTCAAAAAAGAATAAATAGGGGGAAGGGTTAATGCTTCGCAAAGCACGATACACATTAAATTCATCGCCTTTGAAACCTTGTGTAAAACGTCGTGATAAAACCAATTGAAAAACATCGCCACGGAAACAATGTTTTTTGGCTAATGCCACATTGTGCTTAAATTCTTCATCTGTAAGGTTCGAAAAACCCTCGCCTTCTTTTGAGAATTTATAAGAAGCGATATTTCGGGATTGCAAGAGTTGCTCGATTTCGGAGATGTTATTTTTTTCATCCAAACTATGGCAAAAAATATAGGCCTCATTCTTGAAATGATTGATGGCAATGATATTTTGGTATACCGCATAATACACATCTGGAATGGCATTACTGTTTTCTTTTTTTGCAATACTTACTTTTTCGAAATAACGAACAGCATCATAAGCAATGTAACCAAATAGCCCATTGTTTATGAATTTGAAATCATTTTTCTTGGATTGAAATTGACTTGAAAAGTTCTGAATAATCTCAGGAATTTTGGTGGTAGCATCTATGTTAATAGTTTCTGAAGTTCCATCTGGATAATTCTTAGAGATGATTTCGTTTTCAATTTTAAAAGAAGCAATAGGATTGCAGCAAATGTAGGAGAAACTGTTGTCGTTTCCATGATAATCACTACTTTCTAATAATAAACTGTTAGGGAATTTATCTCTAATTTTTAAATAAACACTAACGGGTGTAATGGTGTCGGCAAGGATTTGCTTGTAATGGGTATTTAATAAATAGGCTTTCATATCTTTTTAATTAAGACTTTTAGTTGTTGGTTTTTTACAGAAAACAAGGCAATAAAAAAAGGCTTGTCGTGATGACAAGCCTTTTTATTTATAATAGTTCAACTAATACTATAGGAGCTTTGTTCACGACGTTTGACGTAAAGTATTCCACCACCAAGTATTGTTTGTTATTGTTCTCATGTTTTTTTTCGTTGAGCAAATATATAAATGAAATTGAACTAAACAAAAGTAAAAGAATAAAAATAAAAAAAGTATTTATTGTTTTTTGTTAGATTTCAAACACTTGCTACTTTTTTATTTATTGATTACTACCGTTGCGCTTTGTTTTTTTCTGAAATCTGGGTTGTTTTTCAAATCTATTGAAGTAAACAAGTCAATAATTGGAGTTGTTGCAATTTCAAATTCCATTGAAGCTGGGTCTGGCCAGTATTTTAGTTTTCCATTATAGCTTTGTTCTTCGCTCACTAAATTTTCTTTACAACGGTTTACAATGATGTTCTTTAAATTGATTTTAGCGAAATTTTCTGGAGATAAAGTTATTTTTTCACCTAATAACACAAAAGGTGCAAATCCAGAAACAATACTATTTGTAAAAGTCAAGTTACAATTTTCTTTAAGGTAGATAGCTTCACGAACCAATCCTTGATTATTTTCTTCAATATTTACAAATGTAATGTTGTTGGCTTTTACATTCGTAAGCTTTTTAGTCATATCGGCATTTTCTTGTTTGTCATACGAATCAATTTCAAAACATCTTGAATTTCCTGAACCAGAAGAAAAAGGGTGACGAATTGCAATACTGTTATTTAGTGTTGCTTGAGTTCCTTCTGAGAAATCAAAATCATCGTCATCATTTCTAAAAGAAATTACGTTATTCATTGCTACTTCTCCGCCAGTTACTTGATAAGCATCTCCATTTGAGTAACTAACTTGAATATGGCTCAAGGCTGTTTTTTTTCCAACCCCAGCTAAGATAAGGGCATTGATTTCTTTTGAACCGTTTATCTTTTTTCCACCAAATTCAATGCGAACATACTTTAAGCTTCCAGAATTATCTTCTGGTTTATCGCCGCCATAGGTAGCTTTTGTAGTATCAAGATTGAAATCTGTTAAAACATGCTTGTTGTCTTTGTCAATTTTGTTCACAGGCGCATTACCTAGGATGATGATACCACCCCAGTTACCTGGTTTTCTTACTGTAGCTGCTTTTTCAGAAGTAAAAACAATTGGTGCTTTTTCTGTCCCTTCAGCAATAAGTTTGGACCCTTGTGTAATGATTAAGGTTCCGCAATAGTCGATATCGCCGATACCTCCTCTGATTACAGTACCTGGTTCAATTGTAAGTGTAGCATTATTGGTCACATACACTCTGTTGTTTAGAAGGTAGGTTTTGGTACTTACTAGTTTGGTGTCTTTGTTGATAATGTCTGGCAATACCTCATTGGTTTCTGGGTATTCTGCTGTTGCAGGTTTAAAATTGGTCCAATTGTTCATCCAATTAGTGTCTCCATAAATACCATTACTTTTTTGCGCAAATAAAGATAAACTGAACGCGATGCAAATAATTACTAAAGATTTTTGTTTCATTTTTATTGTTTTAAAGTGGGGCTTTACTTTCTTTTTGGTTAACTTAAAAACTAAAGTAATAAAATAAAATTATAATAATGAAAACTTAACACTTTAAAATGAATAAATGTTGATTTTGGAATAATTATCCTCTTTTTTATTAAAGAAAATAATTAATATGCGTTAAAAATAAAAAAAATCCAATTGCGAAAGCAGTTGGATTTTTTAAACTATTGTATGATATAGTTGGTTTTTCTTGTGAATTTTTCGTAAAAAATTAGTTAGTACTAACTAGAACGGCACTCTCTTTTTTTCTAAAATCTGGGCTAAATTTTATTTGAGATGATTTGAACAAATCGTTAATTGCAATAGATGAAAATTCGATTCCCATTGACGACGGATCTGGCCAATATTTTAGTTTGTCATTATGACTGGTTTCTTCACTAACTATTGATCCTTTGCAGTTGTTTACGATAATATCCTTTAGCGATATTTTGGCTAAGTTATCTGGGTTTAACCCAATTTTGCCTTCCATCAATAAAAATGGAGCAAAACCAGAGACAATACTATTTTTTAAGGAGAAGTAGCATTTCTCTTTTATATAAATGGATTCTTTTATCAATCCTTGATTGTTTTCTTCTAAATTTACTAAAGTGATGTTATTGGCTTGTATGTTGCTAAGTTTTTTGGTTGGATCGTAGTTCTCAAATTTGTCATATGAATCCAATTCAAAACATCTGGAACCTGCGGCATCCGACGAAAATGGATGACGAATCGCTATGCTATTAGTTATAGTAGCTTGTACGCCTTGGGTAAAATCAAAATCATCATCTGTAGTTCTGTATGAAATTAAGCGGTCTAATTTTACATCACCACCATAGCATTCGAAAGAATCGTCGTTTGAGTAACTAATTTGAATGTGACTAAGGGTTGTTTTGTTTCCAACACCTGCAAGTGACAAACCATTTAATTCCTTTAAGGCATTTAGTTTTCTTCCAGCATATTCAATTCGAACATATTTTAGTGCACCTGAATTACTTTCTGGATTTAGTCCACCATAAGAACATTTGGAGGTGTCTAAATTAAAATCCAATAAGGCTTGACCATTGATTCCTATTTTATTGATTGGCGCATCTCCAAGTACTAAGATGCCGCCCCAGTCTCCTGGTTTTCTGACGGTAGTCACTTTATTTGAAGTAAATACAATAGGATTTTTCTCGGTTCCTTCAGCCATAATTTTGGCTCCTTTGGTAATTACAAGCGTACCGCAGGTCATTTCGTCTCCTCTAATTACTGTTCCAGCTTCTATAGTTAAGGTTGCGTTATTGGTAACATATACAGTTCCTTCCAGTCGGTAGGTGTTGTCGCTACTAAGTTTGGTGTCTTTGTCGATTACTCCAGATAAAATAGCATTGGGTTCTTTGTATTCTGTTGTAGCGGGTTTGAAATTGGTCCAATTTAGCATCCAATTAGTGTCGCCATAAATTCCTTTTACTTGTTGAGCTGATGAAGATAAAAAGCTCAAGACAAAAATGATAAGTACTACTTTTTGTTTCATTTTTACTTTTGTTTAAACTACGTCTATTATTGTTTTGTTGTTTTGACTAATCAAAAGTAGTAGCGGTCTTTAAAGGTAATTGTGAATTTATGTTAAGATTTTATTACTAAAAATGATTGATTTGGGACTTATTTTACAGTTTAGTAATCATTTGGTAATTGGGAATTGCTTATTTTTTTACAAAAAAAAGCCCCAACTAAGTTGAGGCTTTGTCAAAGTGGTATTTGATATTAGAATTTCAAAGTAACTTTCAATTCAAATTCGTCGTTGATGGCTTTGTCACCAATAGCTGAAAAGATTGATTTTGAGTTGTATTCGATTCCGTATTTAGTTCTATCTACGTTGAAAGTTGTAGTAGCTGTATTTCCGTTTACAGTAATGTCAAAAGTAACTGGTTTAGTGATTCCTTTGATAGTTAAGTCAGCAGTTACTGCATAAACATCTTTAGCTTTTGAACCAATTTTTTTGAATACTAAAGTAGCAGTTGGGAATTTTGCTGTTCCAAAAAAGTCATCCGCTTTTAAGTGACCATTCAATTTTCCTTGGTATTCACCTTGTAAGTCAGTTGCTGTTAATGAGTTCATATCAACAGTGAAAGAACCTCCTTTTAATGCTTTTCCTTTGAATACTAAAGCTCCTTCTTTAAAGTTTACAGTACCATTGTGTTGTCCTGTTACTTTTTTTCCTAACCATTCGATAGTACTTCCTGCAGTATCAATTTTTTTGGTTTGAGCTGTCATTGAAATTGTAGCGAATGCCACTAATGCTAATGCAATTGATTTTAAATTTTTCATGTTTAAATTGGTTTTTAGATTAATATTTGAGTTGTAAAATTATAAAGTAATAAATAAATCTTCGTTTGATTTTCTAACTTTTTTGTAATGTTGGGTATCATCCTCTTCGTGACGGTATCCAACTGCGGCTACTACAGCAGCATTTAAGTTTAATTTGTCTAAGCCTAAAATAGCATTAAACTGAGCAGGGTCAAACCCTTCCATAGGAGTAGCATCAATTTTTAATTCAGCAGCAGCATTCAACAAATTGGCTAAAGCTAAATAGGTTTGTTTTGCAGTCCAAACTTTTTTTGCATCTTCAGGTAGATTAAGAAGGCTTCCTTTCATAAAATCCCCATAACCATTCAAAGCTCCTTCTGGTAAACTTCTGGTTTGTTCAGCATTTTTTAAGTACCCCTCGATATCTTCGTTACCAACAGTTGTTTGATTGGCAAAAACAAATAGGTGAGAAGCTTCAGTAATTTGAGTTTGCCCCCAAGCTGCAGGTTGTAATTGTGCTCTTAATTCAGGATTATCTACAATAAAAACCTTGTACAATTGCAATCCATAAGAAGAAGAACTCAATCGGATGGCTTCTTTTAATGTATTTAAATCCTTGGTTGTTATTTTTTTGCTAGCATCGTATTTTTTGGTAGCATATCTCCAATTTTGATGGTCTAAAAATGTACTCATAATGTATATATATTTATTTAGTTCTATATTTTTCTAATAAGAAATTCAATTGTTGCAATTCTTCAGGATTTAAGTTGTTGGCAAAAGATTCTTCGTGCTCTTTCAACTGTGGCTCTAATTCTTTTAATAAGGACAAGCCTTTTTCAGTAATAAGCACTTCGATTTTTCTTCGGTTGTCAGGGCAAACATTTCTTGTTACTAATTCCTTTAATAACAACTTGTCAACTAATCGTGTAGTATTACTTGTTTTGGCCAACATGCGTTCTTGAATTACACACATATTAGCAGGTGTTCCTTTTTGGCCTCTTAAAATTCTAAGAACATTATATTGTTCTCCAGATATATCATATGGTTTAAGAATTTCATTGAAACTTTCAGAAACAACAATTTGGGTATACATGATATTTAAGATAGCTCTTGTCGATTCATTATAATCGATGGTGCTTTTTAAAACTTCTTCTATTTTCATGTTTGTAATTACTTTATTTGTTGATACAAATGTAACACTTTTTTTATATGTATATACAAATGTTTTAAATTTAACAGTTATTTCACATCTTAATGGATTAAATAAGGGCATAAAAAAGCCGTGAAGTACTAATTCACGGCTTGTAATGTGTTGAAATGTATTCTTTTAAATCATTTAGTCTTTTACTCCCAATTTGGTTAATATGTCTTCCATCAAACACCATTTGGTAATAGCCGATTGCAATAGATTAGCGCCCACAAAGGCGGTAAACCACAACCAATTTTGATTGACATAGATAGATAATACGATACTTAGTAGCACAAAAGTTCCTGCTATGGCTCTTATAATTCTGTTTTTCATTGCTTGTTTTTTGAGGTTAATTGGATTTTTCTATACATAAAACCGCCAAATGAATTTGTGATAGCGTTTCTTGCTTCGCATTGAAATCTGCAACCCATTCAAATAATGGGTCTACTTTTTTTTCATGCGCAAAGACATAAAACAATACCGATTCATTTTCGATACTATTGGTGGCGAACCAGTTTTCTTCTATCAATTCTTCTGAACTGTTTTGGTAGCCCGTTACTTCTTTATAGGAGTACGAACTAATATTAGCCTTCTTAAGTAGCTGTTGGATTTCTTTTTGGAAAGCTTTGACGGCAACGATTAGTAGTAATTTCATTTTTTTAGGTTTAAAGGTTTAAAAGTTTAAGGTTTCTAAAATTGGAAACCTTAAACTTGAAACTAATTTTTATTGATTAGCAGCTCCTGATTCCTCTTTTTCGGAGAGATTATTTGTTTCCCATTTTTTTCTCTCAGTAATATAATAAATCAGCGGCACGACAATTAGTGTTAAAACCGTTGAAACAATAGCACCAGCTACAAGTGAAATGGCTAATCCTTGAAAAATGGGGTCAAATAAAATAATCGACGCTCCAATCACCACTGCACCGGTGGTTAATAGAATAGGAGTGGTGCGGACAGCTCCAGCTTCTATTATGGCTTGTTTTAAAGGTACACCGTCATTCAATCGGATTTCGATGAAGTCGATAAGTAAAACCGAATTTCGAACCATAACCCCTGCCAAAGCAATCATTCCAATAAAAGAAGTGGCGGTGAAATATGCATTTAGCATCCAATGCCCTAAAACGATTCCTATCAACGAAAGTGGAATTGCCAACATCATAACGATTGGTGTTTTGAAGTTTTGAAACCATCCTACAATCAACATATAGATTATCACAATCACCACCATAAAGGCCACGCCCAAATCACGAAACACCTCTAAGGTTATTTGCCATTCACCATCCCATTTTACTGTAAAATCACTTTCATCTGTAGGTTGCTCCATGTACAATTCATTTATCTTGTAGCCTTTTGGAATTTTCATTTTAGACAGTTTTTCATTCATTCCCAAAATAGCATAGACTGGGCTTTCTAATGTACCTGCCATATCGGCCGTAACATACACCACACGTTTTTGGTCTTTTCGGTAAATGGTTTTTTGTAGTGTGTCCTTTCTAACTTTTACCAAATCGCTGATCGGAATCATATTCCCTTGACTCCCTTTTATTTTCAAGTTTTGGATATCTTGCAAACTGGTTTTGTCTTTGTCATCTAATGAAAGAACGATACTAACATTGTCATTTGAGTTTTCGTCGTATAAATTAGAAACAGGATATTCTTTTAATAAATACGTAAGATTCCCTACTACTTGTTGAGGAGCAATACCATTGAGCATGGCTTTTTCTTTATCAACTTCAAGGCGGAACTCCGTCTGATGGTCTTCTACCATCCAATCGATATCTACAATATCAGTCGTGTTTTGCAGAATGGTTTGTACTTGTTGGGCTACCTTAATTTGTTCTTCATAATCAGGACCATAAATTTCGGCAACCAAAGTTGACAGTACTGGAGGTCCCGGAGGTACTTCAATCAGTTTTACATTGGCACCATATTTTTTGGCAATCTTTTGAATCTCAGGACGCATGGCTTTAGCAATGTCATGACTTTGTAAATCACGGTCTTCTTTATGTAATAAATTCACCTGAATGTCGGCCATATTACTACCACCGCGCATATCGTAATGACGTACCAAACCATTGAAAGTAATAGGAGCAGAAGTGCCCACATAGTTTTGATAATTGACTACTTCGGGTTGAGTCGATACGTATTGAGCAATTTCTCTGGTTACTGCCGAGGTTCTTTCCAAAGTACTTCCTTCAGGCATGTCAATAACTACTTGAAATTCATTTTTGTTATCAAAAGGGAGCATTTTTACGACCACCGATTTGGTAAAGAACATCAAAATCGAACCCATCAATAAGACCACAGTTCCAGCCAATAAAAGTCTTCTCTTGAAACTATTGTCTAGAAACGGACGCTCTATTTTGCTATATATTTTATAAATCAAATTCGTTTCTAATCCTTCGGCATGCTTGTGTGCTTGTTCTTCTTTTTCTTGTAACAAATGATATCCCAAATATGGCGTTACCGTCAAAGCAACAAATAAAGACAATAACATCGCAATAGAGGCTCCAATAGGCATTGGACTCATATAAGGTCCCATCATTCCAGATACAAAAGCCATAGGAAGAATAGCGGCAATTACTGTAAACGTGGCCAAAATTGTTGGGTTCCCAACTTCATTAATCGCATAAATTGCAGCTTGTTTAAAGGGAAGTCGCTTCATTTTGAAATGCCTATGCATGTTTTCGGCAATGATAATACTATCGTCAACCACAATTCCAACTACAAATACAAGGGCAAAAAGTGTGATTCTATTGAGTGTGTAACCCAACAAATAATAAGCAAATAGCGTTAATGCAAAAGTGAGCGGCACAGAGAAAAACACGACCAATCCACCACGCCATCCCATAGCTAGAATTACCAAAACAGTAACCGCAATAATGGCAATTCCCAAATGAAGCAATAATTCACCCACTTTGTGCGATGCTGTTTCCCCATAGTTACGAGTCACTTCAACGTGTACATCATCTGGAATGATGGTTTTTTTAAGTTGCTCTACTTTGGTCAAAATCTTATCCGATATTTTCATAGCATCGGCACCTTTTACTTTTCCAACAGAAATGGTTACAGCAGGATATTCTGATTTTGCCGTTTTGAATTGTTCATTGGCTTTGCCATAACCAAAAGAAACATAGCTTCTAGGTGTAGAAGGCCCATCTGTAATGGTAGCTACTTGTTTTAAGTATACCGGCATATTTTTGTTGACACCTACCACTAAGTTTTCTACATCTTCGGCATTCGATAAAAATTGTCCTGTAGTAACCAAAAATTCTTCATCGTTCTCAACAAAACTCCCCGATTGCGAACTGCCGTTATTGGCCTGAATCATTTGCATGATTCCTAAAGCATCCACACCATTTTCGGACATTCTATCTTTGTCGAGAATAACTTTAAGTTCTCGATTATTGCCGCCAATTTCTTTGGTAATGGCTACATCTTTTACTTTTTCAATTTCAGAAGTTACTTCTTCTGCAATCTGGCGCAGTTGGTAATCATCTTGTTTCTCGCTCCAAAGGGTTATTCCAAGCATCGGAACATCATCTATAGAACGGGTTTTAACCATAGGTTTGTAGACCCCTTGCGGAAACATGTTTTCGTGTTTGGCCAATTCGTCGTAGAGTTTTACATAAGAGCGTTCTACATCTTGCCCTACATAAAATTGTACAATCAGCATCGCCTGACCATTCATAGCCATTGTATGTACGTGTTCTACACCCTTAATATTAGAGATAATTTTCTCTAGTGGTTTCGCGACACGGCTTTCCACTTCTTTTGGACTCGCTCCGGGATAGCCAACCATAATATCAGCCATCGGAACATTGATTTGCGGTTCTTCTTCCCTTGGAATTAGAAACGAACTGTATACCCCAATAATCATCAACCCAATCATTAACAAAATCGTTAATTTGGAGTTCATAAATGCTTGGGCAATTTTGCCTGAAATACCTTCTTGCATAATTTCTTTTATTTATTTGGGCGTGACCCTCCCGAAAAGGTCGGGTCGGGCTATCCGTTGCAATCTTTTTATTCTAAACCCTATCGGGATTTAGAACAAAAAGGATTTCCACTACTATCCCTCACGCATGATTAATGATGTTTTCTATATTTATTGAAACAACTTGAATTCAATACTAATTGTCAGCATACAGCAACTGAATACTACGAAGCTGAACCACTGACCACTTTTTTTATTGTACTGTAACCAAAGCTCCGTTGTACAATTTTCCTTCTGCCGAAACGATATAGTGTTCTTTGGTCGAAAGTCCAGATAAAACTTCTACTTGACTGCCTAATTTTTTACCAACGCGCAACCATCTCAAAATCGCAACATTTCCATTGCCTACAGTGTAAATTCCAGTTAGTTGACCTTGATGCACCAAAGCACTTTCTGGTACAAGCATTCGTTCATTTTTTGCTGAAGGTGTTTTACTTTCAGTAGGAAACTGAACATTTACAAACATTCCAGATAACACTTTCGCTTTCGTTGGTTCTAAATTGATTTTTACCAAATACTGTCCTCCTGTGTTTTTGGCTGAGGCGCTTACTTCTGTCACTTTTCCTTTAAGTGCAGTTGCATTCGATTTTACTAAAATGTCAACCAGCATTCCGTTGCGTATTGCGGTAATATCATTTTCGCTAACCATAGCCGTTACTTGTAGCTTAGAAGCTCCTTCTATGCTAACCAATGGCATTCCAGGATTCGCCATATCGCCTTCTTTTACAAAGGTGTTGGTGACTACTCCACTAAAAGGAGCAGTTATGTTAGTGTAGGAGAATTGGGCTACTACTTCGTTGCGCATTTGTTTGGCGCCTTGCAAGCTAGCTTTTGCCATTTCGTAACGAGCAGTCATGTCATCCAATTCTTTTTGGGAAGCACTTTGTTGTTTGAACAAATTAGTAAAACGGTCGTAATCTTTTTTAGCATTGTTGTAAGCTGCAGTAGCTTGTAGAATACTAGCGTCTACTTGCGCTTTTTTAGCTTGTAAGTCGGTATTATTAATACTAACGATTAATTGTCCTGTAGTTACTTTTTGTCCCACTTGTACGTGCAGTTTGGTGACAAAGCCCATCATTCGGGTACTTAAATTGGCCGAATTTTCAGCTTCGATTTTACCACTCGCCGTAACGAATCCACTAGTACTGTTTTCTGCAATACCACTTACTTTTACTGCAATTGGTGTTTCTTTGTTCAAAGATTCTTTTTTGTCGTCTCCACAAGAAGTCAATACAACTGCGGAAAGGGAAAGTAGGGCTATTATTTTATTACTTATTTTCATATTTTTTATATTGATGTTTTTTAATTCTAAAATCTTGATACGTATTACTCCAGTCTTATTGCTTTTTATTTAGTTAAAAACTGTAAATATTCTTTAGTGATATTGTATTCAAAAACGGCTTGCAGAAGTTCTAATTCTTTTTGGGACATTTGGGTTGCTGCTTGCAATAAATCAGAGGTTTTTTCCAGTCCTTGTTGGAAGCGATTGTTTCGAATACGATAAGCTTCCTCAGATTGTTGAAGGGCTAGTTGCGTCAAGTTTACTTTGTTTTCGGCGTCTTTTAGCTGTCTATTGGTTTTGTTCAATTCTATTTGACTTTGTGCTTTGTACTGTTGGTTTTCAATGCTTGATTTTTGATGCTCTGCTTTGGCTTTTTCCATTTTTCCAATTGATTTGTAACCATCAAACACATTCCAAGATAATTGCGCTCCAACCAAATAACCGCTTGCGCCCATACCTAGTATGTTCTTATCATACAATTCATAACTCCCAAAAGCGTTCAAGCGTGGTAAGAAATTCATTTGACTAGATTGTGCCATTTTTTCATACGCTTTAACCGACTGGTCCATAGCTAAAAGGTCTTTTCTTTCTCCCGATAATAATGGATTGGTTGCGATAGTGTTTATGCTGTTTTCAAGCGTTTCGATGGGCTTAAAAACCGAATTATTTAGGTCTTCATTTATCAGAAAAGCCAGATAGTCAGAGGCGTTTTGAACGTTACTTTTGGCATATTGCAATTGGTTTTTAATTTCATTTACTCTAACTTCAACAGTCAAAACATCTGTTTTTTGTAGCATACTTTGTTTGAAATAATTATTTACGACTTGCAAATTGGAAAGAGCCGTGGTGTTGGCTTTGTTCAAAACACTAACCGCTTTATAGGCGAGTTGCAACTGCATATAAGCTTTATTGATTTCTAATTCAAGGTATTCTTTTGTTCGCTCAGTTTGCAATTGAAAGGCTTCCATTTTGGCCTTAGCGGCTTGTCTACCATAATAGCCGTCTACATTGATAAGAGGTTGCAGGATTTCTATTTTGGTAGCAAAATTTTGAGTTCTTGCTGGATTGTTGAGTAGTGCTGGATTAAAATCGGCTTGTGTTAGAATTTCTTGATTGAGTTTGGAACCAAAAGCCATCAAAGGATTAGTTGTCGATATTCCAGTATGTGAAGCAGTGATACTTGGTAAGAATAATGCATTCGACTGTCTATAGTCAGCTTGTGCCGCTTTGAATGATTGGTCGGCTATTTTGATTTGAAGATTTTTATCAGCGGCTTTATTGATGATTTCTTTTTTTGAAATCACAATTGTATCCTGAGCCCAACTTATAGTTTGGGTGAGTACTAGGGCAATAGCTGCATATAACTTTGTTTTTTTCATTTTTTTACAGTTTGATGAAGCAAAAGTAAGTTCAGAAAAAGGCAAAGTCTGTAACTATTATCACACAGTCTTATTTTATGAATTATAATTAGCGGCAAGTATAATTTATTTGTGAATTTGATATTTTGGCTAATTGATAATCTTTTTTTGAAATAGTGAAAAAGTTGTAATTTTTTTTAAAATCCGATTAATTGTTGTTTTTTTGTGAATACTAATGTTTTAGTTGTTATTTTTTATGAAAAAATTAGCGTACTTTTAATTTTGATAAACAAGATAATGAATATCAAAGGTTGCTATCTAAACGTAAGAGTATGGGGTTCGATTCATCAAATCAACGAGGAGAAATAGAGCAATTAAAAAAAGAGCTTCTTTTTTACCGCTCTTATGATTCTTTTATCAAACAAAACAGTGATTTATTCTGTACGTTTAATCCTGACGGGGAAATTATTTCATTCAGCCCCAATTTTTCACATTTAGGCTACAATAACAATCAATTAGAAGGTGTGCCTTTTCTTCAATTAATTGCTACAGCAGATGTTGAGGCTACAAAAAGTTGTATTCATTCGTCAAAAAAATCGGGTAGTACTGCAACAATTATAAGTAAAGTTTTAGATAGTTCTGCAAATGCCATTTATTATCAATGGCGCTTTTGGTTTGATGTGCCTTCCAATTCCTTTCATGCTTATGCCTTTGATGTAAATGAATTTCAAATTAGTAGACAGGAATTTTTAGCTACTAAGTTGTTTTTTAATGATACTCAAAAGTTGGCCAAAACAGGGAGTTGGATTTTTTATTTTGAAACCGAAGAGTTAATATGGTCCGACGAATTGTATGCTATTTTTGAAATTGACAAGACCACAAATGACCTATATGCAGATTATTTATCTCATTTATCGTTACAAGATTTAGAGTTGTTGAATCGAAAATTGGATGGCATAGTAAAAACCCAAATACCTTATGAAATTGAACATCAAATTCATTTTTCAGATAAGCGCATTAAATGGCTTTTTGCAACAGCAACCCCAATTTTGGATGAGAATAATAAGGTAGTTGGACTAAAAGGAATAGCGCAAGACGTTACCAAAAAGAAAGAATTAGAATTGTTTCTTAAAGCGCAAGAAGAAGTTGATAAGGAAATACAAATCAAAGCATTAGAAGAAAAAAGCAATAACAAGTTTAGAAGTTATATAGAAAATGCGCCCGATGGTATTTTTGTAACAGATGAAAATGGGCGTTTTTTAGAAGTAAATCCAGCAGCAAGTAATATAACTGGGTATTCAAAAGAAGAATTACTCGAAATGTCTACTTTGGATTTTATAGACCCGGAATCACCAGAATTGTGTTATCAATCACTGTATCAAGTAAAGAACTTTGGTACTTGCAAAATCGATTTACAGTTTGCGAATAAAGAAGGCAGTATCCGCTGGTGGTCATTAGATGCGGTTAAACTCTCTGAGATTACTTATTTGGGTTTTGTAAAAGACATTACTGAAAGAAAAAAAATAGAGAAAGAAGTACAAGAAAGTGAAGAGCGTTACAGAGTTTTAGTCCAACAAATGCTGGATGCTATTGTTATTTCAACTATTGATGGACAAATCTTGAGTGTTAACGAAAATGCCTGTACAATTACTGGCTATTCCGAAAAAGAGTTACTTACGAAATCCATTTATGATTTTGTAGCCAATGATGAGGTTTTGATAAAACCGCTACAGTTTGAAAAATTACACTTAGGATTGTCTGTCCAATCTGAGCGAAAGATTGTGCTGAATGAAAACAAAGTACTCTACGCAGAACTTAATTCTAAGTTGTTACATGATGGTACTGTATTGACAATTGTACGAGATATTACAGAACGAAAAACAGCGGAGAATCTATTGATTGAAAACGAGCAATTTTTACTAGAAACACAACGCATTGCAAGTATAGGCACTTTTAGTATCGATTTGACGACTAATGTATGGACACGTTCTAAGCTTTTGGATGTAATTTTTGGTATAGAATCCACTAATAATTTTAATTCTTATGATTGGCTTTCACTAGTGCATCCTGACCATAAAGAGATAATGGTAGAGTATACTACCAATAAAGTGCTTGGTGAGAAACAGCCCTTTAATAAAGAGTATAAAATCATAAGAGCCAATGATGGTGAGGAACGATGGTTGCACGGTAATGGTTCTTTAAAACTTGATAATGAAGGAAAGCCATCTGTTTTGGTAGGAACAATTCGGGATGTGACGGAAAGAAAGCTACTTGAAATAGAATTGATAAAAGCCAAAGAAAAAGCAGAAGAAGCAAATAAAGCAAAAACAGAATTCTTGGCCAATATGAGTCATGAAATAAGAACACCTTTAAACGGAATTATTGGTTTTTCAGATTTATTGTCCGCAACAAATCTTGACAAGAATCAAATGGAGTACATGGATACAATTCATCAATCTGCCATCACTTTGTTGGGAATCATTAATAATATTCTGGATTTTTCTAAAATAGAATCAGGCAAATTAGAGTTAAGTATTGAAGAAACAGATTTGTATGATTTGGTACATCAAACCATTAATTTGTTTAAATTCCAGGCGCAGCAAAAACAAATAGACCTGTCTTTATCAATACATGACGAGGTTCCCAGATATGTTTGGGCTGATTCCTTAAGACTCAAGCAAGTATTAGTAAATTTGATAAATAATGCTATTAAGTTTACTTCCTTTGGTCAAATTCATCTGGATTTGAAAGTGATTAAAATTCAAGAAAAGCTATATTCAATATTATTTTCAGTAAAAGATACAGGAATTGGAATCAAATTAAAAAATCAAAAAAAGATTTTTCAATCTTTTGTGCAAGAAGATGCAACTACTTCAAGACAGTTTGGAGGCTCAGGTTTGGGGTTAACAATTTCTAATCAATTATTAGGGTTAATGAAAAGTGAACTGCAATTAAAAAGCCATCAAGGAGAAGGAAGTGATTTCTATTTTTCAATAGATTTCGAGCAAGCAAACGAACCAAAAACAAAATTAATAAAAACGCCACCAATAGTAGAAATGCAAACTGAAGTAAATTATGCCAATTTGAACGTAATGATAGTTGAGGATAATGCAGTAAATAGATTCCTTGCCTTAACCCTCATAAAACGAATTATTCCTAATGCAACAATTGTTGAAGCTCAAAATGGAGAAGAGGCGGTAGCGATTACAAAAAATAAGTCTTTCGAATTGATACTTATGGACATACAAATGCCTATTATGAATGGTTATGAAGCTGCTGTCGAAATTAGAAAAAATCCAAAATTCAATTCTGTGCCAATCATTGCTCTTACCGCAGGAATTCTAAATGGCGAAAGAGAAAAATGTTTAGAGTATGGAATGAACGATTATCTTTCTAAACCTATTCTTGCTAAAGATTTACAGCAAATGATTCAAAAATGGGTACTTATTAAGGACTAATTTTTAATAGCTAGTATCGTCTAATTTTACTTTTCCATTGAAGGTTTTGTACAAAAAGAAAAAGTAAGCCCCCAATAATGGCGCACCAATTGCCACAATAGTTAGCATGATTCCCAACGATTTTTGCGAAGAAGCAGCGTTGTAAATCGTAACACTGTACTCAGGGTTTATGGTAGAAATTAAAAGAGTTGGGTACAAATGAAGAGCTACCAATATCAATAAAAGCGACATCGTTAACGAAGAGAAAATCAAAGCGCGCATGTATTGTTTTTTGGACACCAGCCTTGGTACATTGGCTACTGCCAAAAAAGAAATCACTGGAACCGCAAAATAAATAGGATTGCTTCTAAAATTCTCAGTCACTCCGGGAATGAATATTAGTGTGTATAGCGAAGTGATTCCAAAACTAACAATGAAAAAAATCATTCCTCTTCTCAGCAAGAACGTCAAACGCTGGTGTAAGGTTCCTTCGGTTTTTAATAATAAGTATATTGCACCTTGGGTCATAAAAAGCGATAGGGTAGTAAATCCAACCATAATCGCATAAGGATTAAGAAAGGAAAAAAAGATGCCGCCTTTGTAGCTAAAATTAGGTCCCAAAGCAAAGCCTTGCAGAATATTACCCAATACAACGCCCAACAAAAAAGCAATCATTATACTCGAAGTGCTATAAACTACATCCCAAGTTTTGCGCCACCATACCATTTCCTCTGCACTTCTGAATTTAATTGCAGCCGCACGAAGCACATTAAAAAACAAGAATATCATAAAAGGCACATACATGGCAGAAAGCATGGTCGCATACATCACAGGGAAGCCTGCAAATAATGCTCCGCCACCAATAACCAACCAAACCTGATTGGCATCCCAAACCGGACCAATGGCATTGATGGCGATTCGACGACTCAAATCTTTTCTAAAAAACAAATGCCATGCGCCAGCACCAAAATCAAATCCTTCTAAAATCGCATAACCTGAGAACAAGAGTCCAATGACTAAATACCAAAGCGTGGGATAATCTATGCCTAAAAAATACTCCATAAGTGTAAAGTTGTGGGTAAGTAAATCAGTTTAAAACAGCGTCGGACGCATCATAGGGACCATGTTTTACTTTTTTATTGACAGAATAAAGGAATAAAACCAAAAGTAAAGAATAGACTAGCGTAAAAAGCACCAATGAAAATACAATTTGATTAGCCGAAACTTCTTGAGAGAAAGCTTGACTCGTTCTTAATTGACCATATACCACCCAAGGTTGTCTGCCCATTTCGGCTGTAAACCATCCTACCTGATTGGCTATTTGAGGAAGTAGAACAGAGTAGGAGAAAATAGTCAATAGCCATTTGGTCTCGAACAATCTTCCTTTGAACCACAAGAAGCTGGCATAGAAAGTAAGCGCAATCAAAAACAAACCAATAGCCACCATAATATGGTAAAATTGAAACACTGCATTGATTTGGCTAGGTCGGTCTTGTTCCGGAAAGTCATTCAAACCTTTGATAGGCGCTTTAAAATCCTGATGAACCAAGAACGATAACCCACCCGGAATACCAATGCCTGTTACGGTTTGGTCTTTTTTATTTACCCAACCCATAAGATATAAATCGGCGGGAGCATTTTTTTTAAAATGACCTTCCATAGCAGCTAATTTTGCTGGCTGATTCACCGCCACTCCATCAGCAGAGCTGTGTCCAGAAAGTAATTGTGTAAAAGAAAAGAAAGTAGCCACTCCCAACGCAATCGGAAAAGCTTTTTTAGAAATGGCAATAAAACGTCCTTTTTTTAAGTAGTAGGCATGAACACTTAATACTAAAAACGCTCCTGCCAAAAAAGAACCTTGCCAAGTATGTATCAATCGGTCTACACTTGAAGGATTAAAAACCATCGCCCAAAAATCGGTTACTTCAGCGCGAGCGTGCAAGCCTTCGCCTACGATATGATAGCCTGCTGGGGTTTGTTGCCAAGAATTAGCCACCACAATCCAAACCGCCGAAAACATAGAACCTAAAAATACACCAATGGTAGACACCAAATGCACCCATGGTTTTACTCGATTCCAACCAAAGAGCAATACACCCAAAAAGGTACTTTCTAATCCAAAAGCAAAAAGACCTTCAGCGGCAAGTGCACTTCCAAAAATATCACCCACATAACGTGAATATACCGCCCAGTTGGTTCCAAATTCAAATTCCATAATGATGCCTGTGGCAACACCAATTCCGAAAGTTAAAGCGAAAATTTTAATCCAAAAACGAGTAAGAGTTTCGTATTCTTTATTGCCAGTTTTGATATAAATACTTTCAAAAAGTACGATAAGCAATCCAATGCCTATGCTCAAAGGCGGATAGATATAATGAAAGGCAACGGTAAAAGCAAACTGGATTCGAGCTAATATTTCAACATCCATGATAGTGGGTTTAGTAGTCCTACAAATTTAGTTGACTTCAACCAAATATTGCCGCTTTTTTTAGCCATTTATCAAAAAAGTAACTTTTGTTGAAGATAAAATTGGAGCTATTTTTTGGACTTCTTCTCAAACAAATTGCCAATTAATCCTCCTAATAATCCACCGTATAAAGTGCTATTGATTGGTTTTGAGGTAATAGCGCAGCTTCCAGAAGAACAACCAATGGCTGCATAATACCAATATCCTGCAATCAATCCAATAGCGATTCCAACCGAGGTAACTATAATGCCTTGTTTACTCATGGGTTGCTTTTTTCTACGATAATTTTGACCAATTCATCTTTGCTCACCACCCCAGATTGTCTCCACAATTGTTTCCCGTTTTGAAACAAAAGCATAGTGGGTACGCCGCGAACTTGGTACTGAGCCGCAATCGCTTGATTTTTGTCCACATCAATTTTGATAATTGTGATACGTTCACCAAGGCTTTCCTTTACTTGTTTCAGAATAGGAGCGAGCATTTGGCAAGGACCACACCAAGTCGCGAAAAAGTCAACCAAAACAGGTTGGTCTTTCTGTATCAACTGTTGAAAAGCGTTCATAGTCTATTTATTTTTTAGGAATAGCGCAACCATCTGCCCCGCAACCCCAGTTAAACAAAGCTTGTAGCAAGAAAAACAAACCAAAAACAATAAAAAACCATTCTCGAGTAGCATAAGCCTCTCCAAATAAGAAAAGTGCAAAAACCAATCGAACCCAGCGCATCAAATGCCAATTGGTAAATAAAAGTGTTTTCATTTTCGTGTTTATAATTTTGATTTATTATTTTTTTTAGGAACAGCAACAAATGGGCATTTCAGGAATCACCGTCCCGCTATCCGCTATATCTTTGCTTTTTTAAAGGAAAAAAGCAAAGGATGCCGCTACTATCGGGGTTAAAGAGCAGCAATTTGCATCTTAGTATTCATTGTTGCCATTCTTTATTTTGCAAAACTGAGTTCAATTTCCTGCAAGGTTTTCGAAAAATTTTAAGCCTTTTTTAAACTCCATTTCCTGCAAGGTTTTCAAAGCCTTGTAGGTATATTTTAAGTTCAATTTCCTGCAAGATTTTCGAAATCCTATAGGTGTTTTTGAATTTCATTTCCTGCAAGATTTTCGAAATCCTATAGGTGTTTTTTGAGTTCAATTTCCTGCAAGGTTTTCAAAACCTTGTAGGTATATTTTGAGTTCAATTTCCTTTAAGGTTTTCAAAACCTTGTAGGTATATTTTAAATACTTTAGCCTTTAACTTGAAAAAATCATCATCTCAAAAGCAAACAATAATACGAAAGTTTAATCAACAAGCGCAATGCTGTACTCTGGTTCATAAACAAGTAGCTCTTTCAATTGTTCCAGAGAAATTTCGTTGGTACTCATAACAATCAAATCAGTAAAGGTGCTGTTGATTTGTGCATTAATTACTTCTGGAATTGCACCTATTTTCTGAAGTACCGTTTTCGTGCAATTCGAACAAGTGATGCCACTCAAAGTGAAACATTGCACAATCACTTCAGATTTTTTCTCAAAAACAAAAAACAATTCCGATTGCGCTCTTGGCGTAACCGAGTTATAAGATGTTTCTAGAATTTTAAATTGAAAAGCTTCTGAAAATAACTGTTCGTATTCGGTTTTATTGCCGCCAAAAGGCGGACTTACCTCAAAACTGCGATTAAAAAGTAACCCTGTTATTTTTCCGCTTTTGGACAACAATTGATGCATTTTCCAAACATATTTTTGACGCATTTGCGGAGGCAAAGCACAAAAGAAAGTTTGTTCCAAAATCAAATCATAGCTACCCTTATGTTCAAAAAAATCCCCCTGAATAACACGAATAGCAGTTGTATTTTTGAATTTATCTTTTAATTTTTCAACGAGCGTAGGAGCAATATCAATAACAGTAATATTGGTAAACCCTTTTTCTAAGAGATATTCCGCCTCATAAGTATTTCCACAACCCGGAATCAACACCGAAATTGTAGTATCTTTCAATTGGTCAACATACGCTTTGATTGGTGGAGAAATCGTTCCCAAATCCCAACCCGTAGTTTCAGATTGGTATTGTAAATCCCAATACGATTCATCTAATGGTTTCTCACAACTCTTTACGCAACAATTCAAATCCTCCATACTTATTTTTTCTTAATCGTTGAAATTCCAAACGGCAAATACAACGGACAAAAACTAATAAAACTCGTTAACACAAATACTAGCGCTAACCCTAATCCAATCATTCCCAAAGTTCCCTCAATTACTTTGAAATAGTATAGCCCAAAAAGCAAGACTGCTATAAAAACTCGAATTCTTTTGTCGGTAACACCCATGTTTTTTTTCATGATGATTAATTTTAGTTGTTAATGTACTATTTGTTCAAGTATTGTCTTTTTCAAGTAGTATTTTACTTCTTGTATTTCTAACCTCTAACCTCTAACCTCTAACCTCTAACTTCTAACTTCTAACTTCTAACTTCTAACTTCTAACCTCTACCTTATTTCAACACTTTGCTTTGGCAAACAAAATCGGTTTTAGGAACGGTTGTTTTTGCTATAGCGCCAAAACCGCCTTCAATTTCAGTGAAATTTCTAAATCCTCTTGCTTGCAAAATAGAAGCCGCAATCATACTGCGATATCCACCTGCACAATGCATAAAGAAATGTTGTTTCGGGTCGATAGTGGTTATCCAGTCATTAATGGCGGATAAGGGTTTATTATATGCTTCAGCTACGTGTTCTGCGCTGTATTCACTTTCTTTTCTGATATCAATAACAACGTCTTTTGTAATATCTACCTTTTGCTCAAATTCAGCTGATGAAATTCGATGAATGGTGTCAATTTCTTTTTGGGCTGCTGTCCAGCTCTCAAAACCTCCCTCTAGGTGCCCTAAAATATGGTCAAAACCAACACGACTCAATCGGGTTACGGTCTCTTCTTCACGTCCTTTTTCGGTAACCAAAAGAAGCGGTTGTTGTACATCGGCAATCATAGCGCCTACCCATGGGGCAAAATCACCATTGATTCCAATATTGATAGATTGTGGTATAAAGGCTTTGTAAAAATCGCCACTATTGCGAGTATCTAAAACTAATGCGCCTGTTTCATCAGCAATTCTTTCAAAATCGGTTGCTGAAAGTGCTTGCATACCGTTATGTAAAACTTTGTCAAAACTTTCGTAACCTTTTTTATTCATGGCTACATTCATTCCAAAATAGGCTGGAGGAGGCAGTAAACCATCGGTTACTTCTTTTATGAATTCGGCTTCAGTCATGTTGGCTCTTAAAGCATAATTGGTAGCTTTTTGTTGTCCAATCGTAGAAACCGTTTCTTTGCTCATGTTTTTACCACAAGCACTTCCAGCTCCGTGTGCGGGATACACAATCACTTCATCAGCTAGAGTCATAATTTTATCTCTTAACGAATGAAATAAGATGCCTGCCAATTGCTCCTGTGTCATTCCAGCCGCTTTTTGTGCCAAGTCAGGACGTCCTACATCTCCAATGAATAGAGTGTCTCCAGAGAATATGGCATGTTCTTTACCCGTTTCGTCAATCAACAAATAGGTAGTACTTTCCATGGTGTGTCCTGGAGTGTGCAATACTTTTATTTTGATGTTTCCAATTTCAAAAGTCTGATTATCTGTAGCCACAATAGCTTCAAATTCTGGTTTTGCAGTTGGACCATATACAATGGGAGCATTAGTAGCTTTACTCAAATCCAAGTGACCCGAAACGAAATCGGCATGGAAATGCGTTTCAAAAATATATTTTAAACGAACATTATCTCGTTCCAAACGGGCTAAATACGGCTGTACTTCTCTCAAAGGGTCAATAATAGCCGCTTCGCCATTTGAAGTGATATAGTAGGCACCTTGAGCCAAACAACCTGTATATATTTGTTCTATTTGCATGGTATTTTGTTTTATTGAGTACACAAAGGTACTATTGATTTTTTATAGAAAAAGTGATAAATGTTACATATTTATGGGCTAAAAAAAGACTTCTTTGGTTATGATATAAATGCCCATCACCAAAATAAACCAACCAAAAAGCGGTTTGAGTTTGGCGCCATCATTTTTTTTAGAAAGCTGAATGCCAATTAGAATTCCGATAAAAGCCATAGCGGCAATAGTCAGTAAAAAAGTATAATCTATTGGGGTTCCGATGTATAAATCACCTCCAAAGCCAATAGCCGAATTGATAAAAATGATTAAAAGTGAAGTGCCAACGGCTTGTTTCATTGGTAAATTGGCAAAAAAGAGCAGAGCTGGAATTATTAAAAAACCACCACCAGCACCCAAGAAACCAGTTATAATTCCAACGATAAATCCAATAACCCCCAATTGAACATAATTGGTAGAAGTGGATACAATTTCAGGTAATTTTCTTCTTATCATTGAGACAGCTGCCAAAATCATCAAAACGGAAAAGACAATCATGATTAAAAAGTCTTTCGATACTTGAAAACTAGCAATAGAAAATAGGGTAGAAGCAATCTGAGGAAAAATAACTTCTCTAATAATCAGGATTGAAAACACAGAAGGGATTGCGAAATACAAAGCGGCTTTTATTTTTAGATTTCCCATTTTGTAATGGCTATAACAACCAAATAGAGCCGATAATCCAACGATAAATAAGGAATAGCTAGTTGCCAATTCTGGGTCGATTTTGAATAAATAAACCAAAATTGGAATCGTCAAAATAGACCCCCCACCACCAATGAGTCCCAATGATAGACCAATAATTATTGAAGCAAAATAACCAATATATTCCATGTTTCTTTTTTTTGTGATGCAAAGATGTGACTTTACTTTTTAGTCTTTGGTAATTTTAGTCACATTCGCATTTTAAGTCACAATGTTTATAATGTAGAGAAGGTTGAGGTAACTGTGGAATTATTTAATCAAAACTTCGATATGGTTGCGGTGCAATTTTACCAAACCTCTTTGCTCCATTTTTTTTAAGAGTCTCGAAATCACTTCTCGAGAAGTATTTAAATCCATCCCAATTTCTTGATGCGATAACTTTAAATCTTTGCAACCACATGATGCTACTTGACGTTTTAAATAAAATTCTAAGCGTTCGTCCATGGCTCTAAATGCCACACTATCTAATACTTCTAGGACTTCTTCAAAACGATTGCGGTACGTAGCAACGACAAATTCATACCATGAACGGTGCTCCATCATCCATTTGTCCATCAATGATAGTGGAACCGAAATGAGTTCGGCATCTTCAACCACCTTGGCCATGATTTGGCTTTTTTCACTTCTAGTAGCACATACCATAGAGAGTGCGCAAGCTTGACCTGGTTGTAAATAATACATGAAAAATTCTCCTCCATCTTCGTCTTCACGATAAATCTTAATCTTCCCGCTAATTACCAGCATCGTATTTTTGATGTACTGTCCGGTGCGCATAATTACTGTGCCAGCTGGAATAAATTGTTCATTCGCATTTTGGTCAATAGCATCGATTAGTGTATTCGAAAAAGAGGGGAAAGATTGTTTTATGGATGGGTTCATTTCTGATGAAATTTAGTAGTTGTTGACTACTACAAATATAGCACAAAATCGATAGGATGAGGTGTATTCTATTTGTTGATTAATTGTTGTTTTTTATGTTATTATTTAAAATACTATTTAATTAATTATGAAATATGATGCTTTATTAGTGATTATTTTGTAAAAATGCAATTTTGTTGTTTTTTGTAATTTACGATATCGTTTTCTACGAAATATTATCCATTTAACATTTTTACGCCTTTTTGTTTCTGTAAAACATCGTAATTTTACAAAAAAAGAAGCTATGAATTTAACACAAGAAGATTGGATTGAGCAATTAGAAGCCGATTCAAATGCAGTTATACTTGATGTAAGAACTGAAGACGAATACAATGATGGAATTATCGCATCTGCCTTAAATATTGATATTCACCAAGGTCCAGCGTTTATCTCAGCTATAGAAGCGTTGGATAAGTCTAAAAATTATTATGTGTACTGTCGTTCTGGTGCAAGAAGTGCAAAAGCTTGTGAAATCATGAATGAATTGGGTTTTGAAAATGCCTATAACTTATTAGGAGGTATTTTGGCCTGGAACGGTGAAATTGTAGCGCCAGACTAATGCTACAATAAGACTATTATTAATTTTTAAATTGTTATCAATGGAAGTAATACCGCAAGAATATCAAATACATACACTTGTCAATCAAGATACTTATCTCGTAAATGGTGAGTTAAAAAAATGGACAGGAAAAACAACTCCCGTATATTCAACTATTTCCTCCACTGCAGACTACGCTCCAACTTTATTAGGCTCTATTCCATTTATGGGTGAAGCCGAAGCTTTAGAAGCGGTAGAAGCGGCTCACAATGCTTACAATAATGGCCAAGGTTTATGGCCTACTATGAAAGTAGCGGACCGCATTAAATGCATGGAAAACTTCGTTTCTCAAATGAAATCAACAAGAGAAGAAGTGGTAAAATTGTTGATGTGGGAAATAGGAAAGTCCTTGGGAGATTCCGAAAAAGAATTTGACAGAACGGTTGAGTACATTTATGACACTATCGAAAGTTTGAAAGAATTAAACAGTCGTAGTGCTCATTTTTCAAAAGTACAAGGAATTCATGCCATGGTGCGTCGTGGACCATTAGGCGTTGTACTTTGTTTAGGACCTTATAATTACCCTTTGAATGAAACTTTTTCATTACTGATTCCCGCTTTGATTATGGGAAATCCAGTAATTTTTAAACCTGCAAAACACGGTGTTTTATTGATTTCTCCTTTATTAGAAGCCTTCAGAAGTAGTTTTCCAAAAGGAGCCATCAACATTTTATATGGACGTGGAAGAGAGGTAGCGACTCCAGTAATGCAATCGGGAAAAGTAGATTTGTTAGCCTTGATTGGTAACAGTAAATCAGCTATTGCTTTGCAAGACCAGCACCCAAATAAAAACCGTTTGCGTTTGATTTTAGGTTTAGAAGCCAAAAACCCAGCAATTATATTACCTGATGCCGATTTGGATTTAGCAATTCAAGAATGTATAACTGGTGCGCTTTCGTTCAATGGACAACGTTGTACTGCTTTGAAAGTATTGTATGTTCACGAATCGATTGCAAGTGAATTTAATACGCGTTTTGCAGCAAAAGTAGATGAATTGAAATTCGGAAATCCGTGGGAAAAAGGCGTGATGCTTACCCCTCTTCCAGAAGTTGAAAAACCCAATTATATTCAGGAATTAATTGATGACGCCATCGCCAAAGGAGCAAAAGTTATCAATGCCAAAGGGGGACAAAAAACCGAAAATTCAATTTTTCCAGCGGTTGTTTTTCCAGTAAATAAAGACATGCGAGTGTACCATGAAGAGCAATTTGGACCAATCGTTCCTATTTTGACTTTCAAAGACATTCAAGAACCATTGAACGATATGGCAGAGTCCAACTATGGACAGCAAGTGAGTTTGTTTGGAAAAGACATCAAAACCATTGCGCCACTAATTGATACTTTGGTAAACTTAGTTTGTAGAGTAAACTTGAACAGTTCTTGTCAAAGAGGACCAGACGTTTTCCCGTTTACAGGTCGAAAAGATTCTGCTGTTGCTACATTGAGTATTCATGATGCGTTGCGTTCATTCTCCATCAGAACTTTTGTAGCGTCAAAAGACAATGCTTACAATAATGCGATTCTGCAAGATTTATTAAATAGCAAAGAATCCAATTTTATCAATACAGATTACATATTGTAAAAATCAATTTTCTACTTACCTAAACGCCTCATTCTTATGTTTGAGGCGTTTTTTTTATGCGTTTTAACCCAGAATCCGCATTAGACTTTGTAGCGAAACTAAATTATTCAATAAAAGCAAGAGCTCACGGACTATTTTTGAAGAAGGAATACTTTCGTATTTTGAATTTAAAAATGGGAGTAAGTTCTTGGTTTTGAAGAAGAATTTAGTTGTAGTAAATTTCTAATGCGGAATCTGGGTTTAATAGTCAAAATGTTATAATTTTTTGTGAAATTGGGGATAAATGATATTTATCAGTTTTTTCAACGAGCAATTGTTATAAATTTGAGTAACAATACTAAATCGATTTCGCCATGAAAACCAATTTTTCTTATTTATTAGTTATGGTTTTATTCATCATCGGAGGACAACTTGTTTCTGCTCAAGATTCAGATTGGAAAGCCCCAAAAACTGCCGATGCACTCAAAAATCCTTTCAAAGGCAATACTAAGGCTACCGCTGAAGGAAAACGTATTTACGAACAAATGTGTGTACTGTGTCACGGAATAAAAGGAAAAGGAAATGGAGAAGCTGGACTTACTTTAGACAAAAAACCAGCCAACTTCTTAGCCTTCAAAGTTAAAAAAGAATCCGATGGCGTAATTTTTTGGAAAATAACTAATGGGAAAGCTCCAATGGCTGCCTATGAAGAGTTATTAACCGAAGACCAACGCTGGCAATTGGTCAATTACATCCGAGAACTTGAAAAATAATATAAGCACTATTTTATCAAAAAGAAACTAAAAATAGCGACCACTAAGGTTAAGCAACAATTGCATCGTGAACCTAAATATTTGCCGCTTCGATGGCGAGTACTTCCCAATGCAATAATCAATCTTTTAGCATTTTTAATTTCTGGATTTGTTATAGGTGTACTAGTGTATTGGTTGGTGAACTTTATGCTCAAATTGTTTTACCATTTAAAGTAATTCTAGTATCCAAACATGGGTTTGTTTTAAAGGGCCGCTTTAGGAATACTAAAGTGGTCCTTTTTTTTTAAATTCTTTAACGATTAACTTCCTATAATCTGGCGCAATTTATTTCTCTTTGCTCTAGTTGTTTTTTTTGTATTTTAGCAAAAAATAATCAAAATGCTATCACAAAAAACCAAATATGCCTTAAAGGCACTGCTTTATTTGGCACAACAAAAAGAAGGTGAAATAGCCAAAACGATAGCTATTTCTGAAGGAGCTAACATACCCAAAAAATTCTTAGAGCAAATTTTATTAGACTTAAAACGCGCTCATTTTGTTGGTAGTAAACAAGGAAAATTAGGAGGGTATTACCTTTTGAAATCCAAAGATGCAATTACATTGGCCGACATACATCGTTTATTCGATGGAGCCATCGCGTTATTGCCATGTGCTTCGCTCAATTTCTACGAGCGTTGTTCGGATTGCGCAGACGAAGCCACTTGCCACTTGCGCCACGGCCTAATCTCAGTTCGTGAAGAAACGCTTAAATCCATGCAACAAATTACGATTGCCTCATTGGTAACACAACAATAAAAAATAGAAAACCGCTTTTTCAGAGTAGGTAGACAATGCAAATTAGGCTGTCCGGGCAGGCTATCCACTACAAGTCCGCAGGAACCCGTTCATAAAACATAACCCCAAAAGGAGCTTCCGCTGGTCGCTCTTTTGGGGTTTGTTTTATAAAAAGAACGGCTTCCTTTACGGGCTTTCCGTTACTATCCTTAACAGAATTAGAGAATCAACACCATTTTCATTCCTCATCATCGTCTTCACCATCTCCCATATTCTCAAAAAAAGCATCAGGGTCAAACGGAATATCTTCATCAGGGTCTTTGTCGTGTGCGCTTACTCCAGGCGGATTGAATAATCCCCAATCGTCCTTGATGTAATTCCATTGGTCAAAGTTTTCAACCCAGTCCACAAATAAAAGCCGGAACTCTTCGATTTCACTTCTCAATAACCGAATATAATCTTGGTCGGGTATATTTTCTTCATAGCGCAAACTTCCTGCTTGTACATACAAATCTCTAGCCGCCTTCCGAACAAGAGTAGCATTTTCCATCTTTAAATCGTACAAATCAATAGCGCTAGCTCCCGCTATTTTTGGCGCTAGCAACATCGCGTTTTCCATCATAAAACGCACGGTGGTTTCTTGAAGGTATTCATTGTCTTTTGGAACAATTTCTACTAAACCCATCGTGATTTTTAAAATTTGAAGGGCTTTTTGGTACAATGGCATTTGCTCTAATCGGTCTCGTCTTGACATAGTGATTGGGTAGAATTAACTTGTTGTAAGTTATAAAAAACTACATAAATATAAGTTGTAGCACTTAAAAATAAAATCAAGAAGCTTTAATAGGATGCACAACTTTATTCAGATTAAAATTAAAACTGTTTTAAGGTTAAGTTGTTGTTAGTCAGATGCACAGCCTGTTTTTGAAAAAAGGTAAATACAGTACTGTTTATTTTCTGGATAGAAATTGCAAAAAAACCAAGATTTATGAGGTTTTATAAGATGGATATAGTTTAAAAAACTATCATTGGATTATTTTTTTTTATCTAATTTGTTAATATTGAGAATAATATGTTAAATTTACTACTATTGAAAATAGAAATTTACTTCCTAGTTTCATTTATTTTAACAATACAGTCGACTTAATTTATCTCTAAAATTTTTTATTATGAAAAAACATTTAATACTGCTACTCTTTTTACAATTAGTAATATGGAGTTGTTCAACTACTAAGGATACAGTTCGTTCTTCTAAAAACGAAGTAAAAGCTACATTAGATTTAGTGAATGTGTCTAATGATAAAGTAAAAGTGACGGTAAAGCCAGCACAAATTACGGCAACAACAATTTCGTATCAATTAGCCAAGATTATTCCCGGTACGTATGCAATTGCTGATTATGGGCGTTATGTTGATGATTTCAAGGCCTATGATGCATCAGGAAAAGAACTTACTGTGACTAAAAAAGATGTCAATACTTGGACAATCTCCAATGCCAATCAATTGGACCGTGTAGAATACCTAGTCAACGACACCTATGATTCTGAAGAAGGGCAAGCATTTGCCGAAAATTCTACGACCATTTTCTCTCCAGCGGGAACTAATATTTTACAAGGTGAAAATTTTATGCTGAACCTTTGTGGATTTGTGGGGTATTTTGATAACCAAAAAGACTTTACTTATAAACTAACAGTAAATCACCCAAAAGATTTAGTGGGAACTACTGCATTAATCGATACGGATAAAAGTGATACAAATGACATTTTTCAATTGTCGCGCTACGCCGAAGTAGTAGACAGCCCAATTATGTATGCCAAACCAGATGTGTCTTCATTTTCTGTAGACGGAATGGATGTGTATTTGCACGTATACTCTCCACGCAATAAAAGCATTAATTCACAAGCGCTGCTACCCGATATAAAGAAAATGATAACCGCACAGAAAAAATTCTTGGGCAAGATTAATACTACTAAAAAGTATGCAATCCTTGTATATATCACCTCAATGAACAACGATGATGCTAAAGGTTTGGGGGCTTTAGAACATAATACTTCAACTACGGCAACTTTTAAGGATGATATGAAAATAACGGAATTGATTCACGTTATTTCTCATGAGTTTTTCCATACACTAACACCGCTTAAAGTACATTCGAAAGAAATACACGATTTTGATTTTAATCAACCGCAGATGTCACAACATTTGTGGATGTATGAAGGTTTTACAGAATACTTCGCCAATCTATTCCAAGTAAAAGAAGGTTTGATTGATGCCGCTGTTTTTTATAATACGATGAGCGAAAAGTTATTGAATTCAAGAACCTACTTCAAAGACGATTTGTCGTTTACTGAAATGAGTAAAAACGTTTTAGTTCCTGCAATGAAAAAACAATATCCCAACGTTTACGAAAAAGGAGCGTTGATGGCCATGTGCTTGGATGTAATTATTAGAGATAAAAGTAACGGTAAACGCGGAATCCTAAGCGTTATGGGTGAATTATCACAAATATACGGACCAACAAGACCCTTCGACGACAATGCCTTTATAGCAGAGTTCACAAAAATTACCTATCCAGAAGTAGGGGAGTTTTTGCAAACGCACATTGTAAAAGGAGTGCCTATCAATTATAACGAATACTTGTCAAAAGTTGGGGTATCTACCACTAAAGTCCAAATACCAGTTAAAATCGCATTCTATTTTGATAATAAGATGTTCTTAAAAATGGATGAAAAGAAAAATGTCTATATAGATGCCAAAGACGGCTCAAATGAGTTTATCAAAGCAATTGGTTTTGAAAATAATGACCAAGTAATGGAATTAAATGGAATCCCAGTAAACGGAGAAGACATCAATAAATTACTGATGCCTGTTTATGGGTTAGAAGTAGGAGCACCATTTAAGGCGAAAATTATTCGAAATGGTAGCGAAAAACAATTGAGTGGGTCAGTAAAATTAAATACATCTGAAGGCGATGGATTCCGCTATACAGATACGTCCAAACAAGCTTTAAACCAATTGTGGTTAAAAGGATAATCGTTTACGATAACAAAATCTAAAGATTGCCGATTAAACGTGAAATAGGTAAAAAATAAAAGATGAAAGCAACTGTCAAAAACACTTGCATTCTTTTCCTCTGTGTATTGCTTAGTTTTTCCTTTTATTCGTTGAACTGCGAAGGATATTATGCTACCAAAAAAGGAACTGTAATGGAGATGAAAGTTTTGGATAACAAAAACAATGTAACAGGTAAGTCCCTACTCGAAGTTATTGAAAACAGACATGAAGGAGGAAAAAGTATAGCAGTTGTTAAAACGCAAGTTACAGATTTGAAAAAAAACAAAACAACCGAATCTTCTTATGAACTAGTATGTGATGGAGCAGAGACTGCGATAAACATGCTCAAATCTGTCGAAGCGAGTTTAAAAAAGAGTACACAATTCAGTCAATCAAGTGTTTCGGGTAATAATCCTGTTTTTCCTAATACGATGAAAGTTGGGCAAACTTTGCCAGAAGCAACAATTAGCATCAGCGTGAAAGGAGAAATTAGTTTGGATAGTGGCGTCAAAATTTATGACCGAAAGGTTGTAGCGGAAGAAAAGATTACCCTGGAAGCGGGAACTTTTGACTGTATTGTTATCACTTACACAGAGGATACATCCATTTTGTTCAATAAAACAAAAAAATATAAAGTGTGGATGGCTAGAGGAGTTGGAATTGTTAAATCTGAGGAGTATGATAAAAAAGAGCGACTTGAAAAAGTAGTGGAACTTACTAAGTTTTCAAAATAATCATAAATCAGTATAACCTAATTTTTAAAGTTGGATAAATGAAATATTTCAATGCCTACAGCGCTATTATAATCTTACTACTATGGACAGCCATCACCTTAGGTCCTAATGTTTATGCTTTGAATGGTAAAACAAAAGAGCTAGGAGAAGGCCTCGGTAATGGACTTTCTTATTCTATTGCAGGAGCGGCTTTGTTTATACTTTTAGTCACCATCCTATCTGGTAACCTAAAAATTACTGGGCTGGTTTTAAAAAACAGTCAAAATCTTCAAATTTTATATTTTCAGATTGTTATAATTCTAATAGTGATTGCTTTTTTAGGCTATCATTTTGATGTAATAAAAGGCAACGGCATAGCGTGGACTTTTGGAAATTGTCTGCTTGTGGGAATATCCGAAGAGATGATGTTTCGAGGGATACTCTTAAGTGCGTTTACTAAATCTTGGGGTTTCCGAAAAGCGGCTTTCGCGGTTGTTGTTATTTTTGGTTCAATTCATATTTTAAATGCATTGACAACAGGCAAATTAGGAGAAGGGTTTTTGCAGGCTTTTATGGCAATGTGTTCAGGCTTATTGTTCCTTGCCTATAGAGTAAAAAATCTAACCATTTTTTTTGCTATCCTATTGCATGCTATTTGGGATTTTGTTGTTTTTCTTTTATCCGATACGTTAAAGTTGATTAAAGTGGAGGAAAATATCATTCTCAATTTATGTCTTGAATTAATTCTAATTGCTTCTCCTATAGCGTTTGGAATGTATGGATTGTATCTACTAACCAGAAAAAAAGCATCTGAAGACTATTTGGTCTCTCAAAAATTGAATTATTAAATAAGAAGTGCAGCTTTCACCTATTTTGATACTTCTTATTTTTTTAAACTTTAAATCAAGAAACTATGAAAAAACTAGTAATACTGCTTTTCCTTTCTCAAGTAATGCTCTGGAGTTGCTCCACATCGACACCAACGAATGAAGTGAGTGCTACTTTGGATTTAGTGAATGTTTCAAATGACAAAGTAAAAGTCGTGGTTAAGCCTGCTGCTTTTGATGCTTCAACGATTACTTTTCAGGTGCCAAAAATTATTCCAGGCACTTATGCTTTGCAAGATTATGGAAGGTATATTGAAGATTTCAAAGCTCTTGACAAAGACGGAAAGACGCTTCCCGTAACTAAAAAAGATGTCAATACGTGGGTGATTTCCGATGCTAAAAAATTAGACCACGTTGAATATTTAGTAAATGACACTTTTGACCAAGAAGTAGTTCAAATGAGTAAAAATGAAACCGTAGCCTTTTCGCCAGCAGGAACCAATATTCTAAAAGGTCAAAATTTCTATTTGAATCTAGGTGGTTTTGTAGGCTATTTTGAAAATCAACAAGAGAAACCTTTTGTGTTGACTATTGAACATCCCAAAGAATTAACTGGAACAACTGCTATGGTAGATGAGGATACGAGTGACACCAAAGATGTTTTTAAAACGACTCGGTACGCAACATTAATCGATAGCCCCATTATGTATGCCAAACCTGATATTTCAACCTTTACAATTGATGATATGGAGGTCGTGCTGCATGTGTATTCACCCAGAAATACAAAGGTGACTTCAAAATTCCTAATGCCAGCTTTGCAAAAAACAATGATAGCTCAAAAGGAATTTTTAGGAGCGATTAATACCACCAAAAGATATGCGGTCTTGGTGTATCTCACTGCAAGAACAGAAGATGATGCTCAAGGTACAGGTGCCCTAGAACACAACAGTTCCACCACTGGCACATTTGAAGACGACATGCAAGCCACAGGATTGGAGCATACCATTTCGCATGAGTTCTTTCATACGCTTACCCCTTTAAACGTGCATTCGAAAGAGATTCAGTTTTTCGATTTCAATACCCCAAAAATGTCGGAACATTTGTGGATGTATGAAGGTTTTACGGAATATTTTTCGGTGTTATTCAAAACCAATAAACGTATGGCAAACGAACAAGCGCTCTACGATGTAATAGCAGATAAGATAAATTTTGCTTCTACTTTGTATAGTGATACCATGTCATTAACTGAAGTAAGCAAGAATGTAGTTGACCCTGTAGTCAACAAACAGTTTGGAAATTTCTATAACAAAGGCACACTGGCTGCGATGTGTTTGGATATTATCATCAGAGAAAAAAGCAATGGGCAAAGAGGTATTTTGAGTGTAATGGGAGAGTTGTCAAAACTATACGGAGCAGAAAAAGCGTTTAAGGACGAGGAATTGATTCCGATTTTTACAAAATTAACCTATCCAGAAGTGGGAGTATTTCTTCAAAATCATGTAGTTCAAAATAAACCCATAGATTATGGTTCTTATTTAGCAAAGGTGGGCGTTTCTTTGAAAAAAGTGAAGGTGCCAGTTCAAATGGCTTTTTCATTGGGAACCACTACTTATTTTAAAGTGGACCCCAAAACAAACAAAGTGTTTATAACTACTTTAGATGGTAAAAATGAATTTTTAAAAGCCGTAGGATTTCAAGATAATGATGAAATTGTTGATTTACGAGGCATAAAACCTGAAGGTCCTGATAGTGGTAAATTAGCTTCTATTTTAGCTTTTAATCTAAAAGATGGAGCCGACTACACAGCCAAAGTCATTCGAAATGGAAAAACAATTGACTTGAAAGGAAAAGTAAAACTGAATCAAGTAGATGGGAATAAAATTGAATTTACTGATGCTTCAAAAGCCAAATTAAAAGACCAATGGTTGTATAATTAAATGAAAACTAATAAAAGTATTGTATTGACTCCGTAAGATATTCGTTTTACGGAGTTTTTTTATTGTGACATTAGGCCGTAAATCTCTGTTTTGATTTTGAATTAATGCGTTAATTTTTGCTGTTTTATTTTTTTTAATCCAATAATCCTTTCTTTTGACGCAACCAATTTGCATTCCTTTCCTCTTAATAGCATATCAAAACATTTAGATACCCTAAAGCAATGGTCTTTATGTGCGTTTGAATGCTATTTGATAGGCTAACCAAAAAGAGAGAGTATGAAAGCAACTAACGGAACCAAAAAGATTTTCCTCGAAACCCACAATATCAGAAAACTGCACACGGGTTTTGGTCAATTCAACTTTAATTTAGCCAAAGCGCTAAGCCATGAAACCGAATTTCTAAACGAGCATGAGGTAATATTAAATTGCAATAACGACATCGTAAAGAAAGCATTGGGAACAAGCGTTTCTTACAACAAATATTTACCCATAACCCGATATCCTTTTTTCAGAATAAAAAAGAACTTCAACCTCTGGCATTCTGTGAATCAGAATACTAAAATAGAACCCGCATCGAATGCAATTCCCTATTTGCTAACGATTCATGACACTAACTTTTTGGATGAAGAAAAAGGCGCAAGTTTTGATTTCAGAATGAAGCAATTAAAAGAGAAAATATATCGAAGTGATGCAATTGTTTATGTTTCTGAATTTGCCAAAACGAGTACGCACGCTCATTTTGATATTCCAAACATCCCAGAATATGTTATCTATAACGGAAACAACTTAAACAATAGTGTTAAACATACGGATGCTTATTGCACGAATTTTGTTCCCAGTGCTCCTTTTATTTTTTCTATTGGTCAAGTGGTAGAAAAAAAGAATTTTCACACGCTCATCGACATGTTGCGCTTTACAACAGATATTCATTTGGTTATTGCAGGTGAAATGAAATCAGAGTATGTTGAGGTGTTGCAGCAAAAAATTCGCCTCCACAAATTAGAAAAAAGGGTTTCTTTACTTGGCACTATTTCGGAATCAGACAAAATTTTTTATTATAAAAATTGTCTTGCTTTTGCGTTTCCATCGCTACGAGAAGGTTTTGGTTTTCCTGTTTTAGAGGCCATGACTTTTGGTAAACCTGTATTTTTATCCAACAAAACGTCTTTGCCAGAAATAGGAGGGAACCATGCTTTTTATTGGGATAATTTTGACCCTGAGTACATGGCTAATGTTTTTATGAATGGTATGAATCAGTTTCATCAAAACAAAGACATCCTTTCCTCAATGTATAAAAATCGGGCCCAAAAATTCACTTGGGAAAATGCCGCCAAAGAATACATGAATGTCTACAAAAGTATTTTAAATCAATAATCCCTTTATTTCCAAACCACCATTACTAAATGAAGAATTTCAAGCGTTTTCTTAAATACCTAATTCCTTATAAAAAATACCAATTTTTAAGTATTCTTTTCAATGTACTCTATGCCCTTTTTTCTTCCTTATCAATGCTTTCCTTGCTCCCTATGATGAAAGTGCTTTTTGAGGAAGGCGAAAAAATAAGGGTGCAACCCACCTTCAATGGCATACAAGATTTTGACATTCATTACATAGAAAATTATCTAAATTATTACATCACTACCCTCAACGAAACCAAGGGAGCCCTGATTACTTTAATCACTATTGTTGGATTTGTACTGAGTACATTTTTGCTTAAAAACTTGTTCAGTTACCTCTCCATTGTTTACATGACGTATTTGAATAACGGTATTCTAAAAGATGTACGTCAAGATGTGTATCAAAAAGTAATTTCATTGAACGTAGGTTTTTTTTCTAATGAACGAAAAGGGGACTTAATTGCAAGAATGACGTCGGATATCAATACGATTAAAGTGTCCTTCATGAACGTTTTGATGATGATTAGAGAACCATTGACGATTGTTTTTACGCTTGCAGGCATGATTGCAATCAGTTGGAAACTTACCATTTTCGTCTTCTTTTTCATTCCAATTTCTGGCTTTTTGATATCGAAATTAGGTAAAGGAATCAAAAGTAAATCAGGAAATATTTTTGAATTAGAAGGGCATTTGATTTCTAATATCGAGGAAACCTTAGGAGGGATAAAAATCATCAAAAACTTTACTTCGGAACAGTTTTTTACTAAAAAATTCAACGCTTTTACAAATGATATCAATGAATTGAACAATTCGGTTGGCAAAATAATGAGTTTGTCATCGCCTATGAGTGAGTTCTTGGGGATTTTTGTGATTTCTATTTTGTTAGTATACGGCGGGTCTTTGGTTCTTGTTGACAAATCGCTGAGCGGTGGCGCATTTTTGGCCTATATGGGCTTGGCCTATCAAATTTTGACTCCTGCCAAAGCTATTACTAGGGCGCTTCATGATTTTCAAGGAGGAAGTGCAGCTTATGAAAGAGTCGCATTTATACTTGACGCAGAGAATCCTTTGAAAGACAAACCCGACGCCAAGGTAATTACAGAATTCAAACATGAAATTAAGTTTACCAATGTAAGCTTTAAATACAATGAGGATTATGTGTTAAGGGATTTTAGTTTAACGATTCCGAAAGGAAAAGTAGTTGCACTCGTAGGACAATCCGGGAGTGGTAAATCTACTATAGCCAATTTAATCACCCGCTTTTATGATGTAACAGAAGGCAGTATCACTTTTGACGGGATTGATATTCGAGATGTTGCGACAAAATCCTTACGCGAACAAATGGGGATTGTAGCACAAGATTCTATTTTGTTTAATGACACCATTGCTAATAATATTTCTTTAGGAATTGAAGACAGCAGTGAAGAAAAAATTATTGAAGCGGCCAAAATTGCCAATGCACACGACTTTATTTCTGATTTCCCGAATCAGTACCAAAATAATGTTGGCGACGGAGGTTCATTGCTCTCAGGAGGCCAACGCCAGCGAATTGCAATTGGAAGGGCAGTGATGAAAAACCCACCCATTATGATTCTTGACGAAGCCACTTCTGCTCTTGATACCGAATCTGAAAAATTAGTGCAAAATGCCCTAGAAAACATGATGGAGCACCGAACGTCAATTGTTATTGCTCACAGACTTTCGACGATTCAAAATGCGGACCTTATTGTTGTAATGAATAAGGGAAGAATCGTTGAACAAGGCAACCACGAAGAGTTATTAAAAAGGAACGGAGCCTATAAACATTTGGTTTCTCTGCAATCATTAGAAGTAAGTAATTAAATATAAAAAAACATGCAAATCAATCAGCTTGGAATGAACATTGTCGGATACACAGAAGGCATGTTTGGTTTAGGAGAGGCCGTACGATTAAATATAAAAGCTGCCCAAAAAGCAGGCATACCGCTCCATTTAATTAATTATGAAAAAGTCAAAAAGGGGGATTATCAATACGCATTCCCTTATTCAGTGAATTTAGTTCAAATCTCATTGAATGATCTTGATTCCTTCTTTGGCAATATTGATTCTAATTTTTTTAAAGGCAGATACACCATACTTTTTTTAGTTTGGGAGTCAGAATATATTGCACCAGAATTGGCTGAGAATTTGAATCTTTTTAATGAAATCTGGACGACATCAGCCTATTGTAAATCCATATTTGAGAAAAACTATAACAATCCCATAATTATTGTTCCTCATCCGGTTGAGGTAGCGCTTAGCCCAATCGAGCCGCAAAATAAAATGGAATTCTTTGATAAAAAGAAGTTTAGTTTTCTATTTCTATTCAGCTATCACAGTTCAGTAGAAAGGAAGAATCCGTTTTTTTTGCTAAATGCTTTTACAACCGCTTTTGCCAACAAAGATGATGTTGAATTGGTTATAAAAACAGTGGGTGCCTCCGATTATAGAAAGGTAAAAAAGCGGTTGCTGCATCGCTTACCCAACAACATAAAAATTCAAGATACAGTACTCGATAAAAACAATGTCAATCATTTAATAAATGAATGTGATGCCTATGTTTCGTTGCATCATGCTGAGGGTTTTGGTTTAACGCTAGCCGAGGCCATGTATTTGGGCAAACCAGTCATTGCAACGAATTATTCAGGGAATACCGAATTCATGAATGAAGACAATAGTTTTTTGGTAAAGTACAAGCTTGCGACCATTGAAAAGCCAGATAGAACCTTTTGTGCTAATACACTTTGGGCAGATCCATTGCTTGAAGATGCCGTGGAAAAACTACAATTAGTTTACAATAATTCTGTGTTGAGACAAGAGAAAGCTGCTGCTGCAAGTCAGTCCGTAAAAGCTCAATTGTCTTTTGCTGCAATTGGTTCAATCATGAAAGATAGAGTAGTGTACCTGTATGCAAATTTTGATGATTTGCTAATAAATCATCAGCAACAAGCTTATTTTATGTATAAACTCCAGTCCATAAAAGCAGAAAATCAAAACCTAAAAAGAGAAATCCGAAGAATGGAAAAAAACAAGATTATCGTTTGTGTGTTGTTTCTCAAAAATATGGTTAGAAAGTTGAAAAAAAGAAAGGTAATGATGAGTAGTGAAAGCTAAAAAGAGAAAGTTTTTTCAAGGAGAATATAAATGGATAGAGGCTTCTATGAATACCCTTGTTCCATTTCAAGATTTTGGAAGACATGTCCCTTCAATTGTATAATTTTGTAGTGCGAAGCTTTCACTCGCTTTTTAAAAATACTTCTATGAGTACTACATTTTTGGATAACGATCAAATTGGAACAGTGGCTACTTTTTCTGAACTTGTACAAACGGAATTTAAAGGAGAACAAAATGCCTTATGCTGGTACAGAAATTTAGAAGGAGATTTTAAAGAAATCGTGAACCAATTGCAATTAAAAGAAGACATTACAGAAGTGACTCCAGAGGATTTATTGGCCTTGCAACTGTCTGAAAAGGGGAATAAAGCAAGAGCTATTATTCTAGAAGATTTACGCGTATTGACCGATTTTGGAGCTTCACCTTCTCTTAATTTATTGAAATGCTACGAACGTGATGATGCATTCGATTTCATCGCTACTGATGTCTATTCGTATCACGTAGATCGTTCTCCCATTGCAACGGATACTTTTTTATGTACGTATCACGGAGCGGCTAGTGACATTATCGCTAACGATCAAGCGGAACAAAAAATTCTAATTCCTGAAATTAGAAACAAGCTAAAAGCATTGCATCAAGGTCCAGAAGAGGAATTTGAATCCTTTTTGAAGGAGTATTTTTTTGATTTGCATTATCAAGCCAAACCTTTTGCCCAAGCTGTAAATCTAGGAGTGGGACATCTTTGGCGATTGGCTGTAGATCACCCCAAACAACAAGTGCTTCCTTGTATTCACAGAGCGCCAATCGAAAATGATGGAGAATACCGATTGTTGTTGATTTGCTAATGCGTATTAGTAGAGTAGGAGAGTCAAACTTTACGATAGCCAAAATTTGAGTAGTAACTAAAATAATAAAGCCTGTATGTCCTTCGATTTACAGGCTTTTGCTCTGATTTGAGAGAGTTAAAGAAGAGATAACGTGACCTGTCGGTACAGGGAGTAGCTACTCGATTTTGTTTTTCTAATTTGAATGGAATAAAGTTTTTTTCTACATATTGGGCAACGAATTGTAAATTCGTGCTAGTGGGGTTTAATAGTGAACGCAGAAGGATTCGAACCTTCGACCGCCTGCTTAGAAGGCAGATGGTCAATATTTATAGGATGGCTTGTTTAATCAAGCTCATAATATATTCCAGATTTGTAGTGTTATTAACTACTAGTTCATAATCACCATTACCCCAATGACCCGTTTCAGAAACATCTTTCATCAAACCTTTAGAGTCGTCTAGGGTACCTTTTTTGAGGTTGATAAAGATTTTAAGGCCTTTTTTCAATATGACAACATCTGCAATATTTTTATTCTTTTTGAAAGCAATGTATAATTTTTTAGGAACAATCTCAATATCATCCGTTAGGTTTAAAATGGCATTTTTGAAGCTTTCATATAATTCAATTATATCTTCTGTAGAACCGTTCAGATGGTCTTCTTCTGTGTAGACTTTAATTTCATCAGTAACTGATTTTATTAAGCCATTTTGCTTGGTTAATGGTTTAATACTTTCAGCTGATTTGGTCTTTTTGATAGGATTAATGCTGATTAAATCATTATCGTATCGTTTAATTTCCCAAAGTTCAATTGCTATGTCTTTAAAATTAGTAGCTAGGCGTTGATTTTCAGTAAAACTTGGTGATACAAATATCACTCTAGTTTGTGACCAATCTACTTTACTACTGTGCAAGTTTTTATTCAAAGTTTCATTATAGGATAAAACAAAATCCGCTTTGTTCTCCAACATTAAACTCAAATAAGTAAATCCTTGGTCTACCACACTTACATTTTTATCTCTCTTGTATTCAATAATAACAAATGCGTTAGATTGTGTATCAAAACCTAATGTATCAATGCGTTTGCCTTTTATGACAAATTCGGAATTGACCATTTCTAAACCCATAATTTCGAAAAGATTTTTTTCAAACAAAGCTTGAATTTCGCGTTCTAGTTTAAAAGGCTTTTCTTTTAGTAAAAAAAGGGCAGAAGTTTTGGATTGATATAAGTTCATAAGTAAGTTTTTATAGGAAAAATATAAAGTAAAACAAGCTATAAAATCAACTCGCTGCCATATTCTTCAGTTGGTTCTTTAGCAAGAAATAACTCTAGTTCTTTTTTGGTGGTAAAACCTTGTATTTTATGCCTGTATAATTCAGCTGTTTTTGGATTTTCGATTTCAAGTTTTCTATTTTTGCTAATTTCTAAAAATTCTTCTTCTTGATCCATTCCTAAATATCTTCTGTTCAAAAGATTTGCTGCAATTCCAGTTGTTGAGCTTCCTGCAAACGGATCTAATATCCAAGCATTTGGTTTTGTTGATGCCAGAATTAATCTTGTGAGCACTGCTAATGGTTTTTGAGTTGGATGTTTACCACATGATTTTTCCCATTTAGCAATAGCAGGTAACTTCCAAACATCCTTCATTTGCTTGTTACCGTTTAGTTGTTTCATTAACTCGTAATTGTAATAATGTGGTACCTTTTCCTTTTTACGTGCCCAAATAATTAGTTCGGTTGAATGTGTAAAAAAGCGACATGAAAAATTAGGTGGAGGATTGTTCTTTTCCCAAGTGATAACATTTAAGATTTTAAAATCTAACTCTTGTAATAATTGCCCGATGGAAAAAATGTTGTGATAGGTTCCACTTATCCAGATAGTTCCATTATCTTTTAGTTTTTCTCTTACCAATTTTAACCATGTACGATTAAAATCATTGATAAAATCAAACCCTTCCGATTTGTCCCAAGCTCCTTTGTTTAAGGAGATAATTTTGTAGTTTTTCAAAAGAGATTAAGTTATATTTCTGTATATCAATTACTTCTATTTTTATTTCATAATATATTGAAAATGATCATATTACATTTGTTTAATCAAAAAAATGATCTAATATTTGCAATCAAATTTAAGCAAATGAATACATCTTTTGAGCGTTGTGAAAACACTAAAGTTGAATGGTTAACTCCTCCAGAACTTGTTAAGAAACTTGGAGAATTTGATTTAGACCCATGTAGTCCAGTAGGAGCACCTTTTTTACACGCACAACATAATTTCACAATTTTAGATGACGGTTTAAATAGAGACTGGTTTGGTAGAGTCTATCTTAATCCACCATATGGTCGTGGAATGGAATTATGGCTTGAAAAATTAAAGACTCATGGAAATGGAATTGCTCTAATTTTTGCAAGAACAGAAACTAGACTATTTTTTCAACATATTTGGAATGATGCAGACGCAGTTTTATTTGTTAAAGGAAGAATAAGATTTTATCATGTCAGTGGTATACAGGGAGGCACTCCTGGGGCACCAAGTGTATTCATAGCTTATGGTAAAGAAAATGCGATGTCATTAAAAAACTCAGGAATTGAAGGGAAATATTTAAATTTAAAATAATATTTCTAAAGAAAATTTAAGAAATTTCATAGCATATAAATTCAGCAACATTAAATTCAGCATCAATTATCCATTCATTTTCAATCAATAATTTTTTTAAAGCTTCATTTTCATTTTCTACATTCTCAACTGTACCAATAACTTGCATGTTCTCAACTTCATCACCATTTGGTGAAAATGTTGTTCCTTCTGGTGTAATAAATATGTATTGTTTCATAATCATAATTTATTATAACTTCCTCTTCCATTAAACTCGATTATTCCTTTATCTCTTAAAATCTGTAATTGCTGTCTAATTTTATCTTTGATATGATTATTGTTTGGATATTTTGTTTTTAGATAAGTTTCAAAAATATAAATTTCTTTTAATGAAAATGTATCATTATTTATTTTATCGATACAACTCATAATATCTAAAATCCAACCTCTACTTTCTATACTTTTAGATTTTAAAAAATCTGTGCTAGACCATTTTTCTTGTACCTTTTCTTGTGAAATTATTTCTGAATTTTTAATCAAAAAAATTCTGCCACTTTCAGGAACTTTTGAAATATCAATATTACAGCCTACCCAACCTGCTCGTTTTGCAGTTACACTTAATGGTTTTCTTTTTTCTATAATTTCTGGAACAAAAAAGTGCTTTGGAATTATTAGAAAATTATTTACCCTAAGATTAGTTTTGCTGTAATTTAAAAAGAAAAAGTTTGGATTGTTTTCAGAATTAATTCTTTCTATCATTGTTGAATAAGCACCATCTACAATTTTATCTCCAACTTTATTACCATCTTTGCTTTTTAATTCAAACTCTTCTAAACATTTATTACAAAAAAAATCGGCTACAGGTTTGTTATTTTCAAATTCTGATAACTTAGAGTTTCCACAACTTGGACAGTAACTATTGTGTTTGACCCAATTTTCAGTTAATACTCTAGCAATTTGAGAATTATTCGTATAATTATTTGCAAGATTAATATCAAATTGAAGATTCATTTTTAAGCAGATAGTTTTGCGTTAAGTATTGTAGAGGAAATCCTTTTGCTTTTTTCTTTAAAAAGCAAAAGATTGGAACGGAAAGCCTGGCCCTTTTGGGAAACGCCCATATTAAATTTATCAGCATTAGCATTGATACTTCTTCTTGCAAAAACTCTATTAATATTAAAATCTTCATAGATATCATCAAAGAAATTATCTTCTAAGTCTTTGCCTTTCACATCGGAATTACTTAAAATCCAATTGTGTCCTAAGTTATTTAAGGTTTTGCAAAAATCTCTCAAACGAATTTGTTCGTTATCATCAAATTCATCCTTAGAATACGAATTAAAACTTGAAGTTTTGTTTAAAGGTTTGTATGGTGGATCAAAATAAAATAACGCTGGTTTTTCAGCATGAGAAAGCGTTTGTTGATAATCACCTGTCAATATCTCTACTTTTTGAAGTCCTTCACTAACTGCTAATAAATTATCAGCATCGCAAATCATTGGCTTTTTATAACTTCCAATTGGAACATTAAACGCATTGCTTTTGTTTACACGGAACAAACCATTGAAACAGGTTCTGTTTAAGAAGATGAATAATGCAGCTTGTGTTTCTTTATCAGTTGAACGTGTATTGAATAATGTTCTTTTAGCTGTATAGTATTCTCTTTTGAGTACAGTATCAGTATCTATGTTATGATATTCTGATTGGAATTCTTTTAATAAAGAAATTAGTTCATTTGGTTTTGATGCTATTACTTTATAAGTATTTGTTAAATCTGAATTAATATCATTTATAACTGCTTTTTCGATTTTTGGAAAGTTATTTAACATCCAAAATAAAATGGCACCACTGCCAACAAACGGTTCAATATATGTGAATTTATTAGCAATAAATTTCTTCGGCAATACATTTTCTATATCTCCTATCAATTGTGTTTTACCACCAGCCCACTTTAAAAAAGGTTTTGCATTCATTTCTTTACTTTAATTATTGACAAACATACTAAAAAGCAAACGAAAGAAAAATGAGGAAAACCTTAAACCAACTGTTTGTTATCAACAAATGCAATAAAATAGCATAAAATTTATCAAAATAGAGACATAGCGCAATGGTCAGTTTTCATAGTAGTTATTTGATGATTACGTCTTTTATGTATTCACAGTTTGAAATTGTATGAATCTGTCTAGATTGAGCAAAATGCAAAAAGGATCGATCACGACCTGTCCGTACGTGGGGAATGTGAGGGCTTGTGTGCTAGTGCATCGGGGAGTATCTTTTATCTCTTGCATTTGGTTTGAAGAGGATAGGTGTAATGGATTAATTGGCTGCAAAATGTTCCTAGCGTGCTAGTAGGATTTCGGTCACCACGTTGCAGTGATTGCCGAAGGGGTTGATTGGTACTGTTTTGGCTGTTTTTAGTTGGCTTTGGATTGATGTATTGTTGTGATTGGTTGGAGTATCTCGCAAAATCTTCTTGTCCTTACTTCCTTTTTAGCTAAGACTACACTTTAGTGTTGGGCGGTTCGCAATTTTTTATGGACAAGTTTTTGCTTACGGATTCGATTGGAGTGGCATTGATTGGGCAAAAATATGTCAAGCAAGTTGAAGAGCTAGTTCTTTGTTGATGCTAAACATTGCTCTAAATTCTTTAAGGTATATTTTGGGTTAGATAGGGTAGAAGTAGTTGGTTTCGTTTATGGCTTACGGATGATTTTTGTATTTATCAATAATTATTTGAGTTGTAGCCAAAACAAAAAAGCCTGTAAATCCTACGATTTACAGGCTTTTGCTCTGATTTGAAATTGTAAAAGTGGAGTCGCCGAGAATCGAACTCGGGTCCAAACAAGCAACTAAAAGGCTTTCTACACGCTTATTTCCTGATTGGGTTTTCGATGTTGAGCTAGGTCAGAAACAACCACTCAACACTTATCTTCTTAGTTTCGAAATCCACCCGAAGCTTATGGAAATCTAGGTTTATTTTTACGGTTCCCCTGTACTGACCGCCACAAACCAAGGCTTTCAAGGAGAATCCAGCTTTCCTACCTTGTAGGAACGTGGCGCAATCGTACTATAATTCGGATTATGCAGCTAAAGCGTAGTTATTTTCGCCGTGTAAAAGTGTGAGATCTTATATTTACGAGCAAGGTCTCAATGCTCGACGTGCTTACTTTTCAATTCGACTTGCTGTCAAAACCAGTCGACCCCATTTATTGGACTGCAAATATAAACTAATATAGCCAAATAAAAATTTTTTGTTGCTATTAAAATCGACGCTACAAAGGACTTCTATGGTATAAGAAGTGTGTATTTATTCAAGAAGTGGTTTTTAGATGTTTGACTTTTAAATGGTTGTATGTAGTAATAAATAGTTTTATTTTATTCTTTTTTGTTTAAAATTATTCTTATTGAGGCATTATATAGAAAATTTAGTTTTAAATAGCTATTGTTTTTAAGAATTACTCAAATGAATAGGGTGTTAAATAGCTTTTTTTGTTAATCTGGTAAAAATAATAAATTTGACTTTAATTTTAAGATAAAAAAATGAATTTTGTTTTTTAATTGTTATTTTTATAAAAATTAATTAACCAAAAACCATTTATTATGAGAAAAAATTATTTTGCTTTAAAAAGCCTTCGGCATTTAGGTTTTGCTTTGTTTTTTGGACTTACAGTTCAAGCACAAACCTACACAAGTTGGAAAGTAGGGAGTACTACAGATGTAACCACAACTACCACTGGGGGAATTTGTTTAATGGGAGGTGGAACAGATAACGATGATGCCATCAAATGGATGTTTCAAAAAGCAGGAGGAGGAGATGTGGTTGTTTTGCGTTCCGCGGGAACTGATGGTTATAATACTTATATGTATTCTGAATTGGGTGTGCCAGTAAATTCAGTAGAGACGATAATTATAGATACTAGAGCAAAAGCAAGTATTGCAGCGATAGCGACCAAAATCAGAAATGCAGAAGCGCTATTTATTGCTGGTGGCGATCAAGCGACTTATGTTTCCTACTGGAAAGATACCCCAGTAGAAGACGCAATCAATTATTTAATCAATACCAAAAAAGTACCAGTTGGTGGAACTAGTGCGGGCTGTGCTATTTTGGGACAATACTATTATAGTGCAGCAAATTCTAGTGTTACTTCTGCACAAGCATTAGCAAATCCTTACGCTAGCGGAGTTACAATAGGTGTAAATGATTTTTTGTCCAGTCCATACTTGGCCAATGTAATTACAGATACACATTATGATAATCCTGACCGAAGAGGAAGACAAACGACTTTTTTAGCTAGAATGTGGAAAGATTTAGGCGCTGGATTGAATGCAAAAGGAATTGGCGTATTTGAAAAAACAGCAGTATGTATCGACCAAAACGGATTGGCGCGCGTTTTTGCTCCAACTACAGCTAGTTTTGCTTATTTCTACCAAATCGAATCGAATTCAACTCCAGAAACGGTTGTTTCCGGAACGCCTTTAACTTGGAATAATGCCGGAAAAGGGGTTAAGATTGTTAAGATTCCAGGTAATACCGCTGGTTCCAATACTTTTGATTTAAACAATTGGGTTACGACTTCGGGAACTGGAATCTCTTGGGGTAATATCAAAGTAATTAGCGGTACTTTGACAGAAACACTTGGCGGTACACCTCCAGGAGGAACAACTTCTTGTGCAACTCCTACAGGAGTAGCGGCAAGTGCAATTACTAATACTAGTGCAACCATCTCTTGGTCATCAACTGCGGCAACAAGCTACACGGTTCGTTACAAAACAACAGCTGCCACTACTTGGACCACTTTGTCAAATACGACTGCTACATCAGTAACATTATCGGGACTTAGTTTAGGAACAGCGTATAATGTGGAGGTAATTGGAAATTGTACATCGGGAGCTTCTTCGGCTGGAACAACTTCATTTACAACTACAGGAGGAACACCAACAGTTACTTATTGTGCCTCTAAAGGAAATAGTGCTACTAGTGAATGGATTGATAAAGTAGCTATCGGAACGATAAACAATGCTTCTGGAATCAACGGAGGTTATGCTGATTTCTCCGCGCAATCGGCTACAATAACTAAAGGAACTGCAGCTACATTAACATTGACCCCAGGTTATAGTGCTAGAAGAAGTTTGTACTGGAAAGTTTATATAGATTATAACAACAACGGTTTATTTACTGATGCTGGTGAGGAAGTATACAGTATTTTTAGTAGAAATATTTTAACACCTTCAATCACAGCTCCTGCTTCTGCGGTTACAGGTGCAGTAAGAATGCGTGTTATTGTTAGTTACAATTCGATTACTTCTCCTTGTGGGACATACAACTATGGTGAGACAGAAGATTACACCTTAAACATTACAACTTCTGCAGCCAAAGCTATAGCCTTGAAAGAGGCAATCAATGAAGATACTGTTGTGGTTGAGAATGATACAACTTCCAAAAAAATAGCTGTGTATCCTAACCCTGCAAGAGAAGATTTTAATATTGAGTTTGATAGTGAAAAAGAGGACAAGGTATCGATTCGTATTTTTTCTTTAAGTGGCAATGAAGAGAAAAATATAGAAGTGAAATCTGAAAAAGGGGCGAATAGAATTAGAACAACAACCAATGGTTTGGTTCCTGGCCATTATATCGTGAAAGTGATTAGATCTGGTGAAGTGCTTACTTCAAAAATGATCATTTCGAATTAGTAATTGAATTAGTTTTTTGCAAAAGAACCCCCTTCATTTGATCTCTGAAGGGGGTTCACTTTTTTTAAAAGAGGCTTTTTTACTCTATGTCGTCTAACTTGAAAGGATAATCGCCAAACAAAGTTGCTAATTTTCTAACCGCATAGGTGTTTTTAGTCATTTTATTGGATAAAGCAATAATGGTAACTTTTTCTTTTGGCAAAGTTATGTAGGAAGAGGTGTTGCCGTGCCACCAACCATTGTGAAAATAAAAATTCTGACCGGTTTCCCAATTGATCATTCTAATTCCAAGCCCATAGTTTTTGGTTCCTTTTCGCTCATTGCTATACGGTTTAAAAACTTGTTCCCATAATCCTGGCTCCAAGAAGTTTTTAGCATTTCTTGCCAAATCAAATTTGAGCAAATCTCTAGGAGTGGAATAAATGTTTTTATCTCCATAAACGCCATCCAAATAATCGATACCGATTTCTACTTTATTCGCTTTGTAAGAAGGTACAATTCTTTTCTTATCTTTTTTGATGTCACAAACAAAGGAATGTGTCATGCCCAAAGGTTGAAACAGCATTTTGTTCATGGCTTCTATATAAGAAAGTTGGGTAACTTTTTCTATAATTAAAGCAAGCATCGCATAATTAGTGTTGCAATACGCAAAACGACTGTCTGTTCTAAATTCTAAACCTATGTTTTTGGTTGCCATCAAATCTAATAAATCCTGATTGGTCAACGTTTTGTGTCGGTCCCAAATATTGGCCTTTCTGTCTGTAAAATACGAATAATTGCGTATCCCACTTCTGTGATTTAATAAGGTTCTCACGGTAACATCAGGATAAGGGAATCGATCTAGCAAAGTGGTTACTTTTTGGTCTAAATCCAATCGTTTTGCATTCACCAATTTCAAAATAACTGTCGCAGTCAAAACTTTACTTACTGAAGCTATGTGCAATGGGGTTTCGCTTGTAATAGTATCTTTATCCCTAAGGTTCGCTAAGCCATTGTATTTTTCATAAATAATTTGGCCATTTTGAGCCACTAAAAAACTTCCATTCATAGTGTTATTGGGCCAGTTTTTTTTGTAAAAAGCGTCAATTTTTGCTCTTTTTTCTTGAATATAAGTGGCTGTTAATTCAGTACTATCTTTTGCAGCTGGTTTGAGTATCGGAAGTACGTTTTTAGGGAGCTGTGCATCGGTTAATTCTACTTTTTTTATTTCTTTTGCACAGGAGGTAATTGCCAAAGAAAGGACAAGTAATTGTGCTATATTTGCTTTTTTAATAAGAGTCATTTGTTGGAAAATTGAAAAAAACAAATATATAGAATCAATTGCTTTTTAATTCTAGTTTTTTTCAAAATATCTCACTTTTCATCCTCATAAAAATAAGGCTTCAGTTTAGAGTATTGGAGTTCAATAATTAATGTAAATGCATTTTGACAATAATAGATGGGAAATGCTTATTTTTCGATTATATTGTTATATTTGTAACAAATAAATTCAATAAAGTTAAATAATAACGTAATTTAAATACTATAAAAATGAAGTTTGGAATTATCAAAGAAAGAAAAAACCCACCAGATAGAAGAGTTGTTTTTTCTCCCAATGAAATCAAAACCATTCAAGAACAATTTCCTGTAGTATCTTTTAAAGTAGAGCCTTCTGATATTCGTATTTTTTCGGATGCAGAATACCAAAACTTAGGAATCGAAGTTACTGATGATTTGTCCGACTGCGAAGTCTTATTTGGTGTAAAAGAAGTTCCTGTAGAAGCTTTAATTCCTAATAAAAAATACTTCTTTTTTTCGCATACCATCAAAAAACAACCTTACAATCAAAAGTTATTGCAAGCCGTTTTAGAGAAAAACATAGAATTATACGATCATGAAACCATCGTTGATGCTGCGAATAAAAGACTAATTGGTTTTGGTCGTTATGCAGGTATCGTAGGAGCGTATAATGCCATTCGTGCTTTTGGAATTAAATTTGAATTGTTTAAAATGCCTAAAGCATCGGCTTTGAAAGGTAGAGAGGCTTTGGTACAGCAAGTAAAAAGACAAATCATTCCTCCTATAAAAATTGTAGTTACGGGTACAGGAAAAGTAGGCAGTGGAGTGAAGGAGATGCTATTAGCAATGAAAATCAAAGAGGTTTCTGTTGAAAATTTTTTAACCAAAAAATTTACGCAACCCGTATTTACTCAAATTGATGTTTTAGAGTACAATAAACGAATGGATGGTCAAAAATTAGATACTAAAGATTTTAATAAAAACCCTTCAGAGTATGAGTCCGATTTTGAGCGTTTTACGAAAGTAGCAGATATTTATATTTCGGGGCATTTTCACGCCAATGCTGCGCCTCAAATTTTATCTCAGAAAATGTTACAAGCCAATGATTGTGCGATCAAAATAGTAGCCGATGTTTCTTGTGATGTCAATGGTCCTATTGCTTGTACTTTGAGAGCTTCAACTATAGAAGACCCCTTGTATGGTTATTTGCCAAGCGAAAACAAAGAGGTTGATGTTTTTCATCCAGCCGCAATTGTCGTGATGGCTGTAGATAATTTACCTTGTGAATTACCCAAAGATGCGAGTGAAGGTTTTGGCGAAATGTTTACGCAACACGTGATTCCAGCATTTTTTAATAATGATGCTGATGGAATTTTGGCAAGGGCAAAAATGACTGAAAACGGTGTGTTAACAGAACGTTTTAGCTATTTGCAAGATTTTGTTGCAAAAAAGTAGTCGGTTTTTATTGAGTAGCAATAGTATAGCGCAGTCTTGAGCCAAGGCAAAATAGATTTAAAAATATAGTGGAGTTTTTAAGGATTTTATTGGTTTAAAAAAATATTCCCACTATATTTGTCGCAACATTCAAAATTCCGGAAAACATGTTTGAATTTTCACAGTACTTAGGCTTCTTACTTTTCTTAACCATCCTAACAATGGGATTTTGGTTAATGTTTTTCTTAGTTGGTTTCATTTCCTATTGGGTAGGTGGAGCATCTTGGGAAGCATACAAAGAGAAAAAAGCAAAACAGAAGCAAGAAGAAGAATTAGTATAATCTAATTATCTCTATAAAAAAAGGACTCCGCAACGAGTCCTTTTTTTTATGCATACGATTGATGGATAAACAAAAAAAAGACTCGTTTTCACGAGTCTCTCTTTTAATCCAGTATCTAGGTTTAACCTTGGAATTCCATTTCACCTTCGTTCATATTTTTCTTAGGCTTTTCTCTTTCGTTTTTAGCTTTGTTGAAACGATAAGTAAAAGAAAGCGTAAACTGTCTTTCTCTAAATTGCATTTCTGAATAGGATTCAACTCTTTGAATTAGAACTTCAGACATCATTTTTCTACTATTGAAAACATCATTTACGTTAAAGGCAACGGTAGCTTTGTCTTTTAAAATATCTTTACTGAAGCCTAAATTCATAGCCAAAATCCCCAATCTTTTTCCTTGTGCGTTATCTTGTGGTCCGTTGTACGTTAAGTTGGTTTGCCAATCTATTTTGGCTGGTAAAGTAATTTTAGAAGTCAATCGGGTAGACCAAGAAGTGGCATCAAAATCAAAATTTTGAACAATAATCTCTCCTTTTGAAGTTGTGTATTCGTAATCGCCACGAGTTTGCACGGCAAAGAAGTTAAAATTACTATTCAACTTCCACCATTTGTAAGGAGAATAATTTAAGTTAACTTCAAAACCAGTTCGCATTTCTGTACCAAGATTAATTGGTGATGATTCAATTACAGTAATACCATTAACAGTTTCCCCTGAGTCGCGTCTAACAAATTGGAAGGCATCTTTAGTAGTGTTATAATACAATGATGTGCTTAAAGTTAACTTTTCCCATCTTTTAATGTAACCAAAATCAATTGCATCGGTAAGCGCAGGATCTAAATCAGGATTTCCAACAAAAATATTAATGTTACTCGAGAAGTTGTTAAAAGGGTTTAAGAAACGACCTCTTGGTCTTTGAATTCGTTTACTGTAGCTAATAGAAGCACTACTTTTATCGGACAATTCATAAGTAAAAAACGCACTTGGGAAGAGGTTGCCGTATTTTTTTGTAGTGAAATCATTTGTTTTAAGGAAATTGATGTCAATATTTGAATCTTCATATCGCAAACCAAAAAGCATTGAGAGTTTGTTTACTTTTACACCATATTGCGTATAGAAAGCGTTTATTCTTTCTTTGTACTCTAAAAAATTGGTAAAAATATCAACAGGAACGCCATTGCTAGTTACGGCATAATCGGTGTTTAAATTTGTAAAGTCACCTCGGTAACCCGCTTCAAATTGTTGTCCTTTTCCTAACGGTAAAACATAGTCAACCACAAATAAGTTTCTTTTCTGATCTTGATTGTTTCGGGAATCATCCAATTTAGCCACTGGGTCAATTGTTGTTTTATCACTAATTAAAGCCGAATTCAAATCTTTATTGCTAGAAATAGAGATGTCAACACTCAACTTATGTCCTTCTTTTTTGAAGTTTTTAATAAAATTAGAAGCGAATTCGAAATTCTCGCTATCGCTATCTTCTTTGTTTAAACGGTTACGAGTAAATTCATATACAAAATCTTTGTCATAATTGTCTTGGAATACATTATCTTCATTATTACCATTACTTTTTCGGTAATTGATGCTGTTGGTCCAAGAAGTTGATTTGTCAATGTACCATTCTATACCGGCAGTACCGTTGTAGGCATTATTAAAACGGTCATTGCTTCTGTCTTCATAAACGTAGTTTTTTACACTACCATCTGTATTGAAGTATTTTGAATTGGTTAATCCATTACCAGGATTGTTTCTGTAATTGTAACCTTGAGTAGTAAACAAGTTAAATTTTTCTGTTTTGTAATTCAAAGTTCCGCTTATACCATGGTTATCTGGGTAACCAGTATTGGCTATAAAAGTTCCGTTAAAACCTTGGTTTTTTCCTTTCTTTAAAATGATGTTCAATAAACCACCACCACCTTCAGCATCGTATCTAGCAGAAGGATTGGTTACAACTTCTACTTTTTCGATAGCATCAGCAGGAATTAATCGTAATGCTTCTGTAATATTAATAGCATTGGAAGGTCTACCATCAATAAGGATTCTTACGTTTTCATTTCCTCTCAAACTTACGTTTCCTTCAGCATCTACTGCTACAGAAGGTATATTGTCCAACACATCGCTTACTGTTCCTCCTTTTACCATTAAATCAGAACCTACGTTGTATACTTTTTTGTCTAATTTAATTTCAACCGTTGTTTTTTCTGCACGAACTACTACCTCGTTCAATTGTGCGGCATCTTCTGCTAAACCAATTGTGCCTAATGAAAGGTTCTCTGTTATGTTCTTTTCTTTAATGGTAGTTGATTTGAAAGAGATGAATTCAACAATGATATCGTATGTTCCTGAGCTTACATCTATGGTAAATTCACCTTTGTTATTGGTTACTCCACCTGCAATCATTTTTGGATTGGCGGTATTTTTCAGCGTAATTGTTGCGTACTCAAGAGGTTGCTTAGAATTTTTCTCGATTACTTTTCCTGTAACTTTTAGTTTGGCTTTGCCTGGTTGTGCGTAGCCTAATAAGCTAAAACAGAATAATAATAGGGTAATGGTACTGGTAAGTTTTTTCATTTTTTATTTTTATTTACACCTTTAGACTAGTAAAAGGGTAATAGGTTTCATTGACAAATGGTAAAAATTTGTTAAAAAAAGAGATTATTTTTTAAGAAAGTTGATGATTTTCTCTTCATCTCGGGCAATTATTGCTTTTTCTTCAGAAATTAAGAGTGGTCTTTCAATTAGTATTGGGTTGGTAATCATTATTTTAATGAGCTCTTCGTCTGTAAAGTCTTTTTCTTTGAAATTGTCAATCCAAGTTTTTTCTTTTTGTCGAACCAAATCGATTGGACTTATGCCTAGCTTTTCTAATATCCCTTTTAATTCTGCTGCTGTTGGAGGTGTTGTTAAATACGAGATGATTTCGAATTCTTTTCCAGAAGATTCAAGCATTGATAGGCAATTTCTAGATTTGCCACAGCGATTGTTATGAAAAATTTGTAACATTTTTTTGATTTTTTTGTATAGTTAATGCAAAATAAATAGGTACTTTTAGGGAGTGCAAATGTATGCTAACTATATTGTAAATCTATTTAACAAACTGTTAATACTATGTTTTTAGAACAAGGAGTTACTCCCCAAAATCATTTCTATAAGTACTTACTTGGGTCACTTGCTGTGATTATAGCATCATCTGTTGGTCAATTACCCATGTTAATTGCAATCTATTTTAAAGCCATTAATAAAGAGGTCGCTTTTCCTTCTACAAATGAAGAGGTCATGCATTTCTTTGATTCCAATACAACTTTATTTTTAATGTTGATTTCTTTTGTTTTTGCATTAGGTGCTATGTTTTTGGTAATTCGATTGTTTCATAATCAAACCATACTATCTGTAACTACTGCAAGACCAAAAATAGATTGGAAACGTATCTTTTTTTCTTTTGGATTATGGGCCGTAATAGGAGTAATGACTACTGTAATTGAATGGTATTTGAATCCTAGCTTTTTTAAAGTAAATTTCAATTTCGACTCGTTCATTGTACTATTTCTAATTGGTATAGTATTGATTCCAATTCAAACTTCAACAGAAGAGTATATCTTTAGAGGATACTTAATGCAAGGTTTCGCTAATCTGTTCCGGAACAAATGGGCACCTTTGCTAATGACTTCTCTTATTTTTGGCTTACTGCATTGGTTTAATCCCGAAGTTGGGAAAATAGGAAACTCCATTATGATTTTTTACATAGGCACAGGTCTGTTTCTCGGTATTATCACCTTAATGGATGAGGGAATGGAATTAGCGCTTGGATTTCATGCAGCAAATAACTTAATAGGCGCTTTGTTGGTTACTTCTGATTGGACTGCTTTTCAAACGAATTCGATATTGAAAGATGTTTCAGAACCTACCTTAGGATTTGATGTTATCTTGCCAGTAGTGCTAATATACCCGATACTTTTGCTTATCTTTGGGAGGAAATACAAATGGAATAATTGGAAAGAAAAACTTACAGGAAATATAAAAATTTAATATATACTAGAATAAATTACTACTACTATGAAAACAGTAACATATAAGAATGTACATAATCATTTTAAATTTAATGGCGTTCACTTAGACCGTGAACAGCTATGTATGGTTGCCTATTCTTTTATTAAAGAAGGAGCCGATTTTCAAAAAGCACTTGGAGATTTTTTGATTGATTGGTTCGATGATAAAACCTATATCGAAATGAATACTTCAGGAACTACTGGAGCGCCAAAATTGATTCGAGTTGAAAAAGAAGCAATGGTAAGCTCAGCTTTGTCAACTGGAGATTTTTTTGATTTGAATCCAGGAAATAAAGTTTTGCATTGTTTGCCTGTTGATTATGTGGCAGGAAAAATGATGTTTGTACGCTCGTTTATTTTGGGATTAGATATGGATTTTGTTGAGCCTAATTCTCATCCATTAGAATATAATGATGTTAAATATGATTTTGCCGCAATGGTTCCTCTACAAGCCAAAAATTCATTAGCAAAACTAACTAACATCAAAAAAATCATAATTGGTGGTGTAAAAATTCATAAGTCATTAGAACAAGAATTGGTAAAATTGCCTAATGAAATTTATGAAACCTACGGAATGACTGAGACCATAACGCATATTGCTGCTAAAAGAGTAGGGGAAAGAGCGTTTACGGTATTGCCAAATGTTACCGTTTCTGGCAATGAAAACAATTGTTTGGTGGTGCATGCTAAAAAGATAAACCCTGAACCTATTGTTACCAATGATATTGTTGAAATTGTATCGGACACACAATTTGTTTGGTTAGGTCGCTTTGATAACGTGATTAACAGTGGAGGAATTAAACTGATTCCAGAAAAAATCGAAGAGAAGTTGTCAACACATATTCCAAGACGTTACTTTGTTTACGGACAAGCTGATGATGTGTTGGGTGAAAAAGTGGTTCTTTACGTTGAAGGAGAGCCAATTGCAATTGATGAAGAAGTTTTTAGCGTTTTGGATAAATATGAAAAACCTAAAAATATCGTTTTTATTCCTAAGTTTACAGTGACCGCAACGGGTAAAATAGTGCGTAAAGAAAGTATTGATTCATTGTAAATGAATTGATTATTATAAATAAAAAAAGAGCTGAAAATCAGCTCTTTTTTTTTATGTTTGAATGACTCCTAAATTGAATTTTTTCTCAATTGGGGAATGATTAGCAGCCTCAATTCCCATTGAAATCCAAGTTCGGGTATCTAAAGGGTCAATGATAGCATCCGTCCATAATCGTGAAGCAGCATAATAAGGAGAAACTTGTTCGTCATATTTGGCTTTAATCTTTTCAAATAATTCTGCTTCTTTTTCAGTATCTACGACTTCTCCTTTTGCTTTCAAGGAAGAGGCTTCAATTTGAGCCAATACTTTTGCAGCTTGCGTTCCACCCATAACAGCTAATTCGGCACTTGGCCAAGCAAAAATAAGTCTTGGGTCATAGGCTTTTCCACACATCGCATAGTTTCCTGCGCCATAAGAATTACCAACAATCACTGTGAATTTTGGCACAACAGAATTGGATACTGCGTTAACCATTTTAGCGCCATCTTTTATGATTCCGCCATGTTCAGATTTTGAGCCAACCATAAATCCTGTAACGTCTTGAATGAAAACCAATGGGATTTTCTTTTGGTTGCAATTAGCAATGAATCGCGTTGCTTTGTCTGCTGAGTCCGAATAAATAACGCCGCCAAATTGCATTTCTCCCTTTTTACTTTTGACAACTTTGCGTTGATTGGCTACAATTCCTACTGCCCAGCCATCAATTCTGGCATATCCAGTAAGGATGGTTTGCCCGTAACCTTCTTTGTAAGCTTCAAATTCAGAATTATCTACAAGACGTTTGATGATTTCTAACATATCATATTGTTCGTTACGAGCTTTTGGTAAAATTCCATAAATCTCTTTTTCGTCCAATGCAGGGCGCTCAGCTTTAATACGGTTGAATCCTGCTTTTTCGTAATCACCAATTTTACCAACTATATTTTTGATTTTATCCAAAGCATCTTTGTCATCTTTGGCTTTATAATCGGTAACTCCAGAAATTTCACAATGTGTTGTAGCTCCACCCAATGTTTCATTGTCTATATTTTCACCAATGGCAGCTTTGACCAAATAACTACCTGCAAGAAAGATACTGCCGGTTTTGTCAACAATCAATGCTTCGTCGCTCATTATGGGTAAATAAGCACCTCCTGCAACACAACTTCCCATTACTGCAGCAATTTGGGTGATGCCCATACTGCTCATTTGCGCATTGTTTCTAAAAATACGACCAAAATGCTCTTTGTCTGGGAAAATTTCATCTTGAAGGGGTAAATAAACACCGGCGCTATCCACTAAATAAATAATAGGAAGTCGGTTCTCCATCGCGATTTCTTGTGCTCTTAGGTTTTTTTTACCAGTTATCGGAAACCAAGCACCAGCTTTAACAGTAGCATCGTTGGCAACAACTATACATTGCTTGCCTTGTATGTATCCAATTTTGATAACTACTCCTCCTGAAGGACAACCTCCGTGTTCTGCGTACATTCCTTCTCCAACAAATGCGCCTATTTCGATGCTTTGTTTTGAGGAATCAAATAAATAATCAATTCGTTCTCTGGCTGTCATTTTGCCTTCGGAGTGGAGTTTTTCAATTCTTTTTTCACCTCCTCCTAATTTGATTTTGGCAAATTTATGCTTCAATTGCGACAACAGTAACTTATTGTGGTCTTCGTTTTGGTTAAAGGTTAAATCCATAATGGTAGTGGCTGGTTTTTTTTAAGAAAGCTAATTTACGAAAAGGATTGAAATATAGTATAGGATACAGATGATTTGGTTAGAAAATAATTGCTTTTTTTGTGTATAACGCAAAAAATCAGAAAATTAAATCTGCTTTTTTATGAATTACTCAAAATGGTGTCTATTTTCTAGTGTCGTTGACTAATCGTTTTAATAAAGCCCATTGTCTTAGAGCGTCTTTTGCAGCAATTGCTGGATAGCCTAATACCACTTTGCCTGCGGGTACATCGCAAGTTACTCCAGAGCCAGCGCCAACAGTCGCGCCAGCACCAATTGTAGTGTGGTCCTTGATAGAGGCGCTTCCGCCAATGACAACTCCGTCTTCTAAAGTTACAGAGCCAGCAAGACCACTATGACCTGCCATTATGCAAAAACGTCCCAATTTACTGTTATGACCAATTTGAACTAAATTGTCTATTTTACAGCCGTCACCAATAATTGTGGAACTGAATTTTCCTCTGTCGATACATGAATTGGCTCCAATTTCTACATTATTGCCAATTACAACATTTCCTATTTGTGGAATCTTTACTAGTCCTTTTTCATTGCAAAAGCTAAAACCAAATCCATCAGCACCAATAGTAGCATTTGGATGAAGTATGCAATTGGTACCAATATGACAACGTTCTCTTATTACAACTCCTGACCAAATGGTAGTTCCACTGCCGATAGTTGAAAAATCTAAAAGTGTTGCATTGGGATAAATCGTGACATTATCGCCAATAATTACATTGGGACCAAGATAGCAGCCTGCACCAATTTTGACACCTTTACCTAAAATTACGCTATCATCTATAGTGGCTGTTGGGTGTACATCAAAATCAAATTGCGGAGGAGGTGGAGCAAAAAGAGCCAACAATTGAGACATGGCCAATTCGGCATTTTTTACTTTTATAAAGGCCTTGTTTGTGCCGGGTTCAATGCTGATATCTTCATTTACAATAGCGGCACTTGCTTTTGAAGTACTCCAATACTTTTCGTATTTTTTATTACCTATAAAAGAAATTTGATTTTCTGAGGCTAGGTCTAATTGTTCTGGCGAAGTAATGTTTTGGGATAATGTGCCAATTAGAGAGCCTTTTAGAACATTATTAATTTCTTGAATGGAATAGGTTTTCATTAAATGAGATGTGAATTTTATGATATTATTTTCCAAATAAAGTAAATTACAATCTCGATACCTAATTTTTTAACGTATTAGAAAGGGATGTTGTGAAAAAATACGCGATTGTATGAAAAAGGCATAAAAAAAACGACTACCTCTAAAAGTAGTCGTTCTATTAGTGTAACGAAGAATTATTCTTCTTCTTTTTGTCCCATCATCATTAAAAAAGCTTTTAAAAATGGGTCGATATTACCATTCATAACACTGTCAACATCGCTTGTTTCGTGGCCAGTACGAACATCTTTAACCAATTTATAGGGATGCATCACATAGTTTCTGATTTGTGAGCCCCATTCAATTTTCATTTTTTTAGCTTCGATTTCATCTCTAAGCGCTTGCTTCTTTTTTAATTCAATTTCATACAATTGAGATTTCAACAACTGCATGGCTTTGGTTTTATTATCTAATTGGGAACGTGTTTCTGAATTCTCGATAATAATTCCAGTAGGGTGGTGACGCAGACGTACTGCGGTCTCTACTTTGTTTACATTTTGTCCTCCAGCTCCACTTGAACGCATGGTTTCCCATGAAATATCGGCGGGATTAATCTCAATTTGAATGGTGTCATCTGCAAGAGGATACACATATACCGAAGCAAAAGAAGTATGTCTTTTGGCATTGCTATCAAAAGGGGAGATGCGAACCAAACGATGTACGCCATTTTCTCCTTTCAAATAACCAAATGAATAATCGCCTTCGAATTCTAAAGTAACGGTTTTAATTCCAGCGGATTCGCCCTTTTGGAAATTCAGTTCTTTAATTTTGTAACCGTATTTCTCGCCCCACATGATGTACATGCGCATCAACATTTCGGCCCAATCACAACTTTCGGTTCCACCAGCTCCAGCAGTAATTTGCAATACAGCACTTAGAGTATCTCCTTCATCCGAAAGCATGTTTTTGAACTCAATAGCTTCGATATGATTTTCAGCTAAAGTGTATTGTTCATCCAGTTCTTCAATACTAAGTTCACCTTCTTTATAAAAATCATAAGCAAGCTGTAATTCCTCGGTAAGCGAAGCAGCTTTGTCATAATCTTCAATCCACTTCTTTTTATTACGTAAGTTTTTTACAATGATTTCGGCTTCTTTTGCGTTATTCCAAAAGTCAGGAGCAAAAGTTTTTTCTTCTTCGTTGGTGATTTCAATGAGTTTAGCATCAACGTCAAAGATACCTCCTCAACGCACCAAGGCGCTCCACAATACCTTTAATTTGTTCGGTAGTTGTCATAAATTATTATTAATTTTGTTTTGCAAAAATATAAAAAAAATACCACAGCACAAGCTAAGGGCTTGCTGTGGCTGATATAAATACTACTTATGGAAATTAATTTAGTGAGTGATACTGTGACCAAACCTTCTCCAGAAATGTTGCAATATATGTTTAGAGCAGTTGTTGGTGACGATGTTTACAAACAAGATCCTACAGTAATTGAATTAGAAGCACGTGTAGCCGCAATGTTTGGAATGGAGGCTGGTTTGTTTTTTCCTTCAGGTACTATGGCGAATCAAACGGCTATAAAATTACACACCCAACCTGGTGAGCAGTTAATCGCTGATAAATATGCCCATGTTTACAATTATGAAGGTGGTGGAGTTTCGTTTAATAGCGGCGTTTCTTGCTGTTTATTGGATGGAAATAGAGGAATGATTACTGCAAATCAAGTCGCTGAAGCTATCAATGACCCCGAATTTTATCACAGTCCCAAAACAAGTTTGGTGTGTGTAGAAAACACAACAAATAAAGGTGGCGGAGCCTGCTACGATCTCGAAACCTTACAGCAAATCAAGCAAGTTTGCGATAGCAATAATTTAAAGTTTCATATGGATGGCGCCAGAATTTGGAATGCTTTGGTAGCCAAAAGACAAAATCCTAAGGAATACGGAAAGTTGTTTGACACTATTTCAGTTTGTTTGTCCAAAGGATTGGGAGCGCCAATTGGTTCAGTTTTGTTGGCTGATAAAGAAACCATTCATAGAGCCTTAAGAGTTCGTAAAATTTTAGGAGGCGGAATGCGTCAAGTAGGATATTTAGCGGCAGCAGGCATCTATGCTTTAGAAAATAACATCATGCGATTGACAGAAGACCATCGCAGAGCTAAAGAATTAGGACTGCTATTAAGTCGATTGCCTTGGGTGGAATCAGTAGAGCCTGTTGAGACGAATATTTTGATTTTTAAAGTGATTCCAAGTTTAAGTGATGCGCTTTTAATCGAAAAATTGCGTCAAAAGAACATCGCAATTAGTTCACTCGGAAAAGGAAAACTAAGAATTGTGACGCATTTGGATTACCGAGAAGTAATGCATTCTTATGTAATAGAAACCTTGCAACGTTTGTTTGTAGCATAAAAAAAAGGATTTAGAGTTGTACTTTAAATCCTTTTTTTTGATTATTTAAACAAGTTGTCCATTCCCGGAATCATCGGCATATCCATTTTTGCAACTGCATCTAACTCTGTTTGATTTACTTGATTGGCTCTTGCAATAGCTTTATTGAGTACCAAAATCAAATAGTCTTCGAGTTGTTCTTTGTCTTCTAGTAACGCATCAGCTATTGTGATTGATTTTACAGCGGTATTCGCTGTAACCGTAATTTTCAATAAACCATCTGAGCTCTGTTCATCAATCAAAACGGTGTCCAATCTTTTTTTTGTGTCCTCTATTTTTTGTTGGGTTTCTTTTAATTTACCCATCATTCCCATTAAATCCATTTTTGATTTTTTTTAAATTGTTGAGGCAAATTTACTATATTGCTGACTGATAATCAATAAAAAAAATAATGAAAAAATCGATACGATTGGGTTTGCTTTGTGTTATTTTTGCATTAACAATTTCAATGGCAAACGCACAAAAAATGGCTGAAAATATACAAGTACCTATAGCTAAAATTATTCCTAAAACGTTAGTAAAACATAATCATACTCGTATTGATAATTATTATTGGTTAAACGAAAGAGAGAATCCTGAAGTAATAGCTTATTTGAATCAAGAGAATGAGTATTACAATGCTAAAACGGCAGATACTAAGGAATTTCAAAAAGAGCTTTTTGAAGAAATGAAAGCTCGAATCAAAGAAGATGACCAGTCGGTTCCCTATTTTTACAACGGATATTTTTATATAACACGTTACGAAAAAGGGCAAGACTATCCTATTTATTCTAGAAAAAAGGGAAGTTTAACTGCTGCTGAAGAAATTCTTTTTAATTGTAATGAATTAGCCAAAGGACAATCTTATTTTCAGTTAGGAGGACTTAGTATTAGTCCTGATAATAAATACGCTTCTTTTGGAGTAGATACTAAAGGAAGAAGAATTTATACTATTCAAGTTAAGAATTTAGAAACAGGTGAAATTCTTTCAGATAAAATAGAAAATGTAACTGGAGGGTCGGTTTGGGCGAATGATAATGCGACTATTTTTTATACCCAACAAGACAAAGTTACCTTAAGAGCTGATAAAGTATATCGACACAAATTAGGGACTGATGCTAAAAATGATGTCTTGATTTTTGATGAAAAAGACGATACTTTCAATGTTTATGTAAGCAAAGAAAAATCAAGAAAGTATATTGTAATTGGCTCGGGAAGTACCTTAACTAGTGAGTATAGGATTTTGAATGCAGACCAACCTGAGGGTGAATTCAAAGTATTCCAACCAAGAGTTCGTGGTTTAGAGTATAGCATTTCTCATTATGGAGACTCTTTCTACGTGTTAACCAATAAAGACAAGGCGACTAATTTTAAATTAATGAAAACGCCTGAAAATGCTACTTCAAAAGAAAATTGGAAAGACTTAATTCCACATAGAAAAGATGTTCTATTGGAAGGCATCGAAATATTTAAAAACTATTTAGTAGTCGAGGAACGTTCGAATGGACTGAATCACATCAGAATCATGCCTTGGAGCGGAAAAGGAGATTATTATTTGCCTTTTGATAACGAAACCTACAGTGCTTATACTACCACAAATGTTGATTTTGATACGGACATTCTTAGATATGGTTACCAATCAATGGCAACGCCTTCTTCGGTTATCGATTTTAATATGGCAACCAAAACCAAAGAAGTGTTGAAAGAACAACAGGTATTGGGTGGAAAGTTTGATAAAAGCAACTACATAGAAGAACGTGTTTGGGCAACGGCTGCAGATGGTACTAAAGTGCCAATTTCGATGGTATATCATAAGTCTGTTAAGAAAGATGGGAAAAACCCATTGTTACTGTATGCGTACGGTTCGTATGGAAATACGATGGAACCTTATTTTTCTTCGACAAGATTAACATTGTTAGATAGAGGATTTGTATATGCTATAGCTCATATACGTGGAGGTGAAGATTTAGGAAGAAAATGGTATGAAGACGGGAAACTACTAAAAAAGAAAAACACTTTTACTGATTTTGTTGATTGTTCAAAATTTGTTATCCAACAAAAATATACTTCTGCAGAGCATTTATATGCTGAAGGCGGTTCAGCAGGTGGTTTGCTTATGGGAGCAGTAGTAAATATGGCTCCAGAATTGTATAATGGAGTAATCGCTCAAGTTCCTTTTGTTGATGTTGTAACAACTATGTTAGACGATAGTATTCCGCTTACAACGGGAGAGTACGACGAATGGGGGAATCCAAATGATAAAAAGTATTACGATTATATGTTGTCTTATTCTCCTTATGATAATGTGACAAAGCAAAAGTATCCTAATATGTTTGTTTCAACAGGTTTGCATGATTCGCAAGTACAATACTGGGAACCAGCAAAATGGGTGGCCAAATTAAGAACAATGAAAAATGATGATACAGTTTTGTACTTAGTGACTAATATGGATGCTGGTCATGGAGGAGCTTCAGGCCGATTTGAATCTTTAAAAGAATTAGCCAGAGAGTTTAGTTTTTTGTTAGATTTGGAGAAAATTAAAAAGTAATTGGATTTTTTTTGTTAGTTTTGCAACATATCTAAGGGGTTGCTAACAGCTTAGATTAACTATTTTTTTATGAAAGAAGAAATAAATGCTTACAATAATGTTTTAGAGTTAATAGGTAATACTCCACTTATTAAGCTAAATACAGTTACTCAGGAATTAGAAGGTAATTTCTATGCAAAAGTAGAAGCTTTTAATCCAGGACACTCATCAAAAGACAGAATTGCATTATACATAATCGAAGAAGCTGAACGAAAGGGCATACTATCACCAGGCGATACAATTATTGAAACTACTTCAGGAAATACAGGATTTAGTTTAGCAATGGTTAGTATTATTAAAGGCTACAATTGTATTCTTGCTGTGAGCTCCAAATCGTCAAAAGATAAAATTGATATGCTGAGAAGTTTAGGCGCAAAGGTATATGTTTGCCCAGCACACGTTTCAGCAGACGATGAACGTTCTTATTATAATGTTGCTAAAAGGCTACACGAAGAAACAAAAGGCTCGGTTTATATTAATCAATATTTCAATCAATTAAATATAGACGCACATTATTTGTCTACTGGTCCAGAAATTTGGAAACAAACCAATGGTAAAATCACTCATTTAGTTGCGTGTAGTGGAACAGGAGGGACGATTTCTGGAACGGCAAAATATTTAAAAGAACAAAATCCTGCAATTAAGATTTTAGGGGTAGATGCTTTTGGTTCTGTACTAAAGAAATACCACGAAACTAAAGAATTTGATAGCAGTGAGATTTATCCCTACCGTATTGAAGGATTGGGTAAAAATCTAATCCCAACCGCTACAGATTTTGATGTTATTGATAAATTCATGAAAGTAACAGATGAGGAAAGTGCTCATTCAACTAGAGAATTGGCTAGAAAAGAAGGCCTTTTTGTAGGGTATACTTCTGGTGCGGTTATGCAAGCTATAAAGCAATATGCAGAAGAAGGGGAATTTGATAAAGATAGTAATGTTATTGCTATTTTTCCAGACCACGGTTCTCGTTATATGAGCAAAGTATTTAGTGATGATTGGATGAACGATCAAGGCTTTTTTGATAGTGTCAACGAAGAAGAAGAGCAAAAAATAGAGTTTGTTAAATAATTTTAATAATCTTACCGCAAAAAAAAACTCCATTTATTAAAATGGAGTTTTTTTTTTTTTTTTTTGAATCTATAGGAAAGTTATTCTTCCATAGTATGGTAAACGTTCATCACGTCATCATCTTCTTCTAGCTTTTCAATCAATTTTTCAACATCAGCCATTTCAGCCTCTGTAAGTTTTTTAGTGATTTGTGGAATTCTCTCAAAACCAGAAGATAAAATGTCTAAATTTCTATTCTCTAGTTCTTTTTGAATGGTTCCAAAGCTACCAAAAGGAGCGTAAATCAATATTCCGTCTTCGTCTTCAAAAACTTCTTCAGCACCAAAATCGATTAATTCTAATTCTAATTCTTCGGCATCAATTCCTTCTTTTGGAATTCTAAAGTTACAAGTGTGGTCAAACATGAATTCAACCGAACCTTGTGTACCTAGCGCACCGTTACATTTGTTGAAGTAGCTTCTAACGTTAGCAACAGTTCTGTTATTATTGTCAGTAGCCGTTTCTATTAAAAGCGCAATACCATGTGGTGCATAGCCTTCAAAAAGCACTTCTTTATAGTTAGCAGTATCTTTATCAGTTGCTTTTTTTATCGCACGTTCTACGTTATCTTTAGGCATGTTCGCTGCCTTAGCATTTTGTATTACGGCTCTTAATCTCGAATTGGCATCTGGGTTTGGACCTCCCTCTTTTACTGCCATTACGATATCTTTACCAATTCTAGTAAAGGCTTTGGCCATTGCAGACCAACGTTTCATTTTTCTACCTTTTCGGAATTCAAAAGCTCTTCCCATTTCTATAAATATTTTGAACTGCAAAAATACAGTTATTCCTTATTTTACCAAATTCATTTCAATTCTTTTGTTGTAATTTTAGTAGGCACCAGATTATTTTAGCACAAAATAATCATTGATGATTTGTATGGCTTCGTTTAAGTAGTGATTGTTTTTCAAGGCCAAAATTTGTGTCTCTTTTAACGCTCTTTCAGAAGGGTATACTTTTAATAGCGATTCGTTAAACGAACAGTTTTTTACATTCAAACTAATACTTTCATCTTTGAAAGAATTGAGGCTTTCCCATAATGTAGTGACCAATTTTTGTTCCTCAAAAACAGTTTCAATTTGCATTGGAATTATGGTTTTCGGATTTTTAATCAATTCATCGATTCTTTTATTCATACTAACGACATTGTTAAAATAGGAACTTGCCGTTACTCGTTTTTCACTGTTTTTTGCCAAATGATGAATCAATTTATTCTTTACATAAGGAGTAAAAGGAATGGAGGTTGGTAAAACATCATTTTTAAATGCAGTAGGGTAATCCTTTTCTTTTTGAATAATGGATTCATAGAGTATTGGCACTTGCACATCTGGTAGGACGCCAATACTTTGATGACTTTTGCCTGTAATGCGGTAAAATTTGTTAATCGTTACTTTGACAAAGTTCTCTTCATTATTATCAATTGGAAGTATGGTTTGCATTGTTGCTTTTCCTAAGGTACTACTTCCAATAACCATAGCTCTGTTGTAATCTTGCAGTATAGTGGCAAAAAACTCACTAGCTGATGCCGTATTTCCATTGACTAAAATAATCACAGGCCCCTTGTATAAGTAGCCTCGATAAGGGTCTTGAATGATTTGTTGTTTTTGACTTTTGTCCACTACTATAGAAATAGGACCGTGGTGAACAAATAAACCAGCTAATTTAATGGCTTCTTCCATAGAACCACCACCGTTATCCATCAGGTCAATGACCAATCCATCTATATCATCGTTTTGTAATTTTACGATTTCGGTACCTACGTCTTCAGCACAACCAGTTTTATCATTACTTTCAAAATTGGAGTAGAAACTAGGGATTTTGATGTAGCCAATTTTATTTTTCTCTTCAACGATATAACTAAAAACGGTATTTTGTTCGTCTTTTAAAACTTCTTTTTCAAGGGTGACGCTAAAGTTTTTTTCACCCTTTCTTTTGATGGTGAGCGTGATGATTTTGTTAGCATCCGACACAATTAAATCTCCTATTTCTTCTAAAGAGGAACAAGTGACTTTTAGCGTTTCTTGTTCATTGGCAATGGAAATGATTTGGTCACCTTTTTTTAGTTTTCCATTTTTAAAAGCGGGGCCATTGGGGTCTATATCTTCAATGATGATTTGATTTTTTTCATTCAAAGACACTAAAAAACCCAAAGAAAGCTTTTCTTTTGATAAAGAAGAAACGAAATTCGATTTGCTATTGACACTAAAATAATTGGTATGCGGGTCAAAATAGGTGCAAAAGAAACCAAAGACTTTTTCAGAAATACTGCTTGTTTTCTTTAGTTGCGCACTAATTTTACATAGCTCATTTTGAATAACAATTTCTTTGTAATAATTGGTCAGTGATTTGAAATTGGATTGAATTGAATCAAGATTTTTACTGCTTGCAGCAATTTCATTTAGGACATCAAAGCGAATTTTTTTTCTCCAAATTTTTTCAAACTCCTTTTCAGTCATATAAACAGGAAAGGCTTTTTTGTACATTCTGATGGTGTCAGGAGTATTGAAATTTAAAGAATCTTTATTGAGTTTTTCTAATACCGATTTGTTGCGAAGAAGTGCTTTTTGGTAAATGTCTTCAAAGGTTGTAATGAATTGGCAATCGTCTTTTTGTACTAAATCGTCAATTTGTAAACGGTAATTTTTTGATAAAGTATCGTACTCCGACTTATAAAATAGATTTCTTCCTGCATCCAAATCGTTGATTAGATTATCAAAAATAAAAACCGATAGACTATCGTCTACCGGTTTTGGTTGTACATGCTCTTGTTGAAGTAACGCATTTATTTTGGAAAGAATTTTACATGGTGAGGCGTTATTTTGAGCCATTAAGTGACCACCAACAAGTAAGGCTACCAGTAAAATTTTTTTCATGATACATTATTTTTTGTAGAAAGGAAGTTTTACCACTTTGGCTGGTACATCGTTCTTTCTAATTCTTATAAAGATATCGCTATCTATAGCACTATTGGCAGTAGTTACATAGCCTAAACCAATACCTTTGTTCATAGAAGGCGACATCGTTCCAGAAGTTACAATTCCGATTACAGCTCCAGAAGCATCTACGATTTCGTAATCATGTCTTGGAACGGCGCGTTCTTGCATTTCAAAAGCTACTAGTTTTTTGGTCACTCCAGCTTCTTTTTGCTTTTTTAAGTTTTCTGAATTCGTAAATTCTTTTGTGAATTTGGTAATCCATCCTAAACCAGCTTCAAGAGGTGAAGTAGTGTCGTTGATGTCATTTCCGTACAAACAGAATCCCATTTCTAAACGTAAAGTATCTCTCGCCGCTAAACCGATTGGTTTGATATCAAAAGTTGCACCAGCTTCGAATACTTTGTTCCAAATAGTTTCAACTTGGTCATTCTTGCAATAGATTTCAAATCCTCCTGAACCAGTATAGCCTGTTGCAGAGATGATTATATCATTAAAACCAGCGAATTCCGCTACTTCAAAATGATAGTAAGCAATCGCAGACAAATCAATTGTAGCCAATGATTGCATAGCTTCAACGGCTTTTGGTCCTTGTATAGCTAATAACGAATAATCATCAGAAAGATTTTCCATTACTACTCCTAAATCATTATGAGATGAAATCCAATTCCAATCTTTTTCAATGTTTGAAGCATTAACCACCAAAAGGTATTTTTCCTCTTCCATTTTGTAAATGATTAAATCATCTACGATTCCACCTTCATTATTAGGCAAACAAGAATATTGAGCTCTACCTATGGTTAAGGTAGCGGCATCATTTGAAGTTACTTTTTGAATCAAAGCCAAAGCATTAGGTCCTGAAAGAAAAAATTCACCCATATGCGAAACATCAAATACACCCACCCCGTTACGAACGGTTTCGTGTTCTACATTTACTCCTTCATAAAGAATTGGCATATTATACCCTGCAAAAGGTAACATTTTTGCTCCTAAACCTTCGTGTATGTGCGTAAGCGCGGTATTTTTCATTGTGTTTTTTATATAAAATTTAGTGGGGCTAATTTATTGATTTTATTTCTCGTGGCAAAGAATTGCTAAGGATATTCAATCAACGAATTTGGTCTAAGTTTTAAATTATTAGCAATAAAATTAAAAATCATTAAGATTTTGAAATAATCGTATGTAAAATCGAATCATATTGTGGTAATTTTTTATTTCAACATGTTCGTCAAATCCGTGAATATGTTCTAAGTCGGCATTGCTAAAGTGCATAGGGATAAACCGAAGAATATTGTTGCAAGTAAGGTTGAAATGACGAGAGTCAGTGGAACCAATAACCAAAACGGGGGCAACTAGGGTTTTTGGAAAAATTTCGTTACAACTTTTCTCCAAGGCACGGTAACCCACAGATTTTTTTTTGGCAATAGGTGAGGCGTTAACGGCTTCTCCTTTAAAGCTTACTTTTACCTTTGGATTATCAATTACTTTTTTTAGATAAGGCATGATATCTTTGATAGAATCACCTGGAATCAATCTGAAGTTTATCGTTGCAGAAGCCTTGTGCGGAAGGACATTTTCGGACTCACCAGATGAAAACATAGTAGTTGCTGCTGTAGTCCTAATCAAAGCATTGGTCGAATATTTTTTTGACAGTTCTTTTTTAATCATGCCACTAAAAAGCCAACTATTTTTAAAAATCACTTTTTTTGAAAAATCCATTTCAGGGGCAATTTCATCAAACATTTTCTTTGCCAATCCATGATAATGCGCCCGAAAAGGTTTGTTCTCTATATTGGCTATTGCTTGGCTTAATATGCCTATAGCGGTATGTTTTGAAGGCATAGAGGAATGACCACTTTCTTGGTTCACGGTTAGTTCTACGGTGGCATATCCTTTTTCGGCAATACCAATAAAGGCAATGGGTTTGGCTACTTCTGGAATAATGTCCAGTCCAACGCCTGGGCCTTCGTCGAGTATGAATTCAAATTCGATTTTATTTTTTATGAACCAATCGGCAATTTCTTTAGCACCATTGCCATAGGTTTCTTCATCATCTCCAAAAACAAAATAAGTAGTTCTTAGGGGTTCAAAATTGTTTTTGAGGGCATATTCTGCGGCTTCCAGTAAACCTATAAGTGAAGACTTGTCATCGAGCGTACCGCGTCCGTAAATGTGTCCGTCTTTGATTACTCCACCAAATGGGGGGAATTGCCACTTGTTTTGTTGGTGTTTTGCAGGCACAACATCTTGGTGCGCCATAAATAAATTTGGTTTTAAAGAGGGATTAGTACCTTCCCATTTTAATAGAATGGAGCGGGAGTTGAAGGGAATTTCTGTGCATGTTTCAAAAACCAAGGGATAGGTTGCCTTAAGGAAATCCTTAAATTTTTTGAACTCTCCGTTGTAAAAGGTCAAGGAATCTCTTTTGGAAACGGTTTCAAATTGAATGGCATTAACTAAGTGTTGTGTAGCAGAATCACTAATGATGATGTTTTCGTATTGTATGGTCTTTTTTTTCTTTTTTCGAAAAAATTGTGCTTGGGTATTTATGGCGAAAAGTAAAAAAAAGATATAGCAATAAAATTTCATCTTTTGTGAATTTTTAACATCAAATAGGGGGAACTTCTATTGCTAAAATAGGCAAAAAATGTTAATTTTTTTCAATATGTTAATGATTTAACTTAAATGTTCTGATTTGTTTGCTTTGGAGGGATTATACTCATGGCTCTTTCTGTAATAGCTGTAATCGTCAAACTTGGATTGACACCAATATTAGCAGAAATCATACTACCATCACAAATGAGCATGTTTTTGTAATTGTAAACCTCATTGTTTTGATTGATTACACCTTCATTAGCATCTTTGCCCATACAAGCGCCTCCTAATATATGTGCCGTGGTCGGAATTCCGAACAAGGCTTCGGTACTTATTACCATTGCTTTGCCGTTGATAATACCTTCTACTTTTTTTGCTAAAGTTTGAGCGACTGGATTAAATGCAGTGGGTGGTTTGCCTTCGTCTATATTTGTTTTTAGTAGCCCGAATTGAGACAACTGCATTTTTAAGGTTGAATCAATGCTTTCCATATAAAGCAATATTTGTGTTCGTTTGCTCCAATCGGATACAAAAAACGTCTTTAGATAGGCTAGTGGCTCAAGACAAATTGCTTTAATCATTTTAAAAATTCGACTAAGCAAAGTAGAGCCTTGAATCATTGGAGCCATTAGTAATCGCCAAAATCCTGAGCCTTCAGAATATTTTACAGGTTCTATATGTCGGTTTTCATCAAGGTGTACGATAGAACCAATTGCAATTCCTTTAGAGAAATTTGTTGTTTTGTCAAAAGTTGTGACTCCAATTAAGCTCTCCGAATTGGTACGAACGCCTTTGCCTACTGTTGTTGATAAGTTGGGGAGCGAGGTCGATTGTAGTCGGAGCAATAACCCTAAAGTACCCAACACTCCTCCAGCAAAAACAACGCCCTTTGTTCTGATTTTTTTCTTTTTCGGAAATAGGGAAAGTGAATCTTTACAGAGCACTTCATATCCATCACTACCGTCGTGATTTAAAGGGATGACATCATAGACTAATGTTTTGGCTACTATTTTGCAATCATAGCGTTGCGCTAGATGCAAATAGTTCTTATCTAAAGTATTCTTGGCATTGTGTCTACAACCCAACATACACCCTCCGCATTGAATGCAACCCGTTCTATCAGGACCTTTTCCTTCAAAATAGGGGGCCGGTTGTGTAACATTAGGTTGACCAAAGTATACCGCAACATCTGTTTTTTCAAAAGCGGAAGGCTGGTTCAGTACGTTAGCCAATTCTTGCATGACAACTTCGCTTTTGCTGGTATAAGGATGTTTTTCGGCACCTAGCATTTTTTTGGCTAAAGTGTAAAAAGGAGCCAATTCTTCTTCCCAATCGCATAAAGTTTTCCAAGAACCTGACTTAAAAAAGGGGCTTTTGGGTACAGGAAGTGTGTTTGCATAAACCAAAGAACCGCCACCAACTCCAACGCCACTCAGAACAGCAACGTGTCTAAAAAAGGTTAATTTCAGTAATCCCGACCAACTTAGTTGAGGCAGCCAAAGCCACTTTCTGAGATTCCAATTGGTTTTAGGGAAATCTTCGGGCTTGTTGAACCATTTTCCTTTTTCTATGACAACTACTTTGTACCCTTTTTCAGCCAAGCGTAATGCTGAAACAGAACCTCCAAAACCACTGCCAATAACTACATAATCACAATCTAATTTTTGTGACAGCGCTTGCTCTTTCATAATTACTTTATTTGTTGATTAGTATAGTGTTGCAGTTGCTTGTGCATGACTAAAAACCATAGGGGTGGAATGAAGGAAAGTAACATCATTCCGGGATAACCCGTTGGCATCTGCGGACTTTGTTCGTGATGGCGCAAAAGCGGATATTTTCGGCTTGCAATATAATGATGGTCGGAATGTCTGGATAATTCCAATAATAAAATCCTGCCCAACGGATGATTAGAATTCCAGGAATGTACCGGAAGTGTTCTTTCATAGCGTTCTCCTTTTCGTGAACGTCTAAGACCATAGTGCTCGATATAATTTACGGTTTCTAAAAGCAATATGCCAATAAAAGCACCTATTGTAAAAAACACAGCAGTCTGAATTCCATAAATGAAAATAATTGAAAGGATAAAAGTGAGTTGTATCAATTGAAATTGGAGCATTTCATTATGGATACTCCAAAACGATTGTTGCTTGAGCTGCAATCGTTTCTTTTCTAAATCCCAAGCAGATAGCCAACCTTTGTAAATGGACCTTAGGTAAAAAGCATAAACTGTTTCCCCATATCTACTAGAAGCAGGGTCCTCGTTTGTTGCTACGTTCTTGTGATGCCCTCGATTATGTTCAATAAAGAAGTGCATGTAGAGCGTGGTCGCCAATAATAATTTACTCAATGTTTGTACTGTTTTAGAACTTCGGTGTCCAAGTTCATGAGCGGCATTGATACCAAGAACACCACAAGAAATACCAAAAGCAGAAGTCAGACCAAATTGAGTAAGTAAAGTGAGATTGGGAGTACTTACTTTTTCTAAGAAGTACATTAAAATGAAGTATTGTAAGGGAACCAAACCCAAGAGAATCCAGTCATAGAATTTGTTTTTAGCAGCAATGATTTCTTGTTCTTCGTTGAGATTTTGGTTACTGGCTTTGGTAAATAATTCAAGAAAAGGAACAAGAACAAATACAAAAAACACCGCAAAAAATGACCAATACGTTGTTGACGATAACGAAAGGAGTACTACAATAGGGGTAATGTATACAAATAAATAGGTCCAGTTGGTATTTTTCATAGTTCACAGGAAAGGAATGAATAGTATACAAACTTGGTGTAATTTTTAATGGTTTTTTAGACGTTACCGTTTAAAAGTTATGATTTTGGGTCCAATGCAAGCACCATCGCTCTAATTTCGTTGAGATAATTAATAAGCCAAGTTGCATTTAAATTCTTTTCGGTAATCTGAAGGTAAAAATTCTCTATGGTCAAATTCAGTATCATCTTGGCGAGTGCTGGATTGGTTTTTAGTCCAAGTGCTTCAGCCCAAATGTCTAAAAAAGCAGCTTCGACTGGACGATTCGCTTCAATAAAACAGTTTTGAAAACTAGGGATATCCCTATGAATTCGCAATTGACGATTGAATAAAATATCGGTTTTTACTTCGAGCAATACTTCTATTAAATCAGGATTGATGCTTTTGCATTGGGCTATTTTTTGGGCAATAATTTTGGATTGGACCAAATGATACTGCAATAGTTCTTCTGTAAAAATGGTGACATCGGCAAAATGATGGTAAAAGGAAGATTTATTTTTGGCAACCACTCTCGCTAAGACTTCTATTTTTAGTCCTTTTGGACCTTCATTGGCAAAAATGGTATAGCCCGAAGTAATCCAAGGTTGTTTGATTTCTAGTTTCATTTAGACGAATTTATTTCAAACAATAGTAGTGATAAAAGACTGAATTTTCAATGCTGTACACTAAAATAATGCAACTGAAAAGTAGAGAAGTAATTGTTGTTTTTCAATTTAGGAATCCGTAGTTAATGCTTGTGTTTGAGTCTCAAAATGCCTCCACTTGCCTCTTTTATGAATTGTATATAGGTAAAGGCTTGTGGGTCAATTAGTTTTATTTCGTCTTTGATTCTGAGTAATTCCAAACGCGTTACAATGGTTACTATTATATCACAAGAGGACTTTACGTCAAAACTCTCTGGTAGATAGCCTCTTTCGCCTTTAATTACTGTGATGCCTTTGCCAAGTTTTTGAACGACCAATTCTTTCATTTCTTCACTTTTAGCAGAAATAATATGCAAGGCGGTGTACTGTTCAACCCCGTGCGAAATATAATCTAAAGCTTTGACCGCAGAAAAATAAGTAACAATAGAATACAAGGCAGTTGCAATTCCAAATGTCCAAGCTGCCGCTAAAAAAAGCAAGCTATTCATAGCAAAAATAACTTCAGAAACGTTAAGCCCAATTTTTCTTGTGGTTAATAACGCTACTATCTCCATACCATCTGCTACTGAACCACTCCTGATACACAATCCCATTCCAACACCAATCAAACAACCTCCAAATAAGGCAATCAAAAGGCGGTCAGAGGTTACAGCATCAAATTCGATTATTGTCATACCTACAGCGATAAGAACAAATGTAATAAGGCTTTGAATGGCAAACGTTAACCCCAATAATCGTTGTCCTAAAAACAAAAAGGGAATATTCAATAGAAGTACTAAAATACCAAAAGGCCAATGTGTGATTTCGTGAATTAAAATAGAAACGCCAATTACTCCACCATCCAAAAATTTATTAGGAATCATAAACCCCTTTAACGCAACTACTATAAATGCAACACCTATTAAATTGAGTAAAATGTTTTTTGGATGAAGAATTTCTTTCCAATCAATTAGGACTGAGTTTGACATCATGTTTTGACTATTTTATGATATAAATGTACTTATTTATTTTGTAATGTACTTGTAAACAATGAATTAATTGTTTTTTTATGGTGTGTTCCTTTAAAAAGTTTGGTTTTAAAAGCAGAATTGAAAAGGACTAACTAAAAAAGTGTATCTTTGATTGAAATAGTTTTATCTATCTAAAAATCAGTTTCTTAACCTACTTACTATCTTGGCTTTGACTAGTGTTTAATTAAAAATAGTATCAAAATGGGTAAAAGAGTAAAAATTCAGTTGAATGTAGAAGCAAGCCGATTGTTTCAAATGTCGAATCCTACACAGCAGGACATACACGAACGTTGTTATTTGTCAGACGATAACGGTGGTTTTTCAGAGAGTGGAAACATACAAGATTTTTTGTCAAATGTGTATCTTACCCAAGAAGTAGAATGGGAAGGGGTAACCGATGATGCTTGGTATTCTATTGCCATTGACAAAGTTGTTTATGATTTAGATGCCAGCAACGATGATTTTGAAATGTGTTTTGGAAATGACGAATCCGATGATTTGACCATTATTGGTAAAGGAGGGGTTTCAGGTAATGTAGTTGCCACGGTTAAAGACAGAGAAAGTTTAATTGGAAAACAAAACGTATATAAAATCCATTTTTCAGTGCATTACAAAGAGGAATCAAAATCCTATTTAATTGACCCTAAAGTTGAAATTAATCCGAACAATCCGGGGGTTACTCCTAAACTGGAAATCAATCCTGATACAATCTAAACGCTTATTTTATTGACTACTCTTTCCAAAATTTCAGGTAAAGCGAGAGTTGCGCTATTTTTTATACTATTGGTTCTGGGTATGCCTTTGTACGCTCAAAATCAAAAAGTAGCCGACAGTTTGGCTATTATTTATAAAAAAGGAGGTAATGCTACGGCTACACAGCTAGAATTACTTCGCAATTTAGCATTCAACGAGCTCAATGATTTATCATTGGCAATTAAATATAGTAATGAGTTAATTGCATTGTCCAAAAAGGAAAAGAATAACTTGTATCTCTTTAGAGGGTACTACCTAAGAGGAAGCAAACTCAAACTAAAAGGAAACCTTCACGAGGCCTTAAGCGATTTTATGTTGGCAATAAAAATTGCTCAAAACTCCGCAAACGTAGTGGGAGAAGGAGTGAGTTATATGGCTATGGCTAATGTTTTTTCAGTAATGAAAGAGACAAAAAAAGCATACGCCTATTATGAAAAAGCGATTGTAATTTTGCGAAAATCTAATGAACCTTTAAAATTAGCTTCTGCCTTATCCAATCTAGGCGATGAGTATTTAAAAAATAACCAATTAGAGCAAGCTTTAGTATATTTTTCTGAATCAGGTAAGTATTTCAAAAAAGCAGACTACACCAGCGGAATTGCTTATACACTTGGAAATATGGGGGTGATTTATTTTAAACAAGGCAACAACAAAGAGGCCGAAAACAATTTAACCCACGCCATTCAATCCCTAGAAACTATTGAAGATTTTTATGGTATTTCGGAATATTTGATTCACTTATCCGACATCTATACCAAAGAGCAAAAATTAGAGAAGGCAATTAAGGCAGCCAATCGAAGTTATCAATTAGCCACAAAAAACGGTTATAAAGATCAAATCAGCAGTGCAAGTTTGCAGCTTTCCAAATTGTACGAAATGACCAAAAAAAGTAGCTTGTCATTATCGTACTTCAAAAATTATGTTGCTTATAAAGACAGTGTAAGCAACATTAAGACCGTTCAAGAATTGGCCGATTTAAGAACCAATTTTGAAGTGTCTAAAAAGCAAGCTCAAGTGAACCTGCTAGAGAAAGAAACCGAAATTCAGCAACTTAAAGCCAAAAAGCAACAGAATATTATCTATGCTACTGTTGTTGCAATTGTTTTGATAATTGTGCTGGTAATTGGTCTTTTTAGAAGATACCAATTCATTAAAAAAACAAAAGCAATCATTGAAAATGAAAAAAATCGATCCAATGCCTTGTTGTTAAATATTTTACCCGAGGAAACCGCGAGCGAATTAATGGCATCGGGTAAAGTATTGGCGAAAAAGTTTGAATCGGTTACGGTTTTATTCACAGATTTTGTTGGATTTACTGCTTATGCAGAAAAATTACCTCCTGAAAAATTAGTGGAGCGGGTTGATTTTTATTTTTCAAAATTCGACGAAATAATAGAAAAATATGATTTAGAAAAAATAAAAACCGTTGGAGATGCCTACATGTGTGCTGGCGGTTTGCCATTTGAAACACAGGATCATGCTTACAAAATGATTCTTGCTGCACAAGAGATTATCAAATTTGTTACCGAAAGTGCTAAAGAAACACAAGCTCAAAATCATTTTCAAATCAGAATTGGCATCAACACGGGACCTGTTGTCGCTGGGGTAGTAGGAACCAAAAAATTTGCCTATGATATTTGGGGCGATACGGTAAATACAGCGTCACGGATGGAATCCAATTCTGAACCTGGAAAAATCAATATATCTCAAAATACTTTTGACTTAGTAAAAGAACAATTTCAGTTTGAATACAGAGGAGCAATTGAGGTTAAAAATCGAGGAAAAATGAACATGTATTTTGTACAGTAAATCCTTTTAAAAGGAATTAGGAGCGCCAATAAAATCGTTCTAAAAAGTTAGTTTTTTTTCCAAAACTATAAAATCAAGCGGTGCAGTAGTAAGGGCTTTATCTCCTTCACCAAAAGGAAAAGGTTCTCGCAACCCTGTATCTTCATAACCGTTTCGAATATACCAAGCCAGCAATTCTTTTCGGATGCCAATTACGGTCATTTGAATTTTTGAAAGTTCAAGTTGCTGTGCGAGTTGTTCAGCTGCTTGTAGCAATTGCTTGCCAATCCCACTATTTTGCAATTCTGGTGAAACGGTTAGCATTCCCAAATACAACACTTCTTTTTTTGCAATTAGTAAGACGCTTCCAATGATTTTTTCATCACGGGTAAATTTCAATAAATAATGATTGGAAGAAGCAATAATGCTAATTAATTCTTCTTCTGATGTACGCGTTCCTTCAAGTAAATCCGCTTCGGTCGTCCATCCTTTTTTGGAACTTTCGCCACGATAGGCCGAGTTTATTAGTGCCGATAATTCAGCAGTATCTGCTATAGTAGCTTGAGTAATCATGAGTTGTAATTAATATTTGAATTATTATTCTTTGGGTAAAGGAGCGCCAACAGCAATATCGCAGCGGTGTTTTGGTTGACCATGAGGTGGATTCATACCTTCTGGAGTTGGAGCAGCCTCTGGTGTAGTTGCTAAAAGCGGGGGTACATTGTTTCCATTGGCTACAGCAGGAGTGGTAACAACTGTGGTTTTGGGAGCGGCAGCAGTTTTGGCTACTGGAGAGTTCAATGGCGCACCTACTGGAATATCACATCTATGTTTAGGTTGTCCGTGAGGCGGATTCATACCAGGGGGAGTAACTATTTTGGTCGTTGTAGCAACCGCATTTGGATTCTTCACCATAGTGTACTTGTACTGATACATGACACTTTCCTTTTTTTCTTCTTTTCCTACATAGGCAGAATTATTTGAGGTAGTCGGTGGAGTAGCAGTCGCAGGAGCGGCAGCCATTTGTGTAAAAGGAACTACATTGGTTCTTTCGTTGCTTGAGGCAGTTTCTTCTTCTTTTTTACATGAAAAAAGAACCAAAGAAGACAACAGTAATAGAGAAAAAGACGCTTTCATTATAGTATCGATTTAGAAAGTTCAAATATAGGTTTTTTAGGAATTCACTGTTACCTCAAGTTTAAATTTAAAAGATAGCAAAAAATGATTTTTAGTAAGAATGCAATTGTTAGCCAAACAATGTCTATTTTTGAAACAACACAATATAGTACTCGTATGAATAAACAACTTCTTTTAGGAATTCTTTTCCTAGTTTTAAGCACGGCTGTATCGGCGCAAAAAGGCAAAACTGCAGTTGCAACCGATTTAAACGCTCATTTTAAAGCAGCCAAATGGCGTTCTATTGGTCCCTTTCGAGGTGGACGATCCGTTACAGCTACTGGAGTTACATCAGATCCATCGACCTATTATATGGGGACTACAGGAGGTGGTTTATGGAAAACACAAGACATGGGAGTAAGTTGGTTTCCTATTTCGGATGTTTTTTTTAAAACGACTTCGGTGGGCGCTATTAGTGTAGCCGAAAGTGATCCTAATGTGATTTATGTGGGAATGGGCGAACACGCTGTAAGAGGCGTAATGACCCATCATGGTGATGGAATGTACAAGAGTACTGATGCTGGGAAAACATGGAAAAAGATAGGACTAGAGGCTACACAGCATATTTCTCGCATATGTATTGATCCTAAAAATCCAGATATTGTTTATGTAGCGGCTCAAGGGGCACTTTACGGTAAATCTTCTGAGAGAGGAGTTTATAAAACAACAGATGGCGGAAATACTTGGCAAAAAGTATTGTTTAAAAACGATCAAACGGGTGCTGTTGAACTTTCTATGGATGCCACTAATTCAAGAATTTTATATGCTGCCCTTTGGGAACACGGAAGAAAGCCTTGGCAAGTGATAAGTGGGGGAGCAGGAAGTGGTCTCTATAAATCAGTTGATAGTGGACTTACTTGGACTCCTTTAAAAGAAGGGCTTCCTGCGGCAATGGGAAAAATGGCAATAGCAGTAGCTCCTTCCAATCCCGAAAAAGTATACGCGCTAATTGAAAGCGATTGGGAAAAAGAAGCTGGTGGATTGTACGTCTCGAATGATGCTGGGAAATCTTGGTCTCAGGTGACTACAGATCATCGATTAATCCAACGAGCTTGGTATTATATCGAGTTGTTTATCGATCCGAATAACGAAAATACAATCTACGTAATGAGTGCTCCAGCGATGCGCTCCACTGATGGTGGAAAAACTTGGGAAGACATTTCCAAAACCCATGGCGACTATCACAATTTATGGATCAATCCTAAAAACTCCAATAATATGATTATTGCTGATGATGGAGGAGCTGCGATTAGTTTCAACAAAGGCAAGTCATGGAGTAGTCAAAACATCTATGCCACAGGTCAGTTTTACCGAATAGCGGTAGATAACCAATTTCCATACAATATTTATGGAGGACAACAAGATAATACCTCGGTTAAAATCGCCAGCAGAAACCTAAATGGCTATGGCATATCCGAAAAAGAATGGACTGCTTCGGCTGGAGGCGAAAGTGCGTTCTTAGCTTTTGACCCCGCCAATCCTAGGTTTGTTTTGGGTGGAAGTTATCAAGGAACCATCGAAGTATTGGATACGCAAACCAAAACCAGTACCAACGTTATGGCAGCGCCAATTTTGTATTTAGGACGCGATGCCAAAGACATGAAATACCGTTTCAACTGGAATGCGCCTATTATTAGAAGTAGGCATGAACCCAATACTTTTTATCACGGCTCTCAATTGCTTTTAAAAACAGAAAATTTAGGTCAAAGTTGGACAGAAGCTTCTCCTGATTTGACCCGAAACGAGAAAAGCAAACAAGGAAAACCAGGAGTCCCTTTTACTAATGAAGCCGTTGGAGCTGAAAACTACGGAACCCTAAGTTATATTCAAGAATCCCCTCTAGAAAAAGGAGTAATATATACCGGTAGTGATGATGGTTTGGTACATGTAACTAGAGATGGAGGTAAAACTTGGCAAAATGTAACTCCAGCTAATTTGGCAGAATGCCTAATCAACGCCATTGAAGTGTCTCCTTTTGATAAGGCGACTGCTTATGTGGCAACGACACGATACAAGTTCAATGACCACGCACCAGGATTGTACAAAACCACAGACTATGGTAAAACGTGGAAAAAAATTAACGAAGGAATTCCAGCGAACGCTTTTACCCGCGTTGTTCGCGAAGATGACACCGTAAAAGACCTATTGTATGCCGGAACCGAATTAGGGGTATTTGTTTCTTTTGATGACGGACTGCATTGGCAATCTTTTCAAGGGAATTTACCGCTAACACCTATCACTGATTTGAAAGTACATCAAAACAATTTGATTGCGTCAACTTCTGGAAGAGGGTTTTGGATTTTAGACGATTTAAATCTCATCCGTGAATTTGCGAAAGATAGTAAATCAGGGAATACCCAAAATGACACTTTCAAAATTTTCAATCCTAATCCAACCTATTTAACCAATAGCGGAAGCGAATTGGATCAAACCGATGCCGAGTTTACAGGTATGGGAACTACACGAGGTGTAAATCCAGCTTCTGGAGTGGTACTGTATTATCAATTACCTGAATTGAAAGAAACGGATGAAGTCAAAATTCTAATCAAGGATAAAGCTGGAAATACGATTCGAACTTTCAGTTCAAAAGCGGATCCTGAATTCAAATCCTATGATGGTGGTCCAAAAGCGGATGCTGTACTGTCTAAAAATAAAGGCCTTAACCGATTCGTTTGGGACTTGCGATATGCGGCATTACTTGGGAATCCAAATGTATATATCGAAGGAAGTTATGAAGGACATAAAGTTGGTCCTGGTGAGTATACGATTGTAATCCAAACACCAACGCAAGAATTGACTTCTCAAGCTAAAGTGTTAGCCAATCCTTTGTTTGAAGCCACAGACCAAGCCTATCAAGAATACCACGCGATTAAATTCGACATGGAACAAGCGTTCAATGAAATGCAAACGTTAATCAATACGTTGTATGCGAAACAACAGCAATTAGCCACATTAACAACACAATTGGCCACGCATCCCGAACAAGCTGCAACACTAGCAGAGGGGAAAAAATTGCTTCAGAAAATGAAAACTTGGGATGAATTGATGGTGCAAAGAAAATCAAAGGCTTATGATGATGTAGAAAACTTTCCCAATAAGTTCAATGCCGATTTCTTATACCTAATCAATCAATCCGAAAGCGTTGTCCCTAAAGTGACACAACCCGTAAAGGACTTGTGGAAAGAATACCAAACCAAATGGCAACAATTAAAAACCGAAGGAAATCAAATCCTCAATCAAGAATTGCCTGCTTTCAACAAAAAATTATGGGAAGCTGGCGTAGGAGGAATTTGGACCAAATAAGGTAAATGACTTTGAGCTTAAGGCAGTGAATGGATTCGGTTCACTGCCTTTTTTTATGATTTTACTTCCTTTTTTAGCAATGCAATTTGCCCTAAATGATAATGACAATGCTCAATTAGACCAATTAAATTTCTATAGTAGTTTCCATATTTTGCTTCTACAAAATCCTCTAAAAGACAACTATCCGGCAATTGTTCAATCAATGCCGTAAAAAGTTGTACTTCTTCCCACGATTTATTTTTCAATTGTTCCCAATCTGCTTCGCAAGTAATTTTAGGGCTGTCAAAGCTAAATTTGTCTTTAATATCAAGACTTCCACCTTGCAAAACCGGAATCAATCCAGCAATATAATAATTGCAATGAAACAGTAAGGTGGCAATGTTATTCCCTTCTTTCAAAGCAAAATTCGCTTCTTGCCAACTCACGTCAGCCAATTGGTCTTTAAAATTTGAGGTGGCCCAATTCCCACCAAAATACACTTGCTGCAAATGTAAGGCGATTTGTGTGGTAATGCTTTTACTCATTTCTTTTGATAAGGTTAAATTGCAGTTAGTTTCTTTAATGCATAAAATTAACATTTATTCTTTTTTGTAGGAGCAGACAATCACGTTATTATTCACGTTTTGTCCTGCTCTCCATTATATCTCTTGTAGCTTAAAGAAACGCTACAAGAGGATGCCATTGCGATCAGGGCTAAACTACACGTCATTATTTTCAGATTACATTTTGTTAATGGAGTAAAAAATATTTTGATTTATTTAAGAAAATTGCTTTAAAAAACATAGCATTTAGTTAATAATGTTAAATCAAAAGCATGTTATATATATGTTTTGTAAATTTGCAAACAATTTAAAATCAGCTTATTGTGTTTTTTGACCTACAAAACTGAAGAACAAAATAGAACCTACCACTATTTAAATTTTAAAAATTATGAAATCAAGACTATCCATTTTAGCAATAGTAGCCGTCCTTTTTTTTGCATCATGTTCCTCCAGTGATGATCAAAATTCGAATGGTTCTTCCAATTCCATAATCAATATTAATAACAGTACTTCCGAGTTGAGTAAAAGAATAAGTCTCGAAAACTCAGGTGTTGTTAGTATAAATAAAGCGACAGCTGTTGGTAAAACACTAAGTGAGAGTAATGATTTTCCTTTGGTACAAATTGCTGAGGTTAATGCGCCAAAAGACGAATCAGGTAGACAATTACAAGCCAATCACGTAGCTGTAAATGATAAATTTGCTTATGTAGCTTATACTTTTCAAGGAGAAATCTATTCAGGAGCGGTAGACGTAATAGATGTTTCTGATCCTTATAAACCTAAAATTATTACTTCAGCTTTAATCAAAAATACCGATATCACTTCGCTTACTTATGCCAACGGGAAATTGTATTTAGCTGGAGCCACAGATATTGATAAAGACCCTACGCTTACTAGTCCAGCAATTGTTATTGTAATGCAGCTAAACAATGGATTGCTTACAGAAAATTATACTATAGTACCTCTTGAAGGACAAGTAACAACAGATATAGTGGCAAATAGTAACGCGTTTTTCTCTGTTACTGGCGATAACGGTAAAGTTTTTAAAAATGCGATTGGATCCAATCTACTACAAGCCAGCGTTGCGCAATCAGATTTGCGTTCAGCATTGCTAGACCAAAATGAGTTGTTTGTTTTAAGCGGTACCAAAGGAGTAAGTGTTTACAAAGAATCCGATGCGAGTTTGCTGCGCTCTTTTACCACCACAGTAGATGTTCCAGAAGCTAAGCGTACTATGGATATATACGAACAAAAATTAATTGTAGCCGAGGGATTTAGTGGGGTTGGAGTGTACAACAAAACTACTGGTCAAAAGTTGCAAACGCTTCCAATTGTAGCGGGTATTGGAGGGGTGTTCGACCCAAATGATGTGGTAACCAATGCCGTTTCTGTTAATGATGAAAAAACGTTTGTGGCCAATGGTGCAGCTGGAATTTCTGTTTACAAAATAGATGATAAATTGGATTGGTTAGGTAAAATGGATATTGTTGGTTCGTCCAATTATGTAAAAACAAAAGGAGACTATATTTATGTTGCTAGCGGAAAAGGAGGATTGAAAATCATAAAAATGGAAGGGAAATCCAAGCCAATTGCTTGCGCCGGTTATCCAACGTACACTGGAAATTCCAATTTGATATTGAATTCTAATCAAAATGCTTCTTATTCAGGAAGTACTGCTTTAGCATCAATCATTGTCAATTCTAAAGCAACTTTGATTCATTGTGGTGCTCTTTCAGTTCAAAATGATTTAACCCTCAATAGCAACGGTACTTTCGAAATGAGTGGGACATTAAGTCAAGGGCGTTATGGACAAAACACCCGATTGACAATTAATAGCAATGCCGAAATGAAAGTATCGGGAGCTGTAGTGATTTATGGTGATTTGGTTTTAAACAGTAATTCCAATTTGACTTTCGTTGGTTCAGGCTCTTCCATTACCATTTATGGAAAAGTGACCAAAGGAAGTAATGTGAAAATCACAGGTAACTTCACCGACACTGAAAATAAATTATAAAATTAGTTGTTAGTGCGAAGCGCTCAGTCTTGTTGAAAAAGGAGACTGAGCGTTTTTTTTATTTGGCAACACAAATTTGTTTATGTTGACTCATTTCCTTCGTGACTATTGGTGCAATTCGTGTTTTTCTATTTCATTTTGGCAACACAAATCTGTGCAATCTGAGTAATCTGTGTTGATTCATTTTTTTATAGGTGTTCCTATTCATAACAATTAATTCTTTTGGCTTTCGTATCTTTAGTACAAATCCAAGCCCAATGAAAACTCCTCTTTACATTGACCTTTCCGAAGCTCGAAAACGATACAAGGCCATTCCGTTCGATACCCACAAAGGCATTCAAGGACACGCGTTACTTATTGGTGGCAGTTATGGCAAAATTGGTGCAATTACCTTAGCTTCTCGTGCGGCTTTACAATCCGGTTGTGGTTTAGTGACTGCTTTGGTTCCAAAATGTGGCTATGAAATACTCCAAATAGCCAATCCCGAGGTGATGGTGCTTACAGATACAAACGAAAAGTACCTTTCAGAAATAGCATTCAGTTTAGTTCCTAACGCTGTCGGAATTGGTCCGGGTTTAGGGCAAGAAGTGGCGACTCAAAACGCATTGCATAAGTTTCTTTCCACTACTACAAAACCACTAGTTGTCGATGCCGATGCACTCAATATTTTGGCACAAAATCCAACTTGGTTACCGCTTCTTCCACCCGAATCGATATTAACACCTCATCCCAAAGAACTTGAACGCTTGATAGGGAAGTGGCAGAGTCATGAGGAGAAACTAACCAAAACTATGGCTTTTGCAAAGCAGTATCAAATAATTGTGGTGCTAAAAGGCGCACCCACCCAAATTGTATTTGGAAACGACTTTTACGAAAACACCACTGGTAACCCAGCTTTGGCCACAGCAGGAAGTGGCGATGTTCTAACTGGAATAATCACGAGTTTATTGGCACAATCCTATACTCCAATTGATTCGGCAATCTTAGGTGTTTATTTGCACGGCTTAACAGCCGATATCGCTTTACCCAAAACAGGCTATCAATCGTTTATCGCTTCGACCATTATCAAATATCTTGGAAAAGCTTTTTTATTTTTGGAGAAAGGGGAGTAGGGACCTAAAATAGCAAATACGATATTCGTTGAGTTGAGGTTGAATTGTAGCTGAAAAGTTTTTCATTTAAAACGCTTCTTAAGTTACACTAAAATTATCCCATAACCTCTATGATGGCTCAATTGGTATGTCGAGTTAGTTGTTCCTTTTTTAAATTTACCAGTTGTAACTTCATCATTATATCCGTCTGTTCATCGTCTCCCAGTTTGAAGATGTGCTTGTCAAATGCAACAAAACCATTTTTCTCATAGAAACGTATCGCTCTTGGATTTTCTTCCCAAACTCCTAACCAAACATATTCCGAACCTTTCTCTTTCGCAATTTCGATTGCTTTATCGTAAAGTAGTTGCCCAACGTTTTTGCCATGAAACGCTTTTGAAACATATATTCGTTCAATTTCAAGCGCTTTATTGTCTTTCAATTCGGTCTGCGATGCTCCAAAATTTACCTTTAAGTAACCAATAACTTCCTCATTCAATAGTGCAAAATAAAATTCAGAATCGGCGTTGTTCAGTTCTGCTGTTAGTTTTTCTTTCGAGAAACCTTCTTCTAGATAGCTTTTCATATTCTCTTCAGAATTCGATTCTGAAAAGGTTTCTTCAAAAGTTGCTCGCCCAATCTTTTGCAACTTTTCCAAGTCGTCTAAAGATGTTCTTCTAGTGATTACATTTTTCATCTTATATTTTTGAAAAAAGAATTGCTCAAATTCGTTATTTTTGCAGTTATTGGCTGTTTTTTTTTAGGTATTAATTAATTTACATCTTTGATTATTGTTGTATCTGAAAGTCTATCGTGAAAACCTGTTGCCGTAAACAAAAATGAAATTCTGTCAAATGGAATTAGTCTGCAAAATGTTCTTCTTAAAACATCTCCAACTTTTGGTTTAGTTCCATTTTTATTCACAACTTTTGTTTTGGTTATAAACTTTCCAATTGTCTTTTGATATTTTGTTTCCATAAACACATAATACCCAATATAACAAGCAAAAAATAGAAAATATCCGAATAACATTTGAATGGGACTTTTTGTGTTTATTGGATTAGTCAAAATTGCTACAATTATAAACCATACAATTGTGTCTATTATGAAATTTATAAATCTTGTTGAAGAACTTACTTTAGTAGCTTCAAATTCTTCTTGCTCTGTTATCTTGGTTGTTAAGTCAACTTTAACTTGCTCAATTTTTGTTGTATCTATGTTACGTTTCTTAATTTCTTCTTCTGCAGCTTCAATAGCTAAAGGTTGGTATTTATTCTTGTCTATAGTTACAATTTGGATAAGTTCATCGTCAGTTCGTTTTGACATTACGTCTTTAAAATCGGTAATCATATTTTATTTTGGTTGGTTAATTTTTTCGTTTTGGTCGGCTACCATAGCCCATAACATTCGTTCTGGTACTACAGCGGGTTTGGGACTAAATTAAGATTTATTTTTCGGTTATCACCAAACTGCCAAATACAAAACCATTTTCCCATTAAGCCTATTGCCCAAATCCGTTGTAGTAGCTGTTATGGGCTGTATTTATTCTTCCCAAAATGTTGTCTTTAGTGTTTTTATTTCTCCATTTAAATCAACTTTTGCTAAGATTAAAAAACCTTTTCCATATTCAGGTATGTATTTTATTTTAGATATTTCTGCGGTGAGTAGCCCATATTCAGGATAATAATAATATCGGATATTAACTTTCGGGTTATTTATATTTAGTTTTTTTAAACAACCTGAATTTAGTTTCATGTTTGGTTTTGCTAAAAACTTTATTTCAAGTCTTTTGCTAGCTTGACCTAACGAGATTTTTTCCTCATTTTTTATGAAGTTTGCAACTTCTGACTGTAAGAATGAAAAAGAAACTCCTTCAGTTACTAAAGTGTCAACTTCGTATTTTAATTCTGTTACGTCAGTATTGTCTTCGGAAAAATATATTTTCACTTCATTTGAGTTTTCAATATACTTTGTCATATTTTTAATTCCGTTGCACAATTTTTCGGAATTATAATCAACAACAATTGATTTCTTCGCTGAACAAGAAATTAATAATAATGTAATTAATACGTTGACAAAAGGTCTTTTCAAATTTAATTTTTTCGGTTTTTCAGATATATAGCCCATAACGTTCCCGCGCTAGAAGCAGTTTGGGACTAAATTAAGTCCATTATTCGGATTAGCCAAATCTTCCAAATACAAAACCAATTTTTTAATTACCAAATGCCCAAATTGCTTGTAGCGTGTGTTAGCAGTAGTACTTAATTAACCCACTGAAAAAAACTAGAATAATATTTCCACTCACCATTTATTTTTATGTATGTAACTAGACTTCCAAATTCATTACCCTCGTAATAAAATATGCATATTGTATTATTCCTAAAAAAAACTGGTTTTGAAAAGCAATAAATCCCATAATATTTTTCAGCGTTTTCACTAGCAATAAATTCTGAGTTTTCTAGTTTCCCCTTTGCCCAACCTTTTATGTTGTTCTCTTCAATCTCTTTATATACATAATCCATTTCTTTATTTGTGAATAGTATACTGATAGGTATTTCATCAATTAATTTTGGAAATCTTGTATCCCAAATTTGAAGCGTAGTTTCTTTTAAAGCTTTTTCTATTGTTTGTAAATAGGAAGGCCATATTTTTTCGGTGTAGTAAACTTTTTTCTATTTTTTTGCTCTTAAAAAAGTCATTAACAAAATTTTCAGCTTCTGACTTTTTCTGTGCTTGCATAATAAAGCAAATTAGTAGAGAAGAAACCGTAATCTTTATTTTATCCATTTCTGCTGTTGTATTACTGCTAACGTTCTGGTACTACAGCGGGTTTGGGTTATAAATTAAGATTTATTTTTCGGTTATCACTAAACTGCCAAATACAAAACCATTTTCCCATTAAGCCAATTGCCCACCCGAGGCTACAAGCCGAACAGACGAAGTAAATCCGTTGTAGTAGCTGTTATCACTCGTTTTTTTATTCGGTTAGTATTTTGTTTAAAATTAGACTAATATTTTTTCTTCCCTTTTTGCTTAACCCTCCATATTTCATATTCGGCGAAAAAGGTATTGATTTTGTCATTCCACAACCTTCCAAACACAACCAAATTTTACCGATTTCCTTATCTTCCTTATTATAAAATCTCAAAATATATTCTGATTCAGCAACTCCCCAAGTTGTTTCACCCCAATCGAAATTAACAGGATTATTAAAAAAAGTAATTACTTCTGATTTACTTGATTTCGATAACGTTTTTGAAGTCAAACGACTTAACAAAAATCTGTTTCTAAATAGTTTGACTTCTGCAACTTCTTCTCTTGGGAAACTATATTTTGATTCCCAAAGTTCTTTTCAAAGGCTTTTTCTTGCTCTTCAGTTGTTTTGTACATATAAAATTCAATCATTTCTTCTTTCGGTACGATAGTCGAATAATATTGTCCTCTATCGAAAATATCAGTAACAATGACAAGTCCAATAATTATGAAAATAAAAATGACAAGTAATATTTTCCAAATATTTTTCAAATAGCAGTTGGTTTAAAATGAGTGATAACGTTCCCGCGCTACACGCAGGCTGGGATTAAAGATGCGTAATCTTTCGGTTAAAAACAAATGTATCAAATACAAACTATTTTCAAATTAAACCAATTGCCCAGCTTGCTTGTAGCGTGTGTTAGTGGTAGTGCTTATTTCACATTTACTTCTTTAGTTTTACTTCTTTTATAATCTGAAATCCCCAAAAACCGTTTTTCATTTTAATTTCTACATTATTAAAGTTTTGTAATTCTTCAAAGTTATAGTCGTGAATATTAATTTCTCTTTCCACTCCTTTAATTTGCGTAATTATATAATTCGGGGAATTTCTATATGCTTTATGTTTTTCAAATATGAATGAATTTATGATATATTCTTTATCATTAGAGAAATAATCGTTTGTCAAAAAGAATATCGCACAAAATATTGAACCATAAGTTAAAGTTTTTAGAGCGAAAAAATTATAAAGACTCAAATGCTTTTCAGCTTTAGTTGTTCTAAAAATATAAAATATACTAGAGATTAAGATACCTGATAAAAAAAATATAATAATTAATAATTTAAAGCTAATAATTGTAAAATTATTGAATTCTCTAAGTGAATAAAAAAATGAAAAAAATGCGATAGCACCAATAAATAATTTTAGAATCATTATTTTTGATTCATCCCTTTTTCTGCTTTTTAGTGGAGTTTTTTTATTTCTTCTACTCATTTTTAGTTTTCAACGGTTGCATTACCACTAACGTTCTGGTACTACAGCGGGTTTGGGAACTAAATTAAGATTTATTTTTCGGTTATCACTAAACATCCAAGTACAAAACCATTTTCCCATTAAACCAAATGCCCACCCGAGGCTGCAAGCCGAACAGACGAAGTAAATCCGTTGTAGTAGCTGTTATAGGGCGTTTTTTTATTTTATTTCATTTCTTTTAATGTCAAAGTATCTTGCGAAGTCTGTAATTGGTTTGCCATTTTTGTCAAAACGGATTATTATTTTGTCTCTAATAATTGACACTGTATCAGGAATAAAATTGTTGTCGTCTCGCTTGTCCTTGAATATTATTTTGTTATCAATAAGTTGATAGTTTCCTTTATATATTTTCTCACTAAACAAATTTGAGGATTCCATTTCAAATTTCTTGTCAGCTCGAAGAGTCAAACGCATTGCACTTTGGTCATCAATTAGAGTTGCTTCTAATATTTTTCCGCTCTTGAAAATTTCTGAATTTACTAATTCAGAACTCAAAAAGATTCCAAGAATTACAACTCCAATGATTATTCCTGTTCTGTTTTTCTTTAAGATTGCCATCACGAAAAAACCTAGAAAAGAAAAACCAAAGAATAGGGGAGGTATCAAGTAAAATATCCATAAATTCTCCCAAAGGAAGTCACTTAAACAATAAGACACTAAAAAAAGAGTACCAGCTAGTAAAGTAAACAAGTGAATCTTAAGTTTCATAATTGTTGTGTTTTTTTCTAAAATGCCCTATAACGTTCTGGTACTACAGCGGGTTTGGGAACTAAATTAAGATTTATTTTTCGGTTATCACTAAACTACCAAATACAAAACCATTTTCCCATTAAGCCAATTGCCCACCCGAGGCTGCAAGCCGAACAGACGAAGTAAATCCGTTGTAGTAGCTGTTAGTGGCAGTACTTCTTCAGTTTGATTGTTTTTATTGTATTTAAAAATTCTTTTTCTGTTTTCTCTTGAAGGTTTTCTCCATAAAAGGAAAATTTAGTTTTATTTGAATTTTGTCCACCGCCTTTTAGACTGTCAATATAAATTCCAGTTGTTCCATATCCTTTGTTTCTTGTTGTAATTATTTTTGCTTTGAAACAATCAATTTCTACAATTTCAAATTTTTGTGTTAGATAATTTTTAAAATCTATTTTTCCTGATATTGTGTCTACAATTAAATGTTTAGTGTTTTTTAAAAGCTTCTTTTGCTTTTCAGTTAGTTCCGCATAACTTTTTTTGTCGAAAACTAAAGGTAAATCATTTTTTGAAACGTCTGATGAATATGCTCCAATATCAAAAATTAATGTATCTTTTTCAGACGTTACAATTCCTCCAACATAACTATCAGTTCCATTAAGTTCAATTTCTGACCAATTTTGAGGAACAGTTATTTCAAAACTTTCGAAATCTATTTTTTTAAATTCAGATTTAGGTTTGCAAGAAAAACAAGTAATTGAAATGCATATTAAAATAAAAATTTTCATAGTATGTCTTGTTTTTCGGTTTCTGCGGTCGTATTGCCACTAACGTTCCCGCGCTACACACAGGCTGGGATTAAAGATGCACATTATTTCAGTTAAAAACAAATGTATCAAACACAAACTATTTTCAAATTAAGCCAATTGCCCAGCTTGCTTGTAGCGTGTGTTAGCGGATGTTTTTATCATTGTCTTGTAAATATTTCAGCTCCACCTGAACCAAATATTCCAAAATGTTTTTCGTTCGGTGAAAAACCAAATTTCAGTGTAGTGTATTCTAGTCTAGTTAATGATATTAGTTCGAACTCTTTCCAATATTCACTCTGATGTTGTCTTGTCCTCATGTTTTGTATTCCAACTATTTGCTCTCCAAGTGATGGAGTAAAAGAGTCCAAATTCCAAAAGTCTGTTGTGCAATGATTTCCATCCCCACCTCGAAGTCCAAATATTTTTATTGTTTGTCCAATTTCATCAACAGTAAATTCTAAATTGTCTTTAGAAAATTTTGACATAGCGGAATTGTCCTCATCATAGTTTCTTATTTGTCTTTGACCTGTTATTGGGTCTGATACTGAATAGCCGTCTACCGAAAATAAAAACACTTTATTGTCAAATGTCCAACCACTTGCAATAATTCCAGCAGCAGAAATAACAACCCTGTTTGCCCACGGTAGTGAAGGCTCTCTTACAAAGTCAATTAAGTTTGTTGTACCTTTTTTAAAGAAGTCCATTTCTAAAATTTAATTGCATTATTGTCATTCATGGTATTTCGTTTTAAAATATCCGCTAACGTTCCCGCGCTACACGCAGGCTGGGATTAAAGATGCGTATTCTTTCGGTTAAAAACAAATGCATCAAATACAAACTATTTTCAAATTAAGCCAATTGCCCAGCTTGCTTGTAGCGTGTGTTGGCAGTAGTTTTTTTATTTACTCTTCTATTGGCAAAAATTCTAATTCCTTTCTTTTTCCTGTTTCGCAATTATTCTTTATAATTCTGAAACTTTTAAAGTTTTCTTTTGGTGTCATTAACCATTTAATACCGTTAAATTCCCATAAAACAATTCCGTTTTTGTAATCTACAATTCTTGCTTTTATTTCAAAACCTATTTTATTTTCAATATCATAAGCATCCGCTCTGAATGCTTTATTTTCGGTTAATCTTGTGAATTTTTCAAGCTCAAATTTTTGTGGTTCTTCTATTCTCCAATTTATTGTAAGACGATCATCAAGTTTTACTGTTTCTGTTTTTCCATCACAAGGTTGATATATTAAATAACCGTCTTTATCCTTTTCGACTTTAATCCAATCTTTCTGAATTGCATCAAGACTTTTCCAAGTTTGAGGAATTTCACGATGGTTTATTTTCGGATAAGTTATCTTTAAATCTAGTTCAGTATTTCGCTTTTCAATGTTTTTTTTATCTCCAGTTTTAGATTGTCCATTACACGGTATTAAAATAAATGAAAAGAAGATATAAAGTAGAATTTTCATATTTCTTGATTTTTCGGTTTTCTTCGGTAAAATTACCGCCAACGTTCCCGCGCTACACGCAGGCTGGGATTAAAGATGCGTAATCTTTCAGTTAAAAACAAATGCACCAAACACAAACTATTTTCAAATTAAATCCATTGCCAAGCTTGCTTGTAGCGTGTGTTGGCGGTAGTGCACTTACTTTTAACGTATAATTTTTTTCAATTTATTCAACTCACTATATAATCCAAAACCATCAGTATTTACTTTGCTTCCTCTAAATATGGAAACTCCGCAACCAAAACAAACTTTAGCTATTCCAACAATTGAATCTTTCTTTTTAAAAATGAATATGTCGCGATAATATGGTAAACAGGATGAGAATTCTGTTTGTACAGAATCTTTTTCACTAAATATATTTTCTACTTCCGTCTTCTTTATTTTGTTCAGTTCAGTCTTTATAAATTTATATTTAAGTAAGTTAGCTTCAAAATTCGGTTCTGAAATAGAATCAGGGTAATGACTAACTAATAAACCAATTAAGTTATTTTGGTCTTTATTTCTATTCTTAATCTCTGCAAGTTTCATTACTTTTTCTTCCGAGATATCTAGATAGTAATGGTCAATTTTGTCACAATCATAAAATTTTTTTAATTCCCTTTTTGCAGTAGAATTTTCTTTTATAACTGCTAAGTTTTCTTTTTTCGGATTTGTTTTATTACAGCTTGCAATTATTAAAAATAAGAATAAATACTTCTTCATATATTTCGTTTTACGATTTCTTCTGACATTACCGCCAACGTTCCCGCGCTACACGCAGGCTGGGATTAAAGAGGCGTAATCTTTCGGTTAAAAACAAATGCATCAAATGCAAACTATTTTCAAATTAAACCAATTGCCCAGCTTGCTTGTAGCGTGTGTTATATGCCGTTTTTGTGTCCACTGTCAGTTTTGTATAATGTTATTCCAATTAATGCTCCGCTTAAAAGTCCGCCAATATGAGCTGCGTTGTCAATGCCACCTGTTAAGCCCCAAAGTAAATTTATGCCAACATAAATTCCAATCATCATTAGTATTCCTTTTTTACCACCTTCTGGAAATGCGTTTGTTAAAAGCAGTCCAAGTATTGCACCATAAAGTCCAAATATTGCACCTGATGCACCAACACTAATTGTGTTTGGATACCACCAAATACTTGCAAGACTACCGCAAAGTCCAGATAAAATATACAAGATGAAATACTTTTTTCGACCGAGTAATGGTTCTACAAAAATGGCTGCAATTACAAGTCCTGAAATGTTTAAAATCAAGTGCATAATACCACCGTGTAAAAACATACTTGATAATAGTCTCCACCATTCTCCACCAGTTGTTTCAAGTCGTCTGTTTGCACCCCATTGCAGAAGCTCCATTCCATTTGGAGAAATTATGTTAAGACCAGAGAAAATCATAAATAAAAAGACTAGAATATTTAGGTCTAAAATTATTGAAGTTGCAAAATGGTCGCCTTTTGGCACAAGGTAGTTTAACATATCAACTAAATCGTCTTGTTTTGGTTTTTTACCGGTTAAAAATCTTTTCTTTTCTGTTTCGCTGTAACCTGGCCATATTAAAAAAAATAAAAGAACACCAAGTCCAATACCAAATGAACCAAAAATCCAAGCAAACTTATTCCCATTTCTATCTTCAAATCTTTCTTTTATTGGCTCTAAAACAATGAAATTCTCATCCGTTGCTTGTTTTGTTCTAGCTTCAATTGCTTTCAAAAAGTTTTGTCTATCGTCAGAAGTTGGTTTTCGTTCAAAGTGGTCTAAAGAGTAAAAGTCATATTTGTTCATCTTTTCAATACATTGATTATAAAATGCCTCATACTTTCTTTCTTTTTCTTTTGGGCTGATTTTATTGCTGATTTGCTCTTTAAATTTTACACCATACCAATATTTAGGGATGTACCTAATCGTTTCAGATTTGTCTTTGAGAATTGGTAAAACAAAATAAACATCGAAGTTTAAGTGTTGATTGTATTTGCCACTTGTCCGAAAATCTGTGAAGGAACCAGCATAATTTGGAGCAACTGAAAAATTTGTCAGCTTGTAATAACGAGCCTTCTCTGTTTTATTAATGTCGCTAATAGTTGATAGTTCTATTAGTTTTCCTGATGCAGTAGTTAAATAATTTTGTGAAACTAAAAGACAAGCTATAATTGTCGCTGCAGATAAAAATTGGAAGAAAAAACGTCCATTGTCATTGTCTTTTTTGAAAGTAAGAATTCTAAATCTTGGTCTTAACCATATTAAGATAGGTATCCAAGGTAGTCCCATAGGTAACCAAAAGCACCAAACTTCTTCTTTAATGTCGATTATATCAAATTGAATTGCAAAGAGCCAACGAAAAATTGAAAGTCCGATAATTGTCGAGAAAGCAATAATGAAAAAAGTCGGAAGAATGTGTTTAAGTTTTGTAATGTATGTTTCCAATGTCTTGTCGTTGTATTTTGTTGGTTGTTGTCTTGTCTAAAATGGCATATAACGTTCTGGTACTACAGCGGGTTTGGGACTAAAGTAAGATTTATTTTTCGGTTATCGCTAAACTACCAAATACAAAACAGTTTTCCCATTAAGCCTAATGCCCACCCGAGGCTACAAGCCGAACAGACGAAGTAAATCCGTTGTAGTAGCTGTTAGTAGCCGTTTTTTTTAGTATAATCTTCGGTTAACTTTGTCTGCAATATCTTTAATTTTCCAATCCTGAATTCGCCAAGTCTTTCCATTGTCTGAAGAAATCAAAGTCAACATTGTTTTTATTTTTTCTGATTTGTTTATTAGAGTTTCTGAATATTCAAAAAAAACATATCCGATAACTTTGTCATTTACATCTTCTATTTGAGTGTCAAATATTTTATCGACTTTAAACTTATTCAGTTTATTAAAATACTTTTCTACATCAGTTTTTATTATTTCAGTTAAAGTGACATCCGAAAAATTGCCTTGACCGCTTTTAATGTAATAGTTTTGCATTTCAACTAGCATTCCATTATCCCAAATTTTAGAGGCTGAATCATACTTTTTGTAATATACATTTCGCTTAAATATTCTTCAGATATTTTTTCTAAAGAACTTTTGATTTCTTGCTCATTTTGGCAGAAACAAAAGTTAAAAATTAATATAGTAAAAAACGTAATTGTCTTTTTCATTCGTTTGTTGTAAAATGGCTACTAACGTTCCGGTACTACAGCGGGTTTGGGACTAAATTAAGATTTATTTTTCGGTTGTCACAAAACTGCCAAATACAAAACCATTTTCCCATTAAGCCAAATGCCCACCCGAGGCTGCAAGCCGAACAGACGAAGTAAATCCGTTGTAGTAGCTGTTTGCGGTAGTGTTTTTCGTTTCACTGGTTAGTTATTGTTAATTGATTGCGTTTTTTGGGCTTTCAATTTTTCTTTTAAGTTAAATACGATATTGATTAAAATCAGAGCAACTAAATTAATACTAATTTCAATTATTCCGTTTTCGGAATTTAGCTTAAAATTCCAAGTTGTAAGTCCAAAGTTATAGGTTAAAATTGCATCTGTTGTTAAATTCAAACCTAAGCTAAGAAATAGACCTGAGTAAAATTTAAAAGTAAAACCCAAAATTGAAAAACTTAAAACTTGAATTAGTTGGTTTACAATTAAATAGTTTAATCCTTTTTCAAATTGCTTTTTTAATAGTAAATAACCACAAAATACTGAAAAGGAATACAATGATAAAAACAGGAGAAACATTTTAAATGTCGTTCCATTTGTGAACCCAAATTTAACCAATAACGGTATTGTAGCAATTAATCCAATTAAACCTCCAATGATTTGATATATTCCAATAATTTTAATTCTACTTTCCGTTTTCTGCATTTTTAATTATTTTTCCAAAAATTATTTCTTTAATGTGGTTTATTTCTTGTCTTTCGGTGCAACATTACCGCCAACGTTCTGGTACTACAGCGGGTTTGGGACTAAATTAAGCCCATTCTTCGGATTTGCCAAATCATCCCAAATACAAAACCAACTCTCCATTAAGCCTATTACCCAAATCCGTTGTAGTAGCTGTTGGCGGTAGTATTTTCTATTTATGGTCTTTAACTTTGTTTATAAACTCGATATAGTTTTCCAAATATTCGGTGTTAATTTCTGCGTTCCAATTTGGTTTGTCATGAATAAACTTCAGCCAATTTGTTTTGTGCTTGTCAATTAAGTTGCTGTTATTTATTTTGTCAATGTAAGCTAAAGCTTCCATAGCTTCACTTTGGTCAAACCAAAGTTCGCTTTTGGATAAATAATAATCTAAATAGTCTTCTAAATATTCTATTGATTTTTTGTTGTTTAAGCAAGCAAACATATATGCGTAAATTCGTCCAGCGTAACAAACTTCGCTTTTTAGGAAATGTACACCAATAATGTCTATTAAATCTGAATAGTCGTTAATTATTGCGAAGAATGCACCAGTTTGTCTAGTTCTCCAGTTAAAATCTCCAAGCAGTTTTATAACATCTTCTTTAGTTATTTTCTTTTTTGCCTCTAATAATAGCTCAAACCATTCTAGATTAGTTTGTTCTAGATTCATATAAAAAGGAACAGCCCAAGTTTTAATAAATTCGGGAGTTAATTCTTTTTCGTTTTTGAAAGAAATTAGATTTTCAAAAGTAGATTTATGCCTTACAGTTGCACCAAGTGAATGAAGTCGGATTTGTTCGTTTAGATTTTCCATTGATTAGTTCAATTCTGTTGGATTTTTACTTTGATATTTTTGGCTAATATTACCGCCAACGTTCTGGTACTACAGTGGGTTTGGGTTCTAAATTAAGATTTATTTTTCGGTTGTCACTAAACTGCCAAATACAAAACCATTTTTCCATTAAGTCTATTGCCCAAATCCGTTGTAGTAGCTGTTGGTGGCTGGTTTTTATTTCGCACGAATAAAATAACCTACATCAATTGAGGTGTCTAAATAGTTAACATTTAAACTTCTTTTGTCGTGAACTGAAAATTCAATTGTGTCATTTTTAATTTCGGATGTTTTAAAGTCTATAATTGTATTTACATCAATATTTAAACTAGTTAGTGTGCGATAATAATTTATTTTGCCAGTACTTTTTATTCCGTTTGAAAAAGTCAAAACAAATACGCTGTCTTTAAACTGAATTTTAGCGTCATAGTATCGGCTCATTTTACCGACTTCAAATTTATAATTACCTCGGACTTTTTCGTTCTGAATATTAACAAGCGAAAAAAAGTCAAGATAATTATCGTATAAAATATTTTCATTCTTTCTTTTGTAAATTTTCAATACTTATCGCTTTTAGAATCTTTCTTTTAAGAACTGATTTTCTTCAAACTTGCCACCAACGTTCCGCCGCTTCTCGTCAGTTGCGAACTTCGGAACGAATTATTTTCTGTTAAAGATAAAAATTCTTGCGAAACGTGAACGTGAACTTACCACAAAATTCGCAATTGCGAGAAACGGCTGTTGTGTGCAGTACTTTCTTTATTCATAGTAATATCTTATCAATTCAGTCCGTTTTCCATTTTGATATTCAGATTCTTCGGTTAATAGATTTCTATTATTGTATTCGAATTTCTGCTTGATAATTTCTCCGTTTGATTTTGTTACTGTTTTCTCGATTAATTTTCCGTTTTTCCATTCGTATGAGTAATCGGAACATTCTTTTTGGTCATTTGCTAATTTACATTCCCTTATCACATTTTTATCAGTATCTAAAACTGTGATTTCTTGCTTGTAATATGCACCAAACCTTGACTCGGTATTGTTGTTTATGGTTTCTGTTGTTTTATCTAAACCATATTCATAAGTTTTCGTTGATTCCCAAATTGGTTTATTGTAAACATACCAACCTGTTGAGTCAATCTGTTTTTTTAATCGATTTTGATTGTCGTAATAGTAATATCTTTTGGTATGTAATTTATTTTCTCTTGTGTAAGAAATCCATTCAATAAGTTTTTTTGTTTCGTCGTATTTCCACTCAATATTCAAGTATTTTGAGTGACAATATGAACAAATAACAGCGTCTGTTTTGTTTTTGGGATTATAACTTTTTGTTTTTAAATATCTTGTACTATCGACTGTATTATATTGTTTGATTTCTTGATTATCTGAATTAAATACATATTCGTAAATCTGTGGTCTATAAATTGATTTTAAATGAAGCGTAGTATCTTTTGATGATTTGTAGATAGAGTAGTGATTATTTATAGTTCGATATTCTTTTCGTTTAAGGTTTTCGTTGATGTCATATTCATAAATCGTTTCACCTACACTTTCATCATACTCTATAAAACCAAATTTCTTTGTTTTCTCGATTTCTAAAGGTGAACTGGTCGTTTTTAGAATTAAACCATTCTCTGTGTAATAATCTTTAAATTTATTCCAAGTTAAATGAGTGCCAACGTGAGTAACAACGACTAAACTACTTTCAATTCCAAAAACTGTTTTGTTCTTTAAATCAATCTGTTTGTTAAATAGTAGTGTGCTATCTCTTTTTTTGACTTTACCATTTTTTCTCAATGGTATTGAATATTTAGAAACCTTGTTTACATCATTTTTTATGAAGTCAATATAATTCCAATTCAATTCAGTAGGTTTTTGAGCAAAAACCAAAGTCGTAAAAAATGTAAATATGTAAAATATAAAGTTCTTCATTCGTATTGCACACAACGTTCTCGCGCTACAAGCAGTTTGGGACTAAATTAAGCCCATTATTCGGATTTGCCAAATCTTCCAAATACAAAACCAATTTCAAATTAAGCCTAATACCCAAATTGCTTGTAACGTGTTTTGGCGGTTCGGTTTTTTATACGTCTTTTTTCGGTTTATCAATAAATTTGGCTATTCTACTGCTATTTGTCATCAATAAATATCCAATAATAACTTTACAGAAGTCAAATATAATCCATCCTGTTTTTGGATAATCTTTGAATAAACTTTCTTGCTGAAAAAAAATAAAAATTTCTCTTAGTAATAGAGGAATATTTTCCACGAACATTAAACCACCAATTACAATTGTTGCAATTGAAATAATTGTAAAGCTTTTGGAATTTAACTCGATGTTTTGAGTTTCAAAATCTCTGTCGAGTTTTAGTTTTTCTATTATCCAAGAGGTTTTAAAAACACAAAGTTTAAAGACAAAATAATAAACAATTAATATTGCTAAAAAAATTAAAGTTACAATAGTTAAGCTTTCAAAATCTCCAGTTTGATAAGCAGAATAGATAGACGTTAGCCATTGAGGTATTACAGTTAGTGCACCTAAAATTAAAAGTAAACCTAAAATTTTTATTGAGATTATCCAGAAAGTTTTAATGGTCATTTTGTTTATTTTAAATTTATATGAGGTTTTTTTAGTTTTCGTTCGGCTAAACTGACCGCCAACGTTCCCGCGCTACACGCAGGCTGGGATTAAAGATGCGTAATCTTTCGGTTAAAAACAAATGTATCAAATACAAACTATTTTCAAATTAAACCAATTGCCCAGCTTGCTTGTAGCGTGTGTTAGCAAACGTTTATTTATCTTAATTCAGTTCGTTTTGGTAATCCGTTTCTAATTTCAGAATGATAATAATCTGTGACTATTAACAGTTCCAATTGTCTCAACTTTAATATTGGTTTAATATCAAGATTAGTTTTTATATCTAATGCAAGTTCCCTTAAATTTTTTAATTCGGACAAAGGCTCGATTGATTTTATATTTAACTTTTTACCGTCTATTCCAGCAAATAAATGAAGTTTTTCCAAAGTCTTTAAATCAGATAATTCGTTTAGATTTTCTAGTCCAAAAAATTTATTCAAAACGCAGTATTTTAAATTAGTTAGATTTTGGATTCCATTCAGATTTGTTATTGATAAACTACCGCCAAAATTTAGTTGCTCGAGATTTTTTAAATTACCAATTTGACTAAAATCTTTAATTTGACTAGTTTTAATCCAAAGTCCTTTCAAGTTTGGAATTTTACAAATAGCCTCAAAATATTCTTGACTAACTTGATGTCCAATGTATAAATATTTAAGTTTTTCCAGTTTAGGTAAAACCTTAAGCCATTCGGTTCTTAATTTCTTTAAATTTGAATATGATAATTCTTTTTCTTGTAAATAGTCGGGTGATAAAATTTCGGCATCATAGATTCCCAAATCTTCAATTCTAAACCTCTCAATATTTTTATAATTCCAAAATTCCATTTAAATGTTTGCTAACGTTCTGGTACTACAGCGGGTTTGGGAACTAAATTAAGATTTATTTTTCGGTTATCACTAAACTGCCAAATACAAAACCATTTTCCCATTTAGCCTATTGCCCACCCGAGGCTACAAGCCGAACAGACGAAGTAAATCCGTTGTAGTAGCTGTTACCTGCTGGTTTTTTTTCGCAATATTCTTTGATAAATCCTTACTTTATTCATTATTCCTTTTTTGTTTCTCACGGGATTATATAAGCTTGAATTTTCAAGCATAATTACAATAGTAATTTTTTCTTCTTCATTTAGTTGCTCAACAGTTTTGTCAAAGTAAAATTTCGATGCATTTTTTACTCCAATATTTCCATTTCCAAAATCATAATGTATTAATTGAAATTTCAAACATTCGTTATTAGAAAATTTCTTTTCAACTTTTAATAAATATAATTTTTTTGTCAAAGAAAACCCGTGTCTGTATGGGCCAATAAATGTAGATGCAGTTTCACAACTGCATCTCTTTTCTTTTACCGTTTTATGTATTTCATTGTAAATTTCTACAATTGATTTAAAATTCTCTTTTCGAGTTTCTTTTAACGAATTTGTCAGATAAACAAATTCTTTACTTTTAAATATTGGGTTGAAATCGCTTAACAAAAAACTATAGATTGCGAAAAGCATAATAATAATTGATATAATGATTTTCGGTTTTTTCTTCAATTTCATTAATTTAAGTTGTTGTTTTTAGCGGTCTTTTTTGGTAAACTAGCAGGTAACGTTCTGGCACTACAGCTGGTTTGGGACTAAATTAAGCTCTATTTTCGGATTTGCCAAATCATCCCAAATACAAGACCATTTTTCCATTAACCCAAATGCCCACCCGAGGCTGCAAGCCGAACAGACGAAGTAAATCCGTTGTAGTGGCTGTTACCTGCTGTATCTTTTCAACGGAATGTTAATTACAGAATCTTTAGCATAGTAATTTTCAGTTTCTGCGTTGTATTCTTTCAGTAACATTTTTATTGTTAGTTTTTTGTCTGTATAGTTTATTTTGCTCTTTTCAAATTGTAGGTTTTCTTCAAATTTAAATTCTCCAATTTTTTTCTCAAAAAGCAAGAATTCATTTTGAGTAATTTCATATTGACAACAACTTGCTAGCAATCCACTATGAACTTTATAAATTTTAATATTTTCATCTTGAAATCTAACGTCAGGCGGGGAGATGAAAAACACAAAAAAGGAAATCAAAATTCCGCAAAAAATTCCATCAATTAGTATTGAAAGGAAAAGTAAAAGGGGAGAAATTAGATAAAATAAAAAATAAAGTGCAATCTTCTTAAATGGTTTAAGATTAAGGAAAAACAAAACTATTCCGAATAAATAAAACAATATTTTGACAAGTAATGCTATTCTATAATTTAAGCTTATGTCAAAAGTAATTCCACATAAAAAATTTACAATTAATAACGAAACTGAAATTATATGAAATTTTAGAAGTGTTTTTCTCATTTTGGTTATGTAATATAGCAGGTAACGTTGTAGTAGCTGTTACCAGCAGTTTATTTTTCTTCCCTCGAAATAAACAATAAAATGACAGCGATGATTTGCAATGCCGATTGAGTAATATATATAATCCCAGCAATCAAATTTGAATTGATTATTTGAATAATAGTACTAGGTAAGGAAAACAATCCTAAAACAACTAATGTAGCTATAACATATTTAATCCATTGTATTCCATTTCTAATTCCTATGCCAATTGCAATAATTATTCCTATTGTAATTATTCCAGTTAATATTGTTGAAAAGGAAATAAAAACTTTTGGCGATACAAACATATACAGAAACCCAAATCCAGCAGATATTAATATTAAATTCGATGATTTTATTTCATTTGGATGAAGAGTTATAGCGTCACGTTCACTAGTATGATTAATTTGAGAATTTATTATTTCAATTTCTTCTTCTGAAAATTTTTTCCCTCTAGCTTGTAAAATTTTGAATGCATAATTGATTGCTTGTGGAGTAAATCTGCTTTCTGATTGTATGTATTCTTCAAGCTCACGATTTGATTTCTGCTCTAATACACTTTTTTTTACGTTCATTTTAATTCTATTAATTTTTTATCGACTATTCGACTAAATTGCTTGTAGCGTGTGTTATGCCCAGTTATTCTTGTTATTTAGTTGGTCTTGAAGTCGCTGACGGTTTAACTTTTTCTTCAAGAATATCAATTACGCTTTTCTTCAAGTCATCATATTTGAAGTTGTCGTCAAAACCAATGTTGTATGTCGAATGCGTATCTCCTTTTGTACGGCAGAGTAGATATTTTGCCCCAACTTGCTCTACTGAAATTGGAGAATATTCTGTTTGAATTCTATATTCAATTTTGTCGTCTTGATTTACAACATAGAACAAGTGTTTGTTGTAAATATCTTTTGAACTTTCTTCGTATCTTTCGTAAGCTTGAATTAATTTGTTATCCCATTTGAATTTGTCATAGCAGAACATATCTTTTAAATTATCTTTTAACAACCCATTTTTGTGAGCATCGTACAATTTGTCTTTGTATGGTTTGGCTTTATCATATTCCTTTTTGTGATAGTATATTTGAATAAGCTTTGCATATGAATGATAATCTGTAGGGTCTAATTGTAATAGTTCAACAAATGCTGGTTCAGCTTTTTCATAATTACCTTTTAATGATTCGAGTAGTCCAATATTAAATAATGTATTTATGTATGAATTAGATTTTTTGTCAATTTTTGATTTTGCTATATAAAATGCTTCTAAAGCTTTATCATTATTTTTCTGGTCAGAGTAAATTTGAGCCAAAAATGAGTAAGGCCTATCAGGACAATCCTTTTGTTCGGTTGCTTTTTTGTATGCTTCAAGTGCTAAATCTAATTTTTCTAAATTATAGTAGGAATCGCCAAGTCCACTATAAAATTCTGCATCATCCGATTTTAAATTAATTGCTGATTGAAAATTTTTTATAGCGTCATCATATTTCTGCATATAATTTAAAGTAGATGCTTTAATGTAAAATGATGCAGGGTCTTTCGGGTCTTTGTTTATGGATAAATTCATAAACTTGATGCAATTATTATCGTCTTCTTTAATATAATAAGCTAACCCAATATAATACAACGATTTTGCGGAATAGTCGTTAAAATTAGAAGTGTATTGTTCGATAATTTTATCGAATTGTTTATTGTCCGATAAAGTTTTTAGCTCTGTAGTTACTTTGTCTTGAGCAAAAATTGTCAAGCTAGATGTTGTCAGAATAAATGTTGCTAAAATGTTCTTAATTGTCATTATGTTGTCGTTTATATAATTGGGCATAACGTTCCCGCGCTACACGCAGGATGGGATTAAAGATGCGTAATCTTTCGGTTAAAAACAAATGCATCAAATACAAACTATTTTCAAATTAAGCCAATTACCCAGCTTACTTGTAGCGTGTGTTACCAGCAGTTTTTTTAGCGCATCCAGCCTTCTACAACATAATTTTTTTCTGTGATTTTGTATTCTTTTTCATTTTTTGGTTTGAACCAAAGTTCAATTCTTGCGCCAAATTTATCACCCCAAGAGCCTTCATAAATTGTAAATTCACCAGAATATAGCTTTTCGGTTTGATTTTCAATTAAAATTTTTGACCGCTCAGTTATTCTGTCCTCTGATAATCTATCATTTGAGGTGATTTCGTATGCTTTGATATATAATATTCCATTTACTTTAGGTTGATAATTAGTGTAAAAATTATAAATTCCAGGTTGCGAAATAGAAGCTAACTTAAAATCGTTTGCGGCTAAATCACTTTCATTAATTTCTCTTTCTATTGGACTTTCAATTTTTTCATTCTTTGGAATTGTTTTGTTTGCTCCATAATAATCAGGAGGAGAAAATGTGAAAAATATTGAAATATAATAAAATAAGAATCCTGAAATTAAAATTTGAGGAACTAAGAAATACCATTTCTTTATCGCAATTTGAACAATTGAAGAAATAAAATTGGCTAATATGTTTATGAAAAACACAATTAAAGCGAAGTCAATAACATCATCGTTTTTTAAAATAGCTCCTAACGTATAAATTAAAAAAGGAAGTAGATATCCAATTATTGGTATCCACCAAATTATAAAATATTTTTTTATTGCATTCATTTAACGAAATGTTGATGTAAAATTGCTTGTAGCGTGTGTTAGTGGTAGTGCTTATTTCACATTTACTTCTTTAGTTTTACTTTTTTTATAATCTGAAGTCCCCAAAAACCGTTTTTCATTTTAATTTCTACATTATTAAAGTTTTGTAATTCTTCAAAGTTATAGTCGTGAATATTAATTTCTCTTTCCACTCCTTTAATTTGCGTAATTATATAATTCGGGGAATTTCTATATGCTTTATGTTTTTCAAATATGAATGAATTTATAATATATTCTTTATCATTAGAGAAATAATCGTTTGTCAAAAAGAATATCGCACAAAATATTGAACCATAAGTTAAAGTTTTTAGAGCGAAAAAATTATAAAGACTCAAATGCTTTTCAGCTTTAGTTGTTCTAAAAATATAAAATATACTAGAGATTAAGATACCTGATAAAAAAAATATAATAATTAATAATTTAAAGCTAATAATTGTAAAATTATTGAATTCTCTAAGTGAATAAAAAAATGAAAAAAATGCGATAGCACCAATAAATAATTTTAGAATCATTATTTTTGATTCATTCCTTTTTCTGCTTTTTAGTGGAATTTTTTTATTTCTTCTACTCATTTTTAGTTTTCAACGGTTGCATTACCACTAACGTTCCCGCGCTACACGCGGTTTGGTACTAAATTAGCGTTATTTTTCTGATTAGCCAAAACTTCCAAATACAAACCAATTTTCCCATTAAACCAAGTACCCAAATCGCTTGTAGCGTGTGTTAGGGTGTATAGCGACACGTTTGAAAAGCACCAAAGTTCATCCGTTCCAATTTTCCAGTCCAATGTCGGTAACTTTTCCACGTTCCAATTTCGGTAGCTTTTCTGTTCTGTGTTTGTCGTCGGAATTATGTTTTTCTATTAAAACTCAAAAAAAAAAATTGAAAAATTTTTCCGCTTTCTGTTTTCCGAAAAGTGATTCAAATTTGCTTTTCTTTCGCATTTCGATGTCAGATTCTGAGCTTGATTTGCGTCGGCACGCTAGCTAGTTCATTATTATTTTTTCAGTTGCAAAACGTCTGGTTGATGTCGGTCGTGTCTTTTCAACGGAGCAATACGGCATAACGTTCTGGTACTACAGCGGGTTTGGGTTCTAAATTAAGATTTATTTTTCGGTTGTCACTAAAAATCCAAATACAAAACCATTTTCCCATCAAACCAAATGCCCACCCGAGGCTGCAAGCCGAACAGACGAAGTAAATCCGTTGTAGTAGCTGTTATAGGGCGTTTTTTATTTTATTTCTTTTAATGTCAAAGTATCTTGCGAAGTCTGTAATTGGTTTGCCATTTTTGTCAAAACGGATTATTATTTTGTCTCCAATAATTGACACTGTATCAGGAATAAAATTGTTGTCGTCTCGCTTGTCCTTGAATATTATTTTGTTATCAATAAGTTGATAGTTTCCTTTATATATTTTCTCACTAAACAAATTTGAGGATTCCATTTCAAATTTCTTGTCAGCTCGAAGAGTCAAACGCATTGCACTTTGGTCATCAATTAGAGTTGCTTCTAATATTTTTCCGCTCTTGAAAATTTCGGAATTTACTAATTCAGAACTCAAAAAGATTCCAAGAATTAAAACTCCAATGATGATTCCTGTTCTGTTTTTCTTTAAGATTGCCATCACGAAAAAACCTAGAAAAGAAAAACCAAAGAATAGGGGAGGTATCAAGTAAAATATCCATAAATTCTCCCAAAGGAAGTCACTTAAAAAATAAGACACTAAAAAAAGAGTACCAGCTAGTAAAGTAAACAAGTGAATCTTAAGTTTCATAATTGTTGTGTTTTTTTCTAAAATGCCCTATAACGTTCCCGCGCTACACGCAGGCTGGGATTAAAGATGCGTAATCTTTCGGTTAAAAACAAATATATCAAACACAAACTATTTTCAAATTAAGCCAATTGCCCAGCTTGCTTGTAGCGTGTGTTATAGGGCGGTTGTTTAGTCGAAATTACAATTAAACCGCAAATTTTTCACGCTTCTGTTGGCCAATTCCAGCTTTCACACTTTTTCATTTTTTACGTTAGAGTAGGTGAGTCCCAATTTTAGATTTGCTTCGCCTGTTCACTTTCGTTAGAGTCTGCTTTTCAAGTTTTGCTTGGTAAGTTTCGTTTTTCACACTTCAGCTTTTCACGCTTCTGTTGGCAAAGTGCAATTTTCACACTTCCGTTTTCACACTTCCGTTTTTCGTCTGCTTGTCGTTAGAATCCTATTTTCAAGGTTTGCTGGCGCTTCCAATTTTCACGTTTCAAATTTTCACGTTTCAAATTTTCACACTTCAGCTTTGTAAACGTGCGGCGGAAACAACTATTTATTTTCAAATTGGATTTGCCTGCGTAATTTCGGCTCAACTGCCCTATAACGTTCTGGTACTACAGCGGGTTTGGGAACTAAATTAAGATTTATTTTTCGGTTGTCACTATACTGCCAAATACAAAACCATTTTCCCATTAAGCCAATTGCCCACCCGAGGCTGCAAGCCGAACAGACGAAGTAAATCCGTTGTAGTAGCTGTTAGCGGTTCGGGCTTTTTTTTGTTTATGGATATTCGAAGCCAAATTCAATACTTTCAAGTTTGTCATTTGTCAGTTTATATGAAGCATAATAAATTGGCAGATTGTTGGTTTTTAAAATTTTGGTTTTACTATCATTAGGAAGTTCAAGCCTATAATTTAATTCAATACTATTTTTTGAACTATCTTTTACTATATAACAATTACCAAGTTTTTCAATGATTTGTCTTTTGCTTATTCCTAGTTTAATTCCTTTTTCGGTTTCAAATTCTTTTGATTTTATTTGTCTTAATTTTAGATTCGATTTATATGTATATGATATATTAAAAATACTCACTTGATTATAAGATTCTCCAGGATGTATTGTTAGTTCAAGTTTTTGTTTTTTATCATTTGAATAGAGAATATATGTTGAATCACCCTCTAATTTTGTTTTTTCGCCTAAAATATTTAATATGCTTTCGGCATTTCTAATCTTAATTCCAACAACAGAAGTATCTGGCTCAGAAAATGTGCAAGACAATTGTTTTTCTTTCTGTTTTTCGTTTTCTTCTCTTATTTCTTTGTCGCTTTCTGGAACTAATTCTAAGCGGTCAGAATTGTCGACAGGTTTGTTATTCGAATTATTACAGTTAGTCAAAATTGTAATTGTCAAAATTGCTATAAATATTCTTTTCATTTTTCAGTTGATTCGTGTCGTTTTTTTAGCCTGACCGCTAACGTTCCCGCGCTACACGCAGGCTGGGATTAAAGATGCGTAATCTTTCGGTTAAAAACAAATGTATCAAATACAAACTATTTTCAAATTAAGCCAATTGCCCAGCTTGCTTGTAACGTGTGTTAGGGTGTGTAGCGATACGTTTGAAAAGCACGAAAGTTCATCCGTTCCAATTTTTCAGTCCATTGTCGGCAACTTTTTCACGTTTCAATTTCGGTAGCTTTTCAGTTTTCTGTTTGTCTTCGGAATTATGTTTCTCCATTAAAACTCAAAAAAAAGCACGAAAAATTTTTCCGCTTTCTATTTTCCGCAAAGTGATTCACATTTGCTTTTCTTTGGAATTTCACTGTCAGATTCTGAGCTTGATTTGCGTCGGCACGCTTGCTAGTTCATTACTATTTCTCAGTTGCAAAACGTCTGGTTGATGTCGGCTATGTCTTTTCAACGGAGCTATACACGCTAACGTTCTGGTACTACAGCGGGTTTGGGTTCTAAATTAAGATTTATTTTTCGGTTATCACTAAACTACCAAATACAAAACCATTTTCCCATTAAGCCCAATGCCCAAATCCGTTGTAGTAGCTGTTAGGTGTTCGCTTTTTTATTTATTCTCAATTGAAGTTAACATTTTTAACCCCGTTAGTGCTAGTCCATTTTCGGGAAATTCTTCTAACGTTTTTTTATAATACTCAATTGATTTTTCACCATTTCCAATTTGACTATAACAAAATGCAATGTTACACAGCGCCATTTCTCTGTAATTCATTTTTGAAGAACTCAAAAGTGTAATAAATCGATATTTGTCAATCCAGTTATTTTGAGTAAAGAATTTATAACTGTTTTCAAATTTCGGAATTGCATTTTCAAATTTATGTTCTTTAGTAAGTTTCAATCCTTCACGGTGGTTTTTCGGCACAAAGTATCTCAAAGACATAGAGATTGTTAGGTATGTAATTGCGCCATATAATGCAGGGTCTTCAAAATTCATTTTATGATAAATGAAAATTAAAATTAGCATAAATGAAATTTGTGGAATAACTGAAATCCAAGATGTTTGTCTAACTGTCGGAACGTTTGATGCCATTTAGTTTTATAAATTTATTATTTTTCGGCAACAAATTCACAGTTTTGTTTGTTTCCATTTGTTCCGATATTTATTGTTTCCATTTCATAAAGATAATCGACAATTTTGTTTTTGTCCGCACCTTGTATTTTTAAACTAAAAACTTGTGGGATGTAACCATAATATTCATTCCTAATATTTTCTTCGTCATTTATTCCAATTGGGTCTCAATCTTGCCAAAGAATTTCATCAATTTGTTTGTAAAGTTCTTTATGTTCACTTTTCATTTTTAGTTTTTTTTGGTTTTCAGTCGCTCGAAAGTGACGCCT
>NZ_JBPTTO010000077.1:0-202 GCF_051547145.1 Flavobacterium sp. RSSB_23 | reverse complement strand
GGCTTTGGGTGCTTCTTCTAAAACTGATGCTTCTTGCTTTGGAGCCAGCACTGGGTCTGTAACTGCAGGAGCTGTAACTGGAGCTGTAGGCACAGTAACCTATTCTTGGAAAAATGCTTCCAATACTGTAGTGGGTACCACTGCAACAGTTGATAACCTTCCTGCTGGAACCTATACTGTAACTGTATCTGACTCTTGCTCA
>NZ_JBPTTO010000076.1:0-213 GCF_051547145.1 Flavobacterium sp. RSSB_23 | reverse complement strand
ACTTTTTATATTCTTTATCTCAGTATGTTAAGATATTATGTAATGTTAATCAGTTGAAACTGGTTACCCATTGCAAAACGACCTTAAGGTGGTTATTGCGGCGGGGCTCACCTCTTCCCATTCCGAACAGAGAAGTTAAGCCCGCCTGCGCAGATGGTACTGCAATTTGTGGGAGAGTATGTCGCCGCCTTTCTTTTAAAAAACCCTTCATCC
>NZ_JBPTTO010000075.1:0-217 GCF_051547145.1 Flavobacterium sp. RSSB_23 | reverse complement strand
AATAATGCTATAGTAACTGGCGGTCCTATTGCAACTCTTGCTGTAGGTGCAACTGATAGCACTACATTCTCAGCTTCACATACCATTACTCAAGATGATATCAACGCAGGATTTGTTTACAACTTGGCTTTGGCTACTGCTAAAGATCCAAACGACAAACCGGTAACTGATACTTCTTCTGACCCTACTCCTTGCACTACTTGTCCTAAAAATCCAG
>NZ_JBPTTO010000074.1:0-239 GCF_051547145.1 Flavobacterium sp. RSSB_23 | reverse complement strand
GCCAATGACGACACTATTGCTTCAACAGGCGGCAATGTATTATCAAATGATACACTAAACGGCGCAGCAGTAACGACAACCAATACTGATGTTACACCAGTAACTTCTGGTCCATTACGTATTGATGCTGAAGGGAATTTAACCGTTGCACCAAACACAGCAAGTGGCACGTATACTATTACGTATGAATTATGTGAAGTAGGCGCAACCCCATCGAATTGTGATACAGCAGTAGCTAC
>NZ_JBPTTO010000073.1:0-257 GCF_051547145.1 Flavobacterium sp. RSSB_23 | reverse complement strand
GTTCCAGCAGGAAGGTTATCAACTGTTGCAGTGGTACCCACTACAGTATTGGAAGCATTTTTCCAAGAATAGGTTACAGTTCCCACAGCTCCAGTTACAGCACCCGCAGTTACAGAACCAGTGCTGGCTCCAAAGCAAGAAGCATCTTTTTTAGAAGAAGCACCCAAAGCCAAAGCCGCTTCAGGTTGTCCAATAGTTACTGAATTGGACTCAGAAGAACAAGAGTCACTAACCGTTACAGTATAGGTTCCAGCAGG
>NZ_JBPTTO010000072.1:0-260 GCF_051547145.1 Flavobacterium sp. RSSB_23 | reverse complement strand
AAACTGATGCTTCTTGCTTTGGAGCCAGTACTGGGTCTGTAACTGCAGGTGCTGTAACTGGAGCTGTAGGCACAGTAACCTATTCTTGGAAAAATGCTTCGAATACTGTAGTGGGTTCTACTGCAACAGTTGATAATCTTCCTGCTGGAACGTATACTGTAACTGTTAGTGACTCTTGCTCATCTGAATCCAATTCTGTAACTATTGGACAACCTGAAGCCGCTTTGGCTTTGGGTGCTTCTTCTAAAACTGATGCTTCT
>NZ_JBPTTO010000071.1:0-261 GCF_051547145.1 Flavobacterium sp. RSSB_23 | reverse complement strand
TTGCAACTCTTGCTGTGGGTGCAACTGATAGCACTACCTTCTCAGCTTCACATACCATTACTCAGGATGATATCAACGCAGGATTTGTTTACAACTTGGCTTTGGCTACTGCTAAAGATCCAAATGACAAACCTGTAACTGACACATCATCTGACCCTACTCCTTGCACTACTTGTCCTAAAAATCCAGAGTGTACTGATTGTACTATTACTGAATTGAATCAAAACCCAAGTATTGACATCACAAAAGATGGCGTGTATG
>NZ_JBPTTO010000070.1:0-262 GCF_051547145.1 Flavobacterium sp. RSSB_23 | reverse complement strand
CGCGTTTAGGTTTTCACATATTTGGTACACTATCGTATACCCTCCTGCTGGGGTACCTGCTGGGACAGACACTTCTCCAGTTGTTGGGTCTAAAAATGGAACTTGTCCTCCTGCTATTGGTAGCGCTGGGTCGACAACGGTCATTGTTATCTCTGATAATTGAACTGGATTTGTATTGAGCTTGTCATTGTTTAGTGCATTGAGCACATTGGTGGCTCCTAAAAATCCATCTACATTAGTTGCTAAATCATCATTGGCGATA
>NZ_JBPTTO010000007.1:0-190587 GCF_051547145.1 Flavobacterium sp. RSSB_23 | reverse complement strand
AAAAATCAGAACAAAGCGTAAAGTATACATTATATGTAAAAACAAAGACAAAAACCTGTTGTAAGCACAAATGCCCTAGCCCGGATGGCAGTGGCATCCTCTTGGGTCGGGGTTCGACCCAAGAGATATAACGGACAGCCGGAAATAGCTCCTAAAAAAAACACAACTATATATTGAAGGTGTTTTGGTAAACGTTTATATTTGCATTCCTAAAATATATAAAAATGATTAGTATTACTTTGCCCGATGGGTCGATTAGAGCGTTTGCGCCGGGAACAACTCCAATGGAGGTTGCCAAAAACATTAGTGAGGGATTTGCAAGAAATGTCATTTCGGCATCTTTTGAAGGCACCACTATTGAAACCAGCACGCCCTTGACCACTGACGGTAGTCTGATATTATACACATGGAATGACGCCGAAGGTAAAAAAGCATTTTGGCACTCAACCTCACACGTAATGGCGCAGGTGCTAGAAGAAATGTTTCCAGGGATTCAATTGACTCTTGGTCCTGCAATTGCCAATGGTTTTTATTACGATGTTGATTTTGGCGATCAGAAGATAACAGAAGCCGACTTCAAAGCTATTGAAAGCAGAATTTTAGAAATCTCGAAAGAAAAGCACGAGTTCAAAATGCGCGCTGTTACTAAAGCTGAAGCACTAGAGACTTATAAAGATAATGTTTATAAAACAGAATTAATAAGCAACCTAGAAGATGGAACTATCACTTTTTGCGATCACGCAACTTTTACAGATTTGTGTAGAGGAGGTCATATTCCTAACACAGGCATCATAAAAGCAGTAAAAATAATGAGTGTTGCAGGTGCTTACTGGAGAGGTGATGAAAAGAATAAGCAATTAACAAGAGTATATGGTACGTCTTTCCCTAAACAAAAAGACCTAACAGAATACCTAGAATTATTAGAAGAAGCCAAACGCCGTGACCACCGAAAACTTGGTAAAGAATTGGAGTTGTTCGCTTTTTCACAAAAAGTTGGGCAAGGTTTGCCATTATGGTTGCCAAAAGGTGCCGCATTAAGAGATCGCTTGGAGCAATTTTTGAAAAAAGCCCAAAAGAAAGCAGGTTACGAGCAAGTAGTAACTCCACATATCGGACAAAAAGAATTGTATGTGACTTCTGGACACTATGCTAAATATGGTGCTGACAGTTTTCAACCTATCAACACCCCTGCAGAAGGAGAAGAGTTCTTGCTAAAACCAATGAACTGTCCTCATCATTGTGAAATATACAATGTACGCCCATGGTCTTACAAAGATTTACCAAAACGTTATGCTGAATTTGGAACCGTATACCGTTACGAGCAAAGTGGTGAATTACATGGATTGACTCGTGTTCGAGGGTTTACTCAGGATGATGCTCATATCTTTTGTACTCCAGAGCAATTGGATGAAGAGTTCAAAAAAGTAATTGACTTGGTACTCTATGTTTTTGGGTCTTTGGGCTTTGAAAACTTTACTGCTCAAGTGTCTTTGCGAGATAAAGAAAATAGAGAAAAATACATTGGTAGTGATGAAAACTGGGAAAAAGCAGAAAATGCCATCATCAATGCTGCCAAAGACAAAGGACTGAACACTGTTGTAGAATATGGCGAAGCCGCTTTTTATGGTCCAAAATTGGATTTCATGGTAAAAGATGCTTTGGGTAGACAATGGCAATTAGGAACAATTCAAGTAGATTATAACTTACCAGAGCGTTTTGAATTGACCTACAAAGGTTCTGATAACGAATTACATAGACCTGTAATGATTCACAGAGCCCCATTTGGTTCTATGGAGCGATTTATTGCAATTTTGCTTGAGCACACTGCAGGAAATTTCCCTCTATGGTTAATGCCAGAACAAGCTATAATCTTGTGTTTGAGTGAGAAATATGAAAATTATGCTAAAAAAGTTTTAAATCTGCTAGAAAATCACGAAATTCGCGCCCTAATTGACAATAGAAACGAGACTATTGGAAAGAAAATCAGGGATGCCGAAATGCAGAAAACCCCATTTATGTTGATCGTAGGTGAGGAAGAAGAGAAAAACGGCACGATTTCAATCCGCCGTCACGGTCAAGAAGGCAAAGGAAATATAAGCGTAACGATAGATGAATTTGCCGCTATTGTTGAAGAAGAAATTAGCAAAACATTGAAAGTATTTACAGTTTAACTTAAATTATAAAGCCATAGCAATAAGAAGCAACAGAGGTTACCAACCTCGCGTAGAAAAAAAGGATGCCCACAGAATCAACAATAACATTCGTGGGATACAAGAAGTAAGACTTGTAGGTGAAAACATTGAACCTGGTGTTTTTAAATTAGCCGAAGCATTACGTCTTGCGGATGAATTTGAATTGGACCTAGTTGAAATTTCTCCAAATGCAGAGCCTCCGGTTTGTAAAATTATGGATTATAAGAAATTTGTCTACGAACAAAAGAAACGTGACAAAGTCCTTAAAGCCAAATCTTCGCAAGTGGTGGTAAAAGAAATTCGTTTTGGTCCTCAAACAGATGAGCACGATTACGAGTTTAAAAGAAAAAATGCGGAGAAATTCTTGAAAGAAGGTGCTAAATTGAAAGCGTTTGTATTCTTTAAAGGACGTTCTATCATCTATAAAGATCAAGGTCAAATCTTGCTGTTACGTTTGGCAACAGATCTTGAAGAGCATGGAAAAGTAGAAGCAATGCCAGTACTTGAGGGTAAACGTATGATTATGTTTATTGCACCTAAGAAAAAGAAGTAAAGCCTCCCCTAGCCCCTCCAAAAGAGGGGAATAAAAGAGGACTAACGATATAAACTTCTTAGAACTCTCCCCTTCGGGGAGAACTAAGAAGAGAAAAATAAGTAAGTAAGAATAAATTAAAAATCTAGGAAAAAATGCCTAAAATGAAAACCAAATCTAGCGCCAAAAAACGTTTCAAAGTTACTGGTTCTGGAAAGATTAAAAGAAAGCATGCTTTTAAAAGTCACATCTTGACTAAAAAATCTAAAAAACGTAAATTAGCTTTGACTCACTCAGCGCTAGTTCACACAACAGATATGAAAAGCATCAAACAACAATTAAGAATTATCTAATAAAAGTATTAAGTCTTGAGAATTGAGTATTAAGACTATTACTTTACAGAATTCTTTAGGTTAAAAAACATTTAATAACCTTGGAGTATGGCCATAAGTTCCTTTGATTTAATTCAGGACGCCTGCTACAAAAAAACAGTAAAATTATGCCAAGATCGGTAAATTCAGTTGCTAAAAGAGCAAGAAGAAAAAAAATAATGAAGCAAGCCAAAGGTTTCTTTGGAAGACGTAAAAACGTTTGGACAGTTGCTAAGAACGCGGTAGAAAAAGCAATGTGCTACGCATACCGTGACAGAAAAGTGAACAAAAGAAATTTCCGCGCTTTGTGGATTCAACGTATCAACGCTGGAGCTAGATTAGAAGGAATGTCTTATTCACAATTCATGGGTAAAGTAAAAGCTAACGGAATCGAATTGAACCGTAAAGTTCTTGCAGATTTAGCGATGAACCACCCAGAAGCTTTCAAAGCAATACTTAATAAAGTAAAATAAACGTTTTATCAACTCAATTTTGATTACTTACTTATATAGAAAAACCCGAACAAATGTTCGGGTTTTTTTTATGCCTTTTTGGGATTGGCTTCCTTTTGTTGACCTCCTACCGTTTTAAATTAAAGTGGAAGATTTTGGCTAAAGCCGAATACGAAACTTATTTTAGAGAATGGGCTAAAGCCCATTCCTATTCAAATTTTGTAAACGAATAAAACGGGCCAAAGCCAATTCCTGTTGGAATTTTGCAAACAAATAGTTAGCGAAGTCGTTTATAGGATTAGACAAAGCCTTGCTTGGATGATTAGCAAATTAAGCCTCCACTAAAAAGTTTTATCGGAAGTTGAATACCTACAAGGTCTGAAAAAAGACCTTGCAAGAATAACTAGTACACTACTGCTATGCAAAAAATATAAGGAGTTGAATACACACAAAGTATGGAAAGCATTTAAATGAGGTTTGCTTATAAAGAGATTCATAGATTTTGGCTAAAGCCGAATGCGAAACTCATTTTAAAGAATGGGCTAAAGCCCATTCCTATTCAAATTTTGCAAACGAATAAAATGGGACTAAAACCAATTCCTGTTGAATTTCATAAACAAATAGTTTGTAAACACAGGTTATAAAACAACAGCTTGATTGCATCAAGAAAAGCTTAGTGTTATTTATCGAATTCCAATTTTGAAATGATTCCTGATTAAAAACCCTCTTTCCTTATAGCCCCGATCGCAGCGGCATCCTCTTGTTTTGTCTCGTTCTTTCGAACGAGGCAAAACAAGAGATATAGCGGAGAGCGGGACGATGCTTACTAACAAAGCCCCATCTTACCGCTCCTACTACTTTTAGGAATTGATAAATCTAGGATTGATGAGATTGTCTATAGAATAAATTTCATCCCATTTTTCTTGGCTAATTAATTGGCGTTCTACAACCGCGATTTGGTGGACGCTTTTGCCTGATTTTAATGCCTCACCCGCTATACTGGCACTTTCTTCATAACCTAAAATCGGATTCAACTGTGTCACGATTCCGATGCTGTTCATCACTAGGTCATAGCAGTGCGCTTCGTTGGCTGTGATGCCTACAATACATTTGTCGATTAAAGTATGCAGAGCGTTGGACAGATAATCAAGGGAAGTAAACATAGCGAATGCGATTACAGGCTCCATGACATTTAGCTGAAGCTGACCTGCCTCGGCAGCCATAGTTACGGTTAAATCTTGTCCGATTACGTAGAAACAGGTTTGATTGACTACTTCTGGAATTACTGGATTTACTTTTCCGGGCATAATGGAGGAACCTGGCTGACGAGCGGGTAAATTGATTTCGTTGAAACCGGTTCTTGGTCCTGAACTGAGCAAACGCAAATCGTTACAGATTTTGGAAATCTTAACTGCAGTACGTTTCAAGGTTCCCATTATTTGTACATAAGCTCCAGTATCTACCGTTGCTTCGATTAAATCTGGAGATAGTGTTAGCGGGATTCCTACTTCTTTGGCTAAATAGTTGACGCATATCTCTGGGTAGCCTTCTGGTGCATTTACTTTGGTACCAATGGCAGTTGCCCCCATATTGATTTCGAGCACTAAACTTTGTGCTTCTTTTAAGCGTTTGATGTCTTCCCCTATTGTTGTAGCATAAGCGTGAAATTCTTGTCCTAAGGTCATTGGCACTGCATCCTGCAACTGCGTACGCCCCATTTTTAAGACTTTACTAAACTCACGTCCTTTGGCTGTAAATGCTTTTTCTAGTTCCTCTAAGGTAGTTAAAAAGCTTTCCATTTTGAGGTACAACGCAATTCTGAAAGCCGAAGGATAGGCATCGTTTGTGGATTGAGAGCAATTGACGTGATTGTTTGGGTGCAAGTATTGGTACTCCCCTTTTTTGTGTCCTAAATATTCTAGACCAATATTAGCAATCACCTCATTGGCATTCATATTTACAGAAGTTCCTGCTCCACCTTGGATTAAATCGCTTACAAACTCTTGGTCGAATTTTCCAGCAATTAATTGGTCGCTTCCGTAACAAATGGCTTCGGCAATTTTGGCGTCTAAAACACCGCAGTCTTTGTTGGCCATGGCCGCTGCTTTTTTCACATAGCCTAAGGCTTTGATAAACAAAGGCTCTTTTGATATTGGAATTCCAGTGATGTTAAAATTTTCGATTGCTCTGAATGTTTGGACTCCGTAATATACTTCGTTTGGGATTTCAAGTTCTCCTAAGAAATCGTGTTCTTTACGTGTTGCTTTCATATAACTATTGGTTAATTTAGGTGGGGTTGGTTTGTGTTTTTACAAATATAAAATTTTCTATAAAAACACAAAATAAATAAAATATTAAATACAAACAGATAAAAATAAGTTAATTTTATTTTTTACCTCTCAAAATTAAGAAATATAAAAAACCTACTCTTGGCCGTCTTGATGCTGTACAGCTTTCTTTTCGGGTGTTTTAGCTCCGTTGTAATAGAAGAATAATCGGAGGGTGTGGTTGGCGTCATATTGATAGCCGGAATATTTTTGTTGAAAAACGTGCATATAGCCAAAATCATAGCTGAGTTTTGGCGTAATGTTTTGACGGATTCCAAGGAAAATTCGGTTTTGGTCTAGTGTATTGTACACTACTTCTTTGCCGAAGTGCAGTAATAGTTCGTCTGCGACCACCAACGATGGGAGTGATTTGTCTTTAAAAACAGGAATGGTAAAGCTCAACAAATAGCGTACTCTATTGGTGAATCGGGTATCGACAGCCACATCATTTGCCATTTTGTCTTGCCATCGCTGTTCGTTTCTTAGTCGTTGAAGCACGCTGACTTTTCCAATTTTGGATGTATAAACGACTTGCTGATATATACGATTCTCATCGGCAAAGTTATTCCACTCTGGTTTGGCTGGTGCTAACCACAAATGAGCATAACCAAAAGCTAGCGTTAGATTAGGATAGGCAGCATAAGTAATTCCGGTTCTGGCGAAATAAAAATTTTCTTTGGCGGCAAAATCTGTTCTGCGGATGTGAACATCATTCATCATTCCCCAGTGGTCGTTGAATTTGTAATTGGTATTGAGACTTACCCAAGTTTGGGCTTGATGATTGACTTCTTTGGCTGTTTTTGTTTGAGCGTAGCTGTTACAAAAACTACTCAGCACTAGAAAAAATAATAGGAATCGGAACATTATGAGTAGATTAAATGATTAGAAAAAAATCAATTTTAACTAACTCCTCCTTGGTTGTTTTTGATTTTTTTCTTCTGCTAAAGTTAAGGAATTTTGATGCAAAACTTGTTGTCTATTTTTTATTATTTTAGGTTCTTTTTGAGTGTGCGGTTTGTCTACAAATAAGTATAGGAGAAAATTTTATTCTGAAATAGCTGGGTTTAAATCTTAAAACTGAAATTCCTAAAATCAAACTTAATCAAGAAGTATAAGTATTAAAAGTCAGGAGAAATTAACGAAGTACATACATGTTTTACTTATTATACTACCAAACAAAAATAGCAGTAAAAGAAACTACCCAAAAAAGTTTGGATAAAAAAAATGGGGTTGTTACACCCCATTTTTTAAATTCCTTTAAAAGCAATTATTTCTTAGATTCTTCAATAGAAACTTTTCTGAATTCTTTTAATAGTTTTTCTATTTCTAAGCTTGATTTACGAGCTCTAGCCCCAGCAGCTTTTACTCCTTTTTCTACCAATGCTTCTGATTCTGCCTTAAAATTTTCCATTTCAGCGTTAATTCTTGCTACTAAATCATTCATAATTTATATGTTTTTTATTTTAGGCTGCAAAAATATAAGAATCCTTTTATGAATCAAATGAAATTATCTAAAGTGATGATTCATTCTTTAAAGCAGTGGAATACATCGCAATAACAAAAACAAGAAAACCAAAAAAGTAGCATAACTAATTCTTAAGATATTTATTGATAATATAAGGCGTGATAGGTTTTAGCATTTTGCTTATAGTGGGATGCAATCCGGGTTGATTGAAGAGTTCTATTCCTCCGTTTTTGGTATACCAAATTATTGGGTCGCCATTTTCGAAATAGTTTTTTTATGGATTGGCTTCTAGTATTTTAAAACTAAACTTCATTTATAGTATAGCACCAAATAAAAATGAAAACAATCGCAATTCTCTATTGCATCAGCTTGTTATCGAGTACTTTTATGACTACTCAAGTATACATCTGTGGCCCAAAAGGCGCCAAGAAATACCACCTTACAGCATCCTGTCGAGGTCTTAGTTCCTGTAAAGATGCGACTGTAAAAGTAAGTCTCTCACAAGCCGAAAATTTTGGTCTTTCGCTCTGTGGTTGGGAGGACTGATGTTTCTTTTACAATCTTTATCTTTGGGACCCTAATTCCCCCATTCATGAACAAGACCTACAGCCTGTTTCTTTTTCTTTTATGTACTTCCTTTTATGCTCAAACGCGGCTTTTGTCTTGGAATATCGAAAACTTAGGTCATTCCAAATCGAATCTTGAACTGGAGTTTATTGCCACTACCCTAAAGGACTATGATATCGTGGCACTGCAAGAAGTGGTGGCTGGTGATGGTGGTGCACAAACCGTAGCCCAGCTCGCCGCCGAACTCAACCGAAAAGGAGCAAAATGGGATTATGCTATCAGCAATCCCACCAGCAGCAGTGCCTACAAAACGGAGCGCTATGCCTATTTATGGAAAACGAGTCGGGCGCGTTTAAAAGGAAAACCGTGGTTGGAGTCCAAATTCCAACTCGAAATTGACCGCGAACCGTATTTGGCGACTTTTATCGTTAATCAAAAAGAAGTTACGCTCGTGAACTTTCACGCCATTACCAAAAGCAAACAACCCGAAAAGGAAATCAAATATTTTAAGTTGTTGCCTGGTCACTACCCACAATTGAACCTCTTGTTTTTGGGTGATTTCAACTGTCCGCAATCCCACTCTGTTTTTACTCCTTTGAAGAAAATGGGCTATGACTCCGCTTTGAAAGGACAAAAAACCTCCTTGAAAAGAGTTTGTCAGCACAACGCTTGTTTGGCTTCTGAATTCGATAATTTCTTTTATCTCCCTTCGAAAATCAAGGTCTATCAATCTGGAATTATTCCTTTCTACACTGCTTTTTCCAGCTTGAAAGAAGCCCGAAAAATATCGGATCACGTTCCTATTTGGATGGTGTTTGAATTGAAATAAAGGGGAAGGAAATTCCAAAAATTAAAATTCCAAGCATCGGAAAAATACCAAAACTGAATTTCCAAATTCCAAATCTGATGTGTTAAGATTAAAAAGTTAGGAGACTTTGACTCTTTTGCGGATTACCAGACTATTTAAAATTTTGCGAAGTCAGGAGACATTCGCAAAGCACAGACAACACATTTATTTGTCAATAAGAACACTTTGGGGAGCTGGGGAAGGAAATTCCAAAAATTAAAATTCTAAATTCCAAGCATTGGGATGAAATTCCAAAACTGATGTGTTAAGATTAAAAAGTCAGGAGACTTTTGACACTTTTTCGGATTACCAGACTATTTAAAATTTCGCGAAGTCAGGTGACTTTTGACACTTTTGCGGATTACCACACGTTCAAAAGGGCGCAAAGTGAGGACACTTTGCGCAGCATACACAACACGTTTATCTGTCAATTCGAACACTTTGAAGAACTGGTAAAAGTCTGGAGACTTTGACTCTTTTGCGGAATAGTAGACGATTTAAAGGGTGCAAAGTGAGGACAGTTTGCACAGCATACAGAACACATTTATCTGTCAATAAGAAGACTTTGCAGAGCTGAGGACATCTATCCAATTGACCGTAACGAAACTAACAAAATAAGCTCCTAACTTTTCATGAAATTTGTATTTTCTGCTCATTTGAATTTTCGTAAATATAAATATTGCTTAAAACAAAAACTACAACTTTTTAGGGTTGTAGCTTGTTTTGTTTACTCACGTTGTGGGCACGAGTTTGAAACTCGCGCTAGCCGTTGAACTTATTTTTACTCGCGCCAACTAGGGGCACACAAGACATTTATTTCTCAATTAGAACACTTTTGGTGAGTTGGGTATTACTTAGATACTTTAAAAACAATCTTCTTATCATCATATTCAAAAACATTATAAACATTCACTCCGATACGAATCTTTTCTTTGTCAATATTTATGCTATCATATTCTGTATCAAAAATGTATTTATTTGCAACTGTATCAAACTTTACAACAGGAAAAAAGTAAAAAGTGTAATAATCTCTATTTTTCATTCCTGAATAAAAATGCAAATCTGACTCCACCAAAGTATCTTTAGTAACATTATTTTTTTGTAAATGTTTAAAACGGCAATCGTGATGGAATTTGTTTTGAATTATTTTTTTTAGTGAATCACTATCGTTGGTACAAGATAAAACAACATCTTCGTTTGATTTATTTTCAAAAGAGACTAAGAGATTTTCTTCTGGGCATTTCATACACATTAACGAAACGCAAACACCAATTAAAATTAACTTAATTTTCATAATTAACGGTTTAAAAAATCAAAAGCTTTCAAGGATAAAAATTTTGACAAATTATAATTAGATAATGGAGCCGATGGGTATTTTGAAAGTTTAAAAAAAGAGCCTCCAAAATAATTACCCGATTGCTCGGATATGCATAAATATTTTTTTATGAGCGATAGCGCGGATTTGCAATCCGTGCCCACAACGATGAGCCACAAACAATGTACACTAAGCAAAACTACGTCAAAACAAAGAAATACAAGTTATTTTTTTCTTCATTTTGTAGCTTTTATTGTATTTTTAAAGAAAAAAATGTCGACAAAGTATAAAGCAACAACAACAGATCAGGCGTATTTTATAACCATAACAACAGTAGGTTGGGTTGATATTTTTACACGACTCAACCAAAAGTACAATGTTGTTAATGCTTTGCGGTATTGTCAAGAGAAAAAAGGACTTGAAATTTATGCGTATTGCATTATGCACAGTCATATCCATTTAATGTGCAAAGCCACAAATGGTTTTGTTTTATCTGATGTTATGCGTGATTTTAAAAAATTCACCTCCAAGAAAATTATTCAAACAATAATAGAAGAACCAGAGAGTCGCAGGGAGTGGCTTTTGGCTTATTTTGAAAAAGCTTGTGCGCATCTTAAGAGAAATCAAAGCTATAAAGTATGGCAAGACGGCTATCACGCTGAAATAATAGAAACCAATTGGTTCATAAAACAAAAAGTGAATTATATTCACAATAATCCGGTAAAAGAGAAAGTAGTTAGCTCACCTGAGGATTATTATTTTAGTTCTGCTAGAAATTATGCGGGCTTGGACAATGATTTAGATGTTGTAATGTTGGACTTATTTTAGATTATTGTTACACTTTGTGGGCACGGATTGCAAATCCGCGCTATCCAACCGAAGAAATTATGCCATATCCGAGCGATCGGGAGGACTCTTTGCGCAGGACACAACACATTTATTTACTAATGAAAAAGCTTTGAGGAATAAGGCTTACAACATCGAGCATCATTTATTTAATCTTTCTAAAAAAATTTTCAGACTATCTGCTTTTGTTTCACTTTGGTCTACACCAATACCTTCTCTATATATTAACTCTAACAGTCTTATACTTTCAAAGTTATTATTTGCTGCTCCTAATTTTACAAAATAAAGAACAAATTGCCTTTGATCATTATTCAATTTGTTCAGATTACTTAAATGCATTATCAAACTTCCCTGAGTCCCATCGTATTGATTATTGCTGTTACTATAAAACTCTAAAAAATTATTAAAGGCAATTGTACAATATTTGTAGTGCTTATGCTTTTCAACCATCATCAGAATGTATGGTAAAAATTCCTCTTTTTTTAGTTCATTATAAGAATAATAAACACTTAACTCACCAAACGCAACTATATCCCCATAATATTTAACACGATATTTGGCCTTTTTTATTCTTTCTTCACTAAAATAGTACGATGTTTTGAATTTTACTTCTCTACTATTGTGTTGCACCTGTTCTTTTTTATCTTGACAAGATATAATTAACAAAACAAGCATTATAAATAACAATTTTGATACCTCCATGAAATGTTTTAGTTATTAATCAATTATTACTTATTAGGAACACTGTAAAGAAATGCATATTTCTGATATTTATAGTCCCAAAACTAGCGAACTGGATCTTACTCCTACCGGCAACTTAGAGTAATTCGGAATTAAATCACCCTCCAATCTTAATCATGCTTCTATTCTGAGTGAATAAATCGGGATTTTGAAACTTGGCATCGTCATCCATACCGCCGCGCATGGCGTGTTTGGACTGGATATTTTTATAAATAAGCGGTTCTATGGCTTCTCCTGCTCTCAAGCTGGGCAACAAGGCTGTTTCTGAATTGGAAAATAAGCAGTTTTTTAATTTCCCATCTGCAGTGAGACGAATGCGGTTGCAGGTACTGCAAAACGGATTGGTAACCGAACTGATGATTGAAAAACTACCTTTAAACCCTTCGATTTTATAATTTTTAGCGGTATCGTTGGGCTGGTCTTGTATTCTGAGCAATTGGGTTTCCGAATAGACCGAATGCACTTGTTCGATGATTTCGGCATAGGAAACCAATTTTTCTTTGTTCCATTGATTGCCATCGAAAGGCATAAACTCGATAAATCGGATTTGAAGCTTTTGTTCTTTGGTCAATGCAATAAAATCTAAAATTTCATTGTCATTAAACCCCTTAATTAGCACCACATTCAATTTGACTTGGAACTCATTTTGCTGTAGCAATGCAATATTACTCCATAACTGATTAAAAGAATCCCTACGCGTTATGGCTTTGTATTTTTCTTTTTGCAAGCTATCAATACTAACATTCAAGGCTTTTATTCCTGCTTTCTTAAACGTGGAAATAAAATCATGAACCAACAATCCGTTGGTCGTCAGAGTAAGCTGCACCCCCAATTGCCCCAATCGCTCGATAATACTGTGAGCTTCCTTACGCACTAAAGGTTCACCGCCCGTTAGTCGAATTTTGGTCACGCCCAAATCCACAAAGGTTTGCGCTATGGCAACAATCTCGTCTTCGGTCATAAGATGCGGTCTTGGCGTTAACGCAATTCCTTCGGCAGGCATGCAATAGGTACATCTCAAATTGCATTTTTCGGTAATCGAAATGCGCAAATAAGAATGATTACGCTGGTGCGTGTCCTGCAACAAAGAATAATTATTGACCATGATTGAAGCCATTTAAAAGTTGGAACAAATGCAAGACCGATGGAAAAACAGCATCGATAGATTCGCTAGCTCCTGCCGTAGATCCTGGCAAAGCCATGATTAACGTATTGCCTTTGAAACCCACCACACTTCTAGATAACATAGCATAAGGCGTGCGCTGTTGTCCATACGAACGTATTGCTTCTTCGATACCAGGAATTCGGCGATCTAATAATGGAATAATCGCTTCTGGTGTAACATCTCGATTGGACAAACCTGTGCCACCGGTTAGAATAATTAACTCTTTCTGGTCTTCACAGAGTTGGTTGATAGTGGTTTGAATGTCTTTGATTTCATCTGGAATGATGGCGTAATGAGACACCTTTAACCCTAAATTCGTTATTTTATCGGTGATGACTTTACCCGCACGATCTTCTTTTTTACCTGCTGACACACTATCGGAACACACGATAACCGCTACAGACAAATCCCGTCTCTCTTTGGCACCAAAATCGGATTTACCGCCTTTTTTATGCAAGAGTTTGATGGTCGAAATTTCAACTTGTTTGTCGATAGGTTTGAGCATATCATACATGGTCAACGCCACAATAGAAGCACCGTGCATGGCTTCAACCTCAACGCCAGTTCTGTAAATGGCTTTTACGGTTACCTTTATTAGTATAGAATCCTCTAATAATTCATATTCAATTCCGGTGTATTCAATCGGTAGAGGATGACAATCCGGAATGGCATTCGAGGTGTTTTTTACCGCGAACAAACCTGCAGTTCGGGCCACTTCGAGAACGTCGCCTTTGGGTACGGTTTTGTTTACAATCGCTTGCATTGTGGCAGGTGTCCCTACTTTTACTATCGCTTGAGCGGTTGCAGTACGTTGGGTGATTATTTTATGGGTGATGTCTACCATTGGATTTAGGAATTTGAGATTTAGGATTTAGGATTTGGAGTTTTAGCATTTCAACCAAAATTTTAAAACAAACTATGTTGTTCCCCGCCGTGGCGGGGTTAGGGGGCTATTCTCTTTCCAAACATAGGTTTCGTCTTCAAAAATTTCTTTTCCGAAAACGGGGACTTTTTCTTTGATTTCTTCCACCAAATATTCCAAAGCTTCGAAAACTACTTTGCGTCTCGGAGCGGAAACAAAGACAAAAAGGCAAATTTCGCCCGCATTCACCTTCCCTAAACTATGGTAAATATGCATACAAGTTAAATCGTATTTTTCAAAAGCCGATTCGCGTATGTTATGGAATGAAGCTTCTCCCATTTCTTCATAAGCGGAATACTCGATGGCGGTTACTTTTTTCCCGTTGATTGCGTCAGCACGCACTTGCCCAAGAAAAATGTTATGGGCTCCAATGCTGGTTTTGCTTTGGTGCTTGGCTATGGAATTTCCTATGAACTCGGCGGTGATTTGTCCTTGGATAAAGGAGCTTTTGTGCCCCACCCCAGCCCTCCCCGAAAGGGAGGGAGCAGCACTAGGAACTGTATTTTCTTTTTTGCTCATAATTTATATATTTTTTGTCACCTTTAGAAGTTATTTACAGACTAAATCCTTTGTATTTCTAGCTAGTTTGAGTGAAATTTGGCTCGCAAAGGCGCGAAGACGCTAAGTATATCCTCAATAGTTAGAGTCTTGGCACGAGTACTCTATTCATACTTTTTTACTTTTCAAAGATGCTATGCCTTTTTCTAAATGGAAAACGCTAGTAAATCCTGATTTTTGCAGGTATTGCATCGCTGCAAGACTCCGTTGTCCTGTTTGACAAAACAGTAGTATTTCCTGATTTTTATTCAATTTTTCACTGTAATCGGCTAATTCACTCAAAGGAATCTGAAGGATATTCGTTCCTTTATGTTCAGGTTTTTCCTCTACTTCCCGAACGTCAATCACCACTATTTCGGGATGATTGCATTTTTCTAAAAAAATGACTGGGCTTAGACCGTTGTGCGGTTTCTTACTATTCAATATCTTATTTCCGTTAACTACTCCCTTTTCAATGGCTTTTTGATTTTTAGCGAAATCTATGATTTGGGTTGGACCATTCAAAGCATCATACAGCAATACTTTCCCTGACAAAACATCTCCGATTCCTAAAATAATTTTCAGCACTTCGGTGGCTTGAAAGCTCCCTAAGACTTGCGGAACCACTCCCAGAACTCCCGACATTTCACAACTCGGAATGGTGATTCCCTCTTCATTTTCAGGAAACAAACAACGATAGGAAGGTCCGTTTTGAAAGTTAAACACCGAAACTTGCCCTTGAAATTTGTGAATCGAAGCGTATACGACTGGAATTCTTTTGGCCACCGCCACATCGTTAATCAAATACCGTACGCCAATGGTATCGGTACAATCGACTATGATTTGGTACTTTGCTACAATAGTTCCTGCATTATTAGGCTCGAAAAATTCAGGGAAAACTTCAATTTCCACTTCAGGATTGAGCGCTATTAAGGCTTGTTTTGCCACAATGACTTTGGGCTTCCCCACCTCCGAAATCGTATACAATGGTTGCCGATGCAAATTGGATTCGTCCACCACATCGCCATCTGCAATTCCGATATGTCCGATACCAGCTATTACTAAGTTTTGCAAAACAGGACAGCCCAATCCTCCAGCACCAATCACCAAAACACGAGCGTCTAGTAATTTTTGCTGACCGAGGTCTCCCACTTCAGGTAAGATGGTTTGTCGGGAATAGCGGGTGTTGTTGTGCATTTTTTTTAAGTAATTAGTGATTAGTAATTAGTGATTAGCTAAAAAGTGCTTTATCATCCTCCAGCAAAAGGAGGCAAAAAAGCGATAATATCGGCTTCTTTTAAAGCAACTTCGTTACTACAAAGTGCTTGATTCAAAGCAATGCTATAAGCTGTTTTTTGAAAAGCCGGGAAACGATTTTCGATTGCACTTTTCAATCCAAGTAGCGTGGTCACATCGGCTGTCAACTCCACTTGTTCTTCGTTGCAATGGGTAATTTCAGCCAGCAAACCAAAATATTTTAGCGTAACTCTCATTGATTTAAATTTTTATACTCTTCGGGTGTGTTGATGTTTTGCAACTGAGCGCTCCATTGTTCGGGAACACTAAGGGTTTGATGGGTGAGTTCGTCCACAAATCTTCTCACTTTGAGTTGATTGCCCGCTAAAAATTCAGGTAATAGGATGCGAACGGACCTATCATACACCGCTACCAACGGACTTGGTTTATCATTAACTTGCACTTGCGTCATTTGATAAGCATCGGAATGTGCATTGACCAACCACTGTAACAATTCGGAAGAAATCAATGGAACGTCTACACTCAAAATCAGATTGCGTTTGGTGGTAGTATGTTTTAAAGCCGTATAGATTCCGCCAAGAGGTCCTTTGTTGGTAACAATATCCGAAATTCGGGTTACCCCCAAAGCATCGTATCGTTCATCCGAGGAAACAATTATAACATTATTCCCCACTACTGCTGTTACTGCAGCGAGAATATTGGCCACAAAAAACTGTCCTTTCCACTCCAAAAACCCCTTGTCGGTGCCCATTCGTTGGCTTTTCCCTCCTGCTAAAATATAGGCTGTGATGGCGTTTTCCATATTCATTTTCTAATTAAGCGGTTGTGTATAATTTAAAAATAGCAATTCCTAAAACCAAAGCTAAGACATACCGCAATTGAATGGTATTCATTTTTTTACTACCAAAAAAAGCACCCACTACTCCTCCCACAAAGACAATCGCAATTAATAGTAGGGAAGCTTCGGGCAAAGTCCCTCCTTTAGAGGCAAAACCTACTAAACCTGCAATAGAATTTACCAAAATGAATAAGGCCGAAACCGCGGCAGTTTGTTTCATATTTGCCCATCGCAGGAGTAATAGAACAGGGCTTAAAATAATTCCTCCTCCGATTCCCAACAAACCCGACAAAAAACCAATGATTGCGCCAATGGTCAACGCCAACGGAATGGTTACAGGTCTTAGCTCCGTATTTTCTTTACCAAAAACACCCAGCAAGCGAAGGACTGCAAAAACCAAAACAGTGGCCAAAATTATTTTGTAATAAAAAGCGTCGATAGTCAAAAAACCACCTAAAAATGAAAACGGAATCGAAGTAAGGGCAAAGGGATAAAACAACGACCAATTCATTTTTCGTTCTTTATAATAAAAATAAAACGATACTGCCGAAACCAAAATATTCAGTACCAAAGCTGTAGGTTTCATAAAAGTCATTGGAAATGAAAAAAGACTCATCAAGGCCAAATAACCACTAGCACCGCCGTGACCTACACTTGCATACAAGAAAGCAACTACAGGCAATAGTAGCAACAGAAGAGGCGTATCAAAAAGTGTGGCAACGGTCATAGGTTTTCTTTTTTTAACTGTTCGTCCAAAAAATTCCAACAAGCACGATTGATGGTTTCAAAAGAAGCAATTAGCGATTTCCCGTAAGGCGTCAACACCGTCCCTCCTCCTTTGTTCCCGCCAATTCGGGTGCTAATCAAAGGACTTGGCGCTAATCTATTCGATTCATCAACTAACTTCCACGCTTTTTGATAAGACAGATTCATTGCTTTGGCGGCTTTGTTTAACGAACCTGTTTCATCGATTAGCTTTAGCAATTGTACTCTGCCTTCGCTAATCAAAACCCCTTCTTCGGATTCAATCCAAATTTTACTTTTAATTTTCATTCGGTACAATTTATTTTGGTAACGGTTACTATTTATCTGTACTTACTTTAGATTTAAAACCATTCGTTATGCTTTCACAAATATAACGAATTTAGTTTTACAAAAAAGCGATTATCGCATTGAATCTGTTACATATTTAATTAGCGTAACTGAAATTTTTTCTCCAATATCCGCATAAAAAAAGCTGCCCTTTTGGACAGCTTTTCATTTAAACTTGAGAACTAAGCCCTAAAAATCATCCCCTTATGATAGTTATACAATACCTTATCGTAAGGCACATACAGTGAAAGAATCTTTTCAGAATCACTATCAAAAGTCATTTGATTGTGCTTTCTAAATAAATAAATCTCTTTTAAGCAATTGGACAAACTTTGATGGATAAAGGTTGTAAACATTGGCAATTGTTTATCCCCTACATACAAATCCAATTGATAATTGGAACTGCTTTTTGATAAATTGTTTCCAACAATTCGTATGGTGAATTTTGTTGGAACACCCTTGTAAGTACCTTGGTATTCTAAAATCATATCGGCTATTTTTTCGGTTATTATTAAACTAACTAATCAATAGTTGTATTGTATTATATTTTACATAAAAGTATAAAAATAGTATCGTTTTTTTGCTAATAAAATACTAATTCTTTAACCAATAAACCGTAACCAATTCATTTTCTTTCAGTTCATAATCACCTTCACCGACATAGACTAAGGCATTGGCCGTTGAAAACGTATTCAACATAGAAGAAGCCTGATGTGATAGAATCGTCACTTTACCATTCGTGACTTTTGCTTTTAAAAATTGAGAGCGACTGTTGTTGACCGAAAAACAATGTCCTAATGGCAAACTATTTATTGCTTCATATTGAGTAAGCTGTCCAGAAATCCGTTGTAAAGTAGGTAGCACATACACATAAAAACAGGTCAAACAAGCAGCTGGATTTCCAGGCAATGCAAAAATCATCTTTTCATTGACTTTTCCAGCAAAAAGAGGTTTCCCTGGTTTTTGATTGACTTTATGAAACAAAGTTATTACTTGTAATTTTTGAAGGGCTTGGGCAACAAAATCATAATCTCCAACCGAAATTCCTCCAGAAACCAAAACCACCTCGTGTTGACTTATTGCGGTTTGAAGGGTGCTTTTTGTGCTTTCAAAATCGTCTTTTACTGAATATAGCGTCACTTCTTGATAAAAAGCATCTAATAAGGCGGCTTCCAACATCACGCCATTACTTTCATACACTTTCCCGTAAGTCAAAGGCAAACCAGGAGCAAGCAATTCGTTGCCTGTTACCACTATACCTACACTTGGCTTTTTATACAATGGTACCCTAGTTATTCCCAAAGCAGCCAAAAAACCTATAGCTGCAGCATCCAACTGAGTGCCTTTTTGTAAGGCCAATTCTCCTTTCTTGATTTGCTCACCAATTGGTCGAATGTTATCCCCAATCCGAGGCTTACTTTGTAGTAGCAGTTCTGATTGCTGTACTGCTACTCTCTCAATTGGAATCATCGCTTGGGCGGTATCTGGTACGGGTGCTCCAGTAAAAATTTTCACGGCTTGACCGGGTTGCAATACAAAAGATTCGGCATCACCCGCTTTGATTTCACCAATAATTTGATAGGTCAAGCTTTCATGTAAACACACCACATAACCATCCATAGCCGATTGTCGGAAAGGAGGCATATTGATTGGTGAAAAGATTGATTGTGAAAGTATTTTTTTTCTCGCCTCCCTTAAAGAGCAAATCTCTTCTTGAGGAGTTGGTATATTATTTTGTAAGATTGAGAAGGCTTCTGAAACGGTAATCATAAAAATAAGTTTTTGATGCTTTCAAAAATACAATTCCGAATTGATTTTGCTGCGTCAGAATGTAACATAAATCGCATTTATTGTTGTTGCTTATTTCCAGACGGTAAATAATACAACCACCCAAAACCGATTAAAAAAAGAATCAATGAGGCAATAAATGCAGGAATTAAAATCTCTCTATTATTTTCTAAGGCATTGTTCAAAGCCGCATACAACAACCATATCTGTATGGTGACATTCAATATCAAAATGAATATCAGCGTAGAAAGAATGTTATTCAGTTTGTTAGGATTGGCTTGATTCTGACTGGTTCTAAAAGTGCTCATATTATTTTTGTTAGTTTAAACTACTTTAGTTTCCTGTTGTCCTGCTTTTACGTAGATATCGTTTCCTTTTAGAAAAACTTCTAGGTTTGGCAATGCTCTTGGCGGCGGACCTGCTAGTACTTCGCCTGTATTGGCATCAAAGGAGCCGTTGTGACACGGACAATAAATGATATCAGTACCGGGTTTATAAAAAACAGAGCAAGACAAATGAGTACACTTTTGTTCATAGGCTTTGAAGTCACCCGATTCTAAATGAATCAAAATATAAGGAATGGTGCTTCCTTCAATCACAAATGCGCGAGTACCTCCTACAGGAATTTCGCCTTTTTTACATACAAAATGTTCGCCTTCTACTTCTTCTTTTGGGAGTATATAAGCCTTAGCAGCTACCAATCCACTGCCTACCATTAGTCCGCCAGAAACCAGCGTAAGAAATTTGGCAAAATCGCGGCGACTCACATTACTCGCTTGTTGTTTGAGAATTGGAAAATCTTTCTTCCAATTTTTATTTAGGTTATCTTCTTTTGACATAAGACGGTTATCTGTTTTCGGTTATCTGTTATCAGTTATGGGTTGTCGGTTATGAGTTATCAGTTATGAGTTGTCAGTTATGAGTTGTCAGTTATGGGTTTTCTGTTTTGCGTTTTCTGTTTTGCGTTGTCGGTTATGAGTTGTCGGTTATGGGTTATCGGTTATGGGGGTTCAACGTGCTTTGAAGTTACCCTTTGGACTTGGGAATTTCTAATAAATGATTAATTCTGTACTTCCTTTAGGCATCATAATATTAACTTTGGTATTGACCACTTCTTTTCCAAATACAAACGTATTAATGGGTGTACTATTGGGTCGCATTTCTTTAATTTCGGCTTTAGTACCATAAAATAATGCTCCACTAGGGCAAACGGTTGCACACATGGGTTTTTTACCAATACTTGTTCGGTCATAACACATGGTACACTTCATCATCAAATCGTAGGATTCCTCTTTTTTGGGCACGCCAAACGGACAAGCCATCACACAATTGGAACAACCTATACAACGTTCAGTATTGGCGGTATGCACGATACCAAACTCGTCTTTTGAGATGGCATCGGCTGGGCAAACATTGGCACACACTGGATCATCGCAATGCATACAAACCTGAACTGTGGTTTGGATTGTCGACGCTCTATCTACATAATTGACATGAATCATAGAGTCCTGTCCATTGGTCTCGCATTCGGCACAAGCCATCTCACAAGCCTTGCAACCAATGCATCGCTGCATATCTACAAAAAACTCCTCATTTGTATTGAAACTGGTGTAATTCATATTTCTTTTTTATAGATTAGACACTAGCATAAGCAGTTGATTCTTTGGGCGATCCGGCTATCTCTCGAAGCGGTTCCAACTGACAAGCACTCACTTTAAACTCGGGTATTTTAGAAACGGGATCCAAAGTTCCTGGCGTTAACTGATTCGCTGATTTTTTTCCTGACCAATGATAGGGTATAAAAACTGTATCCTCTCTGATGGTTTCAACAATATTCGCAGGAAAAATTCCTTCACCCCTTCGAGTAGATACTTTTACTAGTTCTCTTTGTTGGATACCATATTGCTGCGCTAATTTGGGATGAATTTCTAGCAACGGTTCTGGAAATTGGTCTACCAATTTCCCTATACGTCGAGTTTGCGTTCCACTTAAATACTGAGAAACAACTCTTCCCGTTGTCAAAACCACTGGATAATCTGCATCAACTACTTCACCTGGTAATTTATATGGTGCAGGATTAAAATGCGCTTTTCCGTCGGGTGTTTTAAATTTTTTATCTTCCCAAAGTCTTGGAGTCCCGGGATGATCCTCGGTGGGACATGGCCAAAAAATCCCCATATTATCTTCTATTCTTTTATAGGTAATTCCGTTATAATCGGCTGTTCCTCCTTTAGACGCTACTCGTAATTCGTTAAAAATTGCCTCACTATTTTCATAAGTAAATTTATCCTTAGCTCCCAAGCGATCCGCCAACTCTAATAAGATAAAAGTATCCGTTCTCGCATCACCAGGAGGCGTTACTGCTTGACGAATACGGATGACGCGACCTTCTGCCGAAGTAGTAGTACCTTCCTCTTCTTCTTGTAAGGAACCCGCTAAAATCATATCGGCATGACGAGCCGTTTCATTCAAGAAAAAGTCAATACAAACGTAGTATTCTAATTTCTCTAATGCTTCACGTACGTAATTACTGTTTGGTAATGACACTAGAGGGTTGAAACAAATCGAAAGCAATCCTTTAATTTCACCTCGATGAATGGCTTCGATAATTTCATAAGCAGACAAGCCTTTTCCGGGTAAGTCTTTTTCATTGATTCCCCATACTTCAGATATATACTTACGGTGTTCAGGGTTTTCAATATCTCGATTCCCAGGTAATTGATCGCATTTATGACCGTGCTCTCTTCCTCCCTGACCATTTCCCTGCCCTGTTATCGTTCCGTAACCACAATAAGGTTTTCCGATTCTACCTGTTGCCAATACTAAATTAATACAGCCTACAACATTGTCTACTCCTTTGGAATGGTGTTCAATTCCTCGTGCGTGTAATAAAAAACTAGTTTTTGCTTTGCCCCATAATTCCGCTGCAGCTTTTATTTTATTTCGATCAATTCCGGTCACTTCCTCTGCCCATTCTAGAGTATACTCATTAACCGCATCAATGGTTTCTTGAAAGCCAGAAGTATAATTATCAATAAAATCGTGATCCAAAAGATCGTTTGTAACTAAATAGTTTAGCATCGCCCCATATAAAGCAGAATCCGTTCCTGGACGAACATCTAAATGAATATCGGCTGTTCTTGCTAAAGGAATCATCCTTGGATCGACAACAATTATCTTAGCACCACGGTCACGTGCTTTCCAAATCCAATGGGTTAGCGTAGGAAACGTTTCACTAATATTGGCTCCAGCCACAATAATGACTTCGGCATATTCTAAATCAGAATAGTTATTTGAAGCTCTGTCCAAACCAAAGGCCTTCTTATTACCCGCTCCTGCACTCACCATGCACAAACGACCGTTATAATCTAAGTTTTTGGTCTTTAAGGCCACCCTTGCAAATTTTCCAACCAAATAACTTTTTTCGTTGGTCAATGAAACACCTGAGAGCATCGAAAAAGCATCTTTACCATATTTTTCCTGAATACGTTGTATTTCAGAAACCGTTTTACTCATGGCTTCGTCCCAAGAAGTTGGAACAAATCCCTGACCTTCTACTCGTTTAAGTGGCGAAAGTAATCGGTCTGGGTGATTATTTTGCAAATAGCGCTGTACTCCTTTGGGGCACAATCTCCCTTCGTTAAAAGGAAATTCCATCCAAGGTTCAAACCCAACTACTTTATTGTCTTTGACCAACAACTCTATGCCACATTGCATGCCACAAAAGCAGCAATGGGTTTTTACGTTTTTATCGGGTTCATCTCTTCCTGCATAACCATCTTTGGGGGCATAATTCAAATGTGGACCAAACTTGGCGATGATGTTTTCTTCTACTGTAGGTAATTTTGCCATTTTATATATTTTTAGCCCCCTAACCCCCAAAGGGGGAATTAGTGATTGGGATTTTTTTATTTTCTTAAATTCCTTATTTTATCTTCAACAATTCCCCCTTTGGGGGTTGGGGGCTTTATCCAAACAAATTCCCTCCAGCTTGTCTTGCTTTCAAATGAGCTTGTGCCAATCGGGATCTCTTTCCTTCAGGACTCAAGTCCAAGTGAGAAGTACCATCATCATGAGAAAAATCAAAACCTAACTCCTCTGTTACCGTTTTCAAATCTTGAATGTGCAATTTGGTAGCAAATTCTTCCCCTGTATGGGGACAAACCGCCATCCCCATCTTCATACCTTGTTTTTTATAGATATGAGCCCCAATTTGAGCGGGTCTTTGAATGATGTGGAAAAATTTTCCAAACGGAATCCAAATCAAAAACAAAATCACAGTAACAGCATGTAAAACCGCCAAGAAATCAAAGGCAAAACCTTTCATAAATTGATAAGAATACGTCAATCCAAGTCCGGTCACTGAAATAGCTATCAACAAAATTAGCGGTAACAAATCCCCTTCAAAAGACTGTGTTGCAATTAATCCTGGATTGGTTAAACGTCTTCTCAAATAATATAAAGATCCAAAAATCACCAAATACGAAGACCAATTCAAAGCATGAAAAGTTAGAAAAGCCATAATAGAATCTAACTCAAAAGCCATGACTTTAAATCCAAAAAAATAGGCCTCATAGGTAGAAATGGTATTGGGTGCCATAGCAAAGTGAATCCAACCGAAAGTAAGTGGAATCGTAATCAAAAAAGCTGAAGTACATCCTACTGCTATCATAAAATGCGCCACCCAACGGTATTTCCCTCTAGGATATATAAATTTCTGAAAAGCAATATTTTCAACCGACTCTTTGGTCGCAAACCAAAAATGAGAAAACACTTTACCTGTGACCAAATAGGTAATACCTCTTTTGAAATAAATCCATGTGGGTGGGCGTTGCAACCATACAGAGTAACGGTAAACAATTCCAAAAAAAGCAAAAACGGTTCCAAACAAATAGGTAATGAGAGCAGCATCAAAATTTTGCAGCTTTCTAGAGCCAAAAAATACCAAGACAATCATCACTATGGAAAGTGCTGTTGCAATTAGTAATGCTTTAGTATTAAGATTTTTATTTTTCATTGTCTAACATAACAAATTAGTACTTTAGATTTTTTCGCTAACTTGGTTTCTCACATCCTTTTCTATTGTAAAACCACCAATTGATGATAGTAGCTAAGATACAAAAAAGAACAAGCCCTATAAAAAATTGATTTACAGTACCATTGGCTGTTAAGTTACCCCCAATAAGTTTAGAAAAAATGAATGGTCCAAAAGCAGCTATTGCGGCAGTCCACCCGATTACACCAGCAGCTTGGCGTTGATTATCTGCAAAGATGATAGGGTATTGTCTGAAGGTTCCAGCATTACCCACACCAGTGAAAAAGAACATCATAAAAATTACACCAACAAACATTGGGAATTGGTCTAAACTAGTTGGTGCTACCAAACCTTGAGTAATTAAAACAATAGCTCCTCCAATAATACCTAATCCTGTCAGCGTCGTCAATATAGCTCCTCCCACTTTATCGGCTACAAAACCAAAAGCAACACGGCTTGCGGAACCAATTAATGGTCCATAAAAAGCATATACTAGAGGATCGGGAGCATTAGGAAAATCGCCATATAAGAACTTAATCATTAGAGGGAAAGCTGCTGATAGTCCAGCAAAAGTTCCAAAAGTCATCACATAGGTAATCGTGCAATACCAAGTATGTTTGTTTCCGAAAATATCCATTTGTTCTTTTATGGAGGAATGCATCGGGATGCTTCTTAGATAAAACCAACTAACAATTGATAAAATGATTAGAAATGGAACATACCAAAAAGCTGCCGATTGAATGTAAATGGGTTTATTTACCACAGCTTTTGTGGCAGGACTCATTTCATTCATAATTTTTTCAGCCAATTTTGGGTTGGCATTAGCCATTACTTTAGCTTTAGCTTTAGCTGGCAAGGCAACAAATAGGGTAGCATTATCGGTTGTAGCAATTGTTGCTTTTACAGAATCTAAAACAGTAGGTTTTACAGAGGTCAATAAGGCGGTCTGCACTTGTGGTTCAAGTGCGCTAAATACTTCTTTTTGTTTAGCCACCTCAATAGTTTTAAACACTGCTAAAGCTTCTTTAGCATCAATACTAGTAAAAATTGCACTTGCCCCATAAAGGCTAACACCTAAAATAAGTGGAGTAACAAATTGCGCTAAAGACACCCCGAAATTCCCAATTCCTGCTTGGATTCCCAATGCCGTTCCTTTTAACCTTTTTGGAAAAAACAGACTGGTACTTGGCATATAGGAAGAGAAATCACCTCCACCAAATCCACAGGTAAAAGCTAAAATTGCAAATACCCAAAAAGGAGTACTGGTATCCATGACAGCAAAACCAATACCTATTACAGGAATTAACTTAATTAAAGTTGCCCAAGCAACTACGTGTCTTGTACCAAAAATAGGCAAAATAAACGTGTGAATAATTCTAAGAAAACCAGCAGCTAAACCAGGGATAGCTACCAACCAAAAGAGTTCATCTTTTGAAAATTCAAATCCAAGTCCGGGCAATTTAACTGCAATTACACTCATCATAAACCATGAGGCAAAAGACAATATTAATGAAAGTGTTGTTATTGTGAGTGTTTTCCAAGCTATTGCACTACCTGTTGTTTCCCAAAATTCATTATCTTCTGGTTCCCACTTATCTAGCCATGTTTTCATATGATGTTTATTTTATGTTAGTAGTAATTCTAAAATGAATATTTTGATTTGTCTGTTCGGAACTCGCAAAGACATTCTTAATGTTCAATGTGTTTTGAAAATTGAGGGATTTGAACACGAATGGCTTTGATAATCGTTTTATGCATCCAAATCAGGCAAATTGTTGAAATAGCAAAAATGAAAATCCATGAACTTGTCCACAAACCAGTGGTGCTGAGCAAATACCCAAAAATAATAGGCCCAAAAAAACCACCCAAACCACCTATTAATCCTACCATTCCACCTACTACACCCACTTCATTTGGAAAATACTCGGGTATGTGTTTGTAAACTGCTGCTTTACCAATTCCCCAAGAGATTCCAATTAAAACAACCAAAACTACATATACCCACATATTGGCTTCAAACTTAATTTGTGTAATTCCTTTAGCAATGAGCTCCTTCTTTTTAACTGTTTGATTTTGTTGCACTACTATTTCCTGCCACGAAGCTTTTTCTGGCAAAATAGCTGTTTTTTCGTGTTCAATAGTTTTTCGAGGAATTACGGTATGGACTTTATCATCAATTTTGATAGCATTAGAGCTGATTTGGGTAACTACACCATTTTCAGTAGCCAAAACTCCGGGTCCTGCAGTAAAAATTTCCATTTTGGGAAACATCAACAAAAAGCTAATTACAATGGAGGAACCCAATACCCAATACATTACTTTTCGAGCTCCAAATTTATCGGATAGGTATCCCCCAAAAGCTCTAATTACCCCTGAAGGCAAGCTAAAAAGTGTAGCAAACATTCCGCCCATCACTAATGAAGTTTGGTAAACGTTCATAAAATTGGGTAATAACCACTGGGAATAGGCTACAAAGCATCCAAATACCAAAAAATAATAAGCACCAAAGCGCCAAACACGCATGGATTGTAAAGGTTTTAGAAGATTTTTAAGCTCTTTAGCTTCTACTGCAGGTTTTTTATTTTTAGCCAAAAAGATGAAGAGCAATCCCATAATTACCAAAACAATACCATAGGTTATGGGCAACATTTTCCAACCCTCTGTAGGATTATCTTGAGAAAAATTTGTAAGTAAAGTGGGAGCTACAAAAGTTGTGATAGCGGCACCGGCATTTCCCATTCCAAAAATCCCTAAGGCCCTACCTTGCCAATGTTGCGGATACCAAACCGAGGTGAATCCTATTCCTACTGCAAAACTGGTACCCACCATTCCAAAAAGAAAACTCAAAACGGCAAAACTCCAAAAACTAGTAGCAAAAGGCAGCAAAAACAACGGAATTGCACAGAGTACTAACAAAGTAGAAAAAACAATTTTCCCACCAAATTTATCTGTTAAAATTCCGATAGGTAATCTAAATATTGACCCTGAAAGAATTGGAATTCCGAGAAGCCAACCCACTTCAACTACACTCCAGTTGAATATCCCAGAATCAACCAAAAAAGTAACTAATACACCATTGAGCGTCCAACAGGCAAAGCAAATGGTAAAAGCTAATGTATTTAGGAAAAGAATTTTGTGAGATTGCAGCAAATTATTCATAAAAACTTTATTATTAGAGTAGAAAACTAGAATTTTTAGAATCAAAAGAAAAGTGGATTACAACTCTCTAATTTAATCAAAAATTCTGAAAATCAACTATTTGATACTTATTTATTCGTTGTACTAAATAATTTAGGACTAAATGATACCATTAGCCAAGCCCAATTGTTGGCATCTGCTGCATTGGTTACATTCTTGACACGTTCTAGGGTCGAAGAGGTAAAAATTTGCGAAAAACCACCACTCAAAACGATGTCTTTTTGCAAGGCATAAGAGGCGGTAAAGTCAATTTCTGTCCCTAAATAGCTATCCATTTTTTTGCCTTGAGCATCAAATACTTTATTGGGAGCATTAAAAACATGAGGTGTTAAGGTAAATTGCCACTGTTTATTTTTGTAATTCAACTTCAAATAAGCGTCTTGTAGTCCCACATTATTTTGGTGGTTACCTACATAAAAATAATCCATCAGACCGTTGAAAGCGTGATTCGTTCCAAATAAAGGTGTAAAGGATTTTAACTTCGTGTCAGTATCGTTTTGGTCCTTGCCAGAAAGGAATTCATACCCTAAGCCTGTTGAAAAAGTAGCAGTAGCATTGTACCCGATATAGCCTCCTGCATACCAAGCTCCTACTTTTTTATCAGCAGACTGACCAGTTTGCCCATACAAACCTAAATTCATGTCCCATTTTGTATCTTTAAAAGTGATGTAAGTTCCAAAAGTTTGCTTATAATCTGTTTCTAAATTGGTTGCTGTTTTTTGAAATTCATAACCAGTATTTAAAAATAACAAACTCAAATTAAGTTTTGTCCAATTACGATGAAACCATGCATATTGCATAGCTTTATAATTGGTAGTATAAGGCGTTTTAGGTTCCACCAAATTCTCTGCATTCGCATTTAAAGCAAAACCTATATCCAAAAGGGTATTTCCTTTATTATAACTAATTAATGCGGCATCATGACTTTGTCCTTGTTGCAACCAGTCAATTCCTCCCATGATTCTTTCATTATCATACGAAAGTACTTGTCGTCCTACTCGGGTCGACCAATTGTCATTAAAATTATATTTTGCCCAAGCTTCAAAAACAGCCAAACCATTTTTACCAGCAGTAGCAGTTGTGGCAGCATCTCCCCAAGTACGAATATCTTGAACACTTAGTTTAGCCGTTAATTTATCTTGATGAAAAGCAAAATTTAAGCGAGAACGTTGTGCAATAAAAGAAGTAGCATCATCAGAATTGAGTAACGGACTTCTAACCCCATTTCGAAATTCAAAACGAGGTCGTAGTTGAAGGTCTACGTCAAAATTTTGCGCTATTGTACTACCACTAATTCCTAAAACAACAGTTAGCACTATCTTTTTTATGGTTTTCATATCATTCCCTTTTTCGATTATTAAATAATGATTCAAAGATAAAAGACACTTATTTCCTTTATTATGATAAAAATCATTTTATGTTAAATTTATTAAAAAAAAGTAAAGAAAAATATTTTTAGCAGTAATAAAGTGCTCGATTAAGAATTAGTATAAGTATGCACACTATTTTGAACTGTAGGTAGGTAGTTCACTCCAAATCTACAAACTAAGAGAATCAGAAAAGCAATAGCTAAAAAAACATGACTTTTTTTCTTCCCTAGGATGATAAAATCGATAATGTATATAAAGAATATAGCCATTCCATGTTAAAAAAGCCCAAGTTTCTTTAGGATCCCATGTCCAATAATGTCCCCAAGCTTCTTTGGCCCATAAAGCTCCAAATAACAGTCCTAATGTCAAGAATGCAGTACCGATGTAAACTAAATTATCCTTCATCTTATTCTTATTCTCACTAACTACTATAATTTCTCTAATCCTAATGATTTTTTACTACAAATAAAAATAAGGAATAGGAAAAACAATAATATAATCCAAGTGGTGGATACATTCGTCTAATCCATCTTGCTTTCATAATGAGTTATTTCTATAGATGTTCTATGCAACAAATATAATTAGGACACAAATGTCTTTTAATGATAAATATCATAAAAAACAAAAAACTAGAATCCAAACAATTTAAAAATTGTAGATTCTAGTTCCCTAAAATGAATTAATAACTCTAATGAAAAATACTTAGGATGAATATGAAATCAAATCTAAATTAAAAGTGCAAAATAAATAGAACAAACTATTTTACTCTTATCTATTTACGTTTTTAATACCCAAGTAGAAAAATTGATTCTAATCTTACTATTTTGCTTCATCAATTATTTTGTTTACCGTGGCATCTGAATTGACTCCAAGACCTTCCTGTTGAAAAACTAGTTCTCCTTGGGTATTGAATACGCTAATTATATTAGAATGCGAAAAATCAAGTGGTGCAATCTTCTTATAATTCACAGCTAAAACAGCAGCAAATTCTCTTGTATTATCTTGGGTCGATCTTAAAAATTCCCATTGTGGTGCATCCATTTTATTTTCAATTGCAAAAGCTTTTAGGCGTTTTGGAGTATCTACTTCTGGGTCTATACTAATGAGTACCAGTTTTACTCTATCTTTAATTTCCTCGGGCAAACGAGATTCGATATTACGCATATCGGCAACCAATCTTGGACAAGCGGCTTTACAAGAGGTATAAATCATTACCATTACTAAAACCTTTCCTTTTAAATCCTTCATAACAATATTTTTGCCGTCTTGATTTGTCCATTGTGAGGGCAGATTATAGATAGACAAATCTGAAATAGGCCCATCATTGGTCACTTTTTCAGTCTTTACACAGCTTTGCATACTAGCAAAAAGCAATAACAAAACGAAAATAAAAGCCCTTAATTTAGGTTGCCATTTAAAATTCTGTTTCTTATGAGGTATACTATTCATAAATTATGGTTAAATTAATTCTTCAAAACTTTTTAAAAGTCTTTTGCACATCGAAATCCTAGATTTTTTGTAGTATAATTAGCTTTGAGACTTCCTCTAAAAGCATAGCGCATAAAGGCGGCATAATTCATCAAATCGGTGGCATTTACAGAACCACTTCCGCAAAAGAGATTTTTATCGGTTGCTTTGTCTTTTCTGGATTCGCCCGAGAGAAAAATGCTATTGAAATCCGAAGTCCATTCCCAAACTAAACCATGCATATCATAAACTCCCCAAAAATTCTTGAACGTTTTTCCTACTGGATTTAAGTACGTTTTAGGCTTTTCATACCATGTCAAAATGTATTTATTAAACGATTCTTTGGTTCGAGCATCTGAACGATTTTGATCGGCCATAGCTACATACTCCCATTCATCCATAGTAGGCAATCGCTTTCCTTGGCATTCACAGTATTTCTTGGCGGCAAACCAAGAGATATTGGTTACAGGAGCATTACTCTTATTTTGAGAACCGTAATCATCCTCCGCTGCCCAATGATTCAAATAACTTTTATCAGCAAATAATCCTTTTATTTTAGAACGACTATACGTTTTATTCTGCTTAATAAATACTAAATACTGAGCATTTGTTACTGGATAAACATCTAGAGAAAAGGAAGCAATTTTTATTGGTTGCTTTTTGGTAGCCCCATAAAGAGGGACAAAACTTCCCTCTTCGATGGTTACCATTCTTGTTTCTTGGGCAAAAAGAGTACTACTTATACACACGAGAATAAGTCCTTTTATTTGGTTTAGATGAAACATTGCTACTCTTTTTTTCAAATTAAAACGTTCTATTTACGTTGTGCTTTGACCATAGCTGGGGTTACAACGGTTTTATTATTTCCCCAACTGGCATAAACATAAGTCAAAGCATCAGCAATTTGTTGGTCGCTTAAGGCTTGTGCAGGCATTGCCCCAGTATATTTTTTTCCATTTACCGTAATTGGACCTGAGAGTCCTTTAACTACTCCTTTAATTGCGCGACTTACATCTTTGTTCAAATAATCTGATTTTGCCAAAGGAGGAAAAGCCCCTGGAATACCTTGTCCGGTGGGTTGATGACAAGCCACACAAACTTTATCATACACTCCTTTTCCCTTAGCAGCATTTTGGCCAAAGCCATAAGCGCTTAACACTAGCATGAAGCCAGATAATACATACTTTTTCATTGATTGTTTTTTAAGTTATAATTGATTGTAAAATTTTAATGAGATGCCGCTGGTTTTGGCGCTGGTTTAGCTCGAACCGCTTTTACTTTCGCTGGGGTTACCACCGTTTTATTATTCCCCCAACTGTTGTATACGTAAGTCAAAACATCGGCTACTTCTTCGTCTGTTAAGTTTTGACTGGTCATGACATTATTAAATTTTTTACCATTTACCGTTATTTCGCCACTCAATCCGTGTAGTACGGCGCCGATTGCTCTTTCGGGATTGGCGTTTAAGAAATCTGATTTTGCCAACGGAGGAAAAGCATTAGGAACACCCTGTCCTTCTGATTGATGGCAAGCAAAACAAGTTCTTCCGTATAATTCTTTACCTGATTGAATTTGCTCAGGAACGGTCTTAGCTATATTTTTTTTAGTAGTTCCATTTTCTTTTGGCATGTTTTGAATTGTGCCTCCTTCGGGCAAATAAATTCCCTCTTGCGTAGTCCCTGAATAAATGGATTTATTTTCTTCGCCTTCTACTTTCAACATACCTAGAGCGCCTTTATTGAAAGCTCTGAAAATGGAATGATCTACTAAAATAAAAGTCCCTGGTACATCAACTTTAAACTCTACAATGGCTGAACCTCCTGCTGGAATTAGGGTGGTTTGCACGTTTGTATTTATTTTGTCTCCCCCTTCAATATGCACTTTGTCAAATATCTCTCCGATAACATGGAAAGATGATACCAAATTAGGCCCTCCATTGCCCATAAAAATACGCACAGTTTCGCCAACTTTGGCTGTTATTGCTTTGTCACCAGCAACTGCTCCAACTTTTCCGTTAAAAACTACATAATCTGGCTGTTCTTTGATCGCTTTGTTCATATCGAACGGTTGAACACCTTGTTCTCCATAAGCGCCTTTGGTATAAAAATCGCCTTGCATGATGTAATATTCTTTATCCACAGGAGGTAACCCTCCTTCTGGTTCCACTAAAATCAATCCATACATTCCGTTAGCAATATGCATTCCAACGGGCGCAGTAGCGCAGTGGTACACATATAAACCGGGATTAATGGTTTTAAAGTTGAATACTTTTTCATGCCCTGGAGCCACTAATGATGAAGTAGCACCTCCACCAGGACCGGTTACCGCATGTAAATCTATGTTATGTGGCATTTTGTTATCTGGATGATTCTTAAGGTGAAATTCTACCTCATCACCTACGCGGGTTCTAATAAAACTTCCCGGAACAGATCCTCCAAATGTCCAATAGTTATATTTTACACCATCAACCATCTCGCCTTCTTCCTCTTTGATTTCCATATTAACAATCAGTTTGGTAGCGGCTCGATCCCCAATAGGTTTTGGCACAAAAGGTGGTGCTGTTAATTCGGCTTCTTTTTGTCCTTCGATTTTAATTTCTTTATAATCACTCATAGCCTCTCCTTTTTTGGAACAAGAAGAATAAAAGAATAATACTAATAAGAAAAAGGGGAGCCACAAGAATGGTTTTCGACTATCCAATTTTGTTTTCATAATGTTTTTTAAGTTAGGGTTAGACCTTAATAAAAGATATGTTTGTCTTTTATTAAGATCTAAAAGTAAAACAGATAATCGAATTAAAAACTGACATATATCATATTATAAATCTTTTTTTTTAAAGATTTTTTATACAAATAATGATTCCGATGATTAAAAATAATAAAATAATTAAGGCTCGTTTCCAAAAGATATTAGCTTTTTTTAATTCCATAAATTGAAAAGCAATTAACCAAAATTTACAAACACTACTAAACATTAACAGTACTACTTTTGGCTCTATAGTAGAAAAAGAAGTTGCAACGAATCCAGAAAAAAAAGTCAGTAAAATCAAAAAAATATAAGTTACAATTAAATCTGTTTTCATCATTAAAAAAGTAAATAAAGTATTGGAAATAATAACAACCAGATCAAATCGCAAAGATGCCAAAATGCTGCACTTGCCTCTACATCTTCAACAGTAGTAGAAGAATACTTCTTGGTCATACTGTAATTCGTCCAACACAAAATTACTAATCCAACAATCACATGAATAACATGGAATCCTGTCAATAACCAATAAAAAGTATAAAATATATTGGTGTCTAATGAAATACCACTTTCAATTTTTTGATAATACTCTATACTTTTTAGTGCTAGGAAAAAAATACCTCCCAGCATAGCCAACTTAAATAATACCGAAGATTTTTTAATTTCTTTGTACTTATATTGATGCACGCCATTAGCAAGACAAAATCCACTTGTAAGTAAGAAAACAGTATTTAAGCCTCCCAAAAGAGGGTTCAATTCCATTCGTGATTGATGAAAAACAGTCTTGTTTTCAGTTCCATAGTATACAAACGCCACTAAGGCCATACCGAAAGTGAGGAGTTCGAGAAAAATGATTATCCACATTAGAATTCCCCCGGGAGGATAATAGAAATTTTTGTAATTGATTTTTAAACTCTCCATATATTACTTTTTTAATACATCTCAATGTAAAGGTTTCAATTTTTCTGCTCTAAATTCTGCAATCTTAATTCTTTTTACTCCCAATCCAATAATCTTTTTTCTCCTTCAATTTTTTTAATATCAGTAATATCCTGAGACATTTCAATCACACCTTTATAGTTTTTTTGGGCATCTCTAACTGCAAAATAACGGATGTAAATAAGACGGTCTTTATAGTTAATCCAAAAGGAGGATTCGTTTTGAGTTCCTTTTCTGAATTCGTCTAAGATTTTGAGTACGGTGCCCACGCTTTTTGGAGGATGACAAAACTTTACTTCTCGACCAATTATACCAGCACTCCTAGGAAAAACACGCTCTTCGCCTCTATTGTAAAAAATCACTTTGTCATTTTCGTCCACGTAAGTTAAATCCAAAGGCATCGTTTTGAAAAGCAAATTGACTTGCTCCACTGTCATATATCCTTCATCATAATGAGAAGTGTTTTCCAATGAAAAAGACAAATCCCTTTGTGTAAAATCCTGACTTGGATGTATGTATTCCACTTTTGGGAAAGATGGCGGTGTTTCGGCTAACATCCATCCTATTTCTTCTTCGCCTTTGCGCATTTCAATCCAATCGTTTTTGGTTAAGATTTCTAATGCGTTTGGGAATAGTACGTCCTCTTCAACTCCCATTAATCGAGAAATTCCTTCTGTCAAAAAAGGCGTATTGGTTTTAATTTTTTCCGGATTATTCATTTTTAGATAATACTGAATCAATCGGAATTGCTCTCTCAAATTATCATGAAACGACCACATTCCCTGCGATGGCCCCACCCAGCCTTTCTTTTCCAAAAACGGAAAAAGCTGATTCTCTTTGCGGGCAAACCGTTTTTCTATAGTCAGTAATTGATGAAATATGTTGGTGTATTTTGGCAAATCTACCAATGGATTTACGGCTTTAAGTTCTTCCAAAAGGCTATTGATAATTTCTTTTTCCTGAAAGTAAATCCAAACGGGATGTCCTTCTTGTAATTCGGGTATTTGAACTGTTTTTGTCATTTCAATTAAATTTTAAACCATTTAGGTAGTTTTTAATTTAACCCTGTAAGAAATATAAGAACATTTAAGCTTTACTTATATTGACTTATATTTTTTATAAGGTTAAAATTTCCATTTCAAAATTGATTCCTTTATGGTCATTCTTATTTCTGGTGTTTTATCTTTTCGTATAATTTGACTAACGATTGCAGTAACTCAACGGGAGTCGTTAGGATTTGATAGTGGTTTTGCCCAAACATTTGGGGCAGATAATATTTGGCTTCGGCTTCGATGGCTAATGCGTACGAGTTTATATTTTTCGAATTGAGTTCTCGAAGGGCTTGTTTTACGTCATTGATTCCATATTTGCCTTCGTATTTATCGTAATCGTTGGGCTTTCCGTCAGAAATCAGGATTACCCATTTGTTTTTAGTACTTCGTCTGTCAAGGCGAACACCTGCGTGCCGTAAAGCGGCACCAATCCGGGTATAACCGCTGGGTTCCACAGCTCCCACTTTGTGTTTGGCGGCATTCCAATTTTCGTCAAAATCCTTAATTGTCAAATAAGTGGAGTAATTTCTGGTTTTGGAATAAAAACTGTCTATCGAAAAATCGATATTGAACTCGTTTAGAATTTCACCAAACAAAATAGAAACTTCTTTTTCTACATCAATCACTCTATTTCCGGCTGCGTAGCCATCGCTTGAAAGACTGATATCCAGCAGCATCAGAATAGACAAATCCTTTTCTTTTTTCCGATTCGAAATATAAATTTTATCCGAAGGCGTTCTTTGGGAATGCACATCGACATACAAATCGGTGATGGCATCTATATCAAATTCATCGCCTTGGGTTTGCCTTTTTTGCTGTTGCATTTTGTTATTGACATTCGTCAGCATTTTTCGCAAGCCCATTAATGTTGATGCATTTTTTACTAATGTCTTTTTGTAATAATAGCTATCTGTTTGTAGCTGTGATTTTGGATATACTTTACAAAAATTTTCTTTGTAACTATTTTTGCTACAATCCCATTCATCGTAAGAAAGATGAAAACCTTTTTCATCCACGGCAGCACTCTCGGAAATGGTAGTGTTTTCCATAAAATCCGCTTGGTAAACCGAATGTGCTGTATCATCCACACGAACGGTGTATTTCATATTCAATTCTTCCAAGGCGTCTTGATGGTCTTCCAATTCATCCGAACCATCAAAATCGCGCCAGTTTCCGTTAAAATCCTCGGCGGTTTCTACCTTTTCAAAATTATGAAGTAAGACGTAATCTTCTTGCTGCTTTTTATCGAGTTCGACCATAATCACTTCCTCTACCGCTTTTGCTTTGAGGGTGGTTAACGGCTGCATTTCATTCGGTTTTTTAGTTTTATCCGAGAAGTTTTTCAGTTCTGCATCTTTATCGACTTCTACTTCATTTTTCATCCATTTGCCAAACAGCCAAGAAAAGTCAGGTTCCTTTTTAGCAACAGATTTTTGGATAAAATGATTCTTGGCATTGGCCAAAAACGCTCTGTCAATCGAAAATTCTTCAAACAAAACCGAAAGAATTTCATCAGAGGTATCCAATGCTTTTTGTTGGGAAAGAATTAAAGTCGGTTCTGTTTCTTCAGAAGTCCAATTGTAATTCAAGCGCTGTTGCACGCTTAGATACAAAATTCTAAAATGATAAAAAGTAAGATTCTCTTCCAGCGTTGGGAATTCAGCAAAGGAAATTGGGAGGAAAAAGTTATTATTTTTGTATCCTCCTTCCCTTTCGGCAGGAAATATTTCGATGGGCTTTCCTGTTATGGCTCTAGCCAAAATAGTCACGCGGGATTTAATTTCGCTCAAAAGAACCGTTCTGGCCTCTATTTCTGGATTAGTTTTTTTTCTGCTTTTTAAATGCTTGAAAAACTTCCCAACTAAGTATTCATCTATCTCGAAACCCATAATAAGCCCCCTAACCCCCGAAGGGGGAACTCCTATTAGGGGTCAATAGGAATTTACATTACTAAAAACTTTATCAATTCAACTAATCTATACCAGACTTTCTTTCCTTTATTGGATTAAAAGGCATGGAATTAATAATTTATTTCTCGCTCTCTTAATCCCCCCTTCGGGGGTTAGGGGGCTTATATCATCAAATTACACAAATCCTTCAGAGCTTCCAATGTTTGCAAATCATCCGTCAATGGTTCCACTACGGCGACATGCACAGATAATCGTTTTGGCAATCCGCTGTGAATGATTTTGGCAGCATCGACCAACAATCGTGTCGAAACCGTTTCGGTCAACCCTAATTCGGTAAGATTTCGTATTTTGTTACCAATAGCGACTAGTTTTTTGGCAGTGTCATTGTCAATATTGGTTTCGTTAACCAAAATTTCAGTTTCAATTTTCGGCTCCGGATAGTCAAAAGAAACTGCAATAAATCGTTGGCGCGTTGAGGGTTTCAGTTCTTTGAATCCTCTTTGATAACCGGGATTAAAAGAGGCTACTAACATAAAATCATCATGTGCTTTTATAGTTTCTCCCAATTTGTCAATAAAAAGAACACGTCGATGATCTGTTAAGGAATGTATCGCTACAATTACATCAGGTCGTGCTTCTGCAATCTCGTCCAAATAAATTATTGCTCCTTCTTTTACGGCAGTGGTCAAAGGCCCGTCCAACCAAACCGTTTCGGCTCCTTTGATGATGAATCGGCCGATTAAATCGGTTGAAGAAGTTTCTTCGTGGCAACTGATGGTAATGAGTTTTTTATCCAATTGATGCGCCATATATTCAACAAAACGGGATTTCCCTGTTCCAGTAGGCCCTTTTAATAAAAAAGGAATTTTATTTTTATAGGAATGCTCAAAAACTTCGACTTCTTTGCCTACGGTTTGGTAATAAGGAGCTTTTATTAAAGTATCTACTAACATATTTTTTATTTTTTAAAAAAAACCGAAACGCAAAACAATTGTTTTTATGGAAATGGAGGTTAAAACTATTGCCTAAAACGTTCCGGTTAAAAAGGCTCGGTTAGTTATTTTTCTGTTTTCCTGTAAGGACTTTTTTGGAACTTGCAGGTATCATATATTTGGTAATCATCCCTAAAAGGTTTGGAATAAAAACTTGCAGGACAACAAATAACAGAATGTTCTTGAAATTTGTGAAGCTGCGTGAGGGATAGAAACTAGCTACCGAAGTAGCGTGGATAGCCCGACCGCATTGAGCAAAGGGGGCAAATAAGCGGTTGCTAAAGTGGCCCCCTTTGCTCAATGTGGTCACGCCCAAATAATTTGAACTGAATGCATTATTTTGTTTCCAAAGCTTCATCTGTTGGCCTACCGTATTTTACGAAATCATAAATAAACAGACCAATACCTGTGGTGAACATCGTAGCGCAAATTAACAATACCACAAAGTGGATACTTATCTCGTTTTGCACAACCATAAATTCCATTTTTAGTTTTCTTTCTAAATACACTTGTACCACACCCGCTACACCAAAGGCTACCGTCATTCCTAGCATACCAATATTGGATAACCAAAAAGCTGCCATTCCAGTAGGACTTTGGTATCGTTTTCGGCCTGTTACGTTTGGCAAGGCATAGCTGATAATCGCCAAAACAATCATTGCATAGGCACCCCAAAAGGCATAATGTCCGTGCATAGCGGTAACCAAAGTTCCGTGAGTGTATAGATTGGTTTGTGGCAAAGTGTGAGCAAATCCAAGCAATCCAGCACCTACAAAAGATACTATTGCAGAACCAATGGTCCAAAACAAGGCAATTTTATTCGGATGACTTTTTTCTCCTTTTCGATACATATTGACCGCAAATAAAGCCATCGCTAAAAAAGCCAAAGGTTCTAATGCCGAGAAAATACCACCTACAATCAACCAAATTTTGTTTACCCCGATATAATAATAGTGATGACCCGTTCCTAAAACACCTGAAAGAAATGTTAAACCAACAATGACATACAACCATTTTTCAATGACCTCTCTATCCACACCAGTTAGTTTGATTAATAAATAAGAAAGAATACCTCCCATTATCAATTCCCAAACACCCTCAACCCACAAATGAACTACCCACCAACGGAAGAATGAATCCATAACCTGGCTATCAAACCAAATCATTCCTGGTAAATACAATAAAGCAGCAAACAATAACCCCATAGACAAGACCAATGCGGTCGTTGTTCTTCGCTTGGCTTTAAATAAGGTCCCCAAAATCAACCCTAAAAACAGTAATACATCTATTACCACCAGAAAATCCAGTTCTCTAGGTATTTCCAAAAATTTTCTTCCTTCCCAATGATTCAAGTGAAATCCGACAATCGCTACGACCCCAACAAGGGCTAGTGAAATTAATTGAACATAGGCCCATTTAACACTGATGAGTTCTCGTTGCGCTTCTTCGGGAATAATATAATAAGCTGCGCCCATAAAACCAGTTAATAACCAAACAACTAGCAAATTAGTATGCACGGCACGAGCAACATTAAATGGTATAATATCATGCAAACCTTGAATACCGATACGATCAAAGCCCATGATAAAACCATAGACAATCTGCAGTGAAAACAATAGCATACATAATGCAAAAAACCAGTAGGCTACTTTTTGTGATTTATATTTCATAATTCGTAAAATTTAATTATTTGAGGTCAAATATGTTATCGCTTTATGGTCAAGTAGAGTAAACAAATACAATCTTTTAGTAATGCGATTTCATTTTTTATTTTTTAATTATTCTCTTTGGCTAAAGGGGATACCACTCTATCAAACCCATTCAAATCAATTTTTCCAATCCATTTAAAATAAGCTACCATTGCGTTGGCATCTTGTTCGCTCATATTATAAGCAACCATTTTTCTACCATTAGGAGACCAAGGCACTGGTGACATTAAGGCTGCTTTAACGTATCCTTCTCCTCTACGTTCTAATACCTTGGTTAGTTCTGGAGCATAATAACCTCCTTCACCCATAATGGAATGACAGCCCATACAATTGTTTTGTTCCCATAGTTCTTTTCCTCTCACCACTTGTTTGTCTATAGACTTGTAGTTGGTTTGATCATTTCTGGGCATGAATGAATAAATAGTCAATCCGATAAAGATTAAAAAAGTGACTAAAGTACCTCCCAGAAAAAATGCTCGTGCTTGAGATTTTGAAAGCATAATAATCTGTTTTTTGTTAGTTAATAAATATTATTTTAAATAAAAGATATTTTTGTCTTTTATTGAAACGCAAATATAAAAGATAAATTTGTCTTTTATCAAATTAATAGTGATTTATTTTCAAGTAAATATTTTTTGTTTAAAATCGTAACTCAAAACTCCCTAATATATTAATCAATCTTTTACCAATTTTTATGAAAAAATACACTAAACAAATTGTGGAACAATTCATAAAACCCTTGTTTTGACATAAAAAGAATGATATAGTAACTTATCCCCTCTAAAAACGAGTAGTATTGCATTACTTTAATTTCCAAACACTTGAACAAAACAAAAAAGCAATTTTAATTAAGGATATATTTGTCTTTTATTTAAATAATACCTATTTTTGCACTATTATAAAATGAAAAAAAAATATTATGGAAACTTTAAAGCAAACAACAATAGGGCAATATGTAGCACAAGATTTTAGAACAGCAGCATTATTTTCAAAATATGGCATTGACTTTTGTTGCAATGGTAATAGAAGTGTAGAGGAAGCCTGTCAAAAAAAAGCAGTGAATCCTACTGATTTATTGCAAGAAATTGAAGCTGTTTTATCATCAAAAAGTGATGCTGGAATTGATTTTAATTCATGGCCAATCGATTTATTAGCCGATTATATCGAAAAAACACATCACCGTTATGTTGCTAAAAAAACACCAGTTTTGCTACAATTCTTGGATAAATTAAGTAGAGTACATGGAGCCAATCATCCAGAACTGCTGGAAATAAATGAATTGTTCAAAGGATGTGCTGGAGAATTGGCACAACACATGAAAAAAGAAGAGCTGATATTATTTCCTTTTATCAAAAAAATGGTTGATGCCACGATTACTGATAAATTAATTGAGCAGCCTCATTTTGGAACAGTCGAAAATCCTATTGCTATGATGATGCATGAACACGATGCTGAAGGAGAACGTTTCAGAAAAATAGCGGAGTTAACGGCTAATTATACCCCGCCTGCAGATGCCTGTAATACGTACAAAGTAGCCTTTGCGATGCTACAAGAATTTGAACAAGACTTACACAAGCACATCCATTTAGAAAATAATATTTTGTTCCCAAAAGCTGCCAAACTCGAAAAGGAATTTTCGGCGCAATGATAACAAAATAACTACTTAAATCAACTACTATGGATAACTACGTTTTCAAAAGGAATGGAAAATACAAACCATTTGAAAGTTTTAAAGTTAAAGATGCTATCGAAAAAAGTTTTAAAAGTGTAGCCATAGCAGTTGATAAAAGTGTTGTTGAAAGTGTAACTTGCAACTGAAAAATAAACTCGTTTGGGCAGTAGAAGAGATTAAAGATTTAATAGAAAAAACGCTTTATAACGAGGAATATTCTGATGTAATTCACTCGTTTATATACTTTAGGCTTACTCCAAAATTACAAAAAGAACATGTTGCAGGTTTGAATGATGCTGCTACTATGTTGACTGTACATAAAAAAAAGTTGAATATATAGAACAAACGAATTGTAACATCAATACCAACACCAATACTTCTTGCTCTAACAATTTATTAATCAATTTTAGACCTGAAAAAGCCTACAAGGCGAGGAATTTCGAATTAAGAAAAAAAAGGTAAATCTAGGAAATCCACTTTTCAAAAATTTGCTGCCATGTCGCAAAAAAAATGTAAGATGTTAATAAAAGAAATAGCGCAACCTTGATAATTAAAGTAAATAGAGAAGAATATTCATGAGGAGAAGTTGGATTTTGGTCTGTTTTTTTAATTTTTTCATAGCTTCACTGATGGGGTTATTGCTTCGTTGGATGTATGTTGCTCCAATATCAGGAGTCAATTTTCAGTTTTTGATGCACGGGCATTCACATGTTGCCATGTTGGGCTGGGTGTATTTGATGTTGTACTGTTTGATTTTTCATTTTTTTGTTCCAAAACAAGCGCAAGAAAAACCGGCTTACAACCGATTATTTTGGGTAACAGAAGTAGCCGTATTGGGTATGATGATTGATTTTCCAGCTCAGGGATATGCGTTTGCTTCTATTCTCTTTTCAACTGCCCATATTTTTTGCAGTTACTTTTTTTGTTATTTAATTTGGAAAGATGCTCAACCCAGCACGCTTCCTGAAAAGAAAATGTTGCATACGGCTTTGTTTTTTATGATTTTCTCTACATTGGGCGTCTGGTGTCTCGGTCCTGCAGTAGGATTGATGGGAAAAGCTAGTGCTTTTTACCAAATTGCAATTCAGTTCTTCCTGCATTTCCAATTTAATGGTTGGTATCTTTTTGCGGTTTTGGCACTATTTTTCAAACAGTTCCATTTAAAAATCGACAAGGTAAAATTTAACACTTTTTATCATTTGTTTGTTAGCGCTACACTTTTGACATTAGCTTTACCTATTAGCTGGTCACTTGCAAACCCAATTTTCTATTGGATTAATGCAATTGGAATTGTCATTCAATTGATTACAGCATTGGCTTTTATACATATTATTCGCCCGCAATGGCAAGCGTTCTTCGACTCAATGTCATGGCCAGAAAAAACAATTTACTTTTTAACCTTATTTTCATTAGCACTAAAAATTATTATTCAATTAGTAGTTTTAGTACCCGAACTAGCGCAAATTTCTCACAATATTAGAAATTTTGTCCTTGGATACGTTCATTTAACTATGTTGGGAATTATAACCGGTTTTTTGTTTGGATTAGCCTTTCAAAATCATTTTTTAAATGCTAAAAAATCAATTCTTAAATGGGGAACTTTTCTTTTTTTCTCAGGTTTTTTGATCACTGAATTTCTTTTATTCCATCAAGGCATTTGGTTTTTTATGCATAAAGGAATAGCTACAAATTACTATCTGAATTTATTTTTATCAAGTATGCTATTGCCTGCTGGCCTTTTGCTAATAATCATTGCTATTTTTAAACAAAAATCAAAATTGATATGAATCATCATTTATTATTAATCATTCATCTATTGTCTGCCGCGATTTGGGTTGGTGGTCATTTATTGCTGGTTTTTGGTTATTTACCTACAGCTCTCAGAAGCAAAAATCAACATATAATTCTCGACTATGAGCGAAAATACGAACCAATCGGAATGACTGCATTGATTTTACTTGTAATCACAGGTGTTTTAATGGCATATAAATATGGTGTAAGCATAGAACATTGGTTTGATTTTACAAGCTCGATAGAGAAAGTAGTTTCCATAAAATTACTTTTACTATTGATTACAGTACTTTTTGCATTAAGTGCCCAATTTAGAGTTTTACCAAAACTAAAAACCAATCCCAACAAATTACCTGAAATGACCTTCCATATTGTTGTCGTGACCGTAATCGGAGTTTTGATGCTTATTTTAGGTTCTTTTATTCGATTTGGTGGCTATTAAATTATAAATTTGCAAAAACCCATTATTATGTTTTCTAAAACCTGTGAATACGGTATTCGAGCCGCCATTTTCATTGCATCAGAATCCTACCAAAATAAACGTTCAGGATTAAAAGATATCGCTAACAAGATTGATTCTCCTGAAGCTTTTACAGCCAAGATTATGCAAACTTTGACTAAGAACAAACTTATAGACTCTGTTAAAGGAGTTGGTGGCGGTTTTGAAATTCCAAAAGAAAGAATGGCAAGCATCAAACTTTCTGAACTCGTAGATGCCTTAGAAGGCGACCGTGTCTTTAGGGGTTGCGGATTGGGACTTGCCAATTGTTCCGAAGAACATCCTTGCCCTATGCACGATAAATTCAAATCTATCCGAAACGAACTCACACACATGCTAGAAACCACCACTTTAGAAGAATTAGCTCTTGGTATAAAATCAGGAGACACCTTTTTGAGGTATTAGACCCTATTGTTTTTTTTTGTAAAACTGTTGTTTTAGGGTGTCCAAAAACAAATACAATACAACCAAGTATATTTCAAAAAAACTACGTAAAAAAAATTAAGTATTTTATTTTTAATTAAGTATTAATACTTATATTTGCTTTGTAATACTTAATTCTAAAGTTATGATCAAAGTAATTGTAGTCGGGAACGGCATGGTAGGATATAAATTTTGCGAAAAATTTGTGTCGAAATCAGGAAGCGAAAATTATGCCATCACAGTATTTGGAGAAGAACCAAGAAGGGCTTATGATCGCGTCCACTTGAGCGAATATTTCAATGGAAAAAGTGCTGATGAACTATCATTATCCACAACGGATTGGTACAAAGAACACAACATTACTTTAAACACTTCAGAGTTAGTTACTGCTATCGATACGTCTAATCGTAACATTACCACCCATAACGGGAAATCTTATACGTATGATTACTTAGTATTAGCAACAGGTTCTGCTGCATTTGTCCCTCCCATTAAAGGAGTAGAAAAAGAAGGTGTATTTGTATATAGAACCATTGAAGATTTAGACGCCATAATGGCCTATGCCAAAAAAATAAAAGCCAAAGGAGCTACAGAAGCCGCCGTTCTTGGCGGTGGACTATTGGGACTAGAAGCGGCTAAAGCAGTGCGAGATTTGGGACTCAACCCACATGTTGTTGAGTTTGCACCACGCTTAATGCCAAGACAATTAGATCAAGGTGCTAGCGATATGCTACAAGCTAAAATAGAAGCACTCAATATAGGAATTCACCTTAACAAAGCAACCCAATACATAGATGGAGATGACAGCATCAAAGGGATGATGTTTGCCAATGATGAACTACTTAAAGTAGACATGCTTGTCATATCTGCTGGTATTAAACCTCGTGACGAACTCGCAAGAGTTGCTGGATTAGTTGTTGGTGATCGTGGTGGAATAGTAGTCAACAATCAAATGCAAACATCCAATCCTTTTGTGTATGCCATTGGTGAAGCTGCTTTATACAACAACATGATTTATGGCTTGGTTGCACCCGGCTATGAAATGGCCGATGTGGCAGCCGAACAAATCTTAAATGGTTCAAAAACCATGAGGGAAACCATCGATATGTCAACACAATTAAAGCTAATTGGTGTTGAAGTTGCGAGTTTTGGTGATCCGTTTATAGAAAACGACAGTGTAACCGCTATTGTTTATGAAAATAAATTTAATGGTATCTACAAAAGAATCAATGTTACCAAAGACGGCAAGACCTTACTTGGTGGCATACTTGTAGGTGATTCCTCTGATTACAATAGCTTATTCCAAATTTACAACAATGCCCTAGCCTTACCTACTAATCCAGAAGAGTTGATTTTGGGCTCTCGTGGAGGAGAAAGCAGTGGTATGGGTAATGTTATGGATTTGCCCGATACTGCAGTTATTTGTTCTTGTGAAAATGTCACCAAAGGTACTATATGCTGCTCCATCACCGAAGGAAGTTGTGAAACACTGTCGGACGTAGTCAAACTCACCAAAGCCACTTCTGGTTGTGGTGGTTGTAAACCTATGGTAGTAGATTTGGTAAAGGCCGCTCAAAAATCTATTGGCAAAGAAGTAAAAGAAAACCTTTGCGAGCATTTTCATTACACTAGACAAGAACTATTTGACTTGGTGAAAATCAATAAATATGTTAATTTCTACGATGTAATCGATCATCATGGTACTGGAGATGGGTGTGAGATTTGCAAACCCGTGATTGCCTCTATATTCTCGAGTATTTATAATGATACAGCTAACAAACATGTCACTACACAAGACACTAATGATCGCTTTTTGGCTAATATTCAACGTAACGGCACTTACTCTGTTGTACCCCGTGTCGCAGGAGGCGAAATAACACCCGAAAAACTAATAGTTATTGGTGAAGTCGCCAAACAATTCAACTTATACACCAAAATTACTGGGGCGCAACGAGTAGACTTATTTGGCGCCCACGTAGGCGATTTACCCGAAATATGGAGAATTTTAATAGAAAATGGTTTTGAAAGTGGTCATGCATATGGCAAATCCTTAAGAGCAGTTAAAAGCTGTGTAGGCAATGCTTGGTGTCGCTACGGTATGGACGATAGCGCTGGCTTTGCTATTGAACTCGAAAACCGATACAAAGGCATTCGTGCACCGCACAAACTCAAAGGAGGCGTTTCGGCATGTATTAGAGAATGTGCTGAAGCTAGAGGCAAAGACTTTGGAGTCATTGCAGTAGAAGGAGGTTGGAATCTCTATATCTGTGGCAATGGAGGTGCCAATCCTAAACATGCTGTATTACTAGCCGAACAAATAGATAAAGCAACAGTCATAAAATACTTAGACCGTTTCTTGATGTACTACATCCGCACCGCTGGCCCACTAGTACGAACTGCTACCTGGCTAGATAAGTTGGATGGAGGTTTGGATTACTTAAAAGAAATCATCATTCACGATCGTATTGGAATTTGCGAAACCTTAGAAAGCGAAATGGAAGAACTGGTAGGCACCTTTGAATGCGAATGGAAACAAGTACTTGAAAAACCAAGACTTTTAAAGCGTTTTAGTCATTTTGTGAATACTGACGAGAAAGATGATGCCATAGAATTTGTTCCTTTAAGAGATCAAAAAATGCCAAGACCTTGGTAAAAAACATAAAAAATAACGTTTCCCTTTAACGCTACCTCTTTCCTCCCTCCTTTCAACTAGGAAAGAGTATAGCGTTATTTAAATCAAAAAAATATGGAAGAATTATTAAATCAATACGAAACAGTAGCTACCGAAAATGTAAAAATTTGGTTCAAAGCAGGAAACACTAAAGATTTTCCAAGTAATAGAGGTGGCTGTATTAAATACAAAAACAAACAAATTGCTGTTTTCAATTTTGAAAGAAGAAATGCTTGGTATGCTTGCCAAAATGCTTGTCCACACAAAATGGAAATGGTCTTATCGAGAGGAATGACCGGGTCTGCTGACGGCGTTCCAAAAATAGCCTGTCCAATGCACAAAAAAACCTTTTCTCTTATTGACGGGAGCAACCTAAACGGAGACGATTACAAAATTGCCACATACCCAGTAAAGATTGAAGGTGACGAAGTATTCGTTGGCTTTTTGGATTAAATACGTATATTTGGTTGATAAAAAATAATGCTTTTTCTTATTTTAAGCCGATTAAAAAAGCGTCTGTAACTTCCTTTTCAATGAATGTGAATCGTTTTCAAAATGCCCTACAGCGCATTGATGCTGCCAATGCAAAAGACCCTAATAAAGTTGTAATTGATGATGCCATAGTTGCAAAAGAATTATTGTATTCTGATAGAATGCTAAACCGCTTGATGGATTTTGCTCCCGATGCATCTGAAGCCATTCAAATTGCCGCCAAAGGGCAGCATATTTGCCGTTGGGAAATTGCTAGAAACACCTATCCGATGGATCGTGTGGGCTACTTAAAATGGAGAGAAGCACTCAAAAAATTTCATGCTTCGAAAACTACTTCAATCCTTGAAGAAGTGGGTTATGAATCTTCGTTCATTGAACGCGTTTGCTTTTTGATTGAAAAAAAATTACTCAAAAAAGATGCTGAAACCCAATTACTCGAAGACGTAATTTGTTTGGTCTTCCTTGAATATTATTTAGAAGAGTTTATCCTAAAACACGACACTGAGAAGCTCAAAAATATTATTGTAAAAACCTGGAATAAAATGTCTGAAAAAGGGCAACAAACAGCCTTGACCTTATCTTTTTCAACGGCAAGTTTACAACTCATAAAAGAGGCGTTAGACTTATAATTAACTATGAGTAGTTCAAAAAACGACACCACAATAGACTCCATTTCCTTCAAAAATTTAAGGAGATTGTATCTCTTTGCACTATTAACAATTGCATTGACTGTTTTGGTAAGTCAGTTTATTCTACAATACAATCTCAACCGTCAATTAAGTGATTCCAAAATCATCAACACTTCTGGAAAACAAAGAATGTTAAGCCAAAAGTTGACTAAAGAACTTTTAATCCTTCATTCTGCAACAGATCCCTCCAAAGTTGAAATGGAAAAAAAAAGAATTGATTCTATTCTAAATAAATGGAAATTTAATCATAATGCTTTAGTGTATGGCAATGAAAAACTAGGTTTTCCTAAAGAAAAAAGCGCGCTATTGAACAAATTGTATCAATCGATTCAACCCAATTTCGAAGCCATAATAGCCGCGAGCCATCAGTATTTACAAATTAAAATAAACGAGAAAAATCCTGAGAAGCTACAGCAATTGATAACTATTATTTTGGACAATGAACGTATTTTTTTGACCAAAATGAATCAAATTGTTGAACAATATGATCAAGAAGCTTTAGAAAAAGTAACGTTACAAAGCAAAACAGAATATGGCATACTGCTTTTTACCCTGCTGGTATTGGTTTTAGAATTCCTTTTTATCTTTAAACCAACTAATAAAAAGATTGAGATACTAATTTCAAAACTGTTAACCTCAGAAAGAAAAGCACTTAAATTAGCCTACAATACCGAAGTTTTGAGTGAAATAAAAGAAAACTCTGTAAAAGAACTCAAATCTTTAAATTATGCTATGGAAAACACACTACTTTACTGTAGAGTAGCACCTAACGGAACTTTAATTCACATAGGAGAAAAATTTTCCAAATTATTGCACTATAATAAATCCACCACTGAACAACGTTTTTCACAAGTACTTACCGCTTCAGAAAAAGAACAGCACGGCATTGACCGTATCATTGCAGAAAAACATAGAAGCGGTTGGCAAGGAGAAATTACCTTTACAAGTAAAGAAGACACTACCATTTGGCTAGACTTATCTATGGTTCCTGTAACTATAAAAAAAGGAGCATCTGAGCTGTTGATTATCTGCTTTGATATAACGGAAAGAAAAAAAGCACAACAAGAAGTGGAGCGCCTTAACATTGAAAGCAGTGAGGCAAAAATCAATCAGCAAAAAATAATTTCGAGTAAAATTATCGAAAATCAAGAAAACGAACAAAATCGCATTGCCAAGGAAATTCATGACGGAATAGGCCAAATGCTAACGGGCCTTAAGTTTAGTCTTGAGAGTATCAATCTAGATGATAAAGAAAAGACCTCCCAAAAAATGGAATACCTCAAACAACTTTCTTTAGACATCATAAAAGGTGTTCGAACAGCTACTTTCAACTTAATGCCTCCCGAATTGAGCGATCATGGCATCGTTTCATCTTTGTCTAAGTTATGCCAGGAACTATCCAAATTAACTGGAAAAAATATTGTTTTTTATAATAAAAGTCAGTTTGAACAGCGTTTGGACTCACTAACGGAAATTAATATATATAGACTTTCGCAAGAAGCCATAAATAATGCTATCAAATATGCTGATTCAACACACATTATTGTTCAATTATCGCATAGCACTAGCATTTTAAGTATCACGATTGATGATAATGGCAAAGGATTTGACCTACAATCTGTAGAAAAAAAGCGCAATAGCACATCTGGAATGGGGCTTGTTTTTATGCAAGAACGAATACAATACATCAACGGGCGTATTTTTATTAACTCAATTCCTGGTGAAGGTACTCGAATTACCTTCAATATTCCTATATAGGAATTCGCTCTTTATAGTTTTGATATATGTATTTCACATAATTACAAAATACGTATCTTAGCCCCAAGATTAGTTAATTTTACTTAAAAAAAATCAATACTTATGAATCATCCCATTCGAGTAGTATTAGCAGATGATCACGTGTTCGTTCGTGATGGTATCAAATCACTGTTAGAGAATGAAAATAACATCATAGTTGTTGGGGAAGCTACAGATGGACAAGAAGCCTTAACTATAGTAGCCTCTGAAAAACCTGATTTACTTATCGTAGACATTAGAATGCCTCACTTTACTGGCATTGAAGTGGTTGAAAAAATACGTCAAGAGAACACCCCACTCAAGATTGTAGTACTATCCATGCACGAATCTGAAGAATATGTATTAAAATCTATAAAAGCAGGCGCGGATGGTTACTTGCTTAAAGGATCTAGTAAAGAAGAATTCTTAAAAGCATTGCACACTGTTGCTAATGGTGGTAAATATTTTAGCGGCGATATTTCCTCTATTTTAATTAACCAACTTACTAATGGCAACGCACCACTCACTACTGAAAAAAAACGACAACTAGACGAAGAGCTAGTTATAACCAAAAGAGAAAAAGAAATTTTGCAGCTTTTATTATCAGGAAAAGGCAATAAAGAAATTGCAGAAGCCCTTGAAATTAGTAAACGAACAGCAGAAGTGCATCGCTTTAACTTGATGAAAAAACTTAAGGTTAAAAATTTAATTGAATTAGCAAATAAAGCAAAAGAGTATTCGCTGCTCTAGTGTTTATTCAAAAACTTATTGATTCAATGCGTTCAAGTGGTAATTTTACCACTTTTTTTTTGCTTTATAAAATCCTAAATGAGCTATCCCTCCTACATTCCCTACAGTTTACACCAAATGCAACGCTACCATAAAAACGATTAAAAAAGTCTTTTTTAAACTATTAGTTAGTTCTTCAGCTACCGAAACAACACTTTAAGCAAAATACTTATAAAAATTAAGTATAAATACTTAATTATTTTTCAAAAACTGCGTTTTGGCAGGTTTTACTCCGTCATTCGTCATTATTTTTGCCATAAAAGTACATGAAATACTTAAAAAAAGGATTTCATCTACGTATTAAAATAATGTAAAATAACTAACCTATCGAACATGAGCTCAATTTCAACCCATCAACCGCTTACTAGTTTAAACATTTTCAGCTTTAAAGGCGTTCAAATGCGAACTTTCCATATTACATGGCTTACCTTTTTCTTTAGTTTTTTTGCCTGGTTTGGTATGGCGTCACTGATGCCATTGGCAAAAGAACAGTTACACCTTACCAAAGATCAATTGGGTAATATTCAAATTGCCTCTGTTTCTGCAACAATAATAGCTCGATTACTAATCGGTCGACTAGTAGATGCCTACGGCCCACGATTAGTGTACACTTGGCTACTAGTACTATGTGCTGTACCGGTTTTGTTAATAGGAACTTCACAATCGTATGAAAGCTTTTTACTGTTTCGATTAGCCATAGGTGTAATTGGAGCTTCTTTTGTTATTACACAATTTCATACTTCTGTAATGTTTGCACCTTCAATAAAAGGAACAGCAAATGCTACAGCTGGAGGGTTTGGAAATGCTGGTGCTGGCTTAGCAAATAGCACAATGCCATTAATTGCTGCTGGCTTTGTAGGATTAGGATTTTGCACACACGAAGATAGTTGGAGATACGCAATGATAGTTCCTGGAGTTATACTATTAATTTGCGCCTTTGTCTATGTTAGATATACAAAAGATTTACCCAACGGGAATTACAAAGAATTAGGAATTGCTAACGAAAACAAAGAAAACACCTTTATGTTAGCCGTAAAAGACTACCGCACTTGGGTCTTAACGGTTGCCTATGCAGCTTGTTTTGGAGTTGAAATTACTATTGATAATTTCGCCCCAATTTATTTTACAGATACTTTTGGTGCCAGTCTAAAAACAGCTGGATTATGCGCAGGAATCTTTGGCATGATTAATATTTTTGCTCGACCCTTAGGAGGAATTGTAGCCGATAAAGTGGGCAAGATATATGGTTTTTCTGGAAAAAACGTATTGCTTGCTTTGCTATTAATTGTAGAAGGAATTGGAATCATTTTCTTTGGTTTGACAGAGCAGCTGGGGCTTGCTATCTTTTTAATGTTTCTTTTTGGAATGAGTTTAAAGATGGCAAACGGAGCCACTTATAGCCTTGTTCCTTTTATCAATCCAAAGGCTGTTGGTAGTGTGGCAGGGATTGTTGGAGCCGGAGGAAACATAGGTGCTATGCTAATTGCGTTTTTATTTAAAGCAAAAGCAGTTAAAGTAACAAAAGACGTAATCGATACTAATGGCCTTTCTCAGACAAAAGAATTAATTGATTATACTGATGCTTTTTACACACTGGGAATCATCATCTTTATTACAGGAATCATTGTTTTGGCAGTAAAATATGCAATCAAAACAAAGGATAGTGAATAAGTACTTCCGCTTTGGGTAACTAGCACTTAAATAAAGAGGGAATGAAATTATACCAGCAGTTTTGGATATACTTTCATTCCTTTTTGTACTTGTTTACGTTCCTGTATAGCTCGGGAATGATGCAAAGCAGTTTCGTAAATCAAGAATTGAAGTAAACAATTATATCTAACAGTGGTGGGGATAATTATTAAATAGGCTTTAATCGAAATTAGGGGAGATTTTGACTAAAGCCTTTTTTGAATCTCATTTTAAAGAATGGGCTAAAGCCCATCCCTATTCAAACTTCACAAAAAAAGAGCGTGCCAAACATTGCTGTTCAAATACCACATTAAAAACAACAAAAGAATAAGCTAAACTCATCCCTATTCAAACTTTACAAAAAAGAACAGGCTAAACATTGCTATTCAAATACCACATTAAAAACAACATTAGAATGAGCTAAAGACCATTTCTATTGAAACTTTACAAAATAGAACGATACACTCATTCCTATTGAAAAGCTACTTTAATTCAAAAAAAATCCTTGCAAATTGCCGAAACAACGCAAGGATTCTTTCCACCAAATTGAATTGAAATTAATTCTTATAGGTCATTCCCATATCTTCAATAGAAAATGCATCGGTCAATAAGTGGAGCAAACGATCTCTTAACTCAATATATTCGGGCATTTTTACTATTTCTATTTTGTTTCTCGGTCTTGGCAAATGCACTTCTTCAATTTCTCTGATAGTAGCCGAAGGACCATCTTTTAAAACCACAATTCTGTCCGATAGAAACAACGCTTCTTCAATATCGTGTGTAATCATAATGATGGTTTTATCGCGATTATTGAGATTCCAAAGTTTCAACACTTCCAACTGCATAGAACTCTTGGTAAAGGCATCTAAAGCTCCAAAAGGTTCGTCCAAAAGTAGTACTCCAGGATTGATGGCGAAAGCTCTTGCAATGGCAACTCTTTGTTTCATTCCTCCAGATAACTGGCCTGGCAATTTGTCTCGATGTTCTAACAAGTTGACCATTTTAAGGTTGGCATCTACAATCTCGTGTTTTTCTTTTTTGGAACAATTCATTACTGAATCTACGGCTTGAAAAATATTTTCGTGAACCGTTAACCAAGGCAATAAGGAGTAGTTTTGAAACACTATTCCTCTGTCTGGCCCTGGTCCTTTGATGGTATTTCCATCTAACTCAACTGTTCCTCCTGAGGGTGTTAGCATTCCAGCGATGGCATTCATAATTGTTGATTTTCCACAACCTGAATGGCCAATGATAGAAATGATTTCGCCTTTTTTTATGGATAAATTGATGTCACGAACAGCTGTATATTTTCCTTTAGGGGTTGGAAAGGAAATTTCTAAATTTTTGATTTCTAAATAGCTCATAAGATGTTGGGTTTAGGGTTGTGAGTTGTTTAAAGTTTAACCGCAAGGTTCGCAAAGGGTTACGCTAAGTTCGCAAAGGTTGATGGTTTGTGGTTAACAGTTAAAAAATTAACCATAGGATTAACGAAGGGTGATGATGTACAACAAAATCCATCTTTGCGTAACGTGTTTTTTGCATGAGGGATGGTAGTGGAGCTCTTTTTGAGCATTTTTCTTGCTCAAAAAAGCGGGAACGTACAGCCCGACCCGACCTACTGAGCCTGTCGAAGTATCGGGAGGGACATGCCCAAATGCTACTACCCCTTGTAAGCAACTTTGTGCTCGATGTAAGTAAAAATCCTATCGAAAAGTAGTCCTACCAATCCAATGATAATGATGGCCGATATTACTTTTTCGAGGCTCAAGGCATTCCAACTGTCCCAAACAAAGAACCCAATTCCGGCACCTCCAGAAAGCATTTCACCTGCTACTATTACCAGCCAAGCCACGCTGATACTGAGTCGCAATCCAGTTATGATGTGTGGTAAGCTGTACGGAATTAGGATTTTTGTCAGGTAACGCTTTTTCGAAAAACCAAAGGCTTTGGCTACATTTTTATGGTCTTGAGGAATTGATGCTACTCCAAAAGAAGTATTGATGAGTGTGGACCACAATGAGGTAATGAAAACAATAAATATGGTGGCCATTCCAGTGTCTTTAAAAACCACCAAACCTATAGGAAACCAAGCCAAAGGCGATACTGGTTTTAATAATTGCACAATAGGATAAAAGATTTGTTTGCAAATGGTACTAGCTCCCATTAGTATTCCGATAGGAATGGCAAACAACGAACCAATCAAAAATCCAGAAAGTACTGTTTTAATTGAAGTGAATAGCTGTAACCCGATTCCTTTGTCATTAGGACCATAATCATAAAAGGGATCACTTAGCATTTCTTTAAGAACGGTAAGTGTGGCTACTGGACCTGGCAAGGCTTGTTCTGTAAAATAACTTATGAGGCTCCAAAATCCCGAAAATAAAAGTATTCCAACTAACGCGAATAGCGTCGATTTTGATTTTCTTAGGAGTGAATTGAATAGTAGCTTCAACCTTGGATTTCCGAAATCACTACTTGAAGCGATGCTAAGCTCTTGACTACTTTCTGTATTCAAAGCGTCTATTGTAAGGGTGTTTTTATCTGACATGGTATGCTTATTTAAATTGCTATTTTTTTTATTATTTTAAACATATAAGTCATAAAAGTATTAGAGTAAAATTGTGTGTGTTTTTGAACCATATAAGGAATTGAAGGACATGTAAGATTTAGCAAAATCCGTTTAATCCGTAAAATCCGTGGCTAAATTCAACCACACAGGAAGCATTGAAGATTTAATTTAAACAAACATTTAATTGTTTGTCTTTTTTTACTTTCAAAAGACTAACACTTGTACTTTTACTTTCTAATATGACTTAAATGTTAATATTATTTTTTTAAACATGTAAGTCATGTAAGTTGTCTATTGCAATGCTATGCTGATTTCTAAAATGACTTAATATGTTTATTATTACTTTTTAACCACCTTTAGGTAAGCCGCAGGATTGGAAGGATCAAATACGGTTTTATCCATCGTTAATGCAAAAGGTTTCATATCGTCGTTGGGTACTTTTACATTCATACTTTTGGCAACTTCTTTGTATAAATCATCCAGAATAAGTTTATCAGCAATGGCGGTATAATTGGGCGCTTCCTTTAAGTAGCCAAAACGAACAAACTGTGCCATGGCCCAAATAGCATGCGATTTTCTAGGATAATTGACCATTCCGCCTTTATGAAATAGCATGTAATCCTTATCATAGATTTCTACTCCTTGGTTACAACCTAAATTGTAATCTCCCATAAGTCTTGCCTCGATAACATCAGCTGGTGCATTTACATAAGGTGCTTTACCAATAATGGCGGCGGCTTTTTTTCTGTTGGATGGGACGTCAAGCCATTTGCAAGCTTCCATAACGGCTTTCATTACTTTAACTAAGTCACTTCTACGTTTGGCACTGAATTCTTTATTAACTACTAAAGCTTTCTCAGGATGGTCTTTCCAGATGTCTTGAGAGGCTACTTGAGTAAAACCTATTCCTTGTTTTACGGCTACTCCACCCCATGGCTCTCCTACACAAAAGCCGTCCATATTCCCTACTTTCATATTTGCAACCATTTGTGGTGGTGGAATTGTGATGATTTTAACCGCTTTTTGATTCAAGCCCGCTACAGACATCCAGTTGCGCAACCATAAATCGTGTGTTCCTCCTGGAAATGTCATAGCAAAAGTGACTTCTTTCTCAGCTTTCAATTTGGCCGCAACTACTGGGGTCACTTTGTTCATTTGTTTAAAACCAACTTTGCCACAAAAATCATTGGATAAAGTAACGGCTTGACCGTTTACGTTAAGCATCATAGCAATCATCATTTCTGAACCTGCTTTTCCTCCTACCCCTGTGTAAACAGAGAAAGGCATAGAATATAAGCAATGAGCACCATCGAGTTCGCCTGTTAAAATCTTATCACGAACATTGGCCCAAGAAGATTCTTTGGTCACTACTACCTCAACACCATACTTTTTAAAAAGTCCCAATTCTTTGGCCATTACGATTGGAGAACAATCGGTTAAGGGAATAAATCCTAATCGTACAGGATCATTTTGTGCCGCAATGGATTGAAAAAAAGCGACAGCTACAATCATAAAAATAGATTGTATTGCTTTGTTTATTGATGTTTTCATATTCTTTGTTTTATCGTTTATAGTTTAATGTTCGTGGTTTATGGTTTGTGGTTTATAGTTTATAGTTTGTGGTTCGTGGTTTGAAATAACACAATTATCAAATCACTAATACACAACACCTACTACCCACCATTGAATTACTTTTTAGCTAAAAAATTAGGGGTAATATTGAGCATAATATATCCAAAGTGAGGCGTTAAGTCAGCATTAGCAACGTTTTTTACAGCTGCAGAAGCCATAGTATTGGTAGCTTGCATATAAGAATAACCGGCCTCTAAATTGATCATTTTAGTCAAACCATATTTTACAGTAACATCTAATTCGGTACCAAGATATTTGTTAAGGTTCCCTGCTAAGGTATTGGCCGATTCAAATCCGTGAAGATCAAAAGTGAAACTCAAATTATCTTTAGCATTGTATTTCGCTTTTAAGAAATAATTCAACAACCCTTGGCTTCCAAAACCGCTAGCTACATAAAAATAGTCCATGTATCCCCAAAATTTGTGTGGTGTTCCATACAAAGGATCAAAGCGATTGCTCTTACTTGTTGCAGTCACTGCTTTAGTTCCGTCATTTCCAGAAAGGTAATCGATCCCTGGACCTACAAACCATTTGCGCCCCATTTGATAAGTAGCAGTAACAGACGCTAAATTTGCATAAATAGAGCGACCGTCTTTGTCTTTACCTCCTTGGTGATAGACGCTTCCTGTAAGGTTCAATTTTCGAGTAAAAAAAGTATTGAAGAAAAACCCAGTGGTGTTTCGGCTCCAAACGCCTTCTGTATTCACTTTTGTAACCACTGCTGGTGTTCCACTAGTTACAGTGGTATACTTATTAAAGTCGTCTTTAAAGAATAAAAAGGAAATGTCTCCAAATGAAAACTTTTTGTCAACATATAAGTACTGAAACGATTTGTACATCGTCCCAATTCCATTAGTACCAGCACCATAAGCAGGATTAGTACCATTATAAATTGTTCCTGAACTAAGTTCTTTGTTTTGATTAAAAGCTACCCCTACATCGGCAATCCATCCTTTGTTGGCATATTTAAAAACAATGGCATCGTGGCGACGTCCTTGTTGCAACCAATCCAACCCCCCTAATACTTTTTGATCATCATAAGAAATTTGTTGACGACCAATCTTTACTGACATATTTTGAATAGTGCTTAGTGTATCTATCAAACTTATTTCTCCCCAAGCTTCGTGTAACAAAACACCATTATTCACTTCGGTAGTGGTTCTATTGATTGAGGAAGCATCCTGCCCCCAAACTCTCACGTCTTGTAGTGCCGTAAAAACTTTGAAACGGTATCCAGAATAACCCAAATTTAATCTGGCTCTTTGTGAATTGAACAAGGCCGTCTTCTCTCCCTTCTTTTGTAAAGTTCCAAATCCTGCTCTAATTTCTGTCCTTTCTCTGATTTGTCCTGTTGCCGTTAATTGTGCTTTAGTGGTGTTTACAGAAAAAAGAGTAATCACTCCGGCTAGTAAAGCGATTTTGCTTCCTTTTGTTGATGAACTTACTACTTCTTTTTTAAATGAATGTTTTTTGTTGGTTAACATAGTTTTCGGTTTTGATTAGTACACTACAAACTTAATTAAGTATTTATACTTACGTATTGTAATTTTACAAACAAAAAACTCTTTTTACCCCTTCTTTTATAGTACTAAAAAGCGGGCTATTTTATGCGTTTTCGCAATAAAAAAAGTAGAATCCCAATAAAAACAGCCCTTTAGCACAATACCAATACTTAGATAATTACCACTAGTTCACAACAAAACAACGCTATAGTATACAAATGCATAAAAAAAGCCTCATTAAAGAGGCTTTGCGTGCTACATTTCAAATAAATATGGTATACTATCTAAATTTAAATATATTTATGATCCATAATTTCGGTTCTTAGCTTAGCTATATTTAACAATCCTATTCTTTTTCCAGTAGTTTCTATTAATTGTTCTTTTTTCAAACTAGAGATCATTCTGGTCACTTGTTCCTCTGTGGTACCAGCAAAATCTGCTATCTCTTTACGGGATAACGCTATATCTATAGTGCCATCTGTTTGACCAAATTTTCTATGGATGTACAATAAAGAGTCAATCACACGTTCGCGAACATTCATGTGTGCAATTTTCCGAATATTATTTTCACTTTTATTGAGTTCCTCTGCATAGAACAACATTAAATCATAGGTAAATTCTGGAACAGTATGCAAAATTTCGAGCATGACTTCATTACTAAAATTACACAAAACAGTATCCTCTAAGGCGTAAGCCCCAATCAAATAGCGTTTACTGGTACCAAATCCTCGAAAACCTATGGTATCACCGTCTTTGGTAAAGCGAACAATTTGCTCTCTACCATTAATACCCGTTTTTATGGTTTTAACTTTCCCTTTTTTTATGAAATACAACCCTTGCATGGGAGCACCCTCAATTATAAATTGATGACTTTTTTTGCATACAAAGCTATTTTTTTTATCCAAAAAAGGTTTCATCTTATCCAAATGCAAATGCTTTTTTATAAAACAGTTTTCATTGTTACAACTATTGCAATGTACTAAGGCTTCCTTCATAATTGTATCTTTTTAAAATTAAATTCAAACTTTACATAAACAATTAACTGTCACGATTTCCTGCATTATTTTGCTTTTACCACGCTATAAATTGTAGTATTCTAAAAAATGAGCTTGGGATTTATCGTATCTCGAATTTTTATTCAAACTTAAGAAAAAAAATAAATTACATACGTATTTTTACGTAAAAATACTTATTTTTACAACTGAATTATCGAAATACAATTTTAGATAATCATTATAAAGAAAAGTGTAAATAAAGAAGTGTAATAATGCAAAATTCTGAAATCAAAACTACATGCTCCTACTGCGGTGTGGGTTGCGGCATCATCGTTACCAATGATTCCAAAAAAGGAGTAAGCGTAAAAGGAGACCCTAATCACCCCGTAAACAAAGGAATGCTTTGTTCCAAGGGCATGAATCTTCATTATGTAGCCAATGATACATCAGATCGTATTCTCTATCCAGAAATGCGTTGGAGCAAAGAACAGCCACTAGAACGAGTTAACTGGGACCAAGCCATTGAGCGAGCTGCAGCGGTTTTTTCTACAATTATAAAAAAATATGGCCCTGATAGTGTCGGTTTTTATATCTCGGGACAATGCCTAACAGAGGAATATTACTTGATTAACAAATTGGTAAAAGGCTTTTTAAAAACAAATAATATAGACACCAATTCTAGATTGTGCATGAGCTCAGCAGTAGTGGGCTACAAAAAAACATTTGGAGAAGATAGTGTTCCTGTTGCCTATGATGATATTGAACTCGCTGACACCTTTTTGATAACGGGTGCTAACCCTGCTTGGTGTCATCCAATTCTTTTCAGACGAATTGAATTGCACAAAGAGAAGAACCCAAAAGTTAAAATAATTGTTATTGACCCTCGCAAAACCGATTCTGCATTGAATGCTGATTTGCATTTACAAATTATACCCGGAACCGATATCATTTTGTACCATGCCTTAGCCAAAAGAATCATAGAAAAAGGGTATGTCGATCACGATTTTATAAAAAATCACACCGAGAATTTTCAAGCCTATAAAACATTAGTGGGAGCGAGTTCTTTGGAAAAAGCTTCAAAACTATGTGGCATTTCTGTTAATGACATAAAACTTGCTGCAGACATGATTGGCAAGGCCAAAGGATTTCTTTCACTTTGGGCTATGGGATTGAACCAAAGTGCAATTGGTGTCGATAAAAACACTGCCTTACTAAATCTTTCATTGCTCACTGGACAAATCGGAAAACCTGGTTCAGGACCTTTTTCCTTAACGGGTCAACCCAATGCAATGGGAGGAAGGGAAGTTGGCGGTATGGCCAATCTATTGGCTGCCCATAAAGAGTTAAGTAACCCAATCCATCGCAAAGAAGTAGCTGACTATTGGGGGGTAACAGAAATCAAAGAACAACCTGGACTCACAGCAACTGAAATGTTTGACGCATTGGCCTCAGGTTCTATGAAAGCCATTTGGATAGTTTGCACGAATCCCTTAGTTAGTTTACCCGAATCTCGAAAAATAGAAAAGGCTTTGCAAAATGCCAAGTTTGTGGTAGTTCAAGATATTTCGCACCGCTCCGACACAACTAAATATGCCGATCTCCTTCTTCCAGCTGCTGGCTGGCTTGAAAAAGAGGGGACTATGACCAATTCAGAACGAAGAATTACTTATTTATCAAAAGGAATTAACCCACCAGGCGAGGCGCTGTCTGATATCGAAATCATCACACGATTTGCAAAAAAAATGAACTTTAGCGGGTTCGATTATGCTTCTACGGAAGAAATTTACAGAGAACATGCTTTGCTGACCAAAAACACGACTATAGATATCTCATTTTTAAACTACAATCGATTACAAAATGAAGGTTCCTTTCAATGGCCAGTTCCTGATTACGGTCATCCAGGAACACCTAGATTATTTACCGATAAAAAGTTTTATACTCCTTCACAAAAGGCGATTTTCAATCTGCCAACTACTATAGAAAACACATCAGAAGCTCCTGATGCTAAATACCCTTTCATCCTTACCACAGGACGCATAAGAGACCAATGGCATACTATGACCAAAACAGGTAAAGTGTCACGATTGATGACTCATATCCCTAGCCCCGTTTTGGAAATGAACCCGATTGATGCTTACAAGGCAGAAATAGAAACGGGCGATATTGTTACTGTAAGCAGCAAAAACGGTGCTGTAAGAGTCAAAACAAAAGTAACCAATGCTACCCGAGAATCTGTTGTTTTTTTACCCATGCATTGGGGCAAACAATTGGATAATGATTTGAATCGTACCAATAACTTAACCAATACATTGGTAGATCCGCTTTCTAAGGAACCTGATTTTAAATACACTAGTGTTGCTATTGAAAAATACAAAAAACCAACCGAAAAAATTGTCTTGGTAGGTGCAGGAGCAGCTGCATTTCGATTCATACAAAACTACAGAGAAATCAATACGCAAGATGAAATAGTAGTCTTTTCAAATGAAAAAAATCCATTTTATAACAGAGTTTTACTTCCTGAATACGTTACCGCCGAACTCTCTTGGGAGCAACTTTTAAAAATAAAAGAAGAAGCCTTAGCCAAACTGAATATCACCTTACAATCTGAAGTTGCTATCAACCATATTAGTACAGACGAAAAAAAGATAACAGATAGTAATGGTGTTATTCATCATTATGACACGCTAATTCTTGCTACTGGGAGCCGTCCTTTTGTCCCCGAAAACGCACAGCTGCATCTACCTGGCCGATTTACTATAAGAAAAAAAGATGATGCTGATCGATTGCGTAACTATTTAGAGCAAACACAATTGCCTCCAGAAGAACAACACGTTGTGATAGTAGGTGGCGGATTGTTAGGGCTTGAATTGGCCGCAGCACTTAAACATAAAAAAGTAAAAATCACCATTATCCAAAGAGCATCCCGTTTGATGGAACGCCAATTGGACCGTATTTCGAGCAAATTACTAGCTGAGGAAGTACAGCAAAGAGATATTCAAATTTATTTTGACAATGAAGTAAGTACTGTTTTTAGTACCAATCGAGCCCATGAATTAGAAATAGCTTTAAAAAGTGGTAGAACCCTAACTGCCAACGCCATAGTTTACACAATAGGAACAATACCGAATATTGAGGTCGCCAAAGAAGCTGGGCTTACTTGTGCCCGTGGTGTAAAGGTGAATCAGTATTTGCAATCCTCTAATCCTTCCATATTTGCTATTGGCGAAATAGCCGAATTTAATAATCAACTTTTTGGTATTACTTCAGCAGCAGAGGAACAAGCCGATATTCTTGCTAATTATCTGGCAGGCGATATTAGTAGCCATTACAAAGGTTCTGTTTTAATGAATATTTTAAAGCTAGAAGATATCAATTTATGCAGCATTGGCGAGATTGAAGTACCAGAAAACGATGACTCGTATGAAGAAATTGTTTTTTCTGATTTAGGCAAACGCTATTACAAAAAGTGTATCGTTAAAAACGACTTGTTGATTGGCGCTATTTTGATGGGGGATAAAAATGAATTTGCCGAATTCAAAACCATGATTGAAAGTAAAATCGAACTTTCTGATAAACGAAATACATTATTAAGAGGAAGCGCTACTGCAAAACCTATTCTTGGTAAACTCGTATGTTCTTGTAGCCAAGTTGGAAGCGGGAACATAGAAGCCACCATCAAAAGCGGCGTTACGGACTTTACCACTCTATGCAAAACCACTGGAGCAGGTTTAGGCTGTGGAAGTTGCAAAACAGAGGTAAAAGAACTATTAGCAAAAACAAAATAACGATTCACAACAGCCCAAGGTGCTACCACAAGGCTACAAAACTCATATCGATGGATTTAACACGTTTGATTATTAAGGGCGGAGTGCTTTCTCCAGGAGAATTAAAAGAAATTGTAACAATGGCGTTAGAACAAGGTCTAAAAGCTATTTCATTTGGTTCGAGACAAGATATTATTTTTCCAGTAGGATTTAGTCCACTTCATTTAGAAAACAATAAATTGTTTCATTTTGTATATCCCAATGAAAAAAGCGGAAACAATATCGTCTCTTCTTATGTTTCAACAGATATTTTTAGAAATACGCCTTGGGTTACTGGTAATAAATTCTTGTACATACTAGAGCAATTTAAAGAAAATCCGAGATTAAAAATAAACATAACCGATCCCAAACAACAACTTGTTCCTTTATTTACTGGTCAAATCAACTTTGTAGCATCTGAACATGAGGACTATTGGTTTTTATACGTTCGATTGCCTCAATGGGATAAAATGGAAATGTATCCTGTACTCATTTATAGTTGGAATATTGCAGCAGTTTATTATGCAATTGAGTCTATACTAACTGAAGAGCCAACAAATGCAGAAATGATTTTTCAGTTAGTCAATGATAAACTAGATACAAACAATCGTACAATAGACAAACCATTGCATGTTCCGTTTTATCCTTTCCCATATTATGAGGGAATGAATAGACTAGGAATTGACCAATATTGGCTAGGTTTATACTGGAGAAATAACTTGTATGATTTGGCATTTTTAAAAGAAATGTGTGACCTATGCTTTGATTGTAAAATTGGAAAAATTTGTATTACGCCATGGAAATCATTTATTGTAAAGGGAATACCTAAAGAGCGAAAACTCGATTGGGAAAAATTCTTAGGAAAGAAAGGAATTAATGTTAGGCACTCACTTTTAGAACTGAATTGGCATTTACCCGTAGCTGTAGAATGGGCGCTAAATCTGAAAACCTTTTTGGTAAGAACTTTGGACCAGTTTGACATTAGCACTTACGGCCTTACCTTCGGATTGTCCGACTACAACAGGGAAGGTCATTACTTTACCTCTATAGTGATTGAAAGAAATGATATTCCAAAAGACCTTGAGTCGATAAAAATACGAGCTACTTTTAATGTCTTGTATGCCAAAAATTTTGACCCGAATACTAAGGAATATATCGTACACACACAAGACGTAGACAAATTAGAACTCCCCACTATATTGATTGAATTAAGTAAGAAATACTTTGAAGAGCTTGGCAATTCTATCCTAGAAATTAGCACCAATACCTCTGAAAAGGAACCTGTCATAGAAGAATTGTACCAGTGCCAGGATTGTTTAACACTATACAACCCTTTGTATGGTGACCGTTCACAAGGAATTCAAGAGGGAGTTCACTTTACTGCATTGCCTGAGCACTATTGTTGTTCTCTATGCGATGCTCCTAAAGAACGCTTTAAGCAAATCTCTTCCAAAAAAATAGTAGTAAAATAACAAGCCCATTTATACAATAAAAAAACAGGCTGCACTCCGCTTTACTTGAGAGATTGCATCGCTCTTTCAATGGAAAATGAGAACGTACAGCAGGCACCAGATGGTATGGAGGCATGACCTAGACTTAGGCATATCCAAAAACAAAAACAGCATTATCTTTATGGAAACTACTTTTAAAACAGTGAGTTCATCACATGTTATCATTTCGGAACTAATGCTTCCGTCCCACACTAATTTTAGTGGCAAAATTCATGGTGGTTATATTTTGTCTTTATTAGATCAAATTGCGTTTGCTTGTGCCTCTAAGTTTTCGGGGAATTATTGTGTCACCGCTTCTGTTGATACCGTCAATTTTTTGATGCCAATTGAAGTGGGTGAATTGGTAACAATGAAGGCCAGTGTCAATTATGTAGGCAACAGTTCTATGATTATAGGCATTAGAGTTGAGGCCGAAAATATACAAACTGGCGTTATTAAACATTGCAACTCTTCTTATTTTACAATGGTTTCCAAAGATAAAGAAGGAAAAAACGCGCCTGTTCCTGGTTTATTACTAACCACACTAAAAGAAGTTAGCAGGTTTGAAAACGGTGTGCGACAAATTGCCTTAAAAAAAGAAAGAGACTATCAAAAAAGCATTGCCACTTTCGGCACGATTGAATCAATTTTGAAATCCAATCAATACAAAGTTAAGGTAGCTTTGGAGTAGGAAATAGTTTAGTACTTAGTGGGTAGCCCTTAGTAGTTAGTTCATTAAAAAGACATAAAGCGTTTGAATATAAAAACTTCAAATGCTTTATAAAATTCACAGATCTATTACTAAGAACCAATTACTAGGAACTAAAGACAAGAAACTAAAGACAAGAAACTAAAGACAAGAAACTAAAGACAAGAAACTAAAGACAAGAAACTAAAGACTATGGACTATGGACTATGGACTAAAAACTATGAACCGCTCTCTTTTATACCTATGGCCTTCAAATAGTGTTTATCAAGACTAGCATGTCTAACGGTTTCACCAATAATGATGATGGCGGGAGAGGAAAGTTGGTTTTGTTCTACTAACTGACTTATGGAAGAAAGGGTGCCGATTACTTTTTTTTGATCGCTTTTGGTTCCGTTTTGAATGATAGCAATAGGTAAATCGTCATCCCTATGACTTTTATAAATACTAAGAATTTGTTCCAATTTATTCATCCCCATCAAAATAACAACTGTAGCAGCAGATTGTGAGGCCAAAGTAACATCTTTAGATAATTCATGATTGGATGTTGTACCAGTAATTACCCAAAAACTCTCGGCAATATGACGCTGTGTTAAACTAATTCCATTGGCAGCAGGAACTCCCAAAGCTGAAGAAATTCCGGGCACTATAGCTGTAGCAATACCGTGTTGTTCTGCATAATCAATTTCCTCTATTCCTCGTCCAAAAACAAATGGATCACCACCTTTTAAGCGGACTACGTGTCCATATTTTTGAGCCATTACCACTATTAACTCATTGATTAGATCTTGAGTATAGGCATGGCATCCAAAACGCTTACCAACAAAAATCACTTCGGATGCAGTTGTATATTGCAATAAATGCTCATTTACTAAAGCATCATACAAAACAACATTTGCATTTTGTAATGCTTTGATGGCTTTTAAAGTAATTAACTCTTCGTCTCCTGGACCAGCACCTACGATGGTTAACAGAGGTTGTACTGTTTGGTTCATTTGCTATAATTTTTAAAATAAGAAAAAATACTTATTTCAAATATAAGTATTTATACTTAAATCAAAAACAATGTTCTTCATTTTATTTTATCAAACAAGAAAATCATTTTAAGTTAACAAATAATATCGACCCTTTTCATTTACTACTTAGTAACCTATCCTTAATTGAAACCCCAAATAGTAACACAGAGGAAAAATAAACAAAAGCCCTAAATACAAAAAATATTTTGTTCTTTATGTCTTCAACTTTTTCTTTTTAGCCGCAGGAAACAAGACATTGTTCAAAATTAAACGATAGCCAGGCGAATTAGGATGAAGGTCCAATACTGTGGCGGGATCACCTACTTGGTGTTGAAAATCTTCGGGATCATGTCCGCCATAGAAGGTAAACATTCCTTTGCCTTTTTGACCATGAATGTAACGCGCCTCTCCATTGAGTTCACAACTTCCCAACAGCAGTATATTGGATTTTACTAATTCCGCGTCAAAAGCAGTGGTTTGTCCCATAAAACCTTTGATTAACTGGGTGTGATTTTGACACAGCATACTGGGAATAGGGTCCCATTTGGCTGAGAATTCCATCAAGGTAAAGTAATCTTTCTCCATAGGAATTTTTCTTCTTCCTGTCATGTCGATATTGGAGAATTCATATTGTTCGGGGCGACGTTCCAGGGTAAAATTTTTGAAGGCAAACGATTTTGAATAATCCAATTGTGCTTGGTAATTGGGACTACTTGCATCACCATCAAACATGGTCTCACAGATGTCGATTCCTTGAGCAGCCAAGGCGATGTCAAAACTATCGGTCGCAGAACACATGGCAAACATGAATCCACCACCAATTACAAAATGACTAATTTTCTGTGCTACAGCCCCTTTCTCATCGGATACTTTGGCAAAACCAAGCTTCTTTGCAAGAAGCTCAGCCTCTTTTTTTTGTTCAATATACCAAGGAGTATTTTTATAAGTACCATAAAATTTGCCATACTGTCCCGTAAAATCTTCGTGATGCAAATGCAACCAATCATAAAGCAGCAATTGATCAGACAAGACTTCTTCGTCATAGACAGCTGTAAAAGGAATCTCAGCGTAGGTTAAAACAAGGGTGACTGCATCGTCCCAAGGTTGTTTCCCTTTAGGAGTATACACCGCAATCTTAGGCGCTTTCTCTAACAAAACCGATTCCATATTTTGAGAAGGACTTGCTATAAGGTTTAACAACTCCGCTTCTTCACTATCCGATACAATCTCAAAACTTACGCCCCGAATCTGACACTCTTTTCTAATTTCTGGAGCATCGGGCAACAAAAAAGAACCTCCTCTGTAATTGAGCAACCAACTGGCTTTATACTTTTTATCTAAACACCAATAGGTAATTCCATAGGCCTTTAAATGGTTTTGCTGGGAAGTTTCATCCATAGGCAACAAAATAAATCCAGCCTTTGCAATAGTCGACACAAAAAATAGGAAAAGGACACAAAGATTTTTTGGTTTCATATATGTAAATTATATTTTTTATAGGTCATATATGGTATCGCCTTTTACTTATTGTTTTTTGTTTGCAACAGACCTATTGTTAATGGCGATTTCATAGCATCACTTATTGTAGCTCAAAGATAATTGTTATGAACAACTTACAATAGTATAATCAAAAAAACTGTTCTTATTAGATTTAATAAAAAAATGAAGATTTACTAACATTAATGCAAAAAACACGTAAAACTACGTGTTCTCATTTGACACAAGCCTTTTACATTTGTATAAACAATTGATAATTATGAGATTCACCGTTAATTACACTACTGAAGAAAATAAAACCCTTACTCATTATTCATTAGTAAAAAAAATTGCAATGGGGGTAGTACTTGTTTTAGTTATCCTATTTTATGCATTATCCTTTGATTTTTTATTGAGTTAATCCATAAAACTCAATCCAAACTTATCAAATCATTTTGCAAGGCAAAAACCACTAATCCAGCCACATTTCTTGAGTTGGTTTTTAGCAATAAATTGGTTCTGTGTCCTTCAACAGTTCTAGGGCTTATAAATAAGTAGTCCCCTATTTCTGCAGCATTTTTTTGCTTGCAAATCAGTTTTAAGACTTCAATTTCACGCTCCGAGAGCATGCTTTTGTCCAAACAACTTTTTAGCTTACTTCCGGAAAGAGACGCTTCTTTAATTACATTAACTACTTCATCCGAATAATAAAATCCCTTGCAAGCCACTTCGTTGATGGTTGCAATCAATTCTTCTGGAGAAGCATTTTTTAACAAATAGGAAGACGCACCAACATCTATCATATTCGCAATAAATGCCTTAGAATGATAACTTGTTAGCGCAATAATTTTTATTTCGGGAAACTCTTTATGAATAATCTTGGTGGCTTCTACACCATTAATAATGGGCATTTTTAAATCCATTATTACAATGTCGGGAAGCTCGTAGGTACTTCTAAGAAAAGCAATCAATTCTTGTCCGTTATTGGCCTCGTGTAGTATTGAAAAATTGGGCTCTCTACTTAAGATAAATTCTAAACCTTTTCTAAAGAGCTCTTCATCGTCTACTAAAATAATTTTGATCGTTTTGGTCATAACTAAAAAACAAATTCTACTTGTACTCCTTTCGATACCTCAGAATAAAAAGACAGTTTGCCTTTTAAGAATGAGATCCTACTTTCGATATTTTTTAATCCTAAGCCCTTTTGATGTGTACAATCGCCCGCATCAAATCCGATTCCGTTATCAGTATACATGCATTTGGTATACTCCCCTTCATTGAGAAAGGTCACCGTTATAATCGTTGCTTTTCCATGACGAATGGAATTATTAAGTAACTCCTGCAAAATTCTAAAAACGTGCAGTTGTTTTCTAATTTCAGATTCTTCAAAAGCTACTTCATTTTCATAAATAACTTGTACCCCTTTTGCGGAGCTAAACTCCATACACAACTCTTCTACCCCTGCATCTAAACCAAATTTCTCCAAAACAGGAGGCAATAAATCATGCGCAATCTTTCTCGAATTCTCCAATGCCTTACCTGTTAGTGTAATTACATTGGATTTAATTTTCTCTAAATCAGTAGTTGAAAGATTAGGAGTAGCCAACAAATGGGCGTTTAAAGCCACTACATTCAACTTTGAACTAATATCATCGTGTAAATCTTGAGCAATTCGCTTTCTTTCTGCTTCTTGCGTTTCAATTACAGCCTTTAACAGCTCTTTTTGATGAAAAATTTCAGCATCTTTCTTTTCAATTTCTTTTTGAATAATTTTTTTTCTAGAAAAATAGAAAAAAACAATGAGTACCACTGCCAGAATTATAAAAAAGAAGGAAGTGTACAAAATAACTAGAACAATTTCTTTCTCTGTAATGGAAGTTGCATCCATGTATTATGTGGTATTATCTATTTGGGGACTTTAGTGGTATCAAAAATAGCTTAATTTATTATAAACCACAAAAATTAACTAAAAAAAAGGCTTTAACGCTTTTTTTTACCTAAAAAACTTACTTTCCAATCGTATAAAATAAATAAATAATAAACAATTACTAAAAAAGAGTTAAAACTCCAAAGGATAAATTTTACATTATTATTTAATTTTATATTAATATTTCCTACAATAAAAATCAATGTACTAGCTAGTAAATACAAAATAAGTCCTATGGTAAAATAGTAGTATTTTTTTTCTGAAGTCAGCATATTATACAAATGAAGAACAGCAAATACAATGACACTCAAATTAGTAAGCACTATCACCAAAAGATTATATTTAAAAAATTGTTCATAATCCAACCAACTTTGAACCCCAATAGCTACTGCATTCAAAGCCATTGTAGTATAAATGATTGTTTTTTGACTCCTTGAATTGGTCAACGAACCATAAAAAAGCCCTAACATCATCATTTGCCCGATAAAATACATATTCATCAAAAATAAATTACTTTTATGCAAAAGATAAAATACTTCCATACTTAATTGTATTATACTGATAAAGAGTATGTATATCAAAAAAAAACCATTAACCTTTTCTTTTTTGAAAAAGCTAATGGTATATACAATCAAATTTAGCAATAAAATACTATAACATAAATATATTAAAAAGTCATCCATTTTTAATTATTCATTGGACTATTGGGATCCCCATAAGGAGGACATGGTCGACTTGCATCGTAAACAATCTCTTCTTCTTTTGCAACTTCTGAATTCAATGCCTTAGGAAAAACATCTTCATAAATTCCAGTCTTTACGTTTAAACGCGTCCCTACTAACATTAAGGTTTGCTCGCCTAAGTCGTTTATTCCAACATAAGCCCTAACGGCATCTATTTTTTGTTTCATAACCCCTTGAAGGGATTCGATAGGAATAAGATACCCATCAATTTTTTTAGCTCTAGATTCCAACTCAATAGCCGTTTCTTTGTATTTTCTCACCCATTCTTGAGCAGTTGGCAAGGTAATTTCAATTTCTTTAGGTAATTTTTCTTCACTCATAACTTTAATAAATAATTGGTTAATAATAGTTTAAGCTAAGCTAGTCAATTTTTTATTACAAAATAAAAATTTATGAAAGAATTATCTTTCTAAGAATTGAGCTTTTCGTTAAAGCTGAACATTAAAAAGGAACATCACTGTCATCCTCTGGATCATTATTAAAGGTGCTACCAAAAGCCTCATTCGCCGTAGGCAAGTTTCTTGTAAAATCCTCCTGATTCATACTAGAAGGCAAATCGTCATAACCACTGCTGTAATCTTCTAAGTTGTCAAATTTACCAAGGCTACCTACGAACTTCAATCTAACATTCTCTAAACCACCGTTCCTGTGCTTAGCGATAATAAATTCTGCCTGACCTGCGGTTGGAGATTGCTCTTCATCATCCCATTCTTCAATTTTGTAGTATTCAGGACGATAAATAAAGGAAACGATATCCGCATCCTGCTCAATCGCACCCGATTCACGAAGATCCGAAAGCAAAGGACGTTTACTAGAACCACGAGTCTCAACGGCACGAGATAACTGTGAAAGCGCAATTACAGGAACATTCAATTCTTTAGCCAAAGCTTTTAAGTTTCTAGAAATGGTTGAAATCTCCTGCTCACGATTTCCACCCCCTTTTCCATTTCCTCCTGCAGTCATTAACTGCAAATAATCGACGATAATCAATTTTATACCATGCTGTGAAGCCAAACGACGGCATTTCGCACGCAAATCAAAAATAGAAAGCGAAGGAGAATCATCTATAAACAAAGGTGCTTTTTCCAAGTTTTTCACTTTGGTACTCAATTGTTCCCACTCAAATTTTTCTAACTTTCCTGTACGCAATTTCTCAGAAGACAAGCCTGTTTCAGAAGAAATCAAACGCGTAATTAACTGTACAGATGACATCTCCAAAGAGAAAACAGCTACAGGTTTTTGAAAATCGATAGCAATGTTTCTAGCCATAGATAACACAAAAGCCGTTTTACCCATACCCGGACGAGCCGCAATAATAATTAAATCTGAAGGTTGCCAACCCGATGTTACTTTATCCAACTTTTCAAAACCAGTTGCTACACCACTGAGTCCTTCCTGTCCGGCAATTTCTTCGATTCTTTTTTTAGCTTGCAAAACCAAACTCTGAGCGGTTTCAGAACTACGTTTTACGTTACCCTGCGTCACTTCATACAATTTTGACTCCGCTTTGTCTAATAAATCAAAAACATCGGTGGTTTCGTCATACGATTCTTCAATAATTTCAGAAGAAATACGAATCAAACTTCTTTGAATGTACTTTTGAAGAATGATTCTAGAGTGAAATTCAATATGTGCAGAGGAAGATATTTTTTGCGTTAATTGAATCAAGTAAAAATCACCTCCTGAAAGGTCTAATTTTCCGTTTTTTCGAAGCTGAGCAGAAACTGTTAATAAGTCGATGGGTTGCGACTCTGTAAACAGCTGAACAATAGCCTCAAATATGTGTTTGTGTGCTTCTTTATAGAAAGCATCCGGTTGCAAAATATCAATAACCTCATCAACCCCTTTTTTATCAATCATCATGGCTCCCAAAACCGCCTCCTCTAATTCTAGGACTTGCGGTGGTAACTTTCCTTTTTCTAGGTTAATTATTGTGGATTTATCCACTTTTATAGGGCTTATTGATTTAAAATTTTCCATAAAGCGAATTTAAAAAAAAATAGAGAGTGTAGCGTCTAGAGTTATTACAAATAAATGTTTATAACTCGTATATTTTTGTTGATAACCATAAAAAAAGTCCGAAACCAAACGGCTTCGGACTTCAAAATAGTTTGTAGGATTTTATTCTTTAAAATGCCCCATTTTACTGTATTTATCCATCCTTTGAGCGATTAATTCACTTGTTGATAAGTCTTTCAATTCATTGAAACCTTTCAAAATATAATGCTCAACAGTTTTGAAAGTCGTTTCTCTGTCATAATGTGCTCCACCAAGTGGCTCAGGAATGATATCATCGACTAATTTTTGCTTTTTCATATCAGCTGAAGTCAATTTTAATGCTTCTGCTGCTTGCTCTTTGTACTCCCAACTTTTCCATAAAATAGAAGAACATGATTCAGGAGATATTACAGAATACCAAGTATTTTCAAGCATGTATACGCGATCGCCAACACCAATTCCTAAAGCTCCTCCAGAAGCTCCTTCACCCACAATAATGGTGATGATTGGCACTTTTAAACGCACCATTTCGAAAATATTTCTAGCAATAGCTTCTCCTTGACCTCTTTCTTCTGCTTCTAAACCAGGATAAGCACCAGGAGTATCTACTAATGTCACAACAGGAATACCAAATTTTTCAGCCATTTTCATCAAGCGCAATGCTTTTCTGTAGCCTTCTGGGTTGGCCATACCAAAATTACGGTACTGACGTGTTTTTGTATTGTATCCTTTTTGTTGTCCAACAATCATAAACGATTGTCCTCCAATTTTACCCAAACCACCAATCATTGCTTTGTCATCTTTGAACCCACGATCACCGTGCAATTCTAAAAAAGTATCACCGCAAAGAGCACGAATATGGTCTAATGTATAGGGACGATTGGGATGTCTGGATAACTGAACACGTTGCCAAGCGGTAAGGTTTTTATAGATGTTTTTTTTGGTCTCCACTAACTTCTTGTTAATTTCTTTACAAGTTGGGGTAACATCAACATCCGACTCTTTCCCGATAATGACGCATTTTTCTAACTGCTCCTCTAGTTCTTTAATTGGAAGCTCAAAATCTAAATATTCCATAGGATTTTTGCGTTTGTATTATTTTGCAATTCTGGATGTGCAAATGTAAAAATTTAAAATCGTTTCGAAAGATTATTTTTTATTTAACTCGAAATTAAATCCAATTTAACTACTCCTTTTTCGATTTTTCCATATAGTGCTTGATGATGCCATTTAAGATGACCGTAATCACAATAATCAAGGCTCCAATATAAAATTCGGTACTCATTTTTTCTTTACCACCAATGATAAAATACGCCAAAACAATTCCATAAACTGGCTCTAAATTCGTAGTAAGCATCACAGTATAAGGCGACAAGCGACGCATTACTTTTACCGAAGCCGTAAAGGCATAAGCCGTACAAATGGAAGCCAATAGTAAAATTAACAGCCAATTTTTAGGAGTCAAAACAAAGGATTCCACAGTAAATGAACCTTTAAAAAGGAAATAAATACTGATAAAAAGGAAGCCTGCCAAAAACTCATAAAAGGCAATTACCGAAGGTTCATGATGTGCGATTAGTTTTCCGTTGAATAACGTAAAAACAACTCCTAAAACAATGGAAGCCAAAGCCAAAAGCATTCCGTGTAAGTAATTGATTTCTACTTGAAGAATCAATGCTAATCCAGCTATGATTATCAATCCAAAAAACACTTCATACCACAATACTTTTCGTCCGTAAAAAATAGGTTCCAAAATAGAGGCAATAAAAGCACCCAAAGAAAAAACAGATAGGGTGATAGAAACAGTAGCCACCTTAATGGATTCAAAAAAAGTAATCCAATGCAAAGCAATAAGCAAGCCTACAAAAACCAACTTTAAAACAGCACTAAAGGAAATTTCGAATGGAATTTTCTTAATCAATAAAAAAGTCCCTAAGAAAAGTGCAGCAAAAAGCATTCGATACCAAACTAAAAAATCGGCATCGATGGTAATTAAGGCGCCTAATATGGCAGTAAAACCCCAGATAAAAACAATTAAGTGAAGATTTAGGTAACTTTTTAAATTATCGTTTGGCATTGCGTAATAAATAAATGGCTAAAATTCCGAAAAAGATATTGGGTAGCCATACGGCTAATAATGGTGAAAAAGAAGATTTTTCGGCTATGGTGCCAAAGATTTTATCAAAAAAGACAAATGCAAACGCAATGGCGATTCCGATAGCTAAGTTTGTCCCCATCCCTCCTCTTCGTTTCATTGCCGAAACTGAAACCGCAATTATCGTAAGGATGAAGGCTGAAACAGGTACGCTGTATTTTTTATATAACACGACCAAATAAGTGTTAATATTGGAAGAACCTCTTTTGCGTTCTTTTTCAATAAAGGCATTCAACTGGGCAAGATTCAAGGTTTCTGCAATATACACTACAGGAGTTAAATCCTCTAAATCAAAGGCAAAAACAAATTTTTTCTCAGAAGCTTTCTCGATTTTATCTCCCATTGGTCCCAAAGTTCTTTTAGTGTAATCATAAAGTGTATAGGTACTGTCCTTGGGATTCCATTTGATTCTACTTGCGGTAATTTTAGAAACCAATTGCTCTTTTTTAAACTTCTCCAGCGAAAAATTAAAAGCCATTTTAGTGTCTGGATTAAAACTATTCACATATATGAATTCGTGGTCATTGATTTGTCGGTACACATCTGTATTGTCCCCACGCATGGCTTCTTTTCCACCTCCTTTTAGATAAGTATACCTAAAATTATTGAACCCCTCACTTGCGGAAGGAACAAGAAAAAAACCCATCAACAACACCAAAACCGACACGATAGACGCGCCTATAATATACGGACGTAAAAATCGAGTAAATGAAATTCCTGAACCTAAAATAGCAATGATTTCTGTATTATTTGCCAATTTAGAAGTAAACCAAATGATAGACAAAAACAAGAATATCGGAAAAAGGGAATTGGCAAAATAAATGGTAAAATTGTAGTAATAGGTTGCTATCTCCCAAAATGGAATTTTATTTTCCAGCATTTTATTGATTTTCTCCGAAACATCAATTACAATTCCAATCGGGATAAACAACAATAACATTACTGCAAAAGTCGCCAAGTAGCGTTTCAGAATGTATTTGTCTATTATGGTCAATTTCATTTCTTAAAGTTTGAGGTTTGAAGTCAAAAGTTAGATATCATAAGGTCGTCGCTGAACTCACTTCAAATCTCTAACTTCTAACTTCCTATTTTTTTATAATCTTTGGCTCATATTTTTGACCATCATTTCTTTCCAAGGTCTAAAATCGCCCGCTAAGATATGTTTTCTAGCCTCACGAACCAACCACATGTAAAAACCTAAATTATGTATGGTAGCAATTTGCTTTCCAAGCATTTCATTCGAAGCAAACAAATGGCGCAAGTAAGCTTTGGTATAAAAAGTATCTACATAGGTAATTCCCATTTCATCAATTGGTGAAAAATCCGCTTCCCACTTTTTATTTTTAATATTGATGGAACCATTAGCGGTAAACAACATACCGTTTCTAGCGTTACGCGTTGGCATTACGCAATCGAACATATCGATTCCTAAAGCAATATTTTCCAAAATATTAATTGGTGTTCCTACCCCCATCAAATAACGAGGCTTGTCTTCGGGTAAAATCTCGCAAACCACCTCAGTCATAGCATACATTTCTTCAGCTGGTTCCCCTACAGAAAGTCCACCAATGGCATTTCCTTGTTGCCCAGCATTAGCAATATATTCTGCCGATTGACGACGCAAATCTTTATACGTACTTCCTTGTACAATAGGAAAAAATGTTTGCTCATATCCATATTTATAAGGCACTTTTTCTAAATGATTGATACAACGATTCAACCAACGGTGTGTCATGTGCATTGAACGTTGTGCATAGCGATAATCACAAGGATAAGGCGTACATTCATCAAAAGCCATAATAATATCGGCTCCAATAGTTCGCTGAATCTCCATCACATTTTCAGGGGTAAAAAAGTGGTATGACCCATCAATATGCGACTTGAACTTTACTCCTTCTTCCTTAATTTTTCGATTGGCCGATAAAGAATACACTTGATAACCTCCTGAATCGGTCAAAATATTACGATCCCAATTCATGAATTTGTGCAAGCCTCCCGCTTTTTCCAAAATATCGGTTTGGGGACGCAAGTACAAATGGTAGGTGTTTCCTAAAATAATATCGGGATTAATATCGTCTTTCAATTCGCGTTGATGCACCCCTTTTACCGTTCCTGCTGTACCTACAGGCATAAAAATAGGGGTTTCAATTACCCCATGGTCTGTAGTAATACTTCCCGCTCTGGCTTTAGACTGTGTATCTTTTTGTAATAAATCAAATTTCATGGCTCTCTTTTTTCTCCCGACCGTTCGGGACGGCAAAGATAAATTATTTCAGATTTACGAATTAGGATTTAGGATTTTATTTAACAATACTATCTTTTGGGCGTATCACCACCTCCGCAAGCTACGGTGCTGTCGGGCTGTACGCTATATCTCTTGAGGCGAACCCGGCCTCAAGAGGATGCCACTTCCATCCCTTACGCATCTACAAAAAATCTAAACATAAATTACAATATACTACTAATAGAGACAATTTACAAACAGGTCGCAATTTATCCCTACGGGAATCCGAAAATTATTAGATTGTGTAACAATTGTTACTCAAAAACCCATTTTGTACCTTTACTTTTGCCTAACTCAAACAAAAACAAAATTGCATTCTTATGACAGTAGAACATTTCATTAAAGAAAAACGCGGTACCATTGTAGACGTAAGAACCCGAGAGGAATTTATGGGAGGACACGTAGCCACTTCTATTAATATTCCCCTAAATGAAATCCCAGAACGCTTAGAGGAAATCAAAGCCTTGGCTAGCCCTCTTATTTTGTGTTGTGCTTCTGGTGGACGCAGCGGTCAGGCAGCATATTATCTTTCACAGCAAGGTGTAGAGTGTCTGAATGGCGGTTCCTGGTTGAATGTGAATTTTTATCAATCCTTACAAAACAAAATCGATTAATATGCTTACTCTTTTAAAACGTCTTTTTGGCCTTGGCCCAGCCATTAATTATAAAACATTACTTCAGCAAGGCGCTATAATCATCGATGTGCGCAGCAAAGGTGAATTCCGAGGAGGTCACATCAAAGGTTCCCTTAATATCCCCGTTGATGTACTGCGTCAAAATTTAAATCAATTACAAAATAAAAATCAAGTCATTATTACTTGCTGTGCCTCTGGAATGCGAAGCGCTTCTGCCAAAAGCATTTTAAAAGCAAGTGGCTATACTGAAGTATACAATGGCGGAGGATGGAGTAGCTTGAATAGCAAACTCTCGTAACACTTTAACATAAAAAAACTTATTAGTCACAGTCAAAACTATTCCTTTTCTGTGACTGTAATAGAAGAAAGCTAGTACACAATAAAAAGGCGATACCACTAAACCTTGCATCGCCTTTTTGCTTGTTCATAACATTAATCTAGTAAAAAAATCAAAAACGCGTTCATCAAAAGAATGAAATGCATAAAAAATGAGCTTAAAAGACAAACTGCTTTTGCTTCTTTTTAAAATTAATTTTGAAGTAAACTCAGCAGAATGCCTTATTTTTACGCCTGAAATCAATTCAAGCGCACTTTTATGCCAATCATAACTTTTCTTGCAAGACTATGCAAAATAAATCTATCAGTACTTATTTTTTTATGGAGCATTGTTGTTTCCGCTCAGCTAGCACCGCTTTCACCAAAAGCAACAGTAAGTGTATTAACCTGCGCTACAGGAAACGAATCGTATTCCCTTTTCGGGCATACCGCAGTACGTATTACTGACCCAGAACAACTCCTAGATGTCGTTTATAATTATGGCGCATTTGATTTTTCGACACCTAATTTTGTAGCTAAATTTGCAAAAGGAGATTTACAATACTTTGTGGTAGCCGACTCGTTTTCGGAGTTTATAGGACGATACCAATACGAAGGAAGAAGTGTTTACGAACAAAAGCTTCGCTTATCACTTCCCTTAAAACAGCAGCTTTTTGATCAACTTAACAAAACATTACAGTCAGAAGAACGCTTCTATACCTATAAATTTATTGATCGCAATTGTACAACTATGGTAGTCGATTTGCTTAACGAAACAATTGGCACAAAAGCAATCACAAAAAAAGACGCTACTGAAAAGACCTACAGGGAGGTATTATTCCCCTACTTCAAAAATCATTTCTACGAACAATTGGGTACAAGTAGTATTTTTGGAACCAAAGTAGATCAAAAAGCCACTACCCTATTTCTTCCGTTTGATTTATTAGAAAGTCTTAAAATCACTAAGTACAAAAACGAACCGCTTAGTGAACCAGTTGTGTCACTTTTAACGGTGGCTCCCACAACACCTCACTCTTGGTGGAATAATGCCTATACTTATGGTGCCTTTTTATTACTGCTTGTCTTTTGGAAAAAAAGAAGTGTTGGGTTGCTATTTTTGACGGTAATGGGCATCTTAGGATTGTTCTTTCTTTTTATGGGATGGTATTCTTTACATGCTGAATTGGCCAACAATTACAATGTATTATTATTCAATCCTACCTTGTTAGTATTGGTGTTTTTTGTACTTCAAAAAAATAGCAAAGCCATAAAATGGCTAAGCTACGTTAACTGGGGATGCTTCCTGCTATACACTATAGTATTGATCAATAAAGCGCCATTTTGGTTTCTTTTACCTTTGATTGGAGTCACTTCATTCATCGTCTATCGAATAAACAAGGAGAATCGATAAATTTTGGATTGAGGATTTGGAATTGAGGATTATAGGATTTGAGATTGAGGATTTGAGATTGGAATTTTTTACTTTACTGCCCTCGATAAAAAATTACTGTTGAAATGGTTTTAAAAACAATGCTAATATCGATAAAGACACTACGGTGCTTGATATAGTACAGATCATACTGTAATTTCACCAAGCTCTCTTCAATAGATTCTCCGTAATTGTAGTTCACTTGGGCCCAACCAGTAAGTCCAGGTTTAATGATATGTCGGGTTTCATAAAAAGGCATAATTGCTGAAATTTCTTCAACGAACATAGGTCGCTCAGGGCGTGGACCTATTACCCCCATATCGCCTTTTAAAATATTTAAAAATTGAGGAATTTCATCTATACGGGTTTTTCGCAAGAACTTCCCAAATGGCGTCACTCTAGTATCGCCAATTTTAGAAAAAACGGCACCATTAGCTTCAGCATTCTCAACCATACTCCTAAATTTATAGATTTTGAATAGCGCTCCATCCTTTCCTACACGTTCTTGTGTATAAAACAAAGGGCCTCTATTCCAAAACCTATTGGCTACTACCAAAAAAGGAACCATAATAGCACCTATTAGAATACCTGTTATAGAAAAAAGAAGTTCAAAAAAGCGAACTTGATACAAATACAATTTGTTTTGATTGCTCCTACTAAAAGGAAAAAAGCGATAAAAATCCTCTGCGATTTGATGGACAGGTATGCGTTGGGTTTTGTTTTCATAGACATGAACGTATTCCCGAATACTTTTTCCTGACTCTAACAAATGAAGTAATTGCTGGTACAATTCTGTTGTAATCCCATCTGTTTTTTGGGAGGCAACCACAATCTCAGAAACCCCAAACTTACTTACAAATTTAGTCAACTGGTCTACTGGAATTTCCTTTTTGAGTTTGTAGGCTATCTCCTCTTTATTCTCTTTATCTGAGTTCACATATCCAATAATTCGATAATAAGGATCCGCTTCTTCGAGATCTATCACCAATTGTTCCAACTGCCCTTTATCACATATTAAAATTACATTTTGAACAAAGCGATTCGAGGCTAAAAATTTTACATAAACTATGCGCCACAGGTAGAGTGCAAAAAAAATCGTACCATAAAACACCAATAACTGCAGTCTACTTTTAGGCAATTGGGGAGAAAGGAAAGGGGTCAACAAATACAACAAAACCGTAGCCGAAGTAGTAAGTAAAATACTTTTGAGAATTTGAAAAGGATTACCTGCAACTTGAAGGCTGTACATTTCAAAAACGCCTCCAAGAAGCAGTAAATAAATAGAAAAAACGATAGGCCGGTAAAAAGTGTCTTTTGAAAATTCAAAATAGGGAAAATGGAATACTGCTGTCATCAGATACAAAGATCCAAGCACTACAATGAGATCTACTAGACGTAATAAGAACTTTCGTTCTGAAAGTTCAAAATGCATTCTCTTCTTATTCATATAACTGTGGTATTCTGTCGCAAGTTACTGAATTTTAAGCATACTAGGTGTCGTTATTAAAAATTAAGAACCATTTATCTTTTACCTGATTCCATTCAAAAAAACTGGCTTTTATTCTGGCTTTTTTTGTGATTTTGATAAATTTTGAAGGATTTTTCAACAAAAAAAGTAAGGCATCATGCATGCCTTCTATGTCATTATCAGCTACTAAAAGACCATCTTCATCATTATTTATTAAAAAAGGGAGGCCACCAACATTAGTAGACACCACAGCCAAGCCTAAGCTCATTGCTTCGATGACACTAACTGGGGTATTATCAAAATGCGTGGTATTGATGAAGAGATCATAGTTTTGCGCCAGCTCCGTCCATTCCTTTCTGGTTAGTTTTCCTTTAAAATCCACTTGAACTCCTAAGCTTTCTGCTAACTTTCTTGCCTTTACACCACTTCCGTCTTTATCTGGTCCTACCATACAAAGTTCAGCATTTGGAAAGGTCATTAGTAGTTTATTAAAAACATGAATGGCCATTTCTGGATTGTATAGTGCTGCAAATGCCCTTACCCATAGTATCTTTGGGTTTGCCAAAGGACGCTCTTTATAATTATACTGCTGAAGGTTTATTGCATTGGGAACATGTACTAAATTTGGACACCCCACATTTCCAAAAGCCTTCATCAAATAAAGAGAAGGACAAACATTACGATAAGCATGATAAAAAATACGTTGACAACTTTTGGGATGCGTCTGCCATCTATTGGGTAAATTACCACCATGTAAAATAGGAATATACTTCAACCTTCTAAGGCGACATAACTGACTTACCCAATAGGCATACCAAAAATTGGTGGTGCTGTAGGTATCAATCAAAACATAGTCTATATTTCTAGCAAAGCAAGTCGCGAACAGCATCTCCAAGAAACGAAGTAGTTGATTGCGTTTTGTAGAAGCGTAGATGATTTGGTATCCTTCTTGCTCCAAAAGAGGTCCTAAGACATCTATTCCTGTTGGATTGCCTCCATTATTAGCAAGCTTATTTCCTATGTATAGCAGGTGCTTCACGATATACTTTTAAAAGTGACAAAGCGTAGATAAAAGCAGGCGCTGATAACCGCATCGCTGCATGATTGATGGTTAACAGCCAAAATACAAAAAAAGAAAGCGCTAGTATATTTTGTCTGTCAACTGCAAATAAATAAAGTGGTGTTATCAATAAAATCAATAAACCAACTATGCCTAAGGTTCCGTGCTCGGCCAACATACGACTCATCTCATTGTGTGAAGCGGCTTGTATGCCTGTTTCTGTGGCTCGCAATTCTTTGTTTTTTCCAACACCCACTCCTAGAATAGGATTTTCATAAAACATGTTCAATTCCGAAACTATTAAAACCTCTCTTCCTGTAAGTTGACTTTCTTTCTCCCTTCCCGCAGCATCCTGGTTGGCGTAGCGTTTGCCTAACAACCCATTGGTTTTTATAGAACTGTAGCTCCAAACTGCCAAAGTAGCTAAAAAGGATAAGACAATAATCCCAGCAATTTTTGGTTTGGTTTGAAAATTAGCTTGAAAATACAAAATCGCCAGTAACAAAAGTACCATTGCAACACTTGTATAGATTCCTCCTCTAGAAAAAGTAACCAAGCCTCTAAAAGCAAAAACCATTACTAAGGCTCCATTGACTATTTGCAACAATCCATTAGAGGAATTAAGCATCAATTGTACAAAAAAGATAAAGATTCCCAATCCCAAAATGGTAGAAACTTGATTAGGCCCAAATCCTCCTGAAGTTTCAAAATTGGATTGTGTCCCAGTAACCACATCTTGAATGTTGGGGGTGTAAAAATACAGATAGGTGACTAAGCAGAGTAGAGGCAATGAAAAAGCAGTGATTATCCCAAGCAATCGTTGAAAAGTGAGTTCACGCTTGAAGCAATAAATAGAAGAAATTCCAAGACAAACTGGTCCTGACATATTAAAAACGATAGCTTTCTTAACATCGGTTGTAATATCTAAAGTTACGGTTGAAAGTACCACACTTGGTACTAAAAAGAACAAAAACAACCAATAGACCAAAGCATTCCTTGAAAAACCCGAAAAAAGCATTCCTAAAAAAAGGAAAAGCACAACTAGGTACTTCCCATACTCATTCACAAAAGTACCACCTGTCATCCGGAGCATAATTTCGGCACTTACTGCATAAGCAGCCATTAATAAGGCTTCATTATTTTTATTCTTCGATTGCGTAATGTAATAAACTCCAAAAACCAATATTGCAATACCATACACTTTACTAAGAAAAGGAAGGAAAAAAAATACAAAGCCTAAAAAAGCATGTAGGGCTACTAAATAAAGATAAACGACCTCTTCTTTTTTCATTTTATAAACTTTCTAACCATTGTATGTATTTTTGCAAAACACCCTTTGAGGAATATCCTTCTGAAACCGTTTGTTGTAAAGCCAATGCCATACTATTTCCCATTGAGGGATTCAAAATTAAAGTAGTTAAAGCCTTGTAAAAAGACATAGTGTCATTCGAAGGCACTAGCCAACCATTGACACCATTATTTATGATATTTGGCAATTCGCCTACCGCTGTAACTACTACAGGCAACGGTTGCGTCCCAAACTCCAACAAGGCTACAGGCAAGCCCTCTGAAGCAGAAGTCAAAATTCCAATACTACTCTGTTGCATGATAAAACCAATATCCATTCTTGAGCCGTACAAAAATACTTGATTTTCTAATTGTAAAGCGCTTATCTTGTTTTTTATTGCAAGAGAATAATCATCATTAAAATCTTTACCCACCAAGTGAAAGGTCCAATCCGGATGTGACAGCTTCATTTGAGCTGCTATATCCAAAAGCAAAAAATGATTTTTATCTGGTCTCAAATTTGCTAAAGATAGTATTCGCTTATCTTCAACACCAAAAAGATTTGTTTTGTTTACCTCTTTAGTCGTAGATGTAAAATTAGGTAAATAGATAACATTTTTAGATTTTAACTGATTCTCAATCCAAATTTTCAGGTTTTGATTCACTGAAATCACTCCATTAAAAAAGGGGAGTATCAACTTGAAAATAAAAATTCTTATATTTGATATTCCTTTTTTATTCCCATAATGGTAATGCCATACCAACTTAAGAGAGGGGCAACACAATTTCAATAGAAAAGCAATAAAAAATGAAGAACTATGCGCATGAACATGAGTAATGGCATGTTGCAAAACAAAAGAACGCAAACGCCATAAGGCTCTAAAATCGAGCTTGCTTTTTTTATTCAAAAAAAAATAAGTCACTTTAGAATCCATTTGCTCAAGCAATACCCCTTCTTTTCGAGTAGCTACAAGCGCTGAAAAGCCAAGGGTATCCACAAGCGAATTGGCATAATTTACAGCCATACGCTCTGCACCTCCTGCTTCTAAAGAATCTATGAGTTGTAAAATGCGCATAAAATAGTATTCGTTTAATAAGACAAGAAACTAAAGGTAATCACTGCGATCTAGAAACTATTCTTTCTATTTCATTTTCAAAAACATCCAAAGTGTAGTGTCGAGACCAATCGGATGCTTTTTTTCTTTTTTCAAAATAATCTATCTCATCGCTCAAAATGGCAATTACTTGCTGAACATCTTGTTCAACTTCAGTAGTCAATATAACTCCTCTATTGCCATAATCCAACATAAAGGGAACGCAAGAAATTGAAGTCGCCAGTGGAACACATCCCCAAAACATCCCCTCCGCTATGGCTTTAGGCCAACCCTCACTTTTAGAAGGCAGGAGTACAAAATGACTGTTCTGGTATGCAGACTTGATGATTTCTTTTGATTGATTCCCTTTCAGTTCAATAAAGCTTTTCAAATGATTCTTTTCAATATAGTCTTCCAGTACAATTCTTTCTTTTCCTTCTCCATACAGCTCCAATTGAACAGCATACCCTCTTTTGGACAAAGCTTCAACCAAAGCTATGGCATACATCGGACGTTTTCCTTCAGACAAAGTTCCTACAAAAACAAATCGAATGGAATTAGCAAAGTTAAGAGGTTTTAGTGGTGCTTTTTCCGTTTCCCAATAGGTAGCGGTAAAAAAAGGATGAATATTTTTACTACTGCCTTCCCATTCCCCATACACCAATACTTGCATGTTTCGGGTTAGAAAAGGATTACTCAAGAGCCATTTTTGCAACCGATAGCTCCAAGGTTGCTTCGCTTTAGGATTCCAGTTGCCAGCATATTTGGCAGTTTTAGGCTTCAAAGGAAATAAAATTTGAATTATACATCCTATCAAACCAATATTACCAGGACATCGCAAGTGAATGTGATCGGCTTGATACATGGCTTTGAAAATAATCAAACCGTTCCAGAAAGCATAAAAAAAAGCTTGAACTGCATTTGTAAAACTATTCAAGTTTAACTCAATTAATTTATAATGCTGCTTTATTTCAAATGAAATTTCTTCAACTAATAACCCATTTTGATTTTGCCAAACTGGACAACAAAATGATATCTCATTGACAGATTCTTTCCAAATGACCAACTCTTTTACATAGGGACTATAAGCAAAACACTTTTCATCCTTAAAAATGAATGGAGCGGTTGAAACAATGAGTAATTTCATTAGATATATCCTTTAGATCCCTTTTGAGAAATAATTACTGCGGGAACTCCTAAAACCACCGAACAATCTGGAATGGATTGGTTTACTAAAGAACATGCCCCTATCAAAACTTCATATCCGATGTTTACATTTCCTGAAACAACTGCATTGGCACCCACATAGACTTTATCCCCTAAAATTGGAGTCCCTCTTTTTTCTCCTCTTCCTCCCACACCAATGGTAACTCCTTGTGAAATATTACAATCATTCCCAATAATAACATTAGCATTAATGATAATTCCTCCAAAATGTCCAATATAAAATGAATGCCCAATTTTTGCAGAAGCAGGAATTGAAATTCCAGTGGTAATTTCAATAATTTTTTGCCATAAAAGAAACAACATTAAAAACAGCAATCGAAAAGGTTGCCATTTTATTCTGCAATAACAAAAATGAGCTAGTCTGTATTGAAAAACAGCCCAGAATCCTTGCGTAAAAAATACAATTCCTAAAAAATGTCCTCCATATTTTTTATGCTTACTATAGTCTGACAATATGAGTTGCAGTAAATTCATTCAAGGTTATTTTTTTTGCATTAATAAGGTCAAATGCATACAACTAAACAAAACGGAGTCGCTGGTGCTAGATTTTTCCCAATCTTCCTTGTGCCACTTTTGTCCTAATTTTGTTTTCCAACTTTCAGAAAACGGCAACAATGAGAGTAAAGCCATCCATTTGGTTTTTCCTAAAAGTCCATGTCTTTCTATAATTTCGAAGGTATCTTTATACTGATTATACACTTTTTTAGTAAATGGCCATTCCCACGCAGCATCGGATTGAAACGGACGGTATAGTAATCGGATTATTTTAATGGGTAAACTTGTTTGCAAAGGGTCATAACTTATAATTTGCCCTTTTGGTGCTAATTTTTCATTAAGCTTATCAATTATGATTTTTGTACTTTCAAAGTGATGTAAAACACCATAGGCATAAATTAAATCAAAGTCCTTTTCTTTAAATTCCGATGATAAAAAATCAATGGCTAAAGCACTCGCATTGGGAAAAGCGATTAAACGCTGACGTAATTTTTCGATGGCAACATCACTCAAATCGATTCCCATGTATTCTTTTGAATGCTCAGCTAAGTACATTGACCAATAATTTCCAGAAAAACATCCTAAATCCAAAACTCGTTTAGAACTCAAATCACCAAACCATTCCTTGTGTTTCAGATAAGCCTGATCTTGTATACCAACACCTTTTTTTATCCTATTCAAAGTGCCATTTCTAAATTTTGACCAAATCTGAGTGATCCAATTTTTCTTTTTGGTGTTGTAAAATTCCGCTTGCTTTTTATTTATGGCGACGGTTGACTCTAGTGTTTTCATTGTTTCTCTTTTGGTATATTAAAAATCAAACTCCACCAACCAATCATTTTTAAGAAAGCTACAGATATACAGCTTTATATTTATTTAAAGTAAAGATATTGCTAAATCAAATAAAATTCAAAACTAATAAATTACTTTTAACTCTCTCGCTGAACTGAAATAAAGTTAATTGTTTAACTATTTTTTTTCAAACATAATTGATTGAAAAAATCATAGTTTTGATTAACAATTTTCTGTAAATCAAGCTTATCAACAACAAACTTCCTTCCCATTTCACCAATTTTTTTTGCTTTTTCTTTGTTAGATAAAACCCAAACTATTTTTTTAGCAATATCATCCGGATTAAATGGATCACATAACAGCCCTGTTTCATAATCAACAATAGTTTCAGGCCCAGGACCTAATTTTGTAAAAACAACTGTTTTCCCCATTGCCATCGCTTCTGGAGCCACTAATCCCTGAGTTTCCATATGGGATGGAAATACACATACAGAAGCTGTTGCATATGCATCTGGAATATCAATAAACGGAATTGCTCCGTGAAAATTAATATCATTAGCAAAAGCACCTAATTTTGGTAGTTCTTTAAGCTTAAGCATTTCTATATACGAAGACCCATCGAAAAAAAACCAATCCCTTCCATATATTTCAAGTGTTGCGTTAGGAAATTGTTTTTTAACAAATGAAAATGCCTGTACTAGCTGACGAATTCCCTTTTTCTCGCAAACCGTGCCAACAAAAACAATTCTATTTTCAGGTCCAATTTCACATTTACTTTGAAGTTCAGACTTTAAAAAAACAGAATTAATAGGATTACATATATCTGCAATTGGTTTACCATTATAACTTAAGTACTTTCCAGTATGTATTTTTACATATTGAGAAACAGCAATAAAGGCATCCGCTTTTTTAAATGATCTTTTTTCTTGAAAACCTTTCCATTTATTAATCTTTCGTTTTTCACTTTCCGCAAAAAAATGATGCCCTCCATGTAGCCTAATTACGTATTTTATTTTTTTAATTTTTGAAATAAATGCAAAACCCAATTCAGGTGATTCAATTATTTGTATTGGGTTGTTTTTATGAACTTCTAAGATTTTTTTATTAATAGCTTTTGAATTAAAATACCAAGATAACCCTTTTACAATACTTTTCTTTAAGCGATAAATAGCAACTCCATCAATATATTCCGTTTCATCATTCAACGTATAATTCATACCTATAACAGATACTTTGATTCCTTTTTTTACAAATTCTTGAGCTATTGTTTTCACAAAACTCCCCACTCCACCATGAGGGAAACCTTCTTTCGGGAATTCATTTGTTAAGAAACAGACGTGCATTTATAAATGTTTTTTAATAAAAATTTCAATCGGCAAATAGAAATCGTTAATGTTACGTTTAATTTTCTCTTCAGACCAATCCCACCAACTAACTTTATTTAGTGCATCTATAATTTCTTGACTATGCTTATATTTAATTATTTTTGCTGGCACACCACCAACAATTGCATAATCAGGAATATTTTCAGAAACAATAGCTCCAGCCAAAACCGTAACTCCATTTCCAATAGTAATACCAGGTAAAATTGTAGCGTTCATACCAATCCAAACATCATTTCCTATTACGATATTTGATTTATAAGGTTTTATCTTGTCTTTTATTTCATTAACCTTACACGATTCATCATTGATTGTTATTTGATTATTTTTACCCAAAATTTCAAAAAATAAAGGAAAAGTGGTAACTTGACTTTCTGTATGAAAACCTGAATCACATATAAAATTCACATCATTTGCAATAGAACAATATTTTCCAATTTTTAGGCTAGAATTTTTATACCATTTCCAAACATAAGCTCCATTATCATAGGTTCTGTTTCCAACTTCAACCCAATTGGCATCTTTTAAATATAAATGATTTTTACCTTTTAAATAATTATAGTAGTTGATTCCTAATATCTTCCAAAGAATTTTCCTTATTAATAGTAGCATGACATTTAATTTTTATGACTATTTGTAATCATTTCATTAATATTTACAGAAGCACTAATCTCTTTACTATCAAGAATAACATTAAACCATTTTTTCATAAAGCTATCTGAATAATTATTTTCATTAGGGATAACTTTTTCGATAATCTCCTCTTTACTATTTAGCCAAATTACGGATTCTTTATTTGGCATACTCCTAAAATGCTGAAATTGATAAATTGTTTGTACAGACCAATCTTCACTATTTTTGGCTGATTGATCATAATTTATAAATACACATGGTTTATTAAACATTGTAAAATCAAAAGCCATTGTTGATCCAACATTAACTACTACGTCAGAATAAAAAGCTGTACTTACCAATAATTTAACATCATCAACAGAAGGATAAACAGCACTCCATTCCTTTGAAGAATTAAAGTGCCATAGTGGAATGGCTTCTTTTATTAAATCTTTATATTCATTTACAACTTTTTCAAATCTTCCCGAAAAATCTACGGGACATCTTCTCAATAAAATCTGATATTTGTCTTGTAGCTTAGCCTTTATAATTTCATTTGCTATATCTCTTAAATAGCTTGGGTCATCTGGAGATGTTAAAGTATCATCACCTGAAAAGCAAATAATTTTTTTGTTTGGATCTAAATTGTATTTTTTATAAAAAACAGCTTTATCAATAATATTATTTTCATCACGATAAAACTCAAACTGAGGACTACCTGTGACGTGAATTTTTTCTTCAGGAATTTCGGGATAATACAATTCCATTTCTTTCTTCATATAATTTGACCATACCAAATAATTGTCTGCAGAAAGAGCCATACGAGCCTTTGGCAGATTATCCCATGAATATATTACTGTAGTAGTTTTAATACCTAAATCTGTAGCTGCAGCGAATATAGTTGCTGCTTTTAAAGAACGCTGATGAGAGCAAAAAACAACTCTTGGATTTACTTTTTGTAAAATATCTTTAACCTCAAAATAAAAAGGATTTCGACGAATTTCTAATTGGTATTTTCTTTCTAATTTTAATATCTTGGAATAGTCTTTTGTGAAAGGAGCTATACATTCAATTAGTCTATAAAATATTTTTTTTGAAAATGTTTTTTGATTCCATTTCCAATAGGCTAATATTGAATTATTTTCAACTCTGTCAGCATTGTAATATAATCTAGATAGACATATCAATTCACGTAAAAACTTCTCTTTAATAGACTCGTTGTAAATAGGTATAATTAATGAGTCACTAATTGAAGTGTTTTTACTAATCGAACTAACTGTTTTATAATCAAAATTATGAAACAAAACCAAATTATTTTCTAAACCTTTAAACACTCTTGAATAAAGATAGTTTCTGATACCAACTCCATCAGGAAATAGCAATACTATCTTACCTTCATTTTCTTTAATCATACCTCTATTTGACTAAATAATTCTTAATTTAAAAAAAGTCTTTAATTATCTTTGCTGTAAACAATCTCGCTCCAGCATCATTGAGATGCCCACAAGATGAAAAGTACTTATCCTCAAGTACTGCATTTTCATAATTGTGAATTTCCGGATATAGCTCCTTTACTTTATCAAAATAATCCATTCCTTTGGTGTTTTCACACATTGGGGTCATTATGGCGATAAAATTAATACCTTTTTGTTCACAAAGTTGCTTAATTTCATAATAATATTGATTCTTTAGCAAAGGGTTCAAATTCGCAATATTATTCTTCATATTAGCATTAGGCTTTTTACCTAGAGGATAGTAGCCATTATTGTCTAACAAACTCGTAGGTTTATTTCTATAAGTATCCCAAACCTCGCGAACCCCTATTTTGGCATCGTATTTCACATATCGGTAAAAAGGGATATAATACAGTTCCATAAAATCGGATTCGTTTTCAAAATGCCTTCTTATGGTTTCGGACTCGTGAAGAAACGGCAAGTATTTAGCCGATATCCCTTCGGCTTGATGGTCGTTCGACAAATTCAAGTCGGCTTCTAAAATCACATTTTTAATTTGATAATTGCGCTCTATCATTAGTTGTAACAACAAGGAAGCTTCAAACAAATGGCCGCCACTCATCCCGTAGTTAAAGGTTCTCAACCCTTTGTCTTCAAACATTGGCGCCACAAAATGATTGTTCGCTCTTGAGGATCCTAAAATTACTACATCATACTTTTCGTCTTTGGAATTGAAAACTTTTTCAATTTTTCCTCTACTCGTGGATTGCAAAAAAACTTTGGTGTAACCAAAATCCAATACCACAGCGATAACTATCGTGAATAGTAGTATTTTTAATGTATATAGTAAAAATTGTTTCATTTGTGATTCTTGTGATTCTATCTTATTCCTATGTTATTTTATGCTCTATGTCAGGACGAGCGCAGTCGAGACCCAATGTATTGACAAATTTCTTTTTAAGCAAACAATCTCGACTGCGCTCGATTTGACAACAAAAACCCTCAACTCAAACTGTCAGGTCGAGCGCAGTCGAGACCCTTTTAAACAGCAATTTTTCTTTATAAACTACAATCTCGAATGCGTTCGGTTTGACAACAAACGATCTCGACTCAAACTGTCACGTAGAGCGCAGTCGAGACGCTTTATTACTCTTAAAACTGAAAATAAATAAACTCCTTATAATCCGAAAAAGTGCCTAAAGCCATAATCGCAGCAATGGCTAAACCAAATTTAAGAAGACTATAGCGTCCTGATAAGGGCTCTACTCTGTTTCTGTTGTTCCATTCTACCACTACAAAAGCACCAATCAAAAGGAGTATTTCGTAGTTATACCGTTCATTAGACAAATATTGCGAACTAAAATCACCATTATAAACCAGTTGCTTTAAATACAAAACCGCATCGGTTATGGATTTCGCTCTAAAAAAGACCCACGCAATTGTACTTAAAAGAAAAGTAATCAAGATGTTTACTACAGTTTGTAATCCCTTCCAATCGAAGTCAACTACTACAGGACCTGTATTGTTCCTGTTTTTTTGCAATACCAATAAAGGCAGAAAATAAACGGCATTCAGTAATCCCCAAACGACATACGTCCAATTAGCGCCGTGCCAAAAACCACTCACTAAGAAAATGATAAAGGTATTGCGAATTTTGAACCACATACCCCCTTGACTACCTCCTAGCGGAATATATAAATAATCCCTGAACCAAGACGATAACGAAATGTGCCAGCGTCTCCAAAATTCGGCAATGTCTCTTGAAAAATAGGGATAATTGAAGTTTTTCAACAAATCGATTCCAAATAGTTTTGACATCCCTAAAGCCATATCCGAATAGCCTGAGAAATCCCCATAAATTTGAAATGCAAAATAAATAGCGCCAAGTATCAAGGATAAAGAATTCATAGAAGAATAGTTATCAAAAACTGCATTGGCATACGTTGCGCAGGTATCTGCGATGACCACTTTTTTGACCAATCCCCAAACGAATTGGGCCAAGCCTTCTTTTGCATTTTCCAAATCGAAGCTACGTTGTACTTTGACCTGTGGCAACAAATGCGTCGCTCTTTCAATGGGTCCAGCCACCAATAAAGGAAAATAACTCACAAACAAAGAATAATCGACAAAGTTATACTCCGCTTTGATGCGCTTGTAATAAATATCAATTACATAGGACAAACCATGAAAGGTGTAAAAAGAAATTCCTACCGGAAGAATCACATCAAGCAGTATTGGACTCGCTTTAAACCCAACAGAAGTAAGTAGGTGTGCCAACGAATCCGAGAAGAAATTGAAGTATTTAAAAATCCCTAAAAATCCTAAATTAACCAAAATACTGAGCCAAAACCAAAACTTTCGCCCTTTCTCATTAGTACTTTTTTCGATTCGTATACCTGTATAATAATCCAAAAAAGTAGAAAACACCAAAAGGAATAAAAAACGCCAATCCCAACAGGAATAAAAATAATAACTGGCTAGTATCAGTAAAGCATTTTGTGTGTTTTTTGTTTTATTAAAAACAAACCAATACAAGAAAAAGACAATTGGTAAAAAAATGGAAAACGCCAACGAATTGAAAAACATAAAAGAAAATGGGAAATGAAATTTAAAAATATAAATTAATAATTTGAAATATTAGAGTGCTTCACCGCATCAGTTTTTGATGTATTTAAAGTCAAATTATTTTAAATGCCAAAATTATTCTTTTTAAACTAAAAAAGAACTAATTATTTTGAATTTCTAAATACCCATTTTAAATACCCTTCATTAAGAAAGAACCAATCCATTCACCCACTGCCAAATATAAAAACTATTATCCTGCTTCCCATCACAGTAGTCTTTCCATAAGACTTTTATTTGTTTGCCATCCACAAAATCCATTTTGGAAAATTGTTCTATTTTTTCAGAGAAATAAGGTTTTAATTCTTGTGAAATCCATTCCCTTTGAGGGGTTTGCAATGCCCGTTTTGGAGCCAATGCAATAGTATTTCCCAAATAATCTTTTACTAAATCCCTTAACAGCCATTTGGTTTGTCCATTTTGGACTTTCATTGTATCACTTTGCGCAAAAGCCAATTCTATCAATCGATAATCCAAAAATGGCTCTCGTAACTCCGTGCTGTGCATCATACTGATTCTGTCATTAAAACGTAAGGCTCTTGGAATTTTGGTATAAAACAAATCACGGTATTGTAAATTCTGTAAATCATTATCAAAAGGTCGTTCATACACTTCCTTTTGTGCCATATTTCTAAATTCAGTTACCAACGCTTCTGGCCGAACTGGACTCGAGGTAATACCTTGAATCACATTATTGCTTTTGTCATGATAATAATCATATCCCGCCCAAGCTTCATCCATGCCCTGTCCATCCAGAATTACTTTAACTCCTTTTTCCCTTGCTGATTCAAACAATAAACTGTACGCTAAAGTTGGAAATCCGCCAAAAGGTTCATCTTGATAGAAACTTACTTTTTCAATCAGATCTGGAACTTCTTTATAATCTAAAAGTACTTTATGAAGCGGATAAGCTGTTTCTTTCATTAACTCATTAACCCAAGGCAATTCATCATACTTTTCATCATTTGAATAAAAAGTAAAAGCTTGGATATTTTTTTGAGAAGGCAAATTTCGGGATACTAGATTGATCAAAGTCGATGAATCCAAACCACCACTAACATTCATTCCTAAAGGAACATCTGCTCTAAAACGAAGTTGAATTGAGTCTTTCAGCAAAGCTTCATAACATACTTTTAATTCATCTTTGGACAGCTGTTTAATTTTCGAAATTCTTTCAGGAAAATTATACCATTGTTTTGTTTTTACAACACTAAAATCTAGATTCTTTTCAAAAACAATTTCAAAAAAATGCCCCGCTTTTAACTGCTGTATACCCTCGAAAAAAGTTTCATCCAGTAATCCATAGGTTCCAAAAGTATAATAGTTTGCCCAAACTTTTTGGTTTTTCTTTTTTGGAATTCCAGCGGCAAAAAGTGCTTTTATTTCACTTGAAAAATAGAGCTGATTTTCAAAAAAAGTAAAATAAAATGGTTTAACACCAAATCTGTCACGACCTGAAAAAAGAGTATTCGATTTTTTATCCCAAATTGCAAAACTAAACATCCCGTTGAGTTTATCTAACGTTTTGGTATTCCATTTAATGTAAGCTGCAAGTAAAACCTCAGTATCTGAATCAGTTACAAAATCATATTCTTTTTCTAACTCTTTTTTGAGTTCAAGATAATTGTAAATTTCGCCATTAAAAACTATAACATAATTTCCACAATTGCTTATCATGGGCTGGCTAGCACTTTCAGACAAATCAATTATACTTAAACGATTATGACCTAAAGCCAGTTTTTCATCATTCCAAAAATGCAAAGCGTCTGGACCTCGATGTTTTTGTGCTTCGGCCATAAGTTTAATGGTTGAAACATTTTTAGGATTTACACCTAAAATTCCTGCTATTCCGCACATTTAGTTATTTTTATAAATTTTTCTACAATAAAATTCTCTGTCATCTCCATTGATTCATAACTTGCTCCTGCAATATGAGGTGTAATAATTAGATTATTATTTTCTTTTGCTAATTTTATTAATGGATTAATAGCTATTGTCGCCTTATCAAATTCATTTTGTAAAACATCTGTTGCTATTCCTTTTATTTTCTTTTTTTTCAATAAGTCTGCAATGACATTTTCATCCCATACATTTCCTCTTGAGGTATTAATTATAATCGCATTTGGATTGCAACTTTGCAAAAGCAACCCATCGACAAAATTATGATTTTCAGAATTGTATGGAATGTGAATGCTTACAATATCAGCCCAAGCTAAAAGTTCGTTTGGAGATGTAAAACTTTGAAATTTAGATTTAACGAAATCGGTATCAAAATAGCCGACATTCATTTGAAAAACTTCGGCGAAATTTGCTACTTGTTTCCCTACTCTTCCCAATCCTAATATTCCAAAATTTTTACCTTTTAAATTATTTCCTTTAAAATTATCTCTGTTCCAATTTCCTTTTTTTACATCATCAAATGCAGAAGGGATTTTTTTTAGCAAAGCCATTAATAATGCCCATGTATGCTCAGCTGTTGATGGTATTGATCCTAAAAACTCGGTTTCTCCTCTGAGTGAAATTATTATTCCTCCAATACTTTCAAAATAGTCAACATCTATATGATCTAAACCTGTCGTTGCCGTTAAAATATATTTTAATTGAGGCGCTTTTTCGAGAATTTTCTTGGTTAATTTAAATCGGAGTCTAATAAACAAAACATCAAAATCGGGTATAATTTCTGTTAATTCTTCTTCAAAATTGAAGTTGCGCTTTGTTACATCAAAATACTTTTCAAGTTCATTAACAGCATCTTGACTAAAGTCTTCCGATTCTGTAATTAAAATTTTCATTTTTCCGTTCTCCATTCTTCATAAATTATTGATGCAATTTTGAAATCTCTTGGAGTATCTATATTAACAAGCCATTCAGCATCCATAATATAGGCTTTTTTGTTTTTAACCATAAATGACTTTTCAGTAAAAAATGATTGACTCTTTACAGCATAAAAACATCCATTTCTATAGTAAACTGGCTCTAAATCTTGCCTTCTCATTGATTCAGAATCTTTTATAAACGGAATCAATTCATTATTTGTTCCTAAATTATACATTCTTGCTGGATGCAAATCATCAAAAGGAACAACACTAATGACTCCATCCAGCTTAGTGTCCCTTTCAAACATTTCAATAATGTTATCCAAATCTTTTCCAGTTCTTAATGGAGAGGTAGGCTGAAGCAAAACAATTATATCAAAATCTTCATTCAACGTTTTATAAGCATGTTCAACTGTTAGTACAACATTACTTGTATCACTTGCCAAATCGTTTGGTCTTATCATCACTTCACAGCTGTTCTTTTTTGCAATTGCTGCAATTTCTTCGCAATCTGTTGAAACAATAATTTTTGTAACTCTTGATGACTCTTTTGCGCAATTTATAGCGTGAGCAATTAAAGGGATTCCTCCTAATAATTTGACATTTTTCTTAGGGACTCCTTTTGAACCTCCTCTGGCTGGAATGATAGCTAAAACTTTCATTTAATTATATTTTCCTTTTTCAAATTTTCGAGAAATCCTTGAAAATTCCCAATTAAGATGATTAGTCTGATACCATCTGTCCCAAGCAATCTTCAGAGCCCAAGGAATAGATTTAAAAAAAATCCATATAAATCGTGAAGTTTTAAGTGGTATTATTCCATCAACTTGATATTTTGAAATATGATCCCTTATATCAACCTTATAATTATTTTTTCTATTGTATAAGAAATAACACGATACATTTGATTTTAAACTGTATCCCTTTTCCATAACTTCAAGTGACCAGAGTTTTTCTTCATTGGATCTAATAGTTTCATTGAAAGGAATTTCAATTGCAACGCTTTTACGAATGGCTGAGCAATTAGCAACTATAAGATTTTGCCAATCCTTTTCGTGAACGTAATTATTTTTATTAATTGTCAGATCACTTTTAACAGACTGCAAAATTTGTTTTGTATTAGAAATGGGTATGCATCTAACAGCTGCCACGGAAGGATCACTAAAATAATGAACAAAATTTTCAAAAGAATCACTTGATAAAAGTATATTATGAGAACTCAGCAATAAAACAATTTCGTATTGGCAATGTTTAAGTCCAAAATTCAATGCATATCCATAAGTGAATTTTTTATCTAATTTCACCACTTTACAACCAAATTCATTTGCCACTTCTATAGAATTATCAGTAGAAGCATCATCAATAATAACTATTTCATAAGGCAAATCAAATTTTTGTTTTTTTATACTCAGCAAAGCATTTATTAAAGAATTTGCTTCATTTTTATTTCTTATTAATATAGAAATCATATTCCTTCTTATTTAATACATGATGGTTTTATGAAACTGCAACGGTATTTTTACTAACAAATCAGCTATGGATGAACCTGCGTTTCCACCTCCGTAGACAGCTGAAGTTTCTGATTTCCCATTTTTCAAAACTGTATGGACAGCATCTATTATTTCGTTTTTATTATAATCTACATCAATTACATTATGACCACGATCGCGTCTATTTTGTCGGGAGCCAATATTAATAACTGGAACCCCAAGATAAGCACACTCTCGAATTCCCACACTGGAATTACCCAGCAGGGCTTTGGCATTATTCAATAAAACCAAAAAATCATCGCCTTCCATATTCTTAAAAAAATGAACATTCTTAAGCTTATGGTATTCCCGAAAAGCTCTAATTCCTGCAGAAGTCCCATCCGCACCTGCATCAACATTCGGCCAAAACCAAAGGGTAGGCAAATTCAATTCGTTTACGGCTTCAAGTGTTTCTTCAATATGTTTTCTGGAATTCTGATATTCTGTCGTAACAGGATGTTGCATGACTACAAGATAGCCATTAGATAAATCTGGGTCAGACCCAACTCCTCCATATTTTTGATACGGATTAAAATTCAATCCTTTTATAGTATTAATTTTCGAAGCAATATCAATAGAAGGACAACCTGTATTGAAAACAAAATCAGGATTTTCACCTAATTTTATTACTCTCTCTTTTGCACTTTCTGAAGCAACAAAATGATAATCTGCTAATTTGGTAATCGCATGTCGTACTTTTTCATCAATATTTCCAGTAACTTCTCCTCCTTGAATATGAGCCAGTGGAATATTCATATAAGAAGCCGCAATAGCTGTTGCCATGGTTTCAAAACGATCAGCTACAGTCACAACAATATCAGGTTTCAAATTGTCAAAAACTGTAGACAATTCCAAAATTCCAATACCAGTGGTTTTAGCCGCAGCTGTCAAATTTTCTCCTTCTAAAACATTAAATACTTTTGCTGCAATAGCAAAACCATCTTTTTCTATATAGTTTACAGCAGATCCATAGCGATCCAATAAAGCCGAAGCGGCCACTACCAATTGCAATTCTAAATCAGCATGTTTTTGAATGGCAGATAAAACTGTTTTTACACGGCTGTAAGAAGGACGCGCCGTTATGACTACCACTATTTTTCTTCTACTCATTGTATATCTTCTTCATTTAAAAAATCCCATTTATTTTTGTCAAAAGTAAGTCTTTTGCCAACAACATCCATAAATTTTGCTGCGTCAATTCCGCATCCTTTTGGTTTTTTTGCTTCTAAATCGTCAATCATTAGTACATTTCCTTGAGGCAGTTTTTTATTTACAGCCAACGATTTTTCAAATATTTGTTTTAACGCTGTAAAACTTTCATTGGAATTTTTATCTATTGGATTATCAAGAGCACGTTTAATATTTCTGACACTTATTACCAGATTTTGAATCTCCTCAATGGTTAAAGAAGATTTTGAATCAGGTCCAAAAAGCTGTCTATCAAAAACAGCATGAAATTCGAGTATACTTGCTCCTAAAGCAGTGGCAGCAATACATGTTTCAATTTTTGCTGAATGGTCTGAAAAACCAATAGGTACATTATAACGATTTTTCAATTCCTGAATCACATTCAACCCGTATTGTTCAGGTTCTGTAGGATAGGCAGTAGTACATTGCAAAATAGAAAAACTGACATTTCTTTCTTTCAAAAATGCAACAGTCTGGTCTAATTCTTCGTAAGAACTCATTCCTGAAGATAAAATCACAGGCTTCCCAGTTTGAGCTATTTTTTCTAAAATCAAAAAATTATTCACTTCCCCTGAACCTATTTTATATTGTTCTATTCCTATTTCTTCCAGCCAATCAACTGCCAAATTACTAAAAGGAGAACAAATAAAATCTAATCCAACTTCATCACAATGCTTTTTGATTCCTTTCCATTGTTCCAGAGAAAAACCTATCCGTTTCCAATAATCGAATCGTGTCTTATCCTCTAATGAAAACTTAACTCTAAAGGGTTCTTCTAAACTGCTTTCTGCTTCGGCAATATGCATTTGAAACTTCACTGCATTAACCCCAGTGTGAGCAAGGGCATCTATATAAGAATATAAAATTCCTAAACTCCCTTCGTGTGCCTGGCCAATTTCGGCAATGATATATGGTTTATCATTCATAGATGGTTTCCTTATTTGTGAAATTTTTTAAAAAAAGTGGTTTTATATTTTCCAGTTCTGATTCGGATAAATCCCACCATTGTAAAGTTTCAATTTCTTGAATGATGGAGTCCGAAAAACGTTTCCCAATTGGCTTTGCAGGAACACCAGCGACTATGGTGTATGGAGCAACATCCTTAGTAACAACTGATCCCGCTGCTAAAATTGCTCCATTTCCTATATTAATATTCCCTACTATAATTACACCATGACCAATCCAAACATCATTTCCAATAGCAATCTTATTCTCCTCTTTTAATTCTTGAAGCTCTCCTTGAAATAAATTAGTATTGATATAAGTTGTCATTGAAGAAATAGGGTGATTAGTAGCGTGCAAAGCTACATCAGCTCCCAACTGGCAATACTTTCCAATACTTATATTTCCGCTTAAGATATTATTATATCCTAATGTTGTTGCATAGCCAATTTCAATATTACCGGAAAAATTACATCTGTCCGGTACTGCATTTTTTCCCTCAAAGACTACATTTTGTAATCCTCGTGAAAAACCAGACACTGTTACTTTTTCATATTTTGTAACTGTATTTAAAAAATAAAACAAAATTTTCTTTATAAATTGTCTCATATTAATATTCTTTGGCCTCCTCTTTTGTCAATCCTTTATACCTTAAAAATAATTTCCAAATTGCTCTTTGGCTCATTATTCTAAACAAAAATACTGCAAAAGGTCTGAAGTAAGTATTGGGTTTGTTGGTTAAATTACTTGGGATATTAATCTCCGTTTTGTTTTCTTTAATTGTAGAAAATGTTTCGAACATCCAATCTTCTAATACATTTCCCATATGGTATGCATAATTCCCGGCAGTTGATAATCTCCAATATCCTTTATCTTCGGCTGGTTTATCCAATAAAATCTTCTCGCTGTCACCTCCAAGGCTATAATATGAAAACCGATTCTTTATACCATCAAAACAATTACCCTTATAAGTCGCTATAAAATGTCCTGCACCAATTACAGCACATATACTATCATCAGAATTAGAAATAGTCAAATTTTTATTCAAATGAATATCTTTATAAAAACCTATATTCCCAATACTTGAAGCAAACATCTGGAGACTATTTTTATCTTTTGCTTTAGTAAATTTCAACCGTTTAGAAAAGAAATTATCTAAATAAATATTTCCTGTAAATTGTTTTAACATTTTTGAAGAAGGAACCGGACTAACTACACCTGCCTTTTTGAAATTTTCAAAAACAGTATAAGTTTCTTTTTGCCAATCATTCAAAAATAACACATCGGCATCGCTAATAGTAACCAAATCAAAATTATGACCAGCAAGCCCTTTTAAAATGGCATTTAATTTCCCTATGGGCGAAGTATGAATCAGTTCATGAATTTTCCCTTGCTGATATAAATCATCTAAGTAATTTATCACTTCAATACAGCTTCCATTATTTACAAGTACTATATAGGTTTTTGAGTGAGACGTTTTAAGAAGAGATTCCAAACATAGTTGCAATATCTTAAAGCTATCTTTAAAATAACCCTCCTGATTGGGAATATGTACAGGAATTATTACCTGATGATAAAAATCATTTGGCTCTTGGAGTCTATCTTTATTGGGATTAAAACCTATTCTCATTTTTATTTTTTAAATAAAAGAATATAAACCAATAATTTGCAGTTACTTACTTTAAAAAACCAAAAAAAATCCAAGATATATAAATTTTTAAACGTTTTAAAAAAACCTTTATCGATCATTTTAATCTGCATTTTACTTAAGTTAGTTAAAAGTAAGTTATATTCTTTCTTGTTAATTCTTTTAATGGATAATTGATTTTGTAAAATGCTTTTCATAAATAAAGGTAAGTAGAAATAATTCGGATTATCCTTCGAAATATTATTAGAGTGGACCCTATATTGCACAAGTGGTTCATCTAAATAGAAAAACTTGCCAGCAAAAGAGCAACGTGTCCAGTACTCAATATCCTCTAACGCGGGTGGAATAATTTCATTAAATAACCCTACTTCTTTGATGATTTCTCTTCGAATCAATGGAGTAGGCATCATTAAAGTCCAATTGCCCATCATCCTCATAGAAACATCACCATGTTTTACATCCAAAGAACCTGGTCTTCCTATGATTTCCTTTTTTTCTATGCCGTTCTCATCTATGACCTGACAACAACAGTGAACCAATCCAAAATCTGGATTATTTTCTAAAACTGCTACCTGTTTTTCCAATTTATTGGGCATCAACAAATCATCATCATCCACAAAAGCGATATACTTTCCTTTTGCCTCGCGAATTCCTACATTCCTCGGTTTGGCAGGGCCTCCCGAATTTTCAATTTTAATATATTTTACTTTTTCAAATGTTTGACACAAAAAAAAGTTGTCATCATTTGGAGTTCCATCATCGATAACTATAATTTCAAAGTCCTTAAAAGTTTGATTTAAGATACTCTGAAGTGTCAGTTTTAAATAATCAGTTCTTTTATATGTTGGAATAATAACTGAAATAATCGGCTGGTTATTTAATTCCATTTTGATTTTATTTTTAACTGTATAAATTTTATAATCGATTGAAAATATTTTATATCAATTTTATCAATTCCTTTTATCTTTTTCAAAAATTTATAATTAAAAACTTCTTTCTTATTAGACCAAACAAAATGCTTTACATAATGATCTAAAAAAAATTGAAATTTATAATTTTGTTCAAAAAAATTTAAATATTTAAGTGCTTCTTCATAAACAATCTTCTTTGAGGATATACTCATCTTAGTTGTTGTTGAATTCTCATGCCTTCTAAAAAAATTTAGGTTTTTATTCAAAAACACAAATTTCCTGTTTTGAACCAAGAAGCTCCACAAAAAAAGATCAGACAATTGTCTATTATTAAATAGTTCAACATTCATTTTCTCTTTTGGCTTTCTAAAGACTACGCTGCTTCCATTAGTTATATACGTATTGAAAGGCATTTTACTCAAAAAAACATTATCGCCTACTATTTTATATTTCCCAAAATCTACCTCTAGATCTTTTGTTCGATTTGTAGAATCATAAATAATTTTAGAATCTTCAATATAATTACTTCCACAAAAAGCAAGTGCTACATCTTCATTATGATCTAAAATCTCGACTAACTCTTGTAAAAAAGTTGGTTCAGAATAATCATCGGTTTCTGCTATCCAAACATATTCTGTTTCTGCTAATTCAATTCCTTTTTTCCAAGAATTATAACCGCTTCCTGAATTTTTATCGTTCACAATAAAATATTTGACTCTAAAATCCGAATTTACTTTTAAAAAGTCCTTAATAACCAGCACACTATTATCCGAAGATTGATCATCAATTATAATAGCTTCCCAATTTTTAAAAGTTTGATTCAAAATGCTATCAAGCCTATCTTGCAAAAATAGAGCATGATTGTAACTAGGTATTATTATAGAAACTTTGGACATTATTTACTTAAAATTAAAACTATGAAGACTTAAATCTTAAAATGAATTTAAAAATTGTCCTAGCTGGTTTTATCAAACCTATTGCATATACTATTTTTCGAATCAGCAAACCCGCTTGATAGGCATTTGATTTTTTTACTAATTCCAAATTATTTCTAAATAATTTGTTAGACTCCGAATATCGGGTCAACATATGCACTGACAATCGATGATATTCATCATATGTAAGTATTTCCTTGAAATTGTCTAAAACTTTTAGTTCATTATCACCAATACCGATTGTCTCCATTCGGCTAGATGGGTTAATCCTATAATAAGCCAGCGGTAAATCTATAAAAACACAATTTGTAGTTTTTAAAACCTGAATCCAAACAATCCAATCTTCCTGAGCAGATAAATTTTCAGGGAATTTAATAGTTTTAAATAATTTCGCATCAAAAAATCCGCATTGCATCTGTACAGAAAATGTAACATTCCACTTAAACAGAAAATTTTCCAATGTAAATAGTTCAGCATCAAGTTTACAAAAGGGAGGTATGACTTCTTTTGAATCTGATGAAAGCATTTTAAAATTAGATACAACTATTCCTGTCTCATTGCTTTTATCTTCTTTTAATTTATCAATAGAAAACAGTATTTTTAGTTTATCCAAAACATCATCAGAATCTAAAAATTGGAGATACTTACCTGAAGATTTTGAAATTCCAAAATTCCTTGTACTGCTTACTCCACTATTACTTTTATAGAAATACTTATATCTGTTGTCCCTGGCTACCCACTGTTGAGCAATAACTTCTGTATCATCAGTACTTCCATCATTGACAATGATACATTCCCAATCTGTATAAATCTGGTTATAAACAGAATCTAAAGCTTCATTCAAAAAAACACCTTGATTATAACAAGGAACTATTACTGATACTAGTACAACCATAAAATCATTAATTTTTTAAAATCGCATTTTATTAAACTTGCTGATTACTTTAGTTTTCATAATTTCACTTGCCTTCCCTTTTATCACAAACAATAACTCTTCAATAGGCAAATAAGCAAGAGCCTGCAAACGCCATTTTTTGTCTAAACCTATAGAAGTCTTCTCGAAATATAATTCAAAAACCAACCTTCGCTTTATGATTTGCAAAACATCATTTAACTCTTTTTGAGAATAAATTTTTAGTTTTTTATTTTGAAGAGCCAGCTGTTTTATCCACTTAAAAAACAAAACTAAATCATTCATCGAAATCTTTTGGGTCATCCAAAGCATCCTTGCAATTAAATCATCTTTAAAAACTTCATCATCATAATTCAGCTTTTTAAATAAGAACAATTTAATATCTATGTCACCCTTTCTTTGAATATCATAATACAGCTTTGTTACCTGTGTGTCATGGGATCTATAATGATACAAAACTTCTTGTATGTTATACAACTTACATATCCAGGAAACCCGGGCCCAAAAATCATAATCTTCTACATGCTTTTTATTTTCATCAAAAGGGTAACTTTCTAAAGCTTTTTTTTCAAACATCACAGCTCCTAAACTCATTGAGCACTGCATTAATAGCTCAGCTACAATTTGCTCATGAAATTCTTTGTGTTTAATTATTTTTCCATGATTCCCAAATCTCTGAAGCCAACACCCACAAACTTTTATTTCAGGATTAGTTAATAGAACATCTAATTGTTTTTGGAAACGATCAGGAGTGCTAATATCATCACCATCCATCCGTGCAATATACTCCCCTTTTGCGAGCCTAATACCTAAATTTAAACTATCTATCAGTCCTAAATTTTTAGGTTTCTTTATTAACTCTATTCTAGAATCTGAAAACTCCAAAATTTGGTTTACAGTAGCATCAGTAGAAGCGTCATCAATAATTAGCAATTCAAAATCATAGTAACTTTGATTCAAAACACTTTCTATAGCCTCTTTTATATAAGAAGCTACATTATATACTGGCATAACAACCGTTATCATTGGGTCTTTTTTGTCCATATAAAAAATGTTTTATAACCTTATTGTCTTTTGATTATATCAATAATTTGTTTGCCTTAAAAAATACAATTGTGACATTTAGAAACAATCATAGTTTACAAAAATTCACTTAATTAAAGTGCTTTTTATTGTCGCTGCTATTCTTCTAAAATATACATACTTAAACTCTCGGCTTTTATAAAGATGCTGGATCATTTTACAAAAGCCCTTAAAATACTCTCTATTTGCAAAATATTGAAATTCAGAATATTCAACCCAAGAAGAACTCCATAAATGTACCGCAACGGTTTCATTACTAATATAACTTTTATAATTATTTATTTCGTTTTTTTTAACAAATGGTAGCGGATAAAAAAAATTAAAAGGATAAATTTTAATTCCTTCCAAAGCAATAATTTTATCGAATTTGTAATTGTAACTATACAAATCCCTAAACTTTTTGGTCACCAATTTTGGAATTGTAATTTCCCCTAAATTTCTATCCTTTTCTATTGTTAATGAATCATATAACTCTATGCATTCCCTAATAAATTGATTTCCTGCAAATGCCCCAATTACTGCAACATTAACAAAATCAGCATCTTCTGCTCCAGCAAAACATTCATCTTCTAAGAATTCTTCAAATTTTTTTAAGACCATCATATCTGTATCTAGATAAATCCCTCCATATTCATAAATCTTTTGCAATCTAATATAATCGGAGACAAAAGCCCATTTTTTTTTCTTATACATTTCCTTGACAAATGGATGTGATAAATCTGAATTTGTTTCATTCCATTCTATAATCTGATAATCTGATAAATGTTTTTTCCAAGAAGCGATACAATCTCTAACCAATTTTGGCTTTTTCTTTTCCCCATACCAGCAATAATGAATCACTTTAGGAATCATATATGTTTTTTTATTTTATTAAAACCTCTTTTTAAAATCAGTTTAATGTATAGTTTATAAAAAATAAATTTAAAACTTAATGGCAAATCAACAGAATGATTTTTTTTAGCAAAATACTGTCCCGTGTTTTGAAATATAGAAATCCACAAATCAATCAACCAACTATAATCTTTGGAATAATTTGTTTTAAAATTCAGCATTTTATTAGCATAGTTAACCACTTTGACATTCTCATGTAGTTTCTTAACATAATTATCTTTTTTATCTGAAGTAGCAGACAGATTATGAATTCTAATCATATTCAATGGTTTTGCAATAAATGCAACCTTCCCTGTCATAAAAACATCAATCCAAAATTTCCAGTCCCCACAGTATCTATAATCAAAAGGATAAAAATTTTCTTTTATACTATCTTTTCTAAAAACTGCCGAACTTACATTTATTACGGGACATTTAAACCGCCCAAACTGGCTCAAAATATACTTCCCATCTTTCACATAGTTTGATTTCCAATTATCACTTTTGAAAGAGTCCCACCAATGATTAGGTCTAAATTCATTATTTATGTAGTATAAACTATTTGTATGCACTAAGACTGCCTCACTATCTTCTAATTTTGAAATGGTTTCTGCCAAAAAGGAATCTTCTGCCCAATCATCACTTTCAGCAATCCAAATATATTTGCCTTTAGCTTTCTCTATACCGTATTGCCATAAACCAAAAGGAGAACCAGAATTTTGTTTGTTCAAAAGGATATGAGAAACTTTATCGTTATTTTTATAATTATTAATAATCTTCACACTTGTATCATTTGAGCCATCATCAAGTAGAATGAGTTCAAAATCCTGAAAGGTTTGACTTAAAATACTGTCTATCCTTTTTTCAAGATATGGTGCATGATTATAATTGGGTACTATTATGGAGACTTGGGGAAACATTAAAAGTGTTTTTGAATAACTGAAAAAAGTGATGGACAAATTAACTCTGGTGTAAATTGATTGAAAGCCGTTTTATTCATCGCACCATGTTCTTTTTTTAAATCAGGGTTTTTATAATATTGCATTACTTTATCCGCCATAGCTTCTATGTCAAGATAAGGAACAATAAATCCACCCGCTTTTTCTAATACTTCATTTGTACCTACTGCTTTTTTAAAACTAACAATTGGTTTTCCCATCATACCAACCTCAATACAAACCAAGGGAAAAGGATCTTCTCTTGAGGTCATCACAAACACATCAAAATCAGAATAATGAACCGCTGGATTTTCTACTTCTCCAATAAAGCTAACTGTATCAGCCAAACCTAACTTTTCTAAATCCTCTTCTATTATATAATTCTCCTCTCTTGAAATTCCCCCAACCCAAACAAATTTAAAAGAGATTTCAGGATGAAATTTACAGAGATAACGAGCGAGTTGAATAAAAACATCCTGCCCTTTTCTCCAATTTACAGTTCCAGATGCTCCAATAACAAATTCTTTAGACTTATTAGAATTAATTTCTAATAATGTTTGTATTTGTGCACATTCATAAATCACCTCTACTTTATGTTCTGGCACTCCCCAATTACTAATTAAATTTTGCTTTACCATTTGGGCAGGAGTAATATATTGGTTTATTACAGTAACATATTTATCAAAATCAGGCAATAATAATTTTATAATTGTATTCAATTCATGAAGATGTACTATTGCTTTTGTATACTTCATTTTAGCAAGTAAATCACATACAAAAGGCACACTTATGATAGTATTCGCATAGATCACATCATAGCTGTTTTTACTTAAGTCCAAAAACAAATTTCCCTTTAGATTCGGACGCTTAAAGCAGCCTAATTTTAATAAAATACGTTGTTTAATATTTAATTTTTGAGGTTGACACAAAGCTTCGTAATCATAGTAATTATGAGTAACTTTTTTAAATTCTGTAACTAACCCTCCTCTTTTTAAAACTAACAAATCGGCTTGTATTTCAGTCTGATGCTCTTGAAGCCATCTCAAAAAATGAAGCAACACCATTGGCGCTCCAGTTCTTGATGCATCATGTGATATGAATAGAATTTTTTTCATTTTTTCTTGTACAAAATAATTTGTTTTAATTTTAAAATGACATAAATTATTTTAAATTTATAATAATATAAAACATTATTTTTCTTATATAAATCCTTAATAATTCTATATACAGTTATTTTCTTATTTAAAATTTCTTTTGAAAATTCCTTTCTCAAAAACATTTCCTTATCAATTATTGCAATAAAGTCCAAATGCATTTTGTATGCTTTTACAAGCGAATTATTGTCTTTTTTTAAAGAACCATGAACACCACCAGGATGAATCCTATACACACCCATAAAATCCTTAAGTATCATCATTCTTTTATTTGAACGATGAAAAATAAAAAGCATTAAACCCAAATCACCGAACTTTATTTTATTAAACCAATGCGGTAAAGTTTTTAAATATTCTGTTCTAAATAATAATGAACAAGTAGCGGTTAAATTATTAGCTATATAATCTTGAATTGTTTTTGTGGTGTTTTCATTTATATTTGGAAATAAATGCTCCATATTATTAATTACATTTACTTCTTTAGCTACATGTGTACACATCGAATACTCCTCATTAGCCTCCAAAAAATCAACCTGCTTTTGCAATTTTAAAGGATAAGTCCAATAGTCATCTCCTTCACATAAAGCGATGTATTTACCCTGACATTCCTTTAATGCAAAAATAAAATTAGGCATCATCCCAAGATTACTATCGTGCTTAATGTATTTAATCCGAAAACCTTTTGGATGATTTGTAATGATATCTTGAATAACACTGTCTGTTTGATCTGGAGAACAATCATTGGCCACAATAAGTTCTACTTCAAAATTACATTCTTGCATCAAAACTCCTTCTATCGCTTCACGAATGAATTTTTCGTGACCGTACGTAATCATGCACACACTAACTTTAGGACTATTCATTGGTTAAAATTCAATAGGTTTTAATTCTTTTAGAACCTTTGCAGGAACTCCAACAACCATTGTGTTATCAGGCACATCTTTTGTAACCACCGAACCAGCACCCACAATCACATTTTTTCCAATTACTAAATCTGGCAATATAGTAGCATTGGAACCTATTTGAGAATAAGCCCCCACAGTTGATCTTCCTAATAGATTTACACTTGGAGATATTTCTACAAAATCACCAACTACACAGTCATGGGTAATTATAGAATTAAAATAAATAATACATCCTTTTCCTATTATTGAGCTATTGGAAATAACAACGCCAGCAAGTATATTGGACCCAGAACCTATTACAATATCATATGACCCAATATTTGCTAGTGGACTAATGGTAGAACTAAAAATTCCTCCTAATGAAATAAATTTATCATATAGCTTTTTTCGCAAGATTGGATTTCCAATTCCAATAGTAAATCTATTATCAACCGTTTTAAAATAATCTTGAACTTCTTTAGTTGTTTTTAGAATGGGAAATTTACCAAATAAAGGGCCTCTAACCTCATCATTCAAATCATCATAAAAAACTAGATTTGCTAATTCATCCAATTGAAGTACTACTTCTAAAACTTCTTTAGCAAATCCTTTGGCTCCTGCAATTAACATCTTAATTTATTGTTTATTATTGAAATTATAGTTGATAACTCTTGCTCTCTTAATCCAACATACAAAGGCAAACACAAAACACGAGAGGATATACTCTCTGAAATTGACATAGTCTTTCCTTTTGAATATTCGATAGTGTTTAAAGAAGGATAAAAATAACGTCTCGGAAAAACATTTGCTTCATTTAAATCTTTCTGAGCCTGCAGTAATTGTTGCTCATTTTCAAAAATTATAGGATAATAACTATAATTCCAATCCGTTTTATCTCTAATTTTTAAAGCTTGTAAATTAGAAAAATCTAAATTCTCATTATAAAAATCAACTACTTTTTTTCTTTCAGCTAATATCGTTTCGATATAAGGAAAAACAGTCAATCCCAGAGCGGCTTGCAATTCAGACATTTTCCCATTAATTCCCAAACCATGAAAAGCTAAGGGTCCATCGTGTCCAAAATTATGGCTATAAAACAACTTAGCTTGCAAATCAGAATCGTTGGCAAACATAGCTCCTCCTTCTCCCGTATGAAACAACTTCGTGGCATGAAAACTACAAGTACTGATGGTGCCATAGTCAAAAATTGATTTTCCTCTGTATTGCACCCCAAAAGCATGTGCGGCATCATAAATCACATACAATTGGTGTTTTTTTGCTATCGCCTCAATAGCTTCTAAGTTACAAGGATTCCCAAAAACATGAGTCGCTAAAATGGCAGTAGTTTTATCCGTTATCGCTTCTTCTATTTTACTTTCATCAATCGTTAAATACTCAGGGTGAATATCCACAAAAACAGGAGTGCAATTTTCCCAAACTATTGCTGCAGTAGTAGCTACATAACTAAAAGGGGTTGTTATAACCTCTCCTTGATTTCCTAATAATTTTAATGCAATCTGTAAAGGCACTGTCCCGTTATTTGTTGCAATTACATTGGAAATTTTTAAAAATTCTTTTAATTTTTCTTCCAATTCCAAAACCAATTCCCCACGATTAGTTAGCCATTCATTATCCCATGCGCGCTGTACCTGCTTGTTGTATTCTTCTATAGGTGGGAGAAAAGTCTTGGTTACGTTTATCATATTAATTATTTTTTTGATATTTCATTTTGCAACAAAATAATTCTTGGCATCATTTGAATTTTATTTGAATAAACCTCAAGAAATTTTTCCTTCCCATTTTGTGAAATCGAATATAATTTTTCAGGACTATTAATCAAAGCAATAATTACTTTTTTAATAGAATTTATTTCGCTTTCTATTAAAATTAAATCAACATCTGGAACAAAAACATTATTTTGTTTAAGTTGGTCTGTAATTAACACCACTACTCCATTCAAAACAGCTTCAACAACAGTACCTAATGGAAATCCGTCAAACGCACCTTTACCTAAAATGAAAGGTTTATTCGGTGAAATCAACACGTCCATCTTTTTATAAATCGCTCCTAAAGATTCGAAATTTTGATAACCATAAAAATGAATTCTATCTTTTATAGTTGAAACATCAATGTCGCCCTCGGTAAACCCCCCTACAATATGAAATCTGATAAAATCATATTCATTGGCTATCATGTGTGCAAAATCTATAAACACATCATATCCTTTGTCTACTCCTCTTGGAGTGTATTTTGCTGCACAAAAACAAATATCAAATGTAGGCTTATCGATTAAATAACTTTTTTTGTTTGTCAAATCTTTATTCAACGATATTTGCGGCACTACACCACCAAAAACAAATTGGATACTCTGTGATTTACAAAAATTATTATTTATTAAGTAATCTTGAGTAATTTTTTGAGTTACAATAACATTCCGGAACATTGGTGAAGCAAAAACTTTTTTTAATTTATTATCACTTAAAGTTTCATTCAATTGAAAACCTCCTCCTGGATATAGAGTAAAAACAAATGGAATTTTATACTTTTCAATCCAATGTATATTATTGAAAATATTATTTAAAAAAATACAATAAAAAAGCTTAGCATTGATATTAACATATCCTTTTTTAAGTCTTAACTTACTTTTTAAAGATTTATTTTGATCTACAAAATCTTTAACATGATTTTTATGATCTATTACAGAAGTGTTAACAACTGGATATGCTGAAGGTGACATTATTATTTTAGATTTCTTAAAAGAAGAAAGTAGTACCGCAAATTCTTCATAACGAAACCCTGAAACTGGATGCGGAAATATATCATCAAAAATTAATAAATCAACTTTCTTAAATCCTTTGTAAGGGATAAAATTTTCTCTTTTTATTAGTTTTTTTAATTTGTTCTTAATTTTAAAAAGTATCATCTCAACATTATTGTATTCGAACGTTCTCCCAATTCAAATATGGCCTTACAACTCCTCCCCAATAACCAAAATACCCCTCTCTACCTCCTCCTTCTTCGTCTAATTCAACGGCAACTATTTTATCTAATTGTGCAATAATTTCAAAATTATTCCCTACCAATAAAACGGTACAAAAATATTTTCCCTTATTCAAAAAATTTGCTGGAACCGTACAAATACTTTTGTACTTGCCTTTCTCTAAAGGAATTCTTTTTAAATTAGGTGAAGCTAATACATATACATCTTTATCATCAAAAATTGAAATCGACACATTTACTGAGTGATTATCTATAAAATTAACATACTCAACTTCAATATTTATATCATTTTCAATATTAAAAAAATCTCCCCCTGGGTTAATTTTTATAGAGGTAATCTTAGAGTTACTATTTCCTGGTGCACTTTCAAGACTCCAATTCACATTGGACACAGAATCATTAGAATCTGAATTATATACATGCAGAGCTTCATCTATGCCCCCATCAAATTTCACTATCCCATTCTCCATCACAATCCCCCTTGTACACAAACTCTTTACAGCTGCCATGTTATGACTCACAAACAACACCGTTCTCCCTTCGCCTTTGGAGATGTCTTGCATTTTACCGATGGCTTTCTTTTGGAATTCGGCGTCACCTACGGCTAAGACCTCATCAATCACCAAGATTTCAGGTTCTAAGAATGCGGCTACGGCAAAGGCTAAACGCACGGTCATTCCGCTACTGTAGCGTTTAACTGGAGTATCTATATAACGCTCACAACCCGAGAAAGCTATGATTTCGTCTAACTTGGCGGTGATTTCTTTTTTGGTCATCCCTAAAATGGCTCCATTCAAATAGACATTTTCCCGTCCGGTCAGTTCGCCATTAAAACCAGTTCCTACTTCTAGCAAGGAAGCAATTCTCCCTTTCGACTTAATACTCCCAGTCGTCGGTGCCGTTACTTTAGATAAAATCTTCAGCAAAGTGGACTTACCAGCGCCATTCTTGCCAATAATACCCAGCACTTCGCCTCGTTGTACCTCAAAATTGATATCTTGCAAGGCCCAAACATAGTCGGACTCCCCTTTTGTTGTTCGGTCATTAGTCTCCCCAATTCTCAAATACGGATCTTCTTTTCCTCTTATCTTGTGCCACCAACGGTTTAAGTCGTGACTGAGCGTACCTGTCCCAACGGTACCTAAACGGTATTGCTTGGAGATGTTTTCGGCTTTTAAAATAATATCTTTACCCATTAATTATCGCACTATAAATCAACTGACTACTAAAAACTGACTACTGAACACTAAACTACACCGTATCAATAAAACTTTTCTCAGTTCTATTAAAAACGAGCAGTCCAGCAAAGAAAACAAAAATCGTAACTACAAAAGTAAAAAGTAGCCCCTTTACAGACAAAGTTCCCACATTCAATAACATATAACGTGACGTTTCAATGATATAAGCTAATGGATTGTAATGCACTAGCCATCCGTACTTGGGTAATTTTTCTTCAATAAGTGCTAATGGGTACATCACAGCCGATAAATACATCAACAGCTGTACTCCAAAACCAATTAGATGGGTAAAATCTCTATATTTAGTAACCAAAGAAGAGATAATCATTCCGAGTCCCAAACCTAAAATTCCCATAAGTAACACTAAGAATGGGAAAAAAACTGCCGTCCAATGGAAACCAACTTCTGCCCCTTGAACATAAAAATAAGCATAAAAGACTAGAAAAATAAGGATTTGAATACCCAACTTTAACAAATTGGACACAACGATAGAAATGGGAGTGATGATTCTAGGGAAATACACTTTTCCAAAAATACCCGCATTAGCTCTAAAGGTATCCGAGGTACCATTCAAACAGGCCGTAAAATAATTCCAAACTGTAATCCCAGCCATATTGAATAAAAATGGCGGAACGACTCCTGTTTCGATTCCAGCAACGGAGTTAAAAATAATGGTAAAAGTAATCGAAGTGAATAAGGGCTGAATCAAATACCACAAGGGTCCTAAAACAGTTTGTTTGTAAACTGTTACAATATCTCGCTTCACAAATAGGAACAACAAATCACGGTACTGCCAGACCTCTTTCAGAGGCAGCGAAAAAAAGGAATTCTTGGGTGTTATTTCAAACAACCAATCTTCATTTTGGGTAGGTGTGGTATTCATTTTGGGTGCAAAAGCTATATTTAAAAATCACTAGTTAAGGATTTTTAAATTTGTTTACTACAAAGATAGCTATAATCTTTCAATCCTTTACAACGAAAATCCCTTTCAAGTGCAAGACACTGAAAGGGTTTACATTTCTTAGATTATCAATAATAAATGTTAGTCGACTTTAAGTAGCTTGGTTACTTTAAAATTCAACAGCAAAGTCTGCAAAAAGTTAAACAAAGATCACTAAGCAAACGTCAATTTCTTAATTACAATTGTCACCTCGAGCGCAGTCGAGAGGCCTGTCCAACCTATGCATGTTATTTTCGGCTCCCTTTAGGGCTGGGGCAAAACGAAAACTTACATAGGCACTTATTTTTCTAGTTCCTGTAGTAAGTAAAAAACCCTAAAACTTACTTGGTCACTTTAAAAATTTAACAGCAAAGTCTACAAAAAGTTACACAAAGATCGCTAAGCCAACGTCAATTTCTTAACTGCAATTGTCACCTCGAGCGCAGTCGAGAGGCCTTGTCAACCTATATTTCTCGTTTTCGGCTCCCTTTAGGGCTGGGGCAAAACGAAAACTTACATTAATAACAAATAAAAAAATATCCACAAGACTATCAAAGACTTACACAATTGAACGCAAAGTTTTTAAGGGAATTAAAATTATTAAGATTAGCATGAACCTAGGCAGAAGTTACTTTTTCTTGTCCCCAACCCTAAAGGGAGGAAAAAGTAACAAGGACTAAAGTTGAAGGTAGGGCGTTTTTGCTCTTTTATATTGAAGCTCAACGTATAGGATGAATTATCTGCTTCTAAACAATCTCGATTGCGCTCGACTTGACAATTGTCTTTGATCTTTTCAAACAATCAAGTTATGCGTCAAAACGGCTACAGTGATTACCTATACCGAAGCACTCAGGAATGTAAGTCGTTTACAGTCTTTGCGGTAAAACTTTTGGAATTAGGATTTTTTTATTGAAATTTTACTTAGCAATCTTCGCACAATCCTTGGCGAACCTTGAGGTTAAACCATTGAAAGTTAGCATAGCGTCCTTGGCGTAGTCCTTGGCGAAACTTGCGGTTAAACCATTGAAACTTAGCCTAGCCTCCTCAGCGTAGTCCTTTGCGAGCCTTGCGGTAAACTATTGGGACTTAACATAGCATCCGTTACGTAGTCTTTGGCGAACCTTACTGTTAAACTTTTGAAACTTAGCCTAGCGTCCTATGCGAACCGTGCAGTTAAACTTTTGGAATTTGAAATACAAACTACTATATTTTCTCTTTTTTGGTATTCTTTAGAATTGAAAACAAAAAGAAACCCTTTCAAAGCACAAGGAGCTGAAAGGGTTGTATTTCTTAAAAATAGTAATAGTGTTTTAGTGCTCTTCGTGTCGACTTAGTGCGCTTCGTGGTTAAAACAAAACGCATAACCTATTAACAATTAATCTTTAAACGATTAAACAAATCAATTAATTATCCAAAAACTGAAAGGCAGAATTCATACTTTTAAATTCAGGCACAATTTTTTTCATCTTAGCTACTATATCTTCATTACTAAAGAAGGTAGACATTCCAATTAATTCTTCAATTTCATGATGCAAATTTTCAAATTCATCCTGAATTTCCTCAGCTATCATGATTTTTTCGTGATAGGTTGGAATGGTTTTAGAAGTATCATTCAAAAGTTCTTCATACAATTTCTCACCCGGACGCAATCCAACAATTTTGATTGGAATGTCTTTATCTGGGATAAAACCGGCTAGTTTTATCATTTTTCTAGCCAAATCAATAATTTTCACGGGTTTACCCATATCAAAAATATAGATTTCTCCACCTTTTCCCATAGAACCTGCTTCCAAAACCAACTGACAAGCCTCTGGTATCGTCATAAAGTAACGAATGATATCTTGATGTGTAATGGTAACAGGACCACCAGCAGCAATTTGCTTACTAAACAAAGGCACTACTGAGCCATTAGAACCCAATACATTTCCAAAACGAGTAGTAATGAATTTGGTTCCTTTGCCATTATTCTCTTTAACACTTCTCAATTGTAGCGATTGCACATATTTTTCAGCAATTCGCTTACTTGCTCCCATGACATTACTCGGATTAACCGCTTTGTCAGTAGAAACCATGACAAACTTTTTCACTTTGAATTCACATGCTAAATCCGCAACGTTCTTCGTGCCTTCCACATTAGTTTGAATGGCCTGTGAAGGATTTTCTTCCATCAAAGGAACGTGCTTATATGCGGCTGCATGATACACCACTTGTGGAGAATACGTTCTAAAAACTCTTCGCATTACTTCTTTATTGCGAACATCAGCAATAACACTGTGTAAATTCGAATCGGTAACAATAGTTTCTAATTCTAAGGTCAATTGATGCAATGGAGTCTCTCCTTGATCCACTAAAACTACCGAATAAGGCTTGAACTGAAGTACTTGACGAACAATTTCGCTTCCTATAGAACCTGCAGCTCCTGTGATTAAGATGGTTTTATCTTTTAAATCCTTTGAAATGGTTTTGTTATCCAAAATAATAGGATTACGCTCCAAAAGATCTTCTATCTGAATGTTTTTTACCTTCTCGGAAATCTCTTTTTGATTTTCCCAATTAGAAATCAAAGGCACGGTATACACCCTATAATTGAACTCCAAACACTTATCTACAATTTGGAGTTGTTCATCCTTAGTTAGTGACTTATCCGCTATAATAATAGCCTCAGCACCAACAGATCGCATCAAGGTGGGTAACTTTTTCTTTTGAACAAGTATAGGCAAATCCAACATTCGTTTATTCGAATTCATATTGTTCTTATCCACAAAACCCACAATCTTAAATCGTGTAGGGGTTTCAAACTTCAGGGCATTGGCTACTGAAATAGCATTAGCATCCGTTCCATAGATAATAGTACGAATCAATTTGTTGGTACCGTGATCCGAAAAATACAGCTCAAATGTTTGTTTCACCACCACGCGGTACAAAAACAAACCACAAAAGGACAAAACCACATTGATAAACAAAGCGGTATTCAAAATGGCCTTCTCACCTGTATTTACCTCGAAAAAAAAGTTAGCTACTAAAAAAACAACCAATACAGACAACTGTGAAAACAATAGTTTTATCGCGTCAATATAAGAAGAGTGTCGAATAATCCCTGAATACGTTCGAAACAGCCAAAAGAAAAAAACATTTACAGCGATTAACAAAGTAATATACACCATATAATGTGGGGTAAGTACATACTCAAGCCCCGTACCTTTAAAGATCAGTACGGTAAAGAAAAAGGAAACATTCAAAACCATCGTATCCATCAATACAATAATCCATCTGGGCAAATAACTCAGGTTATGAATATTTAATCTTAAATTAGATCTTGATAAAAAATGTCGTAGATTTAGATTCAAATTTATTTTTCTTATAAATTAGTTAAAGCAAAAATACAAATTATTCGGAAAAGAAGTACTAGACAGATGTTAATAAAAGCAATTGAAAACACTTATTTGAAACATTTAATAACTAAAAAACAAATTATTAAATACCAAAAATAGTATTTTGCCAATTTTTTCCTTAATTTTTTGAATAGTAAAATTGTCAAAAAAAACAGCACGCAACTCTATTAAACTTGTACTGCTTTAACAATAGTAGCTTTTTAGTAATTGACCTGCTTTAATTTATGATTATAACCAGCACTTACGCATAAAAGTTGTTTAATGCTTCGTTTTAATTTACATTTCAACCAAAGGCTTACTTCTAGCAAGTAAAAAAGCCAACCAATTTACCTTTAACAGATTAAAGCCTTAAATCCTTAAACTTTTAAACAACCTTAAACAATTAACCGATTAACCTCTCTGCTTCAACAATCCAAACAAATACTCTCCATAACCAGATTTACGCAAAGACTCCGCAATATCTTGCAATTGTTGACTTGTAATAAATCCTTGTCGCCAAGCAATCTCTTCAATACAACCCACTTTCAGTCCTTGACGCTCTTCTAACACTTGAACAAACTGCCCAGCTTGCATCAAACTATTAAAGGTACCCGTATCCAACCATGCTGTTCCCCTACTCAGTATTCCTACTTTGAGCTTCCCATTGGCTAAATACACTTTATTCACATCGGTGATTTCATATTCCCCTCGAGCACTTGGCTGAATATTTCTAGCTATTTCCACTACCGAATTATCATAAAAATACAAGCCAGGAACCGCATAATTGGACTTAGGATGTAGCGGCTTTTCTTCTATTGAAAGTGCTTTCTGATTTTCGTCAAATTCAACAACCCCATACCTTTCAGGATCCGAGACATGGTACGCAAAAACTACCCCTCCATCTGGATTGGTATTCGATTGTAATAATTCATGCATGTTGGCTCCAAAAAAGATATTGTCCCCCAAAACTAAGGCTACCGAATCCCCACCAATAAAATCAGCACCAATAACGAAAGCTTGCGCTAATCCGTTAGGCACCGCTTGCTCCGCATAACTAAACTGACACCCAATTTGACTACCATCACCCAACAACTTTTTAAAGTTGGGCAAATCATGCGGAGTAGAGATAATCAAAATCTCATGTATACCAGCCATCATCAAAGTGGATAACGGATAATAAATCATCGGTTTATCATAAACAGGCATCATTTGCTTGCTCATAGCGAGCGTAAGGGGATGCAAACGGGTACCGGATCCTCCGGCTAGTAGTATTCCTTTCATAGATTTTCGGTTATCAGTTTTGAGTCGTCTGTTATGGGTTGTGAGTTGTGGGTTATGGGTTATGGGTTATGAGCTAAACTATAAGTTATCGATTATGAATTATTATTACTTGTTAAAACCTAAAATTTAACCCATAAATTACAACTTCTAATCTCTAACTTCTAATCTCTAACTTCTAATCTCTAACTTCTAATTTCTACCTTTAATTCGTGTACTGTTTCTCATAATAACTAGCGTACGCACCAGAAGTTACATTTTCTAACCATGCTGTATTCGCCAAATACCAATCGATTGTTTTCTCTAAGCCTTGCTCAAATGTAACGGACGGTTGCCATCCTAATTCTTTATTGATTTTTGTAGCATCAATAGCATAACGCAAATCGTGCCCTGGGCGATCTTTTACATAAGTAATCAACTGTTCTGAGGTGCCTTTTTCACGTCCTAATTTGGTATCCATAATTTGGCACAATAGTTTTACCAAATCGATATTTTGCCATTCGTTAAACCCTCCGATATTGTAGGTGTCGTGATTCTTTCCTTCATGAAAAACCAAATCAATAGCCACGGCATGATCCTCAACAAACAACCAATCCCTCGTGTATTTACCGTCACCATAAACCGGCAAAGGTTTATTATTAATGATATTATTGATGAACAAAGGAATCAATTTTTCAGGAAAGTGAAAAGGACCATAATTGTTAGAACAATTGGTCAAGACATACGGCAAACCATAGGTTTCGCCATAAGCTCGTACAAAATGATCCGAACTGGCTTTAGAGGCCGAATAAGGTGAATTAGGGTCGTAAGGAGTAGTCTCTGTGAACAAGCCTTCAGCCCCTAATGTACCGTAAACCTCATCGGTACTGATGTGATAAAAACGTTTGCCCTCAAAATTACCTTGCCATTGCTTCTTAGCTGCATTGAGCAAAATCATTGTTCCAAAAACATTGGTCTTTACAAACGCCAATGGATCTACAATCGAACGATCCACATGCGATTCTGCCGCAAGGTGCACTACCCCATCAAAATCATGAGTAGCAAATAAATCAGCAATAAAAACTTCGTCTGTGATATCGCCTTTTACAAAAGTGTAATTCGATTCGTTTTCAATATCTTTAATATTTTCCAAATTCCCCGCATAGGTCAAGGCGTCTAGGTTAAAAATATGGTACTGTGGATACCTTTTCACAAAACGACGCACTACATGCGATCCAATAAATCCGGCACCACCGGTGATTAGTATCTTTTTCATTGCTTTTATTTACAAAGTTAAAATGTTTATGGGATAATTCGGTTATCAGTTGTGAGTTCTCAGTCCTCGGTCCTCAGTCCACAGTTATGAGTTATCGGTTATTAGGTTGTACGGGTTATCGGTTATGACTTATGGATTAATCGGTTAAACGAATAAACACTGAAACAAATAAACTATCCAACAATTAAACGATTAAACAGTTAAACGCTTAAACGAATAAACAATTATACAAGTAATGCCATACATTTCTTCAAACTCTCTTTGTACTCTGGAACCGTAACACCAAAAGTCTCTTTTATTTTGGTTTTATCCAACAAGGAATATTTAGGTCGAGCGGCAGGTGTTGGATACGCCGAAGAAGGAATTCCATTTATCATACAATCAAACCCTCCTATTTCTTGTATTGCCAAAGCAAATTCGTACCAACTGATTTCGCCTTCATTTGAAAAATGATAAAGTCCTGCCTGCCAATATTGATGATTGATAATCGTAACAATGGCTTTTGCTAAATCTGCAGCATACGTTGGACTTCCAATTTGGTCGTTGACCACATTCAAACTCTCTCGTTCTTGCATCAACCGCGACATTGTTTTAACGAAATTGGCTCCAAAACTAGAATACACCCATGAGGTGCGGATAATAATGGCATCCGGGTTTTCATTCTTACAAGCTTCTTCCCCTGCTAACTTGGTTTTTCCATATACATTAATCGGTCCAGTTGCAGCGGTTTCGGTTAATGCTTTAGAAGAGTTACCATCAAAAACATAATCTGTTGAAATATGAATGAACTTTGCCTTATGCTCCTCACACCAGTTAGCCATAACAGCCACTGCCTGATGATTGAGTATGTCCGACAAGTGTTCTTCATTTTCTGCACGATCCACAGCAGTATGTGCCGCGCAGTTGATTAGGTAATCTGGCTTTATTTCTGACAGCCGCCATGGTAATTGCTCTAGTTGGCACAAATCCAATTCTTGGTAATCGGTGAATATCCATTCGAAAGCCGACTCGTTTTGAGCCACTACTCGCAGTTCGGATCCCAATTGCCCATTAGCGCCGGTGATTAGTATTTTTTGCATATCTATTTTTTACTTTAAGAATTTGGAGACTGTTTGGTTTTCGCTTATTGGTTATCAGTTGTCAGTTATCGGCTAAAGATTAACCGGTTAACTGTTTAAAAGTTAGGGATTTAATTCGTTGACGTATAAGTTTAGAAGCCTATCACCAAACAATTAACCAATTGAACAGTTAAACAACTTTAAACCATTAACCAATTAACCAGTTAAACGATTAAACTACTCAACAAAATTCCCAATCAATGGACTCAAAACTAGGCAAAATCAAATCTTTCTCAGAAACGATAATTTCCTCAGGAGTTAGTTGCCAATCGATGTTCAAAGTAGGGTCGTCATAACGTATGCCACGTTCACTATCTTTATGATAGACTTGATCCACTTTGTAGAGCACCGAAGCAGTTGCACTTAAAACTGAAAATCCATGGGCAAATCCGTGGGGCACCATTAATTGCTTTTTGTTAGTTGCGCTCAAAATCACAGAAAAATGCTGACCATAGGTAGGTGAGTCTTTTCTTAAGTCGACAGCAACGTCCAAAATTTCCCCTTCTAAAACCCTTACCAACTTTGCTTGAGCAAAAGGATTGATTTGTAAATGCAAGCCGCGAATCACGCCGCGTTTGGAGAACGATTGATTGTCTTGGATAAAATTGTAGTGTATTCCTTTTTCATTAAACTTCCCCTGATTGTACGCTTCAAAAAAATACCCGCGTTCATCTGGAAACTGGGTAGGCGTTATAACTACTAAATCTTTTATAAAGGTTTCTTCTATATTCATAGTGCAAATTTATGCTTTAATTCAAGAAGTGAAAAAATTTAATCGGTTAAAGTTTAATCGGTAAATTGCTTAAAGGTTAATTAGTTTTTGGTTATCAGTTGTGGGTTATCTGTTATGAGTTATGGGTTGTGGGTTATGAGTAGAGGTTGTCATTCTAGCCTAAAACTTTAAGTAGCACCCTGCGGGAAGTCGTAGAATATTATCCAACTAGACGTCTTGTTTTCGGCTCTCTTTAGAGCTGGGGTAAAACAAAAACTTAGCATAACAATCGACAAAAACTAACTGCAAGGTTCACGGTTAAATATTGCAGTTTGGAATTTAATCATTGGAATATTCCCTAGCACCCCTTGCGAAATCCTTTGTGCTCTCTGTGGTTAAATTTTGGAATTTGGATTTTATTTATTGGAATCTTTCCTAGCGTACTTTGCATACTTCTTAGCGAACCTCGCGGTTAAATCTTAAACAGTTAAACAACTTTAAACAACCTTAATCAGTTAACCTATTAAACTTTTAAACAACCTTAAACAATTACTCGATTAAACAATTAACCCAAAACACATAACCCAAAACAAATAACCGACAAAACATAACTAACAACACATAACTGACAACACATAACCCATAACTGATAACCCACAACTCACAACATATGACCGATAACAGACAACTGATAACTCACAACTCACAACAATTTTGTCACTTCGAATAGTTTATAATGAACAAAATCGAAGTACAATCTAGAAGTCTTGTCTACTCATAGATCTTGTTTTCGGCTATCTTTAAGACGTAGACAAAACACAAACTTACAATACCCTACAATAACACACCCCCAGCCCCTCTCAAGAGGGGAGTACCCCCCTAAATCGAGTCTTGTTTTCGTGGAGTTAGGATTTATTAAATTAGGATGCATACTAGAGAAGCTTCCAAACCACTTTACTAACTCCAGCGTTCAACCTTAACCTTTTAAAAAAACCTATACAATTAACCGATTAAACAATTAAACCATAAACTCTTAAACAACCTTAAACAATTACTCGATTAAACAATTAACCGACAACACATAACCCATGACCGATAAACCAAGACCGATAACTGATAACAGATAACCCACAACTCACAACACATAATCCACAACACATAACCCATAACCGATAACTGATAGCCGACAACTGCTATCCGACAACATTTTTTTATATATTGCAATAAAAATCCTATGGCAAAAGTAATAGCACCCTTTCAAATAGAAGGCACTATTGACGATTTAAACTTTTATATGGATGAAAACAACGTCAATCGTGTGCGTATAAAAGCAAACTCCACTATGACAACCGAAAAATTTCGAAATGAGCCGGCCTTTCATAAAATGAGAATGCACAACCAAGAATTCGCACAATGCACAACTATTGCAAAGACGTTCCGTTTAATAGCGGAAGTATTCAATTCAAAGGCCAAAGACGGCAGCTTTGCCGGTAGGGTAAACAAACTACTATTCGAAATTTTACAAGAAGACAAACATAACGAACTAGGGTCTCGTCAATTTAAAGAAGGGATAAAAACCAAATTCGGTCAAGAACTGCTATTAGGTTTTGAAAGCAACAAATTACGTCCCATAGCACAAGTGCTTAAAAACAAAAAATGGAAAATCAAAAAGTATACTTTCAATTTCCCAAATTGCTTCCCCCTTATCGATATCGATTGGCCTGAGGAAGCAACACACGTAAACTTTAACTTGGCAATAGCCAATTGGAACACAGAAAACAATACCTTCAGAACCCAGTATGGAACTCCATTTATTTTTTCAAAATCGGATGCCGAGCAAGATATCACACTACAAGGCTTACCTCCAAACGAATACCACCTTCACATCGTTTTCTTATTCATAGGCTTTTCCAAACAACGCGGCAGTCATCACATACCACTGCATAGGAAATACAATACCACTTCCATTATAAGTTATTACAAACATTAATCATCCTTATAAATAGACTTTCACGAATTGAATACGATAAATAACAAGGAAACAAATCAACTGTATTTAATACTTCCAAACAGTCTCGACTGCGCTCGACTTGACAATCAAGTAGAGAACTAGGTTAAGGGGTTAAAGGTTAATTAGTTTTCGTTATGAGTTATGGGTTATCAATTGTGGGTTATGTATTGCAAGCAGAGGTTCTAATTCTAGCCTCTAACTTTAAGCACCACCTCGAGGAAAGTCGAAGAATATTGTCCAACTGCACGTTTTGTTTTCGGCTAACTTTAGGGACGGGGCAAAACGAAAACTTAGTTTAACAATCGACAAAAACTAACCACAAGGTTCACGGTTAAATCTTGGAATTTAATCATTGGGATTTTCCCTAGCGCCCCTTGGGAGATCCTTTGTGCTCTCTGTGGTTAAATTTTGGAATTTGGACTTTTTTTATTGGAATTTTCCCTAGCGTCCCTTGCGAAATCCTTTGTGCTCTCTGTGGTTAAATTTTGGAATTTGGACTTTTTTTATTGGAATTTTCCCTAGCGCCCCTTGCGAAATCCTTTTTGCTCTTTGTGGTTAAATTTTAGAATTTGGATTTAATTTATTAGAATTTTTCCTGGCGTACTTTGCATACTTCTTAGCAATCCTCGCGGTTAAATCTTAAACAGTTAAACAATTAATCAACTTTAAACAACCTTAAACAATTACTCGATTAAACATTTAACCCACAACACATAACCGATAACCGACAACTGATAACTCACAACTCACAAGAATTTTGTCACTTCGAATAGTTTATAATGAACAAAATCGAAGTACAATCTAGAAGTCTTGTCTACTCATAGATCTTGTTTTCGGCCATCTTTTGGCCTTAGACAAAACACAAACTTACAAGATCATACAATAACACACCCCCAGCCCCTCTCAAGAGGGGAGTACCCCCCCCCTAAATCGAGTCTTGTTTTCGTGGAGTTAAGATTAATTAAATTAGGATGCATACTAGAAAAGCTTCCAAACCACTTTACTAACTCCAGCGTTCAACCTTAACCTTTTAAAAAACCTTAAACAATTAACCGATTAAACAATTAAACCTTAAACTCTTAAACAACCTTAAACAATTAACCAGTTAACACACAACCCACAACTCATAACTCATAACCCAAAACAAATAACCGACAACACATAACTGATAACACATAACTGATAACACATAACTGATAACACATAACTGATAACACACAACTCATAACCTACAACCGATAACTGACAACCGATAAATTTATCCACATACTTTCATAGTTCCTTCTGCTGCTTGTTCTTTTTTTTGTTACTTTGTATTCAATATTTAAAAAAAAATCGTGTTGCTATTTTCATCCAAAAAACCATTATTACGAGATTTACTTCCAACTAATTTTGTAGACATACATTCACATCTTCTTTATGGTATAGACGATGGTGCCACTACCCCTGAACACAGTATTGGTTTAATAAGAGAAATAAAAAAATTAGGTTTTACCAAAAGTATTACCACTCCCCATGTCATTCAGTATGTTTGGGAAAACACCCCAGAAAAAATCATAAATAGATGGCAAGAAACTAAGCATCTACTAGATAACAATGAAAGCTACCCCTTACAAGTTGCTGCAGAATACTTAATGGATGAGTCGTTTTTAAAAAAAATTCAACAAGAAAAATTGTTGTGTTTAAGAGACAACTACATCTTAGTAGAAATGTCCTATCTCAACCCTCCCATTCAGTTGTATGACATTCTTTTTGAATTGCAAATTAATGGTTATAAACCCATTTTAGCCCACCCTGAACGCTATCTTTTTTACCATAAAAACCCGAATGAGTTTCAAAAGTTAAAAAAAGCAGGCTGTCTTTTTCAACTCAATCTATTATCTACAGTAGGCTATTATGGATCAGATATAACCAAAACAGCTGATGATTTGCTTCAACAAAACGCCTATGATTTTGCAGGAAGTGACATTCACCATGAAAAACACATTGCAAGTTTCAATTTACCTATAAAAATCAAAAAACAGCAAATACTTGAACAAGTGATAGCCAACAACCAGTTTTTTGACTTTTAAAAGAACAAGACCTTAAAGTTTCAAAAAAAATAAAGGATAATAAGCCAGCCGCCATTAAAAAAAAGAGAGCTTTTTCATCTCTTATGCCTGGTTATAATTGAAGTGATTTAAAAAAAGTAGCCCTAACACTTTTGACTATTAAACCTTAAATAAACTCCATCTATTCCAGCCTTTTAAAAACATAAAAAGAGCGAAAACATACCGTTTCCGCTCTTTTTTTATTCCAATTTTACCTTTCAAAAGCACAAAGTCATTACCATAAACAACTTTGTTCTATTTCTATTATCGTTTAAAATTCTTGAATTTGTTAAAAATTTTATCCGACCAAGTCACTTCTTTTACTTGATTCACTCCATAGCCATAACCGTAACCATAGCCTTTCGTAGAATCTGTATCGTTCAACAACAGACACATATTAGGTAATTTTTTCTCTTTGTTCAACTGATTTGGAATCTGAAGCATTTGTTTATCCAAGAAATTAGCACGAGCCACATACACAAAACAATCCGCATGGTGCGCAATAATCAAGGTATCCGTTATTAACGAAACAGGTGCTGTATCTACGATTACATAATCAAAATCCTTTTTTAATTGTTCAAAAAGCAGATTGACTTTATTACTCATTAACAACTCGGCAGGATTTGGAGGGATAACTCCCGCTGGCAAAATATAGAAAGAGTCATAATCTGGATGCTTATAAATCAAATCCTTTAGTTCTAAAGTATCAGAGGCCAAATAATTGGTTACCCCTTTACTTGGCAAGTTAATATAATCGTCTATCCTTGGATTTCTGATGTCTAAACCTACTAAAACAACACGCTTCTTAGAAAAAGCAAAAGTGGCGGCCAAATTAACCGAAACAAATGTTTTTCCCTCTTTTGGAAAAGTAGAGGTTAAGAAAATAGTTTTAGCACCTGTACCAAAAACACTGGCAAACATGAACTCCAAATTGGTTCTAATAATACGAAGCGCTTCCGCTGTACTCGACCTGCTTTGAATTTGCATCAATTCATGCGGTGTCAATGAGGTTGGCAAATCTCCAATAAACGGCATGTTTGTTTTCCCTTCTAAATCGAGACGACTTTTTATTTTGGTATCCAACAAATCGTGCAGATAAATAATAACAAAAGGGATCAAAAGCCCTATCAACATGGCTGCTAAATACAGTATACTTTTCTTTGGGCTAACTGGCGTATCTGAAGCTAGAGCGTTATCAATAACCCTTGCATTGGCCTCAGTAGCCGATAAAGAAAGTGCCGTTTCTTCTCTTTTTTTCAACAAGTACAAATACAATTCCTCTTTGACTTTTTGCTGTCTTGCAATGACTCTAAACTGGCGTTCTTGCAATGGAATTTTATTTATTTTTTGATTAAAAACACCTTCATTCGCCACTAAATTTTGCTTTTGTATGTTTAAAGTCGCCTTTAGTCGTTGCAAACTGGATTGCACATTCGCTTTAAGCGATGCAATTTGTTGATCAAGAGCAATAATCGTTGGATTAGCAGCACTTGCCGATTTAACCAAACGATTTCTTCTTAGCACAAGTTCGTTGTAAGAAGCGATTAAACTACTTGCTTCCGCTTCATTTGGAATAAGCGTAGCTGGCAATAAGTCAGATGGTGCGCTAGTTTTGAGAAAATCCAGCATCGAGACAACTATATTCCATTGAATGGCTGCTTCGAGGCTCTTTTTATTGTATTCTCCCGACCCTTCCACAAATAATTTGGCTTGCGATTCAATATCTGTCAAATCATTTGCTGTTTTAAATCGTTCCACATCCTTTTCAACCCCATCCAATTCTTCTGTAATTAAAGCCAAACGTTTGTTTATAAATTCAGATGTTTTGAGTGAAATCGTATTTTTATCGCTAACCGCATTGTCATTATAGATACTGATCAAATTATCCAAATAATCCTCCGCTTTCTTCTGTATAGGGTCTACCAAAGACAATTCTACCACACTACTGGTTTTGCTCAAAGGCGACACTTTCAATCGCTTTCTAAAACTATCCGCAACATTCTTTAACGACCTTATATCAATGGTTAGTATAGATTCCTCACTCATCGCTTGAAGTCCATTTGGTTCTAATACATAAACCATAAATACCCCTAACTTGGACTGAATCGGTTTTCCATACTCAAAAAGGGTGTTTTTTGTCAATAGCACCGGTTCCTTTACTACATCATCTTCAACAGCTTTTAATTCAAAGGTATTACTTGTCATTGGCTTAAAAGTCCATGACGCACTTTGAATATAGAATTCAGGGGTCTTGCTCAAAAAACGAATCGCTATTGGTGCTTTAGAGTATAAATCGGTAGCCACAACTTTACCATGGCTTATGATTGACACGTTAAGCTGTAGCTTCTTCACCGTGTTTTCAGCTAAAACCCTAGACTTTAATATTTCTATTTCGTTATCAACATTGTTTTTTAAACCTGTCCCTAAACCCATATCTGCAAAAGCAGATAATTCCGAAGAAATACCGCCTCTTTTTTCATCTTTTACTAAAATAGTAGTACTCGCTTGAAATTGGGTTGGAGCATATCGCAAATAAATGTAAGCAATGGTTACACAAACCAATACAGATACCAGAAACCATTTCCAATGCACTATATATTTAGTCACTATAGCTTTAAAATCTAGGTTCTCTTCGTTGTCTTCTTGTAACATTGGGGGTAATTTTATGATTAAGAATTTATCGAACTAATAGGGCAATTAAAGTAATTAGCAAAGAAGTAGCAGATATAATAACACCGGTATTCGGTCCAACAGCCGAAGAATTAACCCTTACTTTATTGGGTTCTACATACACTACGTCATTTTGAGCGAGGTAATAAAAGGGAGAGTGCACAAAGTCGGCTTTGGTAAGATCGATACGGTTAAAGGTTTTCACTCCATCAAGCTCACGAATCACCAACACATTGTTTCTTTTACCATAAATGGTCAAATCACGTGCTTTGGATAAAGCTTCTATTAAAGTAATACGTTCTGTATCTACTGTATAAGTCCCCGGAGCATTGACCTCGCCTTGCAAGGAAACTTTAAAATTATTTAGTCGTATCGTAATGATTGGATTTTGAATGTATTTTCCAATCTTATTTTGTAGGTCTTGCAGCAATTGTGTACGCGTTAGTCCAGCTACTTTTACAGCGCCCAATACTGGAAATTGAATGTTACCATGTACATCCACCAAATACAATTGCTGAGTTTCTTGACCTATGGCCAAATTAGGTTGTGCACTAGACCGCACATTGACAGTAGTTAAATTAAAAGGTGCCGCCACTTCTTGATTTTCTGCACTCACTACAATCATCAACAAATCATCCGGTTGAAAGGTGATTTCATATGATTTTGAGGCTATATTTTGGGGGACTGTATCACTATCTTGATAATACAACACTTGTTTATTGGAACTACACGAAGATAAAAAAAGAACAATAAGGAATAACATTCCTCTTATGATAGGCGAAACGCTCATAAACTAGTACATTTGGTTTGGTCTGCAAATATAGATAAAATTCTTAAGATTGGACACTCTTTTCTCACAAGACAAAATGCGCTTACTTTTAAAAAAGGATAGCAATTGACAGAAAGCTATGACCACTTCTTAAAGAACATATTTTTGTTGCTCTAAGAGATGCAAATTGTCAGGATTGCTTATTCATTTTAGTCACATCGAGTACAATTGAGAGGCGATATGGGTTGTAACATTTTGGTATTTACTATTTCACTAGCTTTCTTCTGTGATCTTTTAACAAAAAGGCTATCAAAGAGTTACACAAGTGAAGGCTACAATTTTAAAGTAACAATCACTTTAAGTAGAATTTACTTTTTGTTTTCCCCAACCCTAAAGGGTGGAAAAAGCAACAAGTTTTAGACTCAAAACTTAAAACACACCCCCAGCCCCAACGTGTCTAGAAGTAGTCCCATAAATTGAAACTCGTTTGATGTTTAGTTTGAACTATATTACTTGCAATTTTTTTAACGTTATTTGGGAAACACATTGCAAACTTCACGGTTAAACTTTAAACAATTAAACGAATAACCAACTTTAAATCTTAAACTTTTAAAATCGATTAAACCTCCTTCGTCGCCCAACGTCTCACCATCAAATATACCCCAATCATCACAACTAAAATCAACACGCCAACGGCTGTTGTCAAGACTTCTTCTTCAATTAAACATACTGTCAAACAATTCACAGCTAATTGAATTGCAGCATAGCCCAATGCCACTCCCACGTGAGGGAATCGCTTTTCATTAGCCAAATACTGGTACAGGTGGGAACGATGCGCTTCTAGAATGTTTTCTTTTTTGCGTAAGCGATTAAAAATGGTAAGTAAGGCATCGATTCCATATACAGCAAAGAAAAGCAAATACCCTATTTGTTGCGTTGTACTTATCAGTTTGACCATATAATAGCCCAAAAACAACGCCATAGCCACACTCCCTACATCACCTGCAAAAGTTTTAGCTCGTTTTCTTAGATTAAAGAAAGTAAATACCAGACAAGCAATACTCATTACATCCAGCATAGGAATACTAGTAACCATTTCAGGTAAAAAGCGAAAAGTTACCAGACTCACTAACGCATACAAGACAGTAATCCCATTAATCCCATCCATAAAATTAAAGGCGTTGGTCCATCCAATTAACAAAATGGCTACTATAGGCAACCACCACCAACCTAAAATTACAATCTCTAGATCATATAGCACTAAACAAATAGCCACAACATGAGCCAACAAGCGAGGCAACTGTGATAATGGACGTATATCATCAACAAAGCTAACAACTGCCACCAATACAATAGCTAAAGTCAAACTCAAACTCACATACCCCATCACAAAACCAATTACTACAGCTATAGGGAACAAGATGCCTCCTCCTCGCAAGGTAATCTGGGTATGTGACGAACGCAAATTTGGTTTATCAATAATATTGTACCTATGAGCAATCATAAAATAAAAAAGTTCAGCAAGAAGCAGAAGCAAAAAAAATAAAAAATGTATCATTATTTTAAAAAAACCTTAGAAATCAACACAAATCTAATAATATTTGTATCTATCTAATCTAAACAAAATAAAAACTTAACTATGTAAGTCATAGACTAAAAGTAAATCAACATAAAAAAAGAATAGCACTAACCCTAAATATATGAACAATGAGCAATAAAAAACGTCTATTTGTTTCTCTTAAAAAACTACAAATTCATCGATACTATTCAGTGCTAAGGCATCAAAGTGTTGTAAAAAACAATTTCAAATAATACATTAATGATTAATTGAGGTAATATTTTCTATTCATTTTAAAATTATGCCTAGCGCCTAACTTACACTTTTAAGCTATTGTTTACTAGAGAAAATATTGCTTTTTTATAATGCTGAATTATTATCTGTTCATCAAAAACTTTTATCGCCCTTTCTCTAGCTTTACATCCCATTTCTTCTCTTTCTTTAGCGGAAAGCAACAACATCTTTTCCATTTTCTTTGCCAAGTCCACGCTATTTTTCACTTCACACAAAAATCCAGTTTCTTGATCAACTACAACATCTTTACAACCTGGTACGTTAGTGGTTACAATCGGCAATCCCATACTAGATGCTTCAATTAAAACCTTTGACAAACCTTCTCTGTAGGACGGAAGAACAACACAATGAGCAATTTTCATTACCTCTTCGACATAATCAGTTTGTCCTAAATAGTTAATTTCTTTATTCTCTAACCATCCATCTAATTTCTCTTGTGTTATTGCAGTAGCATTATTTTTATATAATGGTCCTAAGATATTAAATCTAACTAAAGGGTACTTACTTTTTAATGATAGCGAAGCTTCAATATATTCCCTTATTCCCTTATCATATATTAATCTACCTATAAATAAAAACTGAAAAAAGCTATCACTTGTATTATAATCGCTGGAAACAAATTTTGTTGTATCAACTCCTGATCCAGGAATTACTTGTGTTTTTGCCACATTGATTAATCTATTCCTAACAAATAAATTTAAATCATCGTGATTTTGAAAAAAAATTTTACTTGCTTTTCTTTGAGAAAATCTATATAAAAATTTTGCAACCTTAGTAGAGAAACTTTGTTTAATAAAAAGCGTTCCTAAACCAGAAATATTATTAATTGTTGGAATATTTAATAATCCTGCTGCTATAGTTCCATAAATGTTTGGTTTTATCGCGTTATGACAAATCAAATCAGGTTGAATTTTTTTATAAATTTTATAATAATCATATATAGTTTTTAGATCATCTAAAGGATTTATTGAATTATTATTCAGATTAATAGCCTCAAAATTAAACCCTTCATCAATTAACTTTTCTGTGTATTCATCCTTAGAAGCAACTGTATAAATCTCACAACCATCTTGTTGCAAAGATTTCAATAATTTCATTCGGAAATTATATATGCTCCAAGAAATATTTGAGGAAAAAATGATTTTCATTCCTATCAATTTTAATAATAAATTATACTCTTAAATTGGTATTTAACAAAAAAATCAAAGTGATAAATAAATTTCTAAATGTTTATCAACAATATACTTTAAATCATATTGAGCATATATTCTAGCTTGTAATGTTTCACCTTTTATAATAGCACTTGAATATTCATAATAAACTTTTCTCATCATTTCAACAAATCCATCCAAGTCAACTAAATAACCATTTGAATCATCAATCAATTCGGGTATACTACCCACTGGAGTTGAGATCACCGGTAAAGAAGAAGCTCCTGCCTCCAATAGTGAAATTGGAAGTCCCTCCCATAATGAGGGCATAACGAATACATGCGATTGATTACAAACTGTGTTAATATCACTTCTATATCCTAATAACTTAACCACCCTTTCTAATTTATTTTGGCCAATATAGCTAACAAGTTCTTCTTTCAAGACTCCATCACCGATTATGTGAATTTGAAAATTAAATTCTTTTTGTAATTCTAAAGCAGCGTCAACTAAAAACTTATGATTTTTAACTTTTTCAATTCTTCCAATACTCAAATAAGTAAAAGTATTACTTTTTTGAACACTTAATTTATATAGAGAAGTATCTATTCCGTTTGGAATTACTACTGTATTATTCTTGTATATATATTTTTTCATTTTTTCTGAAAATACTATATCTGCACTTCGAAAATTTTTTAGTAAATAAATGATAATTTCACGCAATTTTGAACCCAAATTAAAATTATGTGAGGTAAAAACAATTTTTATTCTTGGATTTAAAATCTTGATAAAAAATGCCATAATCAAACTATGAGTCATATGAGCATGAATAATTTTAATATTATTCTTCTTCACAAATGACCTTAAAAAAATAAGCCCTTTTATGAAGGAACTTATCTTTTTTTTAACACCTAATACTTGTACATTTATTCTTGCATCTTGAAACATCTTAACTAGAAAATTCTTTTCACTTATTCCAACAACATATACATTATGACCTCTAATTTCCATTTCCTTAGACAAATCGTATACCACTTTTTCTGCTCCTCCAACATTTAAACCAGTAATTAAATGTAAAACTTTAACTTTTCTCATAAAAACATTCTTTGGTTAAAACAGTAATCCTTTCTGCAACTATCTCCCATTTGAAATTTTCGGAAATGTCTTTATTATTCCAATAAATTTTTTTTCGCAACTCAATATTATCTTTAATTAGTTTAAGTTTGTTTACATAGTTTTGTTTCTCAAAATTATGTATAACATAGCCGTTGACACCATCAGTAATTATATTGTTTATACCTCCTGCATTGGATGTAAGAATTGGAAGCCCTGAGGTCATTGCCTCCAAAGCTGAAGTTGGTGTTCCTTCCGCAAAAGATGTTAACAAAAAGCAATCTGATTCATCATATATTTTTTTTATTTCTTCAGCTGACTTAAATCCAAACAATTTTACATTTTTTAAATTATTTTGCAAAATGGTATTTTGTAGAATAACTCTTTCCGGACCATCTCCTACAATGAAAAATTCAACATCTGGTAAATCAATAGCTATTTCTAGTATAAGATTTATATTTTTTTTAGGTACGAGATTAGCAACTGTTACAACAATAAATCTTTCGTTAGCAAACTTTTTGATTGAACTATTATAAAAAACATCATTTACTCCACTATGTTGAAATATTATTTTTTTTTGGGGGAAAAACTTCTTAATCACACATGAAGATTCATACCCCGTTGTAAATATTAGATCAACATTCTTTAATCCCAAAGGTAGTAGTTTTCTATGCTGAAAATTATTGGTTATTGTATCATGATTAGTGTAAATAATTTTTTTCGCTCCTGTTATTTTTTTTAAAACACCTATAAAAACTAGAGAACTCCAATCTCCATGAATATGTATTACATCAAATTGCTTCTTTCTAATTAATAGCTTGATGACAGTAAAAATATAAAATAAAAACACGCCTATGAACAAAGGTCTAATCTTATAAAACTTTACAATGGGTAGTATTTTTCTATCCTTATAAGTTATTGCATTACCTTGATTAAAAAAAACTGTTGCAGAATTCTCAATATTTTGGAATTTAGTCAAAAAATATACATGCTTCTCCATCCCTCCTTTTATTGGAGGCAATAAATAATATAATCGCAGAATTCTCATATTTTTCTGATAATTTTAGCAGGATTCCCTCCTATTACACAATTTGACGGGACATCTTTTATGACAACACTTCCTGCACCGATAACTACATTATCTCCAATTATTATATCACCGATGATGACGCTATTCGAGCCAATTTCAACATTATTACCAATAGTCGCAGCTTTTGTATTTGTTCCATCAGAAAGCTTTTTACTACCAATAGTAACACTGTTTCGGATTAAACAATTTTTACCAATAATAGTTGTTGCATTTATTACAGTTGACTGACCATGAAATATTTGAAAATTACAACCAATTTTTGCATTTAAGTTAATTTCAATCCCTATTAACCATTCAACTACTACTCTATATAAAAATATCAATGGAAACAAAAAAATCCTTACATAACGTTGTCTATTTAAAGCCGAAAATAACCTAAATAAGAACATAATGAATCTTCCCTTTACACTGTATTTATTGGCTCTCCAGTCTTGTACTAAATATTTAAACATCATTTTATTTATTCAAATTTTGTAAACATCACCACGGTATTACATATCATTTATCTCTTTCCTATACAAATCAAACATCTTGTTCCAATTGTATTTTTTTGAGGCATCAGAATAAGCTTCTCTACCTATCTTTTCTCTTAAAGTCGAATTTTCAACTAATGATATGATTGCATTCTCAAGTTCAAATACAGAACCTGGAGTTACTAAAATAGAATTCTCAGAATTCAATATACCAGGAATAGCACATACCGTAGTAGAAATTATTGGCAATCCCATAGCCATAGACTCTAATATTGTTCGAGGCATTGCTTCACCAAAATAAGGCAAAGATGGCTGTATATAAATATCCGATTTCTTTAGTAAATCAATTAAATTTTCTTGTTCAATCCAATCTATCAATTGAACGTTCTTACTTTCTCCAATTAACTGTTTCAATTCATTTTTCAAACTTCCACCGCCAATTAAAATAAGCTTTATATTAAACCTATCACTTAGATTTTGAACAACTTTAATAGCAACATCATATCCTTTTTGTCTAACAAATCTTCCAACACTCGTAATGACAATATCATTTTTAATTTCATAATCTGTTTTAGGAGGAGAAAAAAAATTACAGTTAACCCTATTAGGTATTAAAGCAATATTATCTATTTTTAAATTATGATTCAATAACGCTGTCATCGTAGAACTCAAGGATCTCACTTTAGTAGCACTTTTAAATACAAATTTTGATATTCTAGACAATATTCTTTTTTTTAAGGTATCCTCTTTAAAGAAATCAAAATAAAAATCTCCGTGAATTTCAATCATAATTGGGATTTTAAAAATCTTGGATGCGAAAATTCCAGAAATCCCTCCTGCTAAAGCATCTTGTGCTAATATTCTGTTAATCTTATACTTTCTTACATAATACAATAGCAATAAACTAGTTAAAACAAATATTTTAGAGGAATTAAATACTTTAGGAATTAGAATTAAATTTATTTTTCCTTTTTTAAATTTCTCAAACTTATTTCGTTTTGATCTTGCAAATACATAATAATTATCAAAACCTGTTGAAAGCTCCTCCCAAATTTTAGAAGTGTGTCCAGAAGCTTCTATGGCTCCGAATTGATTCGCGGAAATATGCAATAAATTATTCATTAAATATGGTTTGATATTAAAAAAAAACTAGTTTGATAAAGCATTTAAGATTATAAACTTCTTAATTCTTACACAACATCAATTTGAAAGATTAGCTAAAAAAAAAATCAAATACTCTTTTTTATCGTTTCTAATTCTTCTTTTAAATAATGAGAAAACAACTTAGCTCCATCTAAATTAAGATGCTCAGAATCATACCAAAAAGAAAGATTAGTTAAAGTCGGATATTTTTGAAAATCATTAAAATCTATTAAAGGAACATTAAATTGTTTTAGCAAAGGTTTGATTGATTGCATACTTCTTTCATATTTTTTTTTAACTGAATGCATGGTTGGCGGCACTATTACAATTATACTTAAATTATTCTCTTTGCATTGATCTAATAAATCTTTTAATACTTCAATCTTTAAAGGCTCAACATTGTCTGAATATTTTACTATTCTCGCTTCTTTTTCCTTAACTGTCAATACAACTCTCAAACTATCAGTATTAGTTTTTTTAAAACAACTAAATCCATCATTTTCAACCAAAGCTCCTTTATGGGTTTTATAAGCATTAATAAAAAGTGTTGGGAGGACACTATTATATCTGTAAAGGTAAGATTGCCATTTAAAATAACAGTATTTATCTTTGCCACTATTAACGTATTTTTTTACTAATGGTTCATTATCATAATATTGACGAAGAGATATTGACGAATCAAAAGCTGGAAAATCCACCGATTCTAAAAATTGATATGGGTCAATAGAAATAATAATATTTTTTGGCAATTTATTTTTATGCTCAAGAATCTCCAAAACTGACGAATGGAAATCTAACAACTTTCCAGCGTGCGCCAAGTTAAAAACCTCACTCCCAATACTATCTGGTATAATTCCAAATTCCACTTTTGAATCTCCTAACAAAAGGGTATTTGTATTACCCTTTTTCCATAGATAAAAATTTAACTTACCTCCTACATTATCACCACATTTAACATAGTCATTTACGTTGAATAGTAGAGTTCCAAAAATTCTATCTATACTTAAAAGTATTATAAAAATAATTAATAAGAATACTAATATTTTTTTCATATAAAACTAAAATTGAAAATAAATAAATTGATCTCCAGATTGAGGGCTAAATAGGATTACTAATAACAGAATCAAAATAACAAAACTTGCATAAAAGAATAGTGACTTAGGATTATATTGTTGTTTAAAACTCCCTTTTCTTAAATATAAATAATCAAACCCAATGGTAATAAATATACCCGCTATAGCCGTTCCAAAAGCCACTGTACTATTTATATAAAAATCTGATATTGATAAATCCGTAAAACATTTCTTTAAAATGATTATTGCTTGATGTAATGTTTCTGCCCTGAAAAAAATCCAAGTTATACAAATCAAATTAAAAACTAAAAAGCTAAAAAAAACTTTAGCAAAAATATTTTTAGTAGCAAAATCCTTAATTAGCTTAGGATAATCTATATATTTCTCAACACAAAGAAAAACAGCTATTAATGCACCCCAAATTATATAGTTCCAAGAAGCTCCATGCCAAAGCCCTCCAATTAGCATTGTAATAATTAAATTCCTATAAGTAAATAATGTTCCTTTTCGATTGCCTCCGAGTGAGAAATAAAGATAATCCCTAAGCCAAAAAGAAAGGGATATATGCCATCTTCTCCAAAATTCAGTTACAGATTTTGAAAAATAAGGAGCATTGAAATTTTCCATTAAATCATAGCCCATCATTTTTGCTATTCCAATTGCCATATCTGAATAACCGGAAAAATCACAATAAATCTGAAACGCAAATAAATAGGTAGCAACTAATAAAGTACTACCAGAATTAAGTTCGTAATTTGGGTAAACCGTATTTACATATACTGCAATACTATCTGCAACAATAGCTTTTTTAAACAATCCATAACTAAATTGTGTCAATCCACAAACAAAGTAGTCAAAATTTATTTTTTGATCATTTTTACGCAACTGTGGTATTAATGCTGAAGGTCTTTCAATTGGCCCGGCTACAAGTTGTGGAAAAAACATTACATATAAAGAATAAATTCCAAGATTTCTTTCTGCTTTTTCTGTCCCTCTGTATACTTCAATAGTATAAGCCATTGATTGAAAAGTGTGGAAAGACAAACCTATAGGAAGGATTATATTAATAAAATCTAATTTGAGGTCTTGACTAAAAAAATTGAAAGCTATAAAATTCCAATTTTCAATAAAAAAATTAACATATTTGAAATACCCCAATAGGAGAATATTAGCCATTAAACTTACAATTAAAATTATTTTTTTGTTTCGTAATTTGGTTTGGTTTTCAATCAGTATTCCAGCAAAATAATCAATTAAAATAGTAAGAAATAAAATCAAGATATAAATTGGCACTAATCTCATATAAAAAAAGCAACTAGCAATGAGTAAAAACGTACCTCTCCATTTAGGTGCAAGTGCAAAAAAAACAATAAAAACTAAAACAAAAAATATTAAAAAATCAAAAGAATTAAAAAGCATAACATATTGTAAGTTTGGGTAAGTATTTATTGAAATTCACAACTTTTATATCCTGAAAATCAATTTTCAAAAATTGTTTCTGTGTACATTCTCGCAACCGATTCAGTACTAAATTTTTTTATGACCATTAGATTCTCATTCTTTATTGATTCTAATTCTATTGAAGACAATTTAGCCATTTTCTTCAAATTATCAGCAAAGTCTCCAGCCTCGCTAATATCTGACATATAATTCAATTGCTTCTCCCCTAATATATCTTTTATCCCTCCTGCATTAGTTGTTACAATTGGCAATCCACAAGCCATCGCCTCTATTAATACTCTTGGGAATCCTTCTGCTCCCGTTGGATTTATAAAAATATCTGCTACTTGATAATATTGATGTACTTTACTGTTTGGCTGAGATCCAAGAAAAATAACGCTTTGCCCAAGCCCCATTTCTCTTACTTGGCTCTCAATTTCATTCCGGTCACTACCCCCTCCAATAAAATAGAATTTAAAATTCTGACAAGCCAATTCAGGGTCAAGAAAGAAACTTTGAAGAAACTTTTTCACATAAAACTTTGTTTTTCTAACAGGTGAAAAATTATGCACAAATAAAACCACCTTGTGGTTTAGCTCTATTTTTAAATCTGCCTTTATCATTTCTTTATCCTCTTGTGAAATCATAGAAAATCTAGAAACATCAATATCGTTATATAGTATTTTTATTTTCTTTCTATCAACACCAACATTTTCAGTATAATAATCCTTCATACTCTCTGGACCAGTTACAAAATGAGTTACATTCCTTTTTATAAAGTTAAATGGAAGTCTAGTCTTGAAATACCATTTTACTTTACTGAAATTAAAAGGTTTACTATCGTCATATTCAAACACAGTTCCGCTGTGCCAATAATACACCTCCAATTTTGAAAAAAAAGACTTAAAGATACATGTTACGGTAGCCCAAGTAGATATTCTAGAAAAAACTTTATTATAGTTTTCTTTTTGAGCCTTCCCTAATAAAACATAAAGTTCTATCAATCTATTTACTTTTTTTGATTTTAAACATACTACTTTGATATTTGAATTCTTCATTAGTGGCTCCCCATCAGACTTTTCAATTATTAGTAGTAATTCCACACCATTATTAGCTATCTCTTCAAGTAAATTTATAACATGAAAAAAATGTTCAGAACTATTAACTGAATAATGATTAAGAATATAAATTAATTTTTTTTTACCTAACTCCATATATTTGATTGATTTTATAACTTATGGCCGTAACTATGCATATCAAGATCCACAAAAAACTACCTGGCAAAAACCAAGTTGCACTTTGATTAAATAATATAAAAACTGTTAACCACACATACGCAGATTTTTTAAAAACATCTAGATATGTTGGCAATTCCATACATTTTACCCTAACGATCTTTATCAATCCATAGATAAAAAAGACGAATGCAATAAAACCAATAAAACCATAATCACATATGACTGCCAATATTTGATTATTGGGTGTCGTTAGAAAAGTTAAATCTCCCTTTTCAACATCAGACAATAATTTATCATATTTATTGTACATAGTCAATGAGTAATTCTGATACCCCAATAAAGGTCTCTCTGATATGTTTTCTAAAGCGGTTGATATTGCATTAAATCGGTGTCCAGTTGTTTGTGCATCCTTTCCGGCAAAATCTCCATTATTATATCTTTGCAAAATTCCAATTTTATTAAAAACACTAGGTGAAAATAATAATAAAAGAATAAAAAACACTAATAAAAATCCAGCTTTGATATAAAAAGAAGGTTGTATTTTTTTTCCTTTTAACAAGTATACTGCTGACGAAACAACTAATACTATAGTAGCCCCAACAGATGCTCCCATTAAAATTCCAATAGCAAAAAAAACAAAGAGTGGTGTTTTTTTACTATACAATGCATATATAGCAAAAAAAGAAAGAAACCAAGGCAATTGATCGCCCATCAAACCAAAAGCTCTAGTTACAGTTTCATTGCTAGAAATCTCACCTAAAATTCCTATTTTCCCAAAAAAGAAAGTATAATAAACTAATAGGGTGTTTATAATAGCAAAATAGACAAGGCTATTTATCACTTTTTTAATGCCATATGTATCAATATTAATGCTCTTAAAATCAATAAAAAGCAAGTAGATTAAAAATAACTGTAAATTAACAGTAACAACACCAGAGGATATACTTGGAGACAGAAAAAAAGAACTTAATGTTGAGAAAAGTATATATATCCAAAAAACTCTTGCTGCTTTATTAAAACCAAAAACATTTACATTTTGCAATAGTAATTTAAAGAATACTCGCAGAAGGATAATTAGCAATAAAAGAATTGACGCTGTAATATCAATATTTTCCGAAACAAAAAAAGGTTCAACAAAAAACAATTTTACATAAAGTAACAGAATTCCGATATATGCGGAATAATCCATTTTTTTTGCTTTCAATATATTCATATAAATTATTTATACCTTACAAAGAGAAAAAACATTTTAAAATAATTATTTTTTCTGAACAAGAATTTTTTTGTGCTTAAATTTGTTGTATACAAAAGGATCCTTCTCTTGGAGCAATTTTTCAACAGATTCTTGATTTCTATATCGTACCACTTTTGCTGGATTACCTACTGCAATACCATAGTCTGGTACATCTCTACTAACAACCGCACCAGCACCTACAATAGCACCTTTACCTATTGTAACACCTGGAAGAACAATCACTCTTCTGCCTATCCAAACATAATCTTTAATAACAACTTTTGCTATTAAAAATTTATTATCAAAAGGTAAACCAGCCAAATCTTCACTGTCAAAATTATGACTTCTTGAATAAATACATACTTCAGGACCAAAGATTACTCCATTCCCTATCTCTACTTCTCCTGTACCATCAATCTCTGTGTTTTTACCTAGGTATACATTATTTCCTAAAATAATTTTATTAGGACTAATAAAAACAGATGAAAATCCTTTGTAATTACAATTTGTACCTTCTCTTTTAAATTTAAAATTATAATACTTAAAAAAAATAATGATTTTTCTAAACATAACCTTTTTTATTTACTTTAAAACTTTGACTCAAAATCATAAACAATTGTAATCCAAAAGTAGCAAGAACAAATGTTATCAATATAGGATAAATTGTATTTGAATTAATATAAAAACTAATAAATGAGCCTATAACTACAACTACCATATAAATCAATTCACTAATATTAGCTTCTTTATTTTTATAATTTGATAGCATTTCAGATCTAGCTAAAAGAAAATAAACATGGGGATAAACTAACAAACTTGGTATTAGAATTTCAAGTAAAAAATAATTTCCAGTAAAAATTTTTAAATAAATAACACCAATAAATAAAAATAAAAATTGAAGAACAACTGAAAAATATAATACTTTTTTATAAAAAATTTCTCTATACCTTTTTATATTTTCCTTATTCATAAAGAATGCTTCTAATGTCCTACTCAATCCAAAAACAAAGGAAGCTATCTTAACAAAAATCGTAAATAACCCAATAATATCTTTATTTGTAAAATTACTGAATACTAAAACTATAACATTTTCTCTCAACCTCTTTAAGAAAGTATTGAGATAATAGGGTTTAAAAACTTCAAAATTATTCTTTATGAAAAATACCGTTTCTGGAAAAACATTTAGATTCTTCATTATAAAGCTAATCTCTTGACGATCCTCAAAAGCATAAATAAGAATTACTATTAGTTGAACAATTGTCATTGTCCATAACAAATCTGTTAAGTTGTCCATATACCCCATATAATAAAAAAGACCAAGCGTAGCCACTTTTAAAACAGCGATTATAAAAAGCATAAAAAAATACCTAAGGAGTCTACCTGACGCTTGAAACTTTATATCAAAGTAACCTAAAAGATAAGTACTGATTCCAAATAAATATACTGTCAAAATATCAAGAGAGATAAAACCTAAACCTGATATTAGTAAAACAAAAAACAAAAATAAAATACTGGATATAATAAAAAAAACCAACAACTTAACTTTGTATTCTTGATTATCCTGTAATTTAAATATGGAAAAATTTGCAGGTATTACAGAATAAATTAGCCCTCCAAAAGCCAAATAAGAACTGAATATAGCAAATTCACCAAAAATAGTTAAAGACAAAGTTTTTACAATCAAATAACTTGATAGAAAATTGATAGCCGCAGTAAGTGTATTTAAAATTGATGTTGATAATAATTTCCTATACATTTTTTATATTATTTTAGTCAGAACATCCTTGCTTAATCTATCTAAACACAATTAGCACAATCATAGATTACGATAATAATAAAATGGATTATTATTATTTAGTATAATAGGACTGAAACCATTTAACAAAATTTGCAACGCCAATATTTATATCTATTGTAGGGTGGTAATTGAAATCATTTTGCAATTTTGTAATATCTGCCCAAGTTTTTTCTACATCACCAGCTTGCATCGGCAAAAAAATCTTTTGCGCTATTTTACCAGTACTTTTTTCAATTTCTATTATAAAGTCTAATAATTTAACTGGCTTGCTATTTCCAATATTGTATAACGAAAACAAATTAGTTTCACCATTATCGTTAATTAAAATTGAAACTACACCGTTAACAATATCATCTATATATGTAAAATCTCTTGAAAGTTCACCATTATTAAAAACGTTAATCGGCTTATCATTTAATATAGCTTCTGTAAATAATGACATGGCCATATCTGGACGTCCCCAAGGGCCATAAACCGTAAAAAATCGTAATCCAATAGTCTTTAGACCAAATAAATGACTATATGTATGTGCCATCAATTCGTTAGATTTTTTAGTTGCTGCATACAAACTTATAGGGTGATCTACACTATCATCAGTTGAAAATGGTACTTTCTCATTCTTACCATATACGCTTGAACTACTAGCATAAACCAATTTCTTTATTTTATGATGGCGACAATTCTCTAATAAATTTACAAATCCAAGAATATTACTTTCAATATAAGTAAATGGTTTTTCCAAAGAGTAACGAACACCGGCCTGAGCAGCTAAATTGCAGACAACATCAAACTTTTCTTTACTAAAAAGTTCGCACAAACCCTCTCTATCCTCAAGATTCATTTTTATAAATTGAAAATTAGTTTTATGTATTGTACTTTCTGCTTTTACATCCTTTCCAATAATAATTCCTAAATTCTTAAGTCTAGCCAATTTTAGATTTATATCATAATAGTCATTGATATTGTCTAATCCAAAAACCTGAAAACCCATTTTTAGCAAATGTTCACAAACATGATATCCTATAAAACCTGCGGCTCCTGTGACTAAAATTTTTTTCATTTCTTTATATATTTAATATCAATATTTCTCAATTACGTTTTTTACTTACAATACATTTAATAACAAACTCTTTTTTATGTGTATACTTTTCTAAGATATTAAGCACATCACAACAAATGGTAAACTTAATATACTATTATCTTATAAATTATAAATCATTATTTTTTTAATTCATTCTTATTCTAGCTAATACATTCACTGCTAAAGTTTTTAATTTGATTATAAAAAATATATATTGCAATAATCCATATGTTTATATGAAAATTATAGGCACATAAATAAAAATTATTTATTATAAAAAATATGTAAATAAATATCTAAATGCAATTCTGTTATTTAAATAAAATTTTGCTTACAGATCAGCGAGATTTTTATTGAATGTACCTCTCACTTGCTGTGGGTATCTCTTTTTTTACTTGAACATTAATAGGTTCAATTTGGTATTATATACTTAAATACTCAATCAATTTTATTTTACCGAGCATTTTTAAATATGGGATAAAAAAAGCAAAAAAATTTTCTTTATAAAAATAAAATCTTCATTACAATTTACCATCTACATTTCCTTGCATACCCCCTTTTACATCATACATCAAGCTATTTCTGTTTTTCAAAGAAGCTAAATCTAAATCTAAAAAAACTTTATGTGCAACTCCAAGAACAATTGCATCAAATTTCCAATTTGGTAATACTTGTGTTGTAATCAAATTGTACTCATGTTTAACTTCATCGGGATTTGCCATAGGGTCAAATATTGTGACTTGAATTCCATAGTCACTTAATGCTTTGACAACATCCACTATCTTGGTATTACGTACATCTGGACAGTTTTCTTTAAAAGTTATACCTAGCATTAATAATTGTGAATTTTTTACGGCAATTCCTTTTTTTATCATTAATTTTACAACCTGAGAGGCCACATACTCTCCCATACTATCATTCATTCGGCGGCCAGCCAAAATAATTTCAGGATGGTAGCCAAACTCTTGGGCACGTTGTGCCAAATAATAGGGATCTACCCCAATACAATGCCCTCCTACCAATCCAGGTTTGAATGGCAAAAAGTTCCATTTGGTCCCAGCCGCTTCCAAAACCGCATGGGTGTCTATCCCCATCAAATTAAAAATTTTAGCTAACTCGTTTACAAACGCAATATTGATATCCCGTTGAGAATTTTCAATCACTTTAGCAGCTTCGGCTACTTTGATAGTTGGTGCTAAATGGGTTCCTGCGGTAATGACACTTTTATACAAGGCATCTACTACAAGACCAATTTCTGGTGTAGAACCAGCAGTAACTTTTAGTATTTTCTCTACAGTATGCTCTTTATCACCTGGATTAATACGTTCTGGAGAATAACCTGCAAAAAAATCTACATTATATTGCAAACCCGAAACTTTTTCCAAAACGGGTACACATTCCTCCTCAGTTACTCCAGGATATACGGTAGATTCATAAATAACAACGTCTCCTTTTTTCAAAACCTTCCCTACAGTCTCACTTGCCTTATAAAGAGGAGTCAAATCAGGGCGGTTGTTTTTATCTACTGGAGTAGGTACCGTAACAATATAAATGCTACACTCTTTTAAAATAGCCAAATCATTGGTACAATACAATCCTTTTGCATCCGAAAATTGAGCTACCAATACTTCTTGTAGAATAGCCTCTTCCACTTCTAGAGTACTATCGTGTCCCTGAGTAAGTTCTTGAATCCTTTTGGTATTGATATCAAAACCAACCGTGGGATATTTAGTAGCAAACAATCGAGCCAAAGGCAAGCCTACATATCCTAAACCTATAACAGCAATTTTTTTCATAAACCTTATTAAATTATCTAATTATTCTAATTTTTACTTATCCAAATTGGAAAAATACCAAGCTACGGCTTGTTGCAAGCCTTCTTGGATAGCATATTTTGGAGCGTAGCCTAATAGTTGCTTTGCTTTTTCAATACTTGCCAATGAATGGGGTATATCCCCTGCTCTGTTGGGACCATGCAACACTTCCACTTCAGCAATTTTAGGATCAAAAAGGGCAAGATACTCTTTAAGTAATCCAACTAATTGGGTTAAAGTAGTACGGTCACCAAAAGCTGTATTGTACACCGTATTCACCGCTTCAGGATTAGTAGTAGTCATTGCTAATTCATTCATTTGAATCACATTATCAATATAAGTAAAATCCCTAGAATGTAAACCGTCTCCATTTATCATTGGACTTTCATATTGCATCAATTGCATTACAAATTTAGGGATAACCGCTGCATAAGCACCTTTAGGGTCTTGTCTTCTCCCGAATACATTAAAATAGCGCAAACCAATAGTCTCTATACCGTAGGCTTTAGAAAAGATATCGGCATAAAGTTCATTCACATACTTGGTAATAGCATAAGGAGACAAAGGCTTGCCTATCACTTCTTCTACCTTTGGTAACCCTTGTGAATCGCCATAAGTAGAAGAGCTAGCAGCATACACAAAACGCTTCACTTTGGCATCTCGCGAAGCAGTCAACATATTTAAAAAACCTGATACATTGACCTCATTAGTAGTAATTGGATCATTAATAGAACGAGGCACAGAGCCCAGAGCCGCTTGATGCAACACATAATCTATTCCTTCAACTGCCTTTTGGCAATCAGATAAATTACGAATATCACCTTCTATCAACCTATACTTAGGATGCTCCAAAAAAAGAGCTATATTGTGCCGATGACCAGTTGCAAAGTTATCCAAACAAACCACTTCATATCCTTTTTCTAAAAAATATTCCGTCAAATTGGAACCGATAAAACCAGCTCCGCCTGTAATTAATATATTCATTATTTTCTTTTTTTTATCCTTAATGGTTTAAAAAAATTAGTCTTTTTTTAATTCTTTCTGACTAACTTCCCTTCTCAAACCTGAACTCGAAAAGCGGTGATCTCTGGTATTAAAATACAATTCAATCCCTTTCGCTTCGCAATACATTCTACCAGTAAAATCATGTTCTCGGTATTCGTCACCTACAATACGCACGTCTATTTTAAAAGAGCGTAAGATATCTTCTAAATCTTGTTCAGTAGCATAAGGTACAATTTCATCTACGAACTTACATCCTTTCAATTGAATATATCGTTCCACTACAGTCTGAACAGGCCGATTCTTTTCTGGTCGGTCTAAAGTGGGATCCGTTTGCAAACCCACAATCAAAAAATCACATTGCCGTTTGGCTTCTTCTAACATTTTGATGTGCCCAGCATGCAAAAGATCAAAGGCACTAAAGGTAATTCCTACTTTCATTTTTTTAGTTATCTGTTTTTAGTTATGAGTTATGAGTTGTCTGTTTTCGATTATCATTTATGACTTTATACTGTTAAGTCTCTAAAAAAGTCTCAAATGCTCTTCAACTTCGCTCCGTATAAACTGCACTACTTAACATTACGATGGTAAGATTCCTTCAACCTTTGTAAACCCTTAACCAACGAAATAGTTAAAAATGCAAACTCTTAAACCTCATCTCTTCCTTCTTACTAGCGCTTTACTTCCTCCCACGGCTTCGCCACTGTAAGTCCCATTTAAGAAACTACATTCGTAATTTTTTTTGCGAATTTAACGTAAATAAACAAGAATAGTCAGCTTATTTAAAACTTAAATTTCAACAATTTTGTTAATTTTTTAGTCATTAGCTGGTTAATAGGTGAACTGGTAAAAAGTTTATTCGATTAACCAATTAAACCTTAAACACTAAACTACTAACCTTTAAACAACTTTAAACTTTAAACCTTAAACTCTAAAATAATTAACCAACACTCCCTTTTCGCTCTACTCGTAACAGACAGCCCAAAGCCTCTAAAACGAGAACGTAACATTTATCATTAACTTCTTGCACTATGGCGGATTGGTCTTTAAAAACACCTTGCTCCAAGACAATTCGATTGCCCGCTTGCCAAGTAGTAACCTCAACCTTATAAGTGTCCGGTTCCGAAAGCCATTGTTGAATATCTTGAATCTCTTGTGTTCTAACGATGGCTGGTTGCCCTAACCAAAATAAATAACGAACCACACCTAAGACAGCGAAAACAGTATTTCTATCCCTCTCTTCAATTTGTACAAAAACATAGGAAGGAAAAAGCGGCGTTACTACTTTTTTCTTGCGATCACTCCATTGCTGCACTTTTGTAATTACTGGACAATAGGCTGTAACACCTATTTGCTGCAACTTTTCGGTCACTTTCTTTTCCCATTTGGGCTTTGTATAAAGTACGTACCAGTTCATTTTTATCGGGTTTCGGTTATCGGTTTCATTTGTGGGTTTACGGTTTGGGTTGTCGGTTGTTGGTTGTCTGTTATCTGTTGTGGCTGGAGGTTGCATTATCTGATAACTCATAACCGTGAATAACTCTTAACGGGTGACACACAACTCATAACTCACAACTCATAGCAAATACAATAGCAATATAACCCAATGTATTCTTGTCATATCGAGCGCAGTCGAAAGGTAACAATGGCTCTCGACTGCGGTCGAACTGACAAAATGGACTATTTAAAATAAGCTATTAGTATCACAAAACCATATCTCTTTGAGCAGTTGATGCTTAGCGAAGTAGAAGCACAATCGAGAAGTCTTGTTTTCGACTCCCTTCAGCGTCGGGTTACAACGAAAACTTCCCTAGACAACTCATAACTCTTAACCCACAACTCAAAACTCAAAACCTCCTACAACTTCCCGTCTACTTGTTCTCCCAAAACTCCTTTCACATCGTAGACCACTGCCCTTTCTTTTTTCAAATCAGCTATAGATAGTTGTAAAAACTCGGAATGTGCTACCCCTAAAACTACCGCATCGTACTTGGTATTGGGTACTTCTTTTTGGGTGGTTAATCCATATTCATGCGCCACCTCAGCAGGACTGGCCCAAGGGTCGTAAATCGTAACGGCTATACCATATTCTTGAAAAGCGCGAACCACATCAACAATTTTGGTATTGCGAACATCCGGGCAATTCTCTTTAAAAGTGATTCCTAATAACAACAAGCTAGCGCCATTTATTATCACTCCTTTTTTTATCATTAACTTCACCACTTGAGAAGCTACATACTCCCCCATACTATCATTCAAACGTCTTCCTGCTAAAATGATTTCAGGATGATATCCTTTTTCTTGGGCTTTTTGTGCCAAATAATAAGGATCTACTCCTATACAATGTCCACCCACTAAGCCTGGTTTGAACGGCAAGAAATTCCACTTAGTACTCGCAGCTTTTAAAACTTCACTAGTATCAACATCCAATAAATTGAAGATTTTAGCCAATTCGTTTACGAAAGCGATATTGATATCCCGCTGTGAATTTTCAATTACTTTGGCCGCTTCCGCCACTTTAATCGTAGGCGCTAAATAGGTTCCGACTGTAATAACACTTTTGTATAAAGCGTCTACTTGCTGACCAATTTCTGGCGTAGAACCTGAAGTTATTTTTAAGATTTTATCAACGGTATGCTCTTTATCTCCGGGATTGATGCGTTCAGGGGAATAGCCTGCAAAAAAATCGACATTGAATCGCAAACCAGAAATTTTTTCTAATACAGGTATGCACTCTTCTTCAGTTACCCCAGGATATACTGTAGATTCATAAATAACAATATCTCCTTTTTTTAATACTTTCCCAACGGTAGCACTTGAAGCATACAGGGGTGTTAAGTCAGGGCGATTGTTTTTATCAACTGGAGTAGGCACAGTAACAATGTAATAATTACAGTCTTGTATCGAAGTCAGCTCATTTGAACATAGCAGTCCTTTTTCTGACGCATCGAAATCTGTAACCAAAACCGATTGCAATACAGCATCGTCGATTTCTAAAGTACTATCAACACCTGACTGCAATTCAGCCACTCTGTTTTTATTAATATCGAACCCAACCACAGGATATTGAGTAGCAAATAGTCTGGCCAAAGGCAATCCAACGTAGCCTAATCCAATTACGGCAATTTTTATTTTTGTATCCAATGTATTACTTATTTAAGCTAACAGTCTTTTTCTGAAAGTTATTAGGATTGCAAATATAACAAAAAGCAAAACAGCAATCCTTTGCTTTTGGATGGAGTAAAAAAACAAAAAGAGACATTTCAAGCAATAAACCTTCAACCTATTGTTTTTGAGATACTAAGCAATCTATTAGCGTTAAATTAAATATAAAAAATCACTAGTTTTAGGGATAGTCCAAGTAAGATGTTTTGTGAGAAAAATAAGCAATAGCTAACTTTATATTAAGCTAGCTATAGGCACGGTGTGTAACGATTTTCAGAACGTCACGATCGGCTCCAATTTAATAAATCAAATGCAAGGTTCGCAATGGATTACGCAATGAAACGCAAAAGTTGTATTGACAAGAAACATTCTCGATTGTTACCAACTGAAGCAGGGATTGCTTTTTCTTTTCCCCAAATCCTAAAGGGCAAAAAAAGGAACAACAACGCGTTGTATGGTAAGGTGCTTTTTGATTTTTTTTACCTCTACAGGAAGTAATGAATTATGTGCTTCTAAACAGTCTCGACTGCGCTCGACTTGACAATTATACAGAGCATCATAGTAAGATTTCAGCAGTTAACTGTTGCCTAAGTACTTGGCTGACGGAGGAATCGTTACAACATTTCATATCATATTGGTCTCAGCAATTGAAGTGATGATCAAAGTTACTGTCAAGGAAAAGAAGAGGCTTCTATTTCCTTTTTCAACCTCTAAGTCCTACCTTCTGAATTTAAGTATCCTCTCAAAAGTTGATACTCAGCGAAGTCGAAGTATAGTCGAGAGGACTTGTTTCACCTACACGTCTTGTTTTCGGCTCCCTCTAGGGGCGGGGTAAAACGAAAACTAAAAAAAAGACTTTCTATTAAACACTATACCTTAACCGCAATGTTCGCAAAGAATTACGCAAAGGAACGCAAAGTATTTAGATGTTGATAAATAGACTCTCGGGGTAAAAAAAATGAGGTTTAAATGCTTGACATCAAACCTCATTACTTCAAAATACACCCCAGCTCCTATAACTCCAAGTGTATATTTTTTTTAAAGGAGTCGTTGAATCTTCGATTTCAAGAGGGGAGTAAACCGCTTAATCAAATTTTGTTTGCTTATTATTCAAAAGGATTCTTTTACCTAATTTCTGTCTTTAAGTGTAAACTCGAGTAGTTTATACTGAGCTAATCTAAGTACAGTCAAGAGGATATGTTCTTCTACACGTCTTGTTGTCGGCTCCCTTTAGGGTCGGGGAAAAACGAAAACTCTCCCTAACACCCGACAACTGATAACTGACAACCCATAACCAATAACTGATTACCAATAACCGACAACCCACAACTCACAACCCATAACAGATAACTGACAACCGACAACTGATAACTGACAACCCACAACTCAAAACCGACAACTCACAACTCACAACCCACAACTCACAACTCACAACCGACAACTCACAACCGACAACCCACAACTCACAACTCACAACTCACAACCCAAAACCGATAACCAATAACCCACAACTCACAACCCATAACCGATAACTGACAACTAAAAACTGAACACTGCCCACTCTTTTCGGCTCCTTTCAGTACATAATTTGTAATTATATTTTCCCCTACTTACAGCAATAAATCAATCCTAAAAAAAGCTATGTGATTGAATTTCAATCAACAGCACGCACTTATTTTTAAAAAAAACACAGTTTTTAATAAAAATTCTCACTACCTTTAATATATAATTAACTCATAATGAATATGTTTACAATCATATCCTTATAAAATAATTGTAAAACCATATAAAAAAATACAAGAACTATTTTTCTGATTCAATCTTAAAAAAATAATTTTTAACAAGTATTTATATGAAAAAAATTAGCCCCAAAACTAGTCTCGTTTTAGTAGCAACATTGCTCATTTTGTTGTATTCGTGTGCTCACGATACTACTAATGACAATACTCCGATTCCGAATAGTAGTACATTCGATTTTAAAACCACTAAACAAGTAAAAGTTTCACTTTCAGTCTTAAATTCAGAAAACAAACCTATCGGAGGGGTATTTGTACAAATTTACACTCAAAATCCTTTGACAACGGAAGGTTTACTTAAAGCAAATAGCAGCGATTTTTTAGCATTTAAAGGCATTAGTTCAACTGCTGGAATAGTAGATTTTGAAATAGCACCACAAACATTTGTTGACAGCATAAGTGTTTTAGTAGACCATGTTGGTTTTCCTTCATTAAAACAGATTAAAATTGATTCTAATACTATTAGTGCTGTAATCGGTGGATCAAATCCAAAAACGAATAAGAGTGCCACAAATTTAAAAACTAATGCAACAGTAGTTTTACCAGAACCGACAAAAAAAAATGGCTACTATGCACTTGGTTCTTGGGATAACTTGGGTAAACCAAATTACTTATGGAATACGGATGACAAAATAGCCAATGATTTTTTAGCAGATGTAAATGCGTCGCTACCGGAACGAAAAAAACTAACAGATTCACATCCTGAATATTTCGCTACTACTGATAATGGCAACATTGAACTGATAGCTGATGCAGAAGTTTGGATTACATTCGTGCACGAAGGCACTGGTTACAAAAATACGCTAGGATATTATACGCATAAAAATGACAATCCCCCAAACAGTAAAACAGAGATAAAAGATGCCACTATCCTCTTCCCAAATAGTTCTTACACTGGGTCTGGGGGTTCTTTACGCAGTGGTAACAAAGTACAACTATTGTATCTGGATCCTGTAACTAATAAATACACAACCGTTTTCCCGAAGGGAACCACTATCGCTTGGTTTTTAATTACCGCTGGCTTTTCAACTACTAATGGTGCTATTGGTACTGGTATCAACACCTACTATTCCGACACCCGTTTTAATCCAGAGAAAAGTGAGAGTAAAAAAAAGCACAATGTCGTTCTAAAAGATGTGAAACGGCAACTTTTCTTAGTAGGTTTTGAAGATCTCCAAAGAGAAGGAAATACAGATGACGATTTTAATGATGTTGTTTTTTATTCTACCGTTTCTCCCTACACTGCCGCTAAAACAGACAACATAAGAGCAATAGATACACCAACAGATAGCGATGGTGATGGCGTGGGTGATACGCTTGATGAATTTCCAACTGAGCCTACAAAAGCATTTAACAATTATTATCCATCCAAAAATAATGTTGGAACACTTGCCTTTGAAGATTTATGGCCTTACAAAGGAGATTATGATTTCAACGATTTAGTACTTGATTATAATTTTAATCAAGTAACTAATGCCGAGAATAAAGTTGTTGAAGTAAATGCTGCCATAACAGTTCGAGCAATTGGTGCTTCATTGAAAAATGGGTTTTCGTTACAATTTAACACTATACCAACCAATGTAAAATCGGTTACTGGACAAAGTTTAAATAATGGGGTATTTGTTCTAAATTCCAATGGAACAGAACAAAAACAATCAAAAGCAGTCATCCCCATTTTTGACGATCCATTTAAAGTATTGAATTATAATGGCTCTATTGTTAACACTTATGTAGGAGGAGCCTATGCAGCTCCTAAAACAATTAACACAAAAATTGAGTTTATAACTGCAATACCCTTCAGTAATTTTGGAACACCACCTTACAACCCTTTTATTGTCATAAATGCAATACGCGGCAAAGAGATCCATTTACCAGCTAGTGCACCCACAGATTTGGCAGACAAATCACTGTTTGGTACTGGTGACGACAACACTAATCTGTCTATTCAAAAGTATTACATGTCAGACACCAATTTACCTTGGGCCATTAACATCCCCATGCAATTTGCATATCCTGCAGAAAAACAAGACATTACTAAAGCCTTTTTAGTTTTTAACCAATGGACTAAAAGTCAAGGATTTAATTATATGGATTGGTACATGGACAAAAACGGATACAGAGACACTTCTAAACTATTTAAAAAATAAAAATCGGAACAGCAATAAATCCAAAATAAGAACTATTTTAAATACTCTTCAAACGGAACTATGTGCAGACATACAAGAACATTTACTACTTTTTAAAGCAACAACTAGCCGTTACACTGCTCCAAAGTGTAACGGCTTTTAATTTAATGCTAAAGCCACCCATTAGCTACCTTTTTCTTCCCAAAAGTTTTAAAGCTCCAATCATAAGTTCTTTTGCGAAAGACAATTCAAGGTCATAAAAAAATGGAGTAAAATCAAAGATTACAGCACTTTAGGTTGTTTTTTAATTGACTATTAAACTAGACTTATTAACAACAGAAGCAAATGTAGGTTTTCTGTTTATTAATAAATTATTAATTCATTAATAGAAATACCACAAAAAAAAAATTTTTACAAAAAATAAATTAAAAATTGAATAAAAACTAATTTAAGCATAGGAAATAACTTTAAAAACTGTTAATAAGTTCACTTTTTTTACAATCACTTTTTTATAATCTTTGTAGTGTTATTACAAAGTAATTAATCAGCTTTGTATGACAAAATCATTTATTATTAACTTTTTAAAAAGCTAGATTATGGCTATTAAATTTAGAATTCAGTCAAGAAAAAACCCACAGGACCTGACTGCCCCTGAAAAGTATTATGCCGCCTCTATTGGCAATGGTGAAACAGATTTGGAAGCTTTAGCGACCATGATTTCGTATCAAAGCACCTTGACGGATACGGATTGTTACGCTGTGTTAAAATCGTTGGAGTACAACATCATCAACGAGCTCAATCAAGGACGTATTATCAAATTGGGAAGTTTGGGTAACTTTCAAGTCAGTATCAGCTCGGAGGGAAAAAACACGCCCGAAGAAGTTACTGCAGCAGACGTTAAAAAAAGCCGCATATTATTCCGCCCTGGAAAGAAATTGCGCCAACTGCTTAAATCAGTAAATTACCAAAAAGCCAGCTAGTAGCCCGTATTTTTAGTTAATTGAGTAGTTGAAAGTCTCGAGTGTTCCCGCACTCGGGGCTTTTTTTTTATAAATTTCCTTTCATTTCGTCCGTATGCAATTTATAGTTCATCAGGATGAACCGTTTACTTCATCAGGACGAAGCCAAAAAAGCATCAAGACGAAATGAATTGTCCCGCGCTCAGACAATTGAAAAGATTAATAAATGTTTTTTTCCTACAAAAGGAACGAAATACTTTTGTTTTTCACACAAAATAGTTTCCAATCTCCCCCTCTTCGCGTACTTTTTTTTAAAAAAAAGGTGCTTTTACTTCATTTTTAAGCAAAAAAAAGCTCAAAAAAAGCAGCTAGTAACCCGTCTTTTTGAGCAAATTAAGAGTTGAAAGTCTCGAATAGTTCCCGCTATTCGTATTTCGATGCGGTAAAAATACCTTTTCCCTAGCTATTTGTCAACTTTTTTTAAGCCTTTTTTAAGCTTTTTTTTAAAGGTTGGGTTGATTTCTTTGGCGGGTTTGGTGGATTATGATTTGCGAAGGGTTCTTTTAGATTGCTTACTATGGTCAACCTATAGCTGGGACATATGAAACCTTAACCGCAAGGTTCGCAAAGAATTACGCAAAGGAACGCAAAGTATTTATATAATGACAAATAGAGTCTTGGTGTAAAAAAAAACAAGGTTTAAATGCTTGATATCAAACCTCATTACTTCAAAACACACCCCAGCCCCTATAACTCCACGTGTATATTTTTTTTAAAGGAGTCGTTGAATCTTAGATTTCAAGAGGGGAGTAAACCGCTTAATCAAATTATGCATGCTGTATTTTCAGGAGGCTTCTTTACCTAATTTCTGTCTTTAAGTGTCACCTCGAGTAGTTTATACTGAGCGAAGTCGAAGTAAAGTCGAAAGGACTTGTTCTCCTTTACGTCTTGTTTTCAACTCCCTTTAGGATCGGGGTAAAACGAAAACTTAACCTCATCAGCCCTTTATTGTTCACCTCAAAAACACACCCCCACCCCCTCTCAAGAGGGGAGTAAACTGCTTAATCAAATTTTGTTTGCAGTATTAGTCAAGAGGCTTCTTTTACCTACTTTGTTTTTAAGTGTCACCTCGATTAGTTTATACTGAGCTAAGCTAAGTACAGTCAAGAGGATATGTTCTTCTACACGTCTTGTTTTCGGCTCCCTTTAGGGGCGGGGTAAAACGAAAACTCTCCCTAACACACAACAACTGTAACTGACAACCCACAACTCAAAACCGATAACTCACAACCCACAACCGATAACTCACAACTCATAACTCACAACCGATAACTGCCCCTACGCCCCAATCCCTAGATACACAAAACCAATGGCTTTCATTTGATCAACATCTAAAATATTTCTACCATCAAAAACAAAGGCTGGTTTTTGCATGCTATCATAGATTTTTTGCCAATCATAACTTCTAAATTCATCCCACTCTGTTAGGATGGCAATAGCATGGGCATTCTGACACGCTTCATAGGCAGTAGCAGCCGCAGCAATGTGCTCTTTGTTTTTGCCTGGGGTTCTTGATTCTAAATAATCCAAATCAGAAAGAATTTTAGAAAATGAAACTTTAGGATCATATACTGTAAGTCGGGCTTCTTCATTAATCAGATCGTCAGCTACATAAATCGCTGCAGATTCTCTCGTATCATTGGTGTCTTTTTTAAACGCCCATCCCAAAAGAGCAATTTTTTTATCGGCTACTGTATTGTATAATGTTTGTACTATTTTATTGGAGAAACGTCTTTTTTGATGATCATTCATAATGATAACCTGCTCCCAATAATCGGCTACTTCATGTAACCCATAGGATTTGGCAATATACACCAAATTCAGAATGTCCTTTTGAAAACAAGAGCCTCCAAAACCTACAGAGGCTTTCAAAAACTTGGGACCTATTCTGCTATCCATTCCTATAGCTCTGGCTACTTCATTCACATCGGCACCCGTTTGCTCACACAATTCAGACATCGCATTGATAGAAGAAATTCGTTGTGCTAAAAAAGCATTGGCTGTTAATTTTGACAATTCAGAAGACCAAACATTGGTGGTCAAAATCTTTTCAGGGGCTACCCAATTGGCATACACGGCTACTAAAGACTGAATGGCTTGTTCTCCTTCTGGAGTAGTATCTCCACCAATTAGAATACGGTCTGGAGCCAAAAGATCGCTTACAGCTGTTCCTTCAGCTAAAAATTCAGGGTTGGATAAAATTTGAAATTGCACCCCATTACCTGTATGGTCTAAAATACTTTTAAGTGCTTCAGCTGTACGAACTGGCAAAGTCGATTTTTCAACCACTATCTTATTGTCTTTGGCAACTTTAGCGATTTGACGCGCGCACAACTCAATGAATTTCAAATCGGCAGCCATTCCTTTCCCTTTTCCATAGGTTTTGGTTGGTGTATTCACCGAAATAAAAATCATTTCCGCTTCGTCGATTGCTTTTTCAACATCGGTTGAGAAAAACAAATTACGCCCTCGAGCTTCTGCCACAATCTCAGCCAATCCTGGCTCATAAATTGGAATAGTAGTTACATCTTCATTATTCCAAGCTGCAATTCTTTCTTGATTTAAATCCACCACAGTGACTTGAATCTGTGGACATTTTTGCGCAATAACCGCCATCGTAGGTCCTCCGACATATCCGGCGCCTATGCAACATATTTTTGTAATTGACATTTTTATTTTTTGGTTTATTTTTTATTTTTATCTTTCAGTTATCAACCTTCAATCAGTGAACTTTCTAGCAGCAGCATTCAAATTACTATAGGCTAAATACTACACTTCTGACTCTTGACTCAAATTCGCTTTCTTTCCGTCAACAAATACTACACATACACCCAAAACTCATAACAGAAAACTCACAACTCAGAAAGTCACTATTTCAAATGCTCCCAATACCAACCCACCGCTTCTTTTAAACCCTGTTGCAGAGAAAATTGAGGAGCATAGCCTAATAGTCTTTGTGCCTTATCAATACTAGCCAACGAATGAGGTATGTCGCCCGTGCGATTGGGACCATATTCAATAGGAATGTTTTTGATGCTTTCATCATATTCTCCTAAATAGGCTTTCAAATAACCCACAAGATCATTCAATGTATTTCGGTCTCCAAAGGCAGTATTAAAAACAGTATTAATGGCTTCTGGCTGCGTGGTCGTCATTGCCAATTCATTCATCTGAATAACATTATCGATATAGGTGAAATCTCTAGAATAATTCCCGTCTCCGTTAATTATTGGGCTTTGGTGTTGCATCAGCTGCATCACAAATTTTGGAATAACTGCTGCGTAAGCACCTTTAGGGTCTTGCTTGCGTCCGAAAACATTAAAATAACGCAATCCGATGGTTTCTAAACCGTAGGTTTTTCCAAAAATTTCAGCATACAATTCATTAACATATTTTGTAATCGCATAAGGAGACAATGGCTTACCTATAACCTCTTCAACTTTTGGCAACCCCTGAGAATCTCCATAAGTAGAGGAACTCGCTGCGTAGACAAAACGCTTTACTTTAGCATCTCTTGCAGCCACCAACATGTTCAAAAAGCCAGAAACGTTTACGTCATTGGTAGTAACAGGATCACCAATTGAGCGCGGAACAGAACCTAATGCCGCTTGATGCAACACATAATCGACTCCTTCAACCGCCACTACACAATCATTTATATTTCTGATATCACCTTCAATTAATTTAAATTGAGGATGAGCGGCCACTGCTGCAAGATTATGACGATGTCCTGTTGCAAAATTATCTAACACTACTACTTTATATCCTTTTGCTAAAAAATATTCTGTAAGATTAGAACCAATAAAACCAGCACCACCTGTAATTAGTATCGTTTTTTCCATCATAGTTTTCGTTCCTTTTTTAACCACTTCAACACTTTAGAAATAGTGCTTACAACTGGTTCTTTTTCATGATAACCATCAGCATAACTATTATTACCATAACCGTAACCATAGCCATAACCATAACCTGTACCGTATTTTGCTTTGTTTTCAAAACCATTCAAGATGATACTAGTGTTCTTCAATTCCCCTCTTTTGACTCTATTATTTAAAAGCGTTATCATGTCCTTTTTTGAAAAGTTTTGACGAACAATATAAAGAGTTACATCACAATATTGATCCAACTCCAAAGCATCTGATACCAATCCAACTGGAGGGGTATCCAAAATGATGTAATCATACTTTTGTTTTAATTCGCGCATCAAATCTCCCAAGTGCTCACTTATAATTAACTCAGCAGGGTTAGGCGGAATAGGTCCAGATAAAATAACATCTAGAAAAGGAATTTCTGTAGCATTTGTAATTTCATCAACAGAACTTTCATTGATTAAATAATTGACAACTCCTTTATCATTATTTAAATTAAATTCTTCAAACAACTTTGGTTTACGCAAATCCAAACCAACTATTACTGTCTTTTTTTCACTTAATGCAAAAACCGTTGCAATATTAATAGAGCAAAATGTTTTTCCTTCACCACTTACAGAAGAGGTAATCATTAATGTTTTCGCCCCATCTACATTTTGCTTTTTATACAAAAACTGTAAAGATGATCGAATGGCTCGAAACGATTCCGACAAAGCTGATTTAGGTTTATTATATACTGCTAAGGCAGTTTTATCTCTATTAACCCCAATCACTCCTATCAAAGGAATGTTCGTAAGATTGGACAACTCCTCTGTGTTTTGAATAGAATTATTGATAAAGAAAATAATCAAAACTACAATTAAGGGTATCAAAATCCCTAAAAACAAGGCAAGAACGTAGTTAACAGAAGTTTTGGGACCAATTAAACCTCCACCAACATCTTTGGCGGGATCAATAAAGTGAATATCGGATAAGTTTGCGGCTTTTACAATATCAGCCTCACTTCGTTTTTGTAAAAAAGTAGTATAAATATTGTCACTCAAATCATACTTACGTTTTATTTTAATCAATTCTTGCTGATCTTCGGGTAACTGTTTGATAACACTCTCTGAAGCTCCTATTTTACTATTGACTGTCGCTAAATCATATTGTAAAGCTTGTTTGGCCGTAACGATGTTTTCTAATAAAACATTTTTTACTGCCAGCATTTGATTGTCAAAATCTTTAAATATTTTCTCGCTCTTTACGGCATAAGCCATTTCAGAACGTTGGGTAGACAATGCAATTAATTTAGAAACATTTACCACAATATTAGGATCTTCAATTCCTGCTACTGATGGTGCTGGTAACTTAGAATAATCGACACTGCTTTTCAGATAAGAACGTAACGAATTGTAATACGCAATTTTTCTAGTAATCTCGTCTTTCTCAACATCGTACTTTAAAATTCTATCTGAAAATTTTACCCCTCCATCTTCAACATCAATAATGTTTTTATCTTTTCGAAAGGATTTTAATTCATTACCTGTTTCTTTTAATTGCGATTCCATTGACACTAACGTACTATCAATAAAAGCAATTGTATTGGTAGCAAATTGATTTTTACTATCCAATTGCCTTTTTATCAACATCTTTACCGTAGCATTCAAATAATCTACCAAACGTGCTTTGTTGGTACCCTGCATGCTTAAGGTCAAAACAGAACCTCCTTTATCATCCGCTCTAACTGCTATACCTTTATAATTCGATACAGTACCATCAAAATCATTAAAGCGAACGAAGTATTCATTTCCTTTATAAAAACCAGGATTGTCCTTTATATTTAAACGCCAATTCAAAAAAGGAAGCACCACTTCTTGCCCTACTTTAAATCTCTTTTTAAATTCACCAACGGCTACATTTGTAGTTGACCTAGAAGCATCAGCATAATGAATTAAAGGAACAGAACTGTTCTCAAAGGTGATTTTAAGCTCGTAAACAGATTCTGATACGAAAGTTATACTAATTAGTGCACCTGTTAATTGCCCTTTCTTCTTATCTAACTCTAGTTCAAATGGTACTGCACCATAAGCATCAATTAAGTTGTATTCGCCTTGCACTAAATAGTCAATATAATACTGTAATTTTTCAACCACTAATTCGTTATGGGAACGCGATTGCAAGGTGGTAGTAATGGTTTGCACTTCATCAGAAACTCCTCCCCAATTAAAAGTCAAACTGGTATTTGAAGTGAACAATGGATTGCTTTCTTCTTTTACAGAAATCAATGTTTCTAATCCATAAATTTTTTCTTTCCTAATATTGACTTGATAGGCAATAAAAAAACAGATGGCTAAGCTTATCAAAAACCACTTCCAGTAGCCCGCTATTTTAAGCAAAAAGCCTTTGAAATCAAACGTGGATTGATTTTCAAAAATGGAAAAATCTTTAAGGTCAAGCATTTTTAGAAAAGGGATTTAGTTTTTTAATAATAGATAGGTAGTTGTAACCAATGACAGAAGTGTAATGATAGTACCTAAAGATTCGATACCTGTTTTTCCTGTACCCCAAGATTTTTGTTTCATAGGCTTCACATATACATAATCATTGGGTTGCAAATAATAATAAGGCGAGTTGATAACATTGCGATCGGTTAAATCCAAATCATGCATTTCAACTCCAGTGGGTGTTTTTCGCATAATGGTCACTTCTTTTCTATTTCCAACCATTGTAATGTCACCTGCATTGGCAATAGCCTCTAATATGGTTACACTCTCCTGGAAAAGCGTTTTGGTACCTGTACTCCCCACCTCACCATTAATAGTATAACGGAATCCTGATAACTTTACGTTGACAAAAAGATTCGCTTCGTTTTTAAAGTATTCTTCTAAGAGTTTTTTTTCTATTTTCAAACGAACTTCTTCCAGTGTATAACCCAGAACATTCATTTCTCCTAAAATAGGAATACGAATATTACCGTGATCGTCTACTCTATATCCGTTAAAGTACAAGCCACTTTCAGAATTTTGATTTAAATTCTCATTGGCACTTGCGTTAGCATTAAAAATAGCCACCAATTTTGGATCTATGGCTTTCAAATTGATACTTAAAACATCATTCGTTTGCAGTCGATAAGGTTTTGACCCAATAGCCATAACAGCCTTTTCAGGAGACTCCGACTCTTTTTGTTGCAAATAAGTTAAATCTTTGGTTGGTATACAAGAACTCAAAAGTAAACCACTCATTAGTACCAAAAAGAAAATCGTTTTGTTCATCCTTATTATTTTATTACAAATATAGTTTATCATTCACAATTAACAGAAAACTCAATGTATTAATTAGAACCTGTAGTCTTAAAGGAAGACTCAAAAGGCACACGTTGCAATATACTTCGTCCTAAAGTTACCTCGTCTGCATATTCTAATTCATCACCAACTGCAATACCTCTTGCAATGGTTGACAGAATCAAATCAGTAGCATTGATTTGCTTATATATATAAAAGTTTGTCGTATCCCCTTCCATTGTTGAACTCAATGCAAAAATCAATTCTTTAACTTGACCTGAATTTACTTTTTCGATTAAGGAATTAATATTCAATTGACTAGGTCCTACACCATCTATTGGAGAAATTTTCCCTCCCAATACATGGTAAATCCCTTTATATTGACCTGTATTTTCAATAGCCATAACATCACGGATATCCTCAACTACACAAATCAACTGATGATTTCTGGAAGTATTGGCACAAATCTGACACAACTCAGTATCTGATATATTATGACAACTAGTACAAAAACGAATATCGTTCCTCATATTAAGCAAAGATTCCGATAAAAAACGTGTTTGGTCGGATGGTTGTTTGAGTAAGTGTAAAACCAATCGCAAAGCAGTTCTTTTACCGATTCCTGGTAATTGAGCCATTTCACTAACCGCTTTTTCTAATAACTTCGAAGAAAATTCCATAGCGACAAAAATACGTTTAAAATTGAAAAAACACTATTTTTATAGCAAACTAGCGCTTTTATAGGATGTTATTAGTAATTTTTACAAACAATTGTACTTATCCAATAAAATCATACACTTTTCTTTTATTCTTGCTTTTTTTTCTTCACCTAAAGTCGAACTTGATGGAAGGCATAACCCTTGTTCAAACAAAGTTGCCGCAATTACTCCTCCGTAGTAAGGGTATTTTTCAAAAACAGGTTGCAAATGCATCGGTTTCCATAATGGACGCGCTTCAATATTAAATTCTTCTAAAAACAAACGAAAAATTTCGGGCGTTAATCCGTTTGTTATTTCACTATCAATTAAAATGGTGGTCAACCAATAATTGGAAAAAAAATCAGCATTGGGCTCCGTAAAAACTGAAATTCCCTTTACTCCTAAAAATAGCTCTTTATAAAAAGAATGATTATTTCTACGTGACTGAATACGCGAATTGAGCACCTCTAATTGTCCTCTCCCTACAGCTGCTGCAATGGAGCTCATGGCATAATTATATCCAACTTCAGTGTGTTGATAATAAGGCGCTGCATCACGAGCTTGCGTAGCCAAAAAAGCAGCGCGCTCTTTTTGTGAAGCATCCGAAAGTAATAATGCACCACCACTTGATGTCGTAATGATTTTGTTCCCGTTAAATGAAAAAACACCAATATCCCCGAGAGTTCCACAAGGGACACCTTTATAGCGACTTCCCAAAGCCTCAGCACTGTCCTCTAAAACTGCAATTCCATATTTATTTGCTACTTCATTAATCTTATCTGCCTGATAAGGCATACCATACAAATCCACAACAATAATGCACTTTGGTTTTTTACCTTTACTAATTCTATCTTGTATTGCTTCTTCTAATGCTATTGGACACATGTTCCAAGTATCCAACTCACTATCAACAAAAACTGGACTTGCTCCTATATAAAGAATTGGATTCACCGAAGCTGAAAAAGTCATTGATTGACAAATAACTTCATCTCCAGGTTGCACACCTAACAATAACAACCCCAAATGAATAGCCGAAGTACCAGAATTAGTAGCATTTACAATGACATTATTACCTAAATAACACTCTAAATCCTCCTCAAAATCACGCACAACATTTCCACCAGAAGTTATCGCTTTAGCTTCTAATGCTTGTTGTACATAGTGCAACTCTTTACCACAAGGATGAGATTCAGAAAGAAAGATTCTATCTAGATTCATAAATAAAACTGCCTTTAAAGACTAAATGATTATTTTTTTAAACTTTAATCAAAACAAAATGGTTACTTAAAAATTGAGATACCAACGCTACCTACTGAATTGTTGCGTTAAAAATCAATCCAAATTAGTAATAACTTAGCATCTCAAAATATAACAAATCCTTTAATATTGATTGAGCGTAAGTAAAACTAAAGTACAAGCTACTTCTACTTGAATCCCATTCAGTTCAAGCAATTGATACAACTCTGGATTCTCAGTACCTGGGTTAAAGACTACACGTTTAGGCTTTGCTTCCACAATGTAATTATAATAATCCCTTTGTCTTGATGGATTCAAATACAAGGTTATGGTATCTATATTTTTCAAAGGAATTGCCTTTGTTTTAATTTTCACACCAGCTACCTCTCCTGCATTTTGACCTATTGCAATTACAGAATGCCCTTTCTCGACCAATAAGGAAATGGCTTTAAAGGCATATTTTTCCGGTTTAGAAGTCGCTCCTAAAACTACTGTTTTTTTATTTTTTGTCATTTTTCTAAATATATGCTACAAAAGTAGTCAAAAAACAAGGACAGCCTCTACCTTTTAACCAATGAAAACCGTAGTGTTCAGAAAACAATAAATTAACAAACAAGTAAGATTTATCACTCTGAAAAGTGTAGCTTTGTAACAAAACACGAGATATGGAATTATTTATTTACCTATTTGCCGCTTTATTTTCTGTTTTAAATCCTATAGGAACAGTTCCAATTTTTGTTGGGCTAACCCAAAACGACAGCCAACCCGAACGTAACAGACTCTCCCTTTGGACCGCTATAAATGTCTTTATCATTTTAGTAGTGTCCTTTTTGGTCGGACAATATGTACTAACTTTCTTCGGAATTAGCATTGACTCATTAAGAATAGCTGGTGGAATTGTAATTGTAAGCTCTGGTTTTTCACTTTTGTCAGGAAAATTCAACAAGAAAAGAGGTATTAATAAAAAGATTGAAAATGATGCCCAAAAAAGAAATGATATCGCACTTACTCCATTAGCAATACCAATGCTAGCGGGACCTGGCTCAATGTCCCTACTGATTGCATTTTACAACCAACATAAATCTACAAATGAAATTTTGATTTCAATAGCTGCTATTTTGGCCATATCAGCAACTATATTTGTTATTTTAAGGAGCGCACACTATTTGGCAAAAGCTCTAGGAGCCTCTGGGATTGTTGCGATTTCTCGTATCGTAGGATTTATTGTAATTGCTATTGGTATACAATATATAGTAGGCGCTTTAGTGAATATAATCAAAGCTAATTTTTAGATAAAAAAATGCCTGTCAAAACTTATTTCTGACAGGCTGAATTTTAAAATGTTTTTGTATTTAAGCTCTTGGCAAAAAAATCTCCGCCATCATACATCGGGCACTTCCACCACCACAAGCCTCAATAGTATCCAAACTAGAGCTTAAAATCGTAACGTGCTCTTCTAATTCTGTAATTTGTTTTTTCGTCAATGATTGATGAGCTGCAGCACTCATAATCAAATACCTTCTGTCGTCAGCACCTTTGACTTCTAGCATGTTACCTGCAAAATTATTAACTTGATCTTCAGTAATTAAAATCACTTGTTTATCATCGTTTTTCAAACTATCAATAACCATCTTACGTTCTTTTTTATCGTCAATTGCATCTGCACATAAAACAGCAAAAGTTTCACCCAAACACATCATCACATTAGTGTGATAAATCAATTTACGTTCTCCATTTACGGTTTGAAATGCTTCAAAAATTACTGGCGCAAAATCAAAATCTTCGCAAAATTCGATAAACAACTCTTCATCAGCTCTAGGTGATAAAGCACAATAAGCTTTCCCATTAGCACGATCTAGCAACAAACTTCCGGTTCCTTCCAAGAATATACTATCCATTTCAGCTTCAGTATAATCCATAATCTCATTGATTACAAAACCTTCATCTTCGAGAATATCTAAAATTTCTTCTCTTCGTTCTAAACGACGATTTTCAGCAAACATTGGATACAAAACAACATCTCCATTTTCATGAAAAGAAATCCAATTGTTTGGAAAAATACTGTCTGGAGTATCTGGAGACAATGTATCATCAACAACAATCACATTCACACCTACAGAACGTAATTTTTTCACAAATGCATCAAATTCTTCTTGTGCCTTGGCATTAACAGTAGCCGGTAACAATCCATCTAATACTTTTTGGTAATAATTATTTACGGCAGTTTGCTCATTCATTCTAAAAGCAACTGGACGTATCATCAATATAGAATTGGTAGTTTGTTTCATCTTTTTTTTAATTTAAATAATTCGGATTTAAAAAAATAATCCCAAAACACTTTTTAATCTCTAAGTAAAGGTAGGGTTGAACAACGTAATAAGCCTTCTTGTTTAGCTATCTCGGCGTATGGAATCTCCTCAACCACAAAACCTTGCTCTCTCAACCAATTATTCAATCTTGTAAAATTCTTCTCAGAAACAACGACATTGGGAGCAATAGAAAAAACATTAGAATTCATATCATACATTTCGTCTCTTGTGATATGAAACAAATTTTCCTTTCCAAAAAGACTCACCAAGAACAGATAATCAGCCTCTTCTCTAAATCCATTTTTATAAATAATTCCTTTATCATTACCTACTGGTTGGAAACAACAATCTAAATGTAAGGCATTATCTCTAGCTTCTAATTTTGATTTAACCAAATCAAAATCTTTGACTATTTTATTGGGAAAAAGTTGTCTAATAAAATCAACACCTTGCCAATTCGTTCTTGCAGTTATATAATCTTTATAATCGCTTCCTTTATAGGTTCCAATAAAAATGTAATCATTCCAAAGCATAACATCACCTCCTTCAATATGGACTTCTTCTGGAGGCCTAACAACTTTTGAGGGGTTGATTTGATCAATAACATATTGAATCGCATCTAATTCTCTCTCTCTGTCTGGCAAAATATTCGATTTGATAAAAACATCATCAATAACAAATCCAATATCTCTTGCAAATATTTGATTATAATTTGAAATTAACTCAGGTCTATATACTGTAACGTTGTATTTTTCAAAAACAGCATTAAAAGCATCCATCTCAACAATCATGTCTTTTTCTAAAGGATAAGTACCTGCTACTATATGCTCTAAAGATTTTGGATCATAAGCTTCATCTACCGTTGGAGTTGGCCCATTACTATTTGCTACTCCTAAAATAACCTTTCTTAATCTTGCCGTTTCATTTTTTACATTTAACTCTAACATTATAACTTGAAATTATTTAGAACCAAAAAAGCTCCACAGATTCGTGAAGCTTTTTAGTCATTATATTTTATCTTTTATCTACACTTTTAAATTCCCGTAATGGATAGCCAACATAAACTTGTCTTGGACGACCAATAGGTTCTTTGTTTTCTCTCATTTCTTTCCATTGCGCAATCCAACCTGGCAAACGTCCTATAGCAAACATTACTGTAAACATATCAGTTGGAATTCCTAAGGCTCTGTAAATAATTCCAGAGTAGAAATCAACATTAGGATACAAACTTCTTGATTTGAAGTACTCATCTTCTAAAGCCGCAACTTCTAATTTTTTAGCGATCTCTAAAATTGGGTCTTCAACACCCAAAGTAGCTAAAACTTCATCTGCTGCTTTCTTAATAATTCTTGCTCTAGGATCGAAATTTTTGTAAACTCTATGACCAAATCCCATCAAACGGAAAGGATCATTTTTATCTTTTGCTTTTGATAAGTACTTTTCAGTATCTCCACCATCTTTGTGAATTTCTTCTAACATCTCTAAAACGGCTTGGTTAGCCCCACCATGAAGTGGCCCCCAAAGTGCAGAAACTCCAGCTGAAATAGAAGCAAATAAACCAGCATGCGAAGAACCTACCATTCTCACTGTAGATGTAGAACAGTTTTGTTCGTGATCAGCATGTAGAATAAACAATTTATCTAACGCACTTACAACAATAGGATCTGCTTTATAAGGTCCTGTAGGCAATTCAAACATTAGACGCATAAAATTCTCTACATACCCCTTTGTATTATCATAATAATTTAATGGGAATCCCATGCTTTTTCTGTACGTCCAAGTAGCAATAACTAAAAATTTACCCATAGTTTTGCATACCGCTTCATACATTTCCTTCTCGTTCTCTACATTAACTGATTTAGGATTAAAAGCTGTCAAAGCACTTGTTAAAGCAGATAAAACACCCATTGGATGGGCAGTTTTTGGAAATCCGTCAATAATATTCTTCATTTCTTCGTTTACCAAAGTATGCTTGCGAATATCATTTTCAAACTGAATTAATTCTTCAGCAGTTGGTAATTCACCAAAAATTACAAGATAAGACACTTCTAAAAAGTGACCTTTTTCAGCTAAGTCTTCAATTGAATACCCTCTGTATCGAAGAATTCCTAACTCACCATCTAAAAAAGTAACCTCACTTTTACAAGAACCTGAATTTTTGTATCCAGGATCTATAGTAATCACCCCAGATAAATCTCTTAATTTACTAATATCAACAGCTCCTTCGTTTTCGCTACCCACTATGAATGGAAGCTCAAATTTATTGCCATCAATTTCTAACGTTGCTATTTTTGACATAATATTATATGGATATACTTTTAATTAAATATTTCCCAAATCTAATGAATTTAGAACTAATTTAAAAACGAATTCAATCCCCAACTTGTTAAATGTTTACAAAAAAAGCCATCTGAATAAACAGATGGCTTTTAGTATAAAAAACACTATTGTTATTTTACATTGAAAGCATTTTTGCCAGGAAAATAGGCAGTAGCTTCAAGTTCTTCTTCTATTCTCAATAATTGATTGTATTTAGCCATACGATCAGAACGAGATGCAGAACCTGTTTTAATTTGACCACAGTTCAAAGCAACCGCTAAATCAGCAATAGTATAATCTTCAGTTTCTCCTGAACGGTGAGACATTACAGATGTATACCCAGCATTTTTAGCCATATTTACTGCTGCAATTGTTTCAGTCAAAGTACCAATCTGATTTACTTTTACAAGGATTGAATTCGCAATTCCTTTTTCAATACCAGTAGATAAACGCTCAACATTAGTAACAAATAAATCATCACCAACCAATTGCACTTTATCTCCAATTTTCTCAGTTAATAATTTCCAACCATCCCAGTCATTTTCTTGCATACCATCTTCGATAGAAATAATTGGATACTTAGCTGTTAATTCTGCCAAATATTCAACTTGCTCTGCTGATGTTCTAACTTTTCCAGTTGGACCTTCAAATTTAGAATAATCATATTTACCATCAACATAAAACTCTGAAGAAGCACAGTCTAAAGCAATCATCACTTCATCTCCAAAAGTATAACCTGCAGCTTCAACTGCTTTTTTGATAGTATCTAATGCATCTTCTGTACCACCTGCCAAATTAGGAGCAAAACCTCCTTCATCACCAACTGCTGTAGAAAGACCTCTATCGTGTAATACTTTTTTAAGATTATGGAAGATTTCAGTACCCATTTGCAATGCATGTGTAAATGACGTTGCTTTTACTGGCATAATCATGAACTCTTGAAAAGCAATTGGAGCATCTGAATGCGAGCCACCATTAATGATATTCATCATTGGTAATGGCAAAGTGTTAGCTGAAACTCCACCTACATATCTATACAAAGGAAGCCCTAATTCATTTGCAGCAGCTTTTGCAGCAGCAAGAGAAACACCCAAGATAGCATTTGCACCTAATTTTGATTTATTTGGAGTACCATCTAAATCAATCATTAATTGATCAATTTTATTTTGTTCAAATACAGAAGTACCTACTAACTCTTCAGCTATAATCGTATTTACATTATTCACAGCAGTTAAAACTCCTTTTCCTAAAAAGGCTTTACCACCATCTCTCAACTCTACCGCCTCGTGTTCACCTGTTGAAGCTCCTGATGGAACTGCAGCTCTTCCTATAATTCCGTTTTCTGTAATTACATCTACTTCAATAGTTGGATTACCTCTTGAATCGAAAATTTGTCTTGCGAAAATTTTAACAATAATACTCATTATTCTTATATTTTATGTTATTAATTTGTATTTTACTCAAAATTACGGAAATAAAATGATAATCATAAATAAAGAATAGACTATATTTTATAATTTATTAACGATAACGTTTTAGCTTTTTGCTTTCTCAATATTCGAAATAAACTGATCAAATAAATACGATGAATCATGTGGTCCAGGGCTTGCTTCAGGATGATATTGAACAGAAAAACAATTTTTACTTTTCATTCTCATTCCTGCTACAGTAGAATCATTTAAATGTAGATGAGTAATTACTAAATCAGGATGTTTTTCTAATTCTTCTTTATTGACGGCAAATCCATGATTTTGAGAAGTAATTTCACCTTTTCCAGTTTCCAAATTAGTAACTGGATGATTGATACCTCTGTGACCATTAAACATTTTATAAGTAGAAACTCCGTTTGCTAATGCAATTACTTGATGTCCCAAACAAATTCCAAATAAAGGTTTATCTTTTTCTATAATTTGTTTTGCAACATTAATAGCGCTTTCAAGAGGATCAGGATCACCAGGCCCATTCGACAAAAAGTATCCATCAGGATTAAATGACGCTAAATCCTCAAAACTAGCATCATAAGGAAAGACTTTAATATAACAATCTCTTTTGGCAAGATTTCGTAGAATATTAGTTTTAATACCTAAATCTAAAGCAGCTACTTTATATTTTGCATTTTCATCACCATAAAAATAAGGAGTTTTTGTAGACACTCTAGAAGCTAGCTCCAAACCTTTCATATCAGGAACTTTAGCGAGTGCTAATTTTAAATCTTCGATTGGTGTCCCATCCGTACAAATAACAGCATTCATAGCACCATTTTCTCTGATATAACTCACAAGAGCTCTAGTATCAACATCAGAAATACAAATGAGGTTTTGCTTTTTAAAATAATTTTCAAGACTCTCAGTTGCATCTGGACGCGAATAGTTAAAACTAAAATTTTTACAAATAAGACCAGATATTTTAATATTGCCTGATTCTACTTCTTTATCATTAACACCATAGTTACCAATATGAGCATTTGTAGCTACCATTAATTGTCCAAAATAAGAAGGATCAGTGAAAATTTCTTGATATCCTGTCATTCCAGTGTTAAAACAAACTTCACCATAAGCGATTCCGCTTAAGCCAATTGATTTTCCATAGAAAATAGTTCCATCACTAAGTAATAATAAAGCTTGTTGTCTAGTTGTATATTTCATTTGCGGTTGTTGTTATTATTTTGCAAATTTAAACCAATTATTTAGGCTTGGTATTAAAAATGCAATAAAAATTTACAATTCAAAAGCTTTTAACAAAACACTATAAAAATGAAACTAATTATACAAATTACAAAATAGATTTATAATAATCTAAAATTTTACATATGTCTCCTTCATCATCATACTTAAGTTTATTTGTTTTAACATACTCCTTAATCAAATCACTTTTATCAATTAAAGCATTAAGAACAGCATTTTTCTTAAGTTGAACTTTTACTTTTCTTCCATTCAGAATAAAAAAATACGAGGATATTTGCGTATATTCAGCATCACTAATAATAACATTTGTCATTGGATTAATTACAGCTTTTGTTGTTGAAAGGTGGACATATTTCAAAAACTGTATTGAATTCAAATTGCAAATTTCAAGAGACAAACCTTTTAAATCCCCATCATTAAAAACTTTATATCGTTTGTCATTCTTTAAAACATAATCAAACTTATCTAAATCATATTGAAAAACTGAATCCTTCGATAAATAAGATTCTAAAGTTTTAGACTTTAGATTAAAATTTAAATTAACAACATTTATTGACTTACCACTTTTCAATACTACAATATAGTTACTATTAAAATTGGGAAACAAGTAAATTGAACCCTTAATAGTATTATCAACTACTACACCTGGCACCCATAAACCGGAGGTTCTGAGATTACCAACATAGCTAGAAGTATTAAAATCACTTACAGAAACGTTTTCAATATCGTTTTGGGAAAGTGCTTGAAAAAATGATAAAACAAAAATAAAAAGAAAACAAAGCTTTTTCATAATGGAATTTGTGTTAATTTATAAAATATTACGAATATAACTACAAATTTATGAAAAACAAAAAAAAGGGTAAACTATAAATAGCTTACCCTTAATTCTTATTGAATAATTATTTACATATTTATTCAGCAGCTTCAGCAGTTGGCTCAGCATTAACCTCAGGAGCTTCAGTAGCTTCTTCAACTTTTTTAGCTTTTCCACCACGACGGCTTTTTGCTTTTTTAACCTCTTTTTTACCTCCGTTGTAAAGTTCGTTAAAATCAACTAGTTCAATCATTGCCATATCAGCATTATCTCCCAAACGATTTCCAACTTTAATAATACGAGTATATCCACCTGGACGGTCTCCTACTTTTGCAGCTACATCTCTGAATAAATCAGTTACAGCATATTTATTACGTAAATAAGAGAAAACGATACGACGATTGTGAGTAGTATCAGCTTTAGATTTTGTTATAAGCGGCTCAACAAATTGTTTAAGCGCTTTAGCTTTAGCAACAGTAGTGTTAATACGTTTGTGCTCTATAAGAGAACAAGCCATATTAGCTAACATAGATTTTCTATGTGCAGTCTGTCTGCTTAAGTGATTATTTTTTTTTCCGTGTCTCATTGCTTTATGAATTTAATCGCGCCTCAAGGCGGATTAGATTATTCTTTATCTAGTTTGTATTTTGTCAAATCCATACCGAAAGTAAGGTTCTTCACTGCTACTAGTTCATCTAGTTCAGTTAAAGATTTTTTACCGAAATTACGGAACTTCATTAAGTCATTTTTATTAAAAGATACTAAATCACCAAGTGTATCAACTTCAGCCGCTTTCAAACAATTTAAAGCTCTAACAGATAAGTCCATATCAACAAGCTTAGTTTTAAGCAATTGTCTCATATGCAATGATTCTTCATCATACGATTCTGTTTGTGCTATTTCATCAGCCTCAAGTGTAATTCTTTCATCAGAAAATAACATGAAATGGTGAATTAAAACTTTAGCAGCTTCAGTAAGTGCATCTTTAGGATTAATAGATCCATCAGTTTTGATTTCAAAAACTAATTTTTCATAATCTGTTTTTTGCTCTACACGGAAGTTTTCAATAGCATATTTTACATTTTTTACTGGAGTAAAAATAGAATCTGTAAAAATAGTACCAATTGCTGCATTCTGTTTTTTGTTCTCTTCTGCAGGAACATAACCTCTACCTTTTTCAATAGTCAAATCAAAACTTAATTTGATTTTACTGTCTAAGTTACAAATAACAAGTTCTGGGTTCAAAACTTGAAATCCTGAAATAAACTTTTGAAAATCACCAGCTGTTAATTGATCTTTACCGGAAACAGAAATAGTAACTGATTCATTATCAATATCCTCAATTTGACGTTTAAAACGTACTTGTTTAAGATTTAAGATAATTTCGGTAACATCTTCAACAACTCCTGATATAGTGGAAAACTCATGATCTACACCTTCGATACGAACAGATGTTATTGCATATCCTTCTAATGCTGAAAGCAAAACTCTTCTAAGTGCATTACCTACGGTCAATCCGTAACCTGGTTCTAAAGGTCTAAATTCAAATTTACCTTCAAAATCGGTGGAATCGATCATGATAACTTTATCGGGCTTCTGAAAATTAAATATTGCCATAAATTTCGACTAAGTCAATTATTATTTGTTGTACAACTCTACGATTAATTGTTCTTTAATATTTTCAGGAATTTGAAGTCTTGCAGGTACAGAAACAAAAGTTCCTTCTTTAAGATCATTATTCCAAGTAATCCATTCATAAACATGACTTGAATTAGACAAAGAACGTTCGATAGCTTCTAATGATTTAGACTTTTCACGAACAGCAACTTTATCACCAGGCTTAAGGTGGTAAGAAGGAATATTTACAACTTCACCATTTACAGTAATGTGTCTGTGAGAAACGATTTGACGAGCACCTCTTCTAGAAGGAGCAATTCCCATTCTAAAAACTACATTATCCAATCTTGATTCACATAATTGTAATAAAACCTCACCAGTAACACCTTTAGTAGCTGATGCTTTTTCAAATAAATTTCTGAATTGTTTTTCTAAAATTCCATAAGAATATTTAGCTTTTTGCTTTTCCATTAACTGAACAGCATACTCAGATTTTTTTCCTCTTTTTTTAGCCATCCCGTGTTGTCCAGGAGGGTAATTTCTTTTTTCGAAAGCTTTGTCATCTCCGAAAATTGCTTCGCCAAATTTACGAGCGATTCTTGTGCTAGGACCAGTATATCTTGCCATTTTAATTTGTTTAAGATAGAAAATTATGAATTCAGGTCAAATCCTTCGATAATCTATGTTCTATCTAGGTTATACTATAAATAATTTTTGAGTATTAAACTCTACGTCTTTTAGGAGGACGACATCCATTGTGAGGCATTGGAGTAACATCAATAATTTCTGTAACTTCAATTCCACCATTATGTATAGAACGAATTGCAGACTCACGTCCGTTTCCTGGTCCTTTTACATATACTTTAACTTTTTTAAGTCCAGCCTCAAGAGCTACTTTACTACAATCTTCTGCTGCCATTTGGGCTGCGTATGGAGTATTCTTTTTAGAACCTCTGAAACCCATTTTACCAGCTGAAGACCAAGAAATAACTTCACCTTTTTTGTTTGTTAACGAAATGATGATGTTATTGAAGGTAGCAGAAATATGAGCCTCTCCCGTTGATTCAACGATAACTTTACGTTTTTTTGCAGTTGCTTTAGCCATATTACTTATTATTTAGTTGCTTTTTTCTTGTTAGCAACAGTTTTTCTTTTACCTTTTCTTGTTCTAGAGTTGTTTTTAGTTCTTTGTCCTCTTAATGGAAGACCCGATCTATGACGAATACCTCTGTAGCATCCAATATCCATTAAACGTTTGATGTTTAAAGAAACCTCTGAACGCAACTCTCCTTCAATTTTGAAAGCAGATACAGCTTCTCGGATTGCTCCAATCTCATCGTCATTCCAATCTTGAACTTTTTTATCTTGGCTTACTTGAGCTTTCTCTAAAATCTCAATTGCTCTACTTTTTCCTAATCCGAAGATATAGGTAAGTGCTATAACACCTCTCTTGTTTTTTGGGATATCTACCCCTGCTATTCTTGCCATAATTATCCTTGTCTTTGTTTAAATCTAGGATTCTTTTTGTTGATTACGTATAATCTGCCTTTTCTACGCACAATAATGCACTCGGCGCTTCTTTTTTTAACTGATGCTCTTACTTTCATTTTGAATATCTTTAATATCTATAAGTAATTCTTGCTTTTGACAAATCGTAAGGGCTCATCTCTAGTTTCACTTTATCACCAGGTAATAATTTGATATAATGCATACGCATTTTACCAGAAATGTGAGCAATTACAATATGTCCATTTTCTAACTCTACACGGAACATTGCATTAGATAATGCTTCTATAATTGATCCGTCTTGTTCTATTGCTGATTGTTTTGCCATAAATTAAGCTACTGCTTTTCTATTTTTACCACTTTTCATCAAACCATCATAGTGCTTATTCAACAAGTATGAATTAATTTGCTGCATTGTGTCAATAGCAACACCAACCATAATGATTAATGAAGTACCTCCAAAAAACATTGCCCAAGATTGCTGTACATCCATTAGACTCACAACAATTGCTGGGAACACAGCTATTAAAGCAAGAAATAGAGACCCTGGAAAAGTAATTAGTGACATCACTTTATCAAGATAATCAGATGTTTCAGCACCTGGTCTAACACCTGGGATGAAACCACCGCTTCTTTTCAAATCGTCAGACATTTTGTTAGTAGGAACAGTGATTGCTGTGTAAAAGAATGTAAAGATAACTATTAAGCTAGCAAATACAAAATTATACCAAAAACCAAAGATATCACTAAAAGCACTAACAATTGTTTGAGAAGTTTCTGATTTTGACAAACCAGCTACAGCAGCTGGAATAAACATAATAGCTTGAGCAAAAATAATCGGCATAACTCCAGAAGCATTTAACTTCAATGGAATCCATTGTCTATTACCGCCCATCATATCTTGTTCAAAATCTCCTGATGTCGTACGTCTTGCATACTGAACAGGAATTTTTCTTACCGCCATTACAAGCAACACACAAGAAATAATAACCAACATCCAAATGATAACTTCAATTACTAAAAGCATTAAACCACCATTGTTATTCGTTACTCTCGTTGTAAATTCTTGAATAAATGCTTGTGGGAATCTAGCTAAAATCCCTACCATAATAAGTAGAGAAATACCATTACCAATACCTTTATCAGTAATTTTTTCACCCAACCACATTGCAAAAATTGTACCTGTAACTAAGATAACTACAGAAGAAAATAAGAATTCAAAAGAATTAAAACCTAACAAAAAGGCATTACTTGGTAATGTTCTGTAAAGATTGTAGATGTAAGTTGGCCCTTGTACTAAGGTAATACCAATAGTTAACCAACGGGTAATCTGATTGATTTTTTTTCTACCGCTTTCTCCATCACTTTGTAGTTTTTGCAAATAAGGAATAGCAATTCCCATTAACTGAACTACAATAGAAGCAGAAATATACGGCATAATTCCTAATGCGAAAACAGACGCTTTAGAAAAAGCACCACCTGTAAACATATCCAAAATAGAACCGATACCTTCTTTTGTTTGACCAGCTAAACCAGTCAATTGAGTAGCATCAATTCCAGGAAGTGTTACATGGGCACCAAATCGATAAACTAAAAGAAGTCCTAGAGTTACTAGGATTCTGTTTTTTAGTTCCTCAATCTTCCAAACATTACTTAATGATTCAAAAAATTTCTTCATCTTTATTGAAAAATTATAATGTTACAGCTTCACCTCCAGCAGCTTCAATAGCAGCTTTTGCAGTAGCAGTAAATTTGTGAGCAGATACCTTTAATTTCGCTTTCAATTCACCTCTTCCTAAAATCTTAACGATTTCATTTTTGGTAGCCAAACGATTTGAAACATAAACTGTCATATCAACAGTATCAGTTACAAGACCATTATCAACCAATAATTGAAGTGTATCTAAATTAACACCTTCGTATTCTTTACGATTGATGTTTGTGAAACCAAACTTAGGAACACGTCTTTGAAGTGGCATTTGTCCACCTTCAAAACCAATCTTTTTAGAATAACCAGAACGAGATTTAGCTCCTTTGTGACCTCTTGCAGAAGTACCACCTTTACCAGAACCTTCACCTCTACCTAATCTCTTATTTTGATTGTGTGTAGAACCCTCAGCAGGTTGTAAATTACTTAAATTCATACCAGTATTTGTTATTTAATTTCTTCTACAGAAACTAAGTGTTTAACTTTATTTATCATCCCAAGGATAGCAGGATTAGAATCATGCTCTACAACTTGTCCCATTTTACGTAAACCCAAAGCTTCTAATCCTCTTTTTTGAGTAAGTGGACAGTTGATTTTGCTACGTACTTGTTTTACTAATAATTTAGCCATAATTTCTTAAATTAACCTTTAAAAACTTTCTCTAAAGAAACCCCTCTTTGTCTTGCAACTGTATGAGCGCTTCTCATTTGCAATAAAGCATCAAAAGTAGCTTTAACCACATTATGAGGATTTGATGAACCTTGAGATTTTGATAATACATCATGAATTCCTACTGATTCAAGAACTGAACGAACAGCTCCACCAGCAATAACTCCAGTACCATGAGAGGCAGGAATTAAAAATACACGTGCACCACCAAATTTACCTTTTTGTTCGTGAGGAACAGATTGACCGTTCAAAGGAATTCTAACTAAATTTTTCTTAGCATCTTCTACTGCTTTTGCAATAGCTTCAGAAACATCTTTAGATTTACCTAATCCGTGTCCAACTACTCCGTTTTCATCACCTACAACTACAATAGCAGAAAAACCAAAAGCTCTACCACCTTTTGTAACCTTAGTAACACGATTTACACTTACCAAACGATCTTTTAATTCAAGACCACTTGGTTTTACTAACTCTATATTCTTGTACTTATTAGACATACTATATTAGAATTTAAGCCCAGCCGCTCTTGCGCCTTCTGCTAATGATTTAATACGACCATGATATAAATAACCTCCTCTATCGAAAGTTACTGTTTCAATACCAGCTTTCAAAGCTTTCTCTGCAACTAATTTACCAACTGCAGTTGCAACTTCAATATTCGTACCTTTTCCTATTTCTTTTTCTCTTGAAGAGGCAGCTAACAAAGTAACACCATTTACATCATCAATTAATTGAGCATAAATTTCTTTGTTACTTCTAAAAACAGAAAGTCTCGGTTTAGTAGCTGAACCACTAATCGTTTTTCTAATTCTGAATCTAATTCTCTGTCTTCTTTCAGGTTTTGTTAATGACATAATCTTATTTTTTAAGCTGATTTACCTGCTTTTCTTCTTAATACTTCACCTACAAATTTAACCCCTTTACCTTTGTAAGGCTCTGGTTTACGGAAACCTCTAATTTTGGCAGCAACTTGTCCTAAAAGTTGTTTATCAAAAGAAGTTAACTTAACAATTGGGTTCTTTCCTTTTTCAGAAATAGTTTCCAAAGTTACCTCTGGAGCAATTTCTAAAATAATATTATGAGAAAAACCTAAGGCTAAATCTAGTTTTTGTCCTTGATTTGAAGCTCTATAACCAACTCCAACCAATTCTAAAGATTTAGTAAAACCTTCACTTACACCAACAATCATGTTATTGATTAAAGAACGGTATAAACCGTGTTTTGCTCTTTGGTCTTTGTGATCAGACGATCTTTCAATTGTAACTTGACCGTCTTCAACTTTTACAGTAACATCTGAATATTCCTGTGTTAGTTGACCATTTTTTCCTTTTACAGTAATAATACCATCCTTAACTTCTACAGTTACTCCGGCAGGGATTACAATTGGACTTTTACCTATTCTTGACATCTTATCTAGTCTTTAAAAATTAGTATACGTAACAAATTACTTCTCCTCCAACATTCAATTGCTTAGCTTGTTTTCCTGTCATCAAACCTTTTGATGTAGAAACAATAGCAATTCCTAATCCATTAAGGATTCTAGGCAATTTAGAAGCACCTGCGTATTTACGTAAACCTGGTTTACTAATTCTTTGGATATCTTTAATTACTGACTCTTTAGTAACTTTATCGTACTTCAAAGCAATTTTGATAGAACCCTGAACAGTGTTGTTCTCAAATTTGTAACTTAAGATGTAACCTTGATCAAATAAGATCTTAGTTATTTCTTTTTTTAGATTAGAAGCCGGAATTTCAACAACTTTGTGGTTTGCAGCCACAGCGTTTCTAACTCTCGTCAAATAATCTGCAATTGGATCTGTATACATATGTATTAATTTGCGGTAACGGTTTTCGAACTATTCGAACCTGAAACCAGTTTATAAATGTGAAAAAACAGACGTGATTACTCACGTCTGAATATTATTTTTCTACCAAGATGCTTTTTTAACACCTGGTATCAATCCATTGTTAGCCATTTCACGGAATGTAACACGTGAAATACCGAATTGACGCATATACCCTCTTGGTCTACCTGTTAATTTACAACGATTGTGCAAACGAACTGGTGAAGCATTTTTCGGTAATTTTTGCAAACCTACGAAATCTCCAGCTTCTAACAAAGCTTTTCTTTTCTCAGCATACTTAGCTACCGTTTTTTCTCTTTTCACCTCACGGGCTTTCATTGATTCTTTAGCCATATCTTAATTCTTTTTAAAAGGTAAACCTAATTCAGCCAACAATGACTTTGCTTCTTTATCTGTTTTTGCAGAAGTAACAAAGGAAATATCCATACCAGATATTTTGTTTACTTTATCAATATCAATTTCTGGGAAAATGATTTGCTCTAAAACCCCTAAGTTATAATTTCCTCTTCCGTCAAAACCTGTAGATTTAATACCACTGAAGTCTCTTACACGAGGCAAAGATGAAGTTATAAGTCTATCTAAAAACTCATACATTCTCTCTCCACGTAAAGTCACTTTTGCACCAATAGGCATCCCTTTTCTAAGTTTAAAAGACGCAACGTCTTTCTTAGAAATAGTAGCTACTGCTTTTTGTCCAGTAATCTTAGTTAACTCTTCAACTGCATAGTCAATTAGTTTTTTATCAGATACTGCTGCACCAACTCCTTTACTCAATACAATTTTTTCCAATTTTGGAACTTCCATTATATTTGAGTAACCGAACTCTTCTTTAAGAGCAGCAATAACTCTGCTCTTATATTCTTCTTTTAGTCTAGGTATATATGCCATTACTATAGTACTTGATTAGATTTTTTTGAAAATCTTACTTTCTTATCTCCTTCTACTCTAATACCTACTCTTGTAGTTTCCTTTGTTTTAGGATCTATAAGAGCAATGTTAGAAATTTGTATAGAAGCTTCCTTTTTTACAATACCACCTTGAGGGTTTTTAGCACTTGGCTTCGTGTGTTTGGAAACCATGTTTACACCTTCAACAATCGCTTTGTTTTTCTCACGGTAAACACGTAATACTTTACCTTCAGCACCTTTATGGTCTCCAGCAATTACTCTTACGATATCTCCTGATTTTATTTTTAGCTTTATCATCTTATAACGAATTAAAGCACTTCTGGTGCTAATGATACAATTTTCATGAATTGTTTTTCACGAAGTTCTCTTGCTACCGGACCAAAAACACGAGTTCCTCTCATTTCACCAGCTGCGTTTAACAACACACATGCATTGTCATCAAATCTGATGTATGAACCATCTGCTCTTCTTACTTCTTTTTTGGTACGTACAACAACTGCAGTTGAAACAGCTCCTTTTTTCACGTTTCCGTTTGGAGTTGCATCTTTGATAGAAACTACAATCTTGTCACCAACAGAGGCATACCTTCTTTTGGTACCTCCTAAAACACGGATAGTTAAAACTTCTTTAGCTCCTGTGTTATCTGCTACTTTTAGTCTTGATTCTTGTTGTACCATAATTATTTAGCTCTTTCAATGATTTCAACTAATCTCCAACATTTTGATTTACTCAAAGGACGCGTTTCGCTAATTCTTACAGTATCTCCAATGTTACAGTCGTTTGTTTCGTCGTGTGCAACAAATTTCTTTGTTTTCAACACGAACTTACCGTATAATGGGTGCTTTACTTTAGTTACTTGAGCAACAACAATAGACTTATCCATTTTGTTTGAAGTAACCACACCAATTCTTTCTTTTCTTAAATTTCTTTTTTCCATCTTTCAGCAGATTACAATTATTGTAACTCTCTTTTAGTAAGTTCTGTAGCTAATCTAGCAACCGCTCTACGTACACTTCTAATTTGAAGTGGATTTTCGATCGGAGAAATAGCGTGAGCCATTTTTAAATCGGCATAAACCTTTTTAGTTTGACTTAGTTTTTCTTGCAACTCCGCTGCAGAAAGATCTTTTATTTCTGATTGTTTCATAATATAATATAGATTATGCTTCGAAATCTCTTGCAACAACGAATTTAGTTTTTACTGGAAGCTTTTGAGCTGCTAGACGTAACGCCTCTTTAGCAACTGACAAAGGAACTCCTCCAACTTCGAACATAATTCTTCCAGGTTTAACTACAGCTGCCCAATATTCAACGGCACCTTTACCTTTACCCATACGTACCTCAAGAGGCTTCTTAGTGATTGGTTTGTCTGGAAATATTTTAATCCATAATTGTCCTTCTCTTTTCATATAACGAGTTGCAGCGATACGTGCAGCTTCGATTTGACGAGAGGTTAAGAACATTCCATCTTCATGTACAGATTTAATACCAAACATTCCATTTGAAAGTTCATGTCCTCTTTGAGAATTCCCTTTCATTTTACCCTTTTGTACCTTACGATACTTTGTTCTTTTAGGCTGTAACATTTTTCTTTAGTTTAAAAATTTACTTTCTTTTACGAGCGTCTGGTTTTCCACCTTTATTGAAAGGCTTTCTGTCTCCTCTAGAAGAATCTCCTCCTTTACCACCAGCTTGTTTTTTATCCATGCCAGCAAGTGGAGAAAGATCTCTCTTTCCGTAAACTTCACCTTTCATGATCCACACTTTAATTCCCATTCTACCATATGTAGTATGAGCCTCAGCAAGTGCATAATCAATATCAGCTCTGAAAGTTGATAGAGGAATTCTACCTTCTTTGAAACCTTCTGAACGTGCCATCTCAGCACCATTCAAACGACCAGAGATTAAAACTTTAATTCCTTCAGCATTCATACGCATAGAGGCTGCGATAGCCATTTTAATAGCACGTCTGTAAGAAATTCTGCTTTCAATTTGACGACAGATGCTTGTAGCAACTAGATACGCGTCAAGTTCAGGTCTTTTAATTTCAAAGATGTTAATTTGAACCTCTTTGTCTGTAATTTTCTTAAGTTCTTCTTTCAACTTGTCTACCTCTTGTCCGCCTTTACCGATAATGATACCAGGCCTAGCAGTAGTGATAGTAACGGTTACAAGTTTCAAAGTTCTCTCGATGATTACTTTTGATACACTAGCTTTTGATAAACGAGCATGAACATACTTTCTGATTTTGTGATCTTCGGCTAATTTATCACCGTAATCATTTCCACCATACCAGTTTGAGTCCCATCCTCTGATGATACCAAGTCTATTTCCAATTGGATTTGTCTTTTGTCCCATGCTGCTTAAGAATTGCTTTGTGTGTTATTGATAGCTCCCAACACGATTGTCACGTGATTTGAACGTTTTCTTATTCTGTGTGCTCTTCCTTGTGGAGCTGGACGAAGTCTTTTCAACATCATTCCACCATCTACACGGATTTCCTTAACAAATAAACCAGCTTCTTCTAAACTAGCTTCACTATTTTTTTGCTCCCAGTTATTGATTGCAGATAATAATAGTTTTTCTAATTTTCTTGAAGCTTCTTTAGAACTAAATCTTAATATGTTAAGTGCTCTTTCTACCTTCTGACCTCTTACTAGATCTGCTACTAAGCGCATTTTTCTAGGTGAAGTAGGGCAGTTATTTAACTTCGCGAAAGCAATAGACTTATTAGCCTCTTTTCTCGCATCTGCTGTTTCTCTTTTACGAACTCCCATTGCTTCTTATTTTTTACCTTTATTTTTTGCTCCAGCATGACCTCTAAAAGATCTAGTTGGTGAAAATTCTCCTAATTTATGTCCTACCATGTTTTCAGTAACGTAAACAGGTACAAATTGACGACCGTTATGAACTGCGATAGTTTGTCCAACAAAGTCTGGAGTAATCATAGAAGCTCTAGACCAAGTCTTTACAACTCCTTTATTACCACCTGCGATGTTTTCTTCAACTTTCTTTTCTAACTTATAATGAACGAAAGGTCCTTTTTTTAATGAACGTGCCATATCTTATTATTTCTTTCTACGTTCTACGATATACTTGTTACTCGGGTTTTTCTTAGAACGTGTTCTATAACCTTTAGCTGGTATTCCATTTCTTGAACGTGGATGTCCACCAGAAGAACGTCCTTCTCCACCACCCATTGGGTGATCAACAGGGTTCATTGCAACAGGTCTTGTTCTAGGTCTTCTTCCTAACCATCTAGTTCTACCAGCTTTTCCTGATACAACTAATTGATGATCTGAATTAGAAACTGCTCCTATAGTAGCCGAACACGTTAACAAAATTAATCTTGTTTCACCTGATGGCATTTTAATAGTTGCGTATTTTCCATCTCTTGCCATTAATTGAGCAAATGTTCCAGCAGAACGAGCAATTACAGCCCCTTGACCTGGTCTCAATTCGATACAAGAAATTACAGTTCCTAGTGGAACTCTACTTAAAGGTAAAGTGTTACCAATTTCAGGCTGAGATTCAGCACCAGAAACTACTTTCTGACCAACTTTCAAACCATTTTGAGCGATAACATAAGTTTTCTCACCATCAGCATAAGCTAATAAAGCGATAAAAGCAGTACGATTTGGATCGTATTCAATTGATTTTACCGTAGCTGGAATTCCTTCTTTTGTACGTTTAAAATCGATAATACGATATCTCTGCTTGTGACCACCACCCGTATAACGCATGGTCATCTTTCCTTGACTATTTCTACCTCCAGAGTTTTTTATCGGCGCTATCAAAGAGCGTTCCGGCTTATCAGTTGTAATAGCGTCATAACCATTCACAACTCTAAATCGCTGACCTGGGGTAATAGGTTTTAATTTTCTTACTGACATTTTATCTTAGATATTGTTGTAAAAATCAATTGTTTCTCCTTCTTGTACTTGAACAATTGCTTTTTTAATTGCATTTGTCTTTCCACTGATTAAACCACTTTTAGTGTATTTTGTAGTTCTGTCTGGTCTTACATTCATAGTATTAACACTAACAACGTTTACTCCGTAAGCAGCCTCAACAGCTTTCTTAATTTCAACTTTGTTTGCTTTTCTGTTAACTTCGAATCCAAAACGGTTCAAAACTTCACTTTCTTTGGTTACTTTTTCCGTTACTATAGGTTTAATTATGATGCTCATATCCTATTATTTACTTAAATTATCTTCAATTACTTCCAAAGAACTCTCCAAAAGCACTAAATTATTAGCATTTAAAATAGCGTAAGTGCTTAATTCTGAACTACTTACAACATTAGACGCCTTTAAATTACGTGACGACAAATATACATTTTTATTGGTATCACCCAATATAAATAGTGATTTTTTATTTTCTAACTCTAAAGCTTTCAAAACATTAATGAAATTTTTAGTGCTTGGCGTTTCAAAATTAAAGTCTTCCAAAACAATGATGTTTGATTCTTTAGCTTTAATAGAGAAAGCAGATTTTCTAGCCAATCTTTTTAAGTTTTTATTCAATTTGAATGAATAACTTCTTGGTCTTGGCCCAAAAACAGTTCCACCACCTTTAAACAATGGATTTTTTGCACTACCCGCACGAGCAGTACCAGTTCCTTTTTGTTTTTTAATCTTACGAGTACTTCCTGCTACTTCAGCTCTTTCTTTAGCTTTGTGCGTACCTTGTCTTTGATTAGCAAGATATTGCTTAACATCAAGATATACTGCGTGATTATTTGGTTCAATTGCGAATACTGAATCAGAAAGTTGAACTTTTCTTCCAGTATCTTTTCCGTTGAAATCTAATACTTTTACTTCCATTACTTCTGAATGATTACATAAGAGTTGTTATGCCCAGGAACACATCCTTTAATAACTAGTAAGTTCTTATCAGAAACTACTTTTAAAACTCTAAGGTTTTGAACTTTTACATTTTCTCCTCCCATTCTTCCAGCCATACGCATTCCTTTGAATACTCTAGACGGATAAGAAGAAGCTCCTACAGAACCCGGCGCTCTTAAACGGTTATGCTGACCATGAGTTGCTTGACCAACACCACCAAAACCGTGACGTTTCACAACCCCTTGAAAACCTTTACCTTTAGACACACCTTGTACATCCACAAATTCTCCTTCTTCAAAAATAGAAACATCAATAAGATCTCCTAATTTTTGTTCAGTTGCAAAATCTTGAAATTCAACGACTTTTTTCTTAGCAACAGTTCCCGCTTTTTTAAAGTGACCTAAAGCCGCTTTCGTGGAATGTTTCTCGTTTTTGTCATCGAAACCAAGTTGCAACGCTTCATACCCGTCAACCTCTTTGGTTCTGACTTGGGTAACAACACATGGTCCAGCTTCGATTACTGTACAAGGAATATTTTTCCCGTTTTCATCGAAAATACTAGTCATGCCGATTTTTCTACCAATTAACCCAGACATAAATATTAATTATTAATTATTAAATATAAATATAGAACGCAGCTTTTAAGCAAATTCTATTTTTTTGTGGGTGCAAAGGTATAACTTATTTACACACAATCCAAAAAATATTTTTTTGCCTAAAAACAGCGTTCTTAAATACTCTAGAACTACTTAAACTTTGATTTCAACTTCAACTCCACTAGGCAATTCTAATTTCATTAAAGCATCAATTGTTTTAGATGAAGAAGAATAAATATCAATTAATCTCTTATATGACATTACTTCAAACTGCTCTCTTGCTTTCTTATTTACGTGCGGAGAACGCAATACTGTAAATAATTTTTTGTGTGTTGGCAATGGAATTGGACCAGTTACCACAGCACCAGTAGTTTTTACTGTTTTCACAATCTTTTCAGCAGATTTATCCACCAACATATGATCGTAAGATTTCAATTTTATTCTGATTTTTTGACTCATTTTCTTAAAGATTATGCGTTTCCTTTTGCTTTTTTGATAACTGCTTCTGAAATATTAGAAGGTGTTTCAGCGTAGTGTGAAAATTCCATTGTAGATGTTGCACGACCTGAAGACAAAGTTCTTAAAGTTGTAACATATCCAAACATTTCTGATAACGGAACATCAGCCTTAATAGTTTTTGCACCATTTCTATCACCCATATCATTTACCTGACCTCTACGACGGTTAATATCACCAACGATATCCCCCATGTTTTCTTCTGGTGTAATAACCTCCATTTTCATGATAGGCTCAAGAATAATAGCTCCAGCAGCTTTAGCAACTTCTCTATAACCCATTCTAGCTGCTAATTCAAAAGAAAGAGCATCAGAATCCACAGGGTGGAAAGATCCATCTAATAAAGTTACTTTCAAACTATCCACTTGATAACCTGCCAAAGGACCAGTTTTCATAGCTTCACGGAAACCTTTTTCAACTGCAGGAATATATTCTTTTGGAACGTTTCCTCCTTTTACCTCATTAACAAACTGCAATCCAACTGGAACTTTTCCATCAACCTCATCTGCAGGCTCAACTCTAAATACAATATCACCGAATTTACCGCGACCACCAGATTGTTTTTTGTAAGTTTCTCTATGTTGAGCAGATTTTGTAAACGCTTCTTTATATTCAACTTGAGGCTCACCTTGATTTACCTCAACTTTAAATTCACGTTTCATACGATCCACAAGGATATCCAAGTGCAACTCACCCATACCTGAGATAATAGTTTGCCCAGAAGCCTCATCTGTTCTAACAGTAAACGTAGGATCTTCTTCAGCTAATTTAGCCAAAGCCATACCCATTTTATCAACGTCAGCTTTAGTTTTAGGCTCAATAGCAATACCAATTACTGGCGCAGGGAATTTCATAGACTCAAGAATAATTGGGTGTTTTTCATCACACAATGTATCTCCAGTTTTAATATCTTTAAATCCAACAGCAGCTCCAATATCACCCGCTTCAATATACTCGATTGGATTTTGCTTGTTAGCATGCATTTGGTAAATACGAGAAATTCTTTCTTTGTTTCCAGAACGAGTGTTCAACACATAAGAACCAGCATCTAATCTTCCAGAGTACGCACGGAAGAAAGCTAAACGACCTACGAATGGGTCAGTTGCAATCTTAAATGCTAAAGCAGCAAACGGCTCTTTTACATCTGGCTTACGTAAGATTTGAGTTTGATCTTCTTCCAATAATTCAGCATCATCTGGATGAATACCAGAGATTCCTTCTTTATCCATTGGAGAAGGCAAGTATTTACATACTGCATCTAACATGAATTGAACCCCTTTGTTTTTGAATGAAGAACCAGCAATCATCGGAATGATAGCCATATCCATTGTAGCTGCTCTTAGTGCATTATTAATCTCTTCTTCAGTAATAGAATTTTCATCTTCCATATACTTATCCAAAAGATTCTCATCATAAGTAGCAATTTCCTCAATTAGAATTGAACGATAGTGTTTCACTTCGTCAATCATATCTGCAGGAATATCAACAATATCAAAAGTCGCTCCTTGTGTAGCATCATGCCAAACAATAGCTTGATTTTTAACCAAGTCAACCACTCCTTTAAAGTCATTTTCTTCACCAATTGGCAAAGTGATAGCTACCGCGTTTGATTTCAACATATCTTTTACTTGTTGACAAACTGCTAAGAAATTAGACCCTTGACGGTCCATTTTATTAACAAACCCCATACGAGGCACACGGTATTGATCAGCTAATCTCCAGTTAGTTTCAGATTGAGGCTCAACACCATCAACCGCACTAAATAAGAAAACCAATCCATCTAATACACGTAACGAACGGTTTACCTCTACTGTAAAGTCAACGTGACCAGGAGTATCGATTATGTTAAAGTGATACGGTTTAGATTCTGGTAAAATTTTACCTTGCTCAGTTGGAAAATTCCATTCACAAGTTGTAGCTGCAGAAGTAATGGTAATACCTCTTTCTTGCTCTTGTGCCATCCAGTCCATTGTTGCAGCACCATCGTGTACTTCACCAATTTTGTGTGATTTTCCAGTATAGAATAATATACGCTCAGTTGTTGTTGTTTTACCAGCATCAATGTGAGCAGCAATTCCAATATTTCTTGTATATTTTAGATCTCTTGCCATTTCTCTATGAATTAAAATCTAAAGTGAGAGAAAGCTTTGTTAGCTTCTGCCATTTTGTGAGTATCCATTCTTTTCTTAACAGCAGCTCCTTCTTCTTTAGCCGCAGCTAAACATTCTGAAGCCAATCTTTGTGCCATTGATTTTTCGTTTCTTCTTCTTGAATAAAGAATTAACCATTTCATAGCCATAGATATTTTTCTGTCTGGACGAATTTGCATTGGAATTTGAAATGTAGCCCCTCCAACTCTACGACTACGCACTTCTACGTGTGGCATAACGTTAGTTAAAGCATCTTTCCAAATTTCTAAAGCTGATTTTTCATCATTTTGCTTTTTAGTTTCAATGATATCAATTGCATCATAAAAAACTTTAAAAGCTGTTGATTTCTTACCATCCCACATTAAGTTGTTCACAAAACGCGTTACCAATTGATCGTTAAATCTTGGATCCGGTAAAAGTGGTCTTTTCTTTGCCGCTCTTTTTCTCATGTCTTTTTTTAATTTTTTGTCATTAGCATAACTTCTCAAACAGAATTATAAATTCCATTTAAAAATCACACATTTAACTTTTTAAATTACTTTTTTGCTTCTTTTGGGCGTTTAGCACCATACTTAGATCTTCTTTGCGTTCTTCCAGCAACACCTGATGTATCAAGCGCACCACGAACGATGTGATATCTAACTCCTGGTAAATCTTTTACCCTTCCACCCCTAACTAATACTATCGAGTGCTCTTGTAAATTGTGTCCTTCTCCAGGGATGTAAGCATTCACTTCATTACCATTTGTCAAACGTACACGCGCAACTTTACGCATTGCAGAGTTTGGTTTTTTTGGTGTAGTAGTGTAAACACGCGTACAAACCCCTCTTCTTTGAGGACAAGAATCTAAAGCAACCGATTTACTCTTCTTAGTTATCTGAGTTCTTCCTGTTCTTACTAATTGTTGAATTGTTGGCATAATTAATACTAAAAATTTCTTATTATATTAAATTCCCGCTTTTTACGGGGTTGCAAATGTATAAAATATTTTTCACTATACAAACCATAATTCATTAATTTTCAATATCCTTATTTTAGATTATGAATTCCATAACATTCGGCAGATATTTGCGTTACTTTAAATTCAAACCAATAACATTGAGATATTTACTTCTACTTATCTTTTTCACCACCACATTCCAAGTATGCTTTGGTCAAAAGCTCACTTTGAAAATAACTGGAAAAACCGGAAAGGAAACAAAAATAATAGATTCTTTAAACTACAGCCGAGTTCACACCAACATAACATCTATAAAAAAAGAACTCCAATTAATTTCACATAAACTAGAAAAAATTGGCTACATAGAAAACAACCCAAGCGTTATTGAGAAAAAAGATGACAGTACATTTCACACAGAAATAGAATTAAAAGCGCAAATAAATAGCATACATATATATATAGGTAAAAACCAATATCTAAAACAATTATTCAACCAAGACACAAATAAAGATACTTTAAGAATTAAATATTCCGAAAGCAACACTTTATTGGAAGAATTTATTAAAAAATTAGAAGCAAATGGTTATCCGTTAGCAAAAGTGCAATTAGTAGACATAAAAAGAAAAAACAAGATATTAATTGCTGACCTAAGCATAAAGCCCAATAGTCAGAGAAAAATCAATCAGATAGTAATAAAAAATAATGATTCAGAAAAAAAACATAATTATTTTCCACAAAATCATTTGTCACAAATCAATAAAAAATTTAAAAACAAAATACTAAACCAAAAAACCATTGAATTATTAAAAGATCAATTCAATAACTACCCTTTTATAAGACAAATTAAAGACCCCGAAATACTTTTTAGCAATGACTCGACAATTGCATACGTATATATAGAAAAAAAAGCAGCAAATTCATTTGACGGATACATTGGCATTGGAAACAACAATCAAGACAAAACAAGACTCAACGGATACTTAGACATCCAATTAAACAACCTATTAAAGAAAGGCGAAGAGTTTTACATCTACTGGAAAAGCGACGGTAACAACCAAAAAACTTTTAATGCAGGAATTAAACTTGATTATTTATTTAGATCACCAATAGGACTTAAGGCCAATTTAAATATTTTCAAACAAGATAGCACTTTTCAAAACTCTAAAACACTGATTGACATAACATACCCTATCAATATTAAAACAAAAGTTTACACAGGAATAGAATCAACAGTATCAAGCGATATACAAAACAACAATATCAAAGTAAGCGATTTCAACAATCAATTCATTACAACAGGAATGGATTACCTAAAAACAGACACAAACAGTACTTTATTCCCTGATAAAACAAAAGTGAATTTAAGAGTTGGTATCGGCCACAGAGACAACATAGACTCAAACAACAACAAAACAAAAGAAAAACAATTTTTTACACAGCTCGAACTCACACATCATTTCTACATTAACAAAAAAAACAGCTTCTTTATAAAAAACCAAAACTATTATTTAAAAAGCAACACATACTTAACAAATGAATTATTTCGCTTTGGGGGCTTATACTCCATCCGTGGTTTTACAGAAAACAGCTTAAAAGCAAATTTCGCATCAATCATCATTACTGAATATAGATTTCTTTTAAATAAAAACTTATACTTACATTCCGTAATTGACTACGCAATATATAAAGACCAAAGTATCTTAACAAGTGTTCAAAAAATTAACACTATAAAAACTATCGGTTTTGGTCTGGGAATACTAACAAATAATGGAATTTTAAAATTTTCAATAACAAATGGCTCAAATTACGATACCGATATAAAATTTTTTAACAGCATAGTTAACTTGTGCTATAATGTTAAATTTTAAAAAAA
>NZ_JBPTTO010000069.1:0-262 GCF_051547145.1 Flavobacterium sp. RSSB_23 | reverse complement strand
TGCGTTTAGGTTTTCACAAATTTGATACACTATCGTATACCCTCCTGCTGGGGTACCAGCTGGGACAGACACTTCTCCAGTTGTTGGGTCTAAAAATGGAACTTGTCCTCCTGCTATTGGTAGCGCTGGGTCAACAACGGTCATTGTTATCTCTGATAATTGAACTGGATTTGCGTTGAGCTTGTCATTGTTTAATGCATTGAGTACATTGGTGGCTCCTAAAAATCCATCTACATTAGTAGCTAAATCATCATTAGCAATG
>NZ_JBPTTO010000068.1:0-262 GCF_051547145.1 Flavobacterium sp. RSSB_23 | reverse complement strand
ACCCACTACAGTATTCGAAGCATTTTTCCAAGAATAAGTTACCGTTCCCACAGCTCCAGTTACAGCTCCTGCAGTTACAGAACCCGTGCTAGCACCAAAGCAAGAAGCATCGGTTTTAGATGAAGCACCCAAAGCCAATGCCGCTTCAGGTTGCCCAACAGTTACTGAATTGGATTCAGAAGAACAAGAATCAGATACAGTTACAGTATAGGTTCCAGCAGGTAAATTAGATACAGAAGCGGTGGTGCCTACAACAGTATTC
>NZ_JBPTTO010000067.1:0-311 GCF_051547145.1 Flavobacterium sp. RSSB_23 | reverse complement strand
CTGGATTTTTAGGACAAGTAGTGCAAGGAGTAGGGTCAGAAGAAGTATCAGTTACCGGTTTGTCATTTGGATCTTTAGCAGTAGCCAAAGCCAAGTTGTAAACAAATCCTGCGTTGATATCATTTTGAGTAATGGTATGTGAAGCTGAGAAGGTAGTGCTATCAGTTGCACCCACAGCAAGAGTTGCAATAGGACCACCAGTTACTATAGCATTATTATCAGTAACTGTTACATTAGTTAAAGTTACATTTCCAGTATTTTTGATTACAAAGTTGTATGAAACGATATCACCCACATTGGTTTTACCATCA
>NZ_JBPTTO010000066.1:0-319 GCF_051547145.1 Flavobacterium sp. RSSB_23 | reverse complement strand
AAGGTTATCAACTGTTGCAGTGGTACCCACTACAGTATTGGAAGCATTTTTCCAAGAATAGGTTACTGTGCCCACAGCTCCAGTTACAGCACCCGCAGTTACAGAACCCGTGCTGGCTCCAAAGCAAGAAGCATCAGTTTTAGAAGAAGCACCCAAAGCCAAAGCTGCTTCAGGTTGTCCAATAGTTACAGAATTGGATTCAGAAGAACAAGAGTCAGATACAGTTACAGTATAGGTTCCAGCAGGAAGGTTATCAACTGTTGCAGTAGAACCCACTACAGTATTCGAAGCATTTTTCCAAGAATAGGTTACTGTGCCC
>NZ_JBPTTO010000065.1:0-421 GCF_051547145.1 Flavobacterium sp. RSSB_23 | reverse complement strand
ACCAGTGATTGTAGCCAATGATGATGCTATTAATAACATCAATGGCGCAGTAGGAGCAGTAGATGTACTAGATGCAATGGCCAATGACTTACTCAATGGCCAGCGAGCTAGCTTAACCCAAACAGCAATTACAATTATAAATCCAGCCACGTCAATAGGAGGTGGATTAGTGCCAACTTTAAACCCAGCCACAGGTAAAGTAAGCGTTCAAGCGGGCACCCCAGCGGGCATCTATACTATTGCATACCAATTGTGCGAGCAATTGAATCCGAGTAATTGTGACCAAGCTACCATCACTATTGCGGTAGACCAAGCCCCAATAATAGCTAACGATGATGGAGTCAGCAATATAAACGGAGCAAGTGGAGCCAGCAATGTATTAGACGTTTTGGCGAACGACACATTGAATGCTCAATTGGCT
>NZ_JBPTTO010000064.1:0-421 GCF_051547145.1 Flavobacterium sp. RSSB_23 | reverse complement strand
GCCAGTGATTGTAGCCAATGATGATGCTATTAATAACATCAATGGCGCAGTAGGTGCAGTAGATGTACTAGATGCAATAGCCAATGACTTACTCAATGGCCAGCGAGCTAGCTTAACCCAAACAGCAATTACAATTATAAATCCAGCCACGTCAATAGGCGGAGGATTAGTACCAACTTTAAACCCAGCCACAGGTAAAGTAAGCGTTCAAGCGGGCACCCCAGCGGGCATCTATACTATTGCATACCAATTGTGCGAGCAGTTGAATCCGAGTAATTGTGACCAAGCTACCATCACTATTGCGGTAGACCAAGCCCCAATAATAGCTAACGATGATGGAGTCAGCAATATAAACGGAGCAAGCGGAGCCAGCAATGTATTAGACGTTTTGGCGAACGACACATTGAATGCTCAATTGGCC
>NZ_JBPTTO010000063.1:0-441 GCF_051547145.1 Flavobacterium sp. RSSB_23 | reverse complement strand
GTATACTGTAACTGTTAGTGACTCTTGTTCTTCTGAGTCCAATTCAGTAACTATTGGACAACCTGAAGCAGCTTTGGCTTTGGGTGCTTCATCTAAAACCGATGCTTCTTGCTTTGGTGCTAGCACGGGTTCTGTAACGGCAGGAGCTGTAACTGGAGCTGTGGGAACGGTAACTTATTCTTGGAAAAATGCATCCAATACTGTAGTAGGTTCTACTGCAACAGTTGATAATCTTCCTGCTGGAACGTATACTGTAACTGTTAGTGACTCTTGTTCTTCTGAGTCCAATTCTGTAACTGTTGGACAACCTGAAGCAGCTTTAGCTTTGGGTGCTTCTTCTAAAACTGATGCTTCTTGCTTTGGAGCCAGCACGGGTTCTGTAACTGCAGGAGCTGTAACAGGCGCTGTGGGAACAGTAACGTATTCTTGGAAAAATGCTTC
>NZ_JBPTTO010000062.1:0-465 GCF_051547145.1 Flavobacterium sp. RSSB_23 | reverse complement strand
GTTTTAGAAGAAGCACCCAAAGCCAAAGCTGCCTCAGGTTGTCCAATAGTTACAGAATTGGACTCAGAAGAACAAGAATCGGTTACTGTTACAGTATAAGTACCAGCAGGTAAATTGGATACAGAAGCGGTAGTGCCTACAACAGTATTCGAAGCATTTTTCCAAGAATAGGTTACTGTTCCCACAGCTCCAGTTACAGCTCCCGCAGTTACAGAACCCGTGCTGGCTCCAAAGCAAGAAGCATCAGTTTTAGAAGAAGCACCCAAAGCTAAAGCCGCTGCAGGTTGACCAATAGTTACAGAATTGGACTCAGAAGAGCAAGAGTCACTAACCGTTACAGTATAAGTACCTGCAGGTAAATTGGATACAGAAGCGGTAGTGCCTACTACAGTATTCGAAGCATTTTTCCAAGAATAGGTTACTGTGCCTACAGCTCCAGTTACAGCGCCTGCCGTTACAGAACCA
>NZ_JBPTTO010000061.1:0-466 GCF_051547145.1 Flavobacterium sp. RSSB_23 | reverse complement strand
AACAATTACGGTAGATTCAGCAAGTATTATTGCAACGAACGATATTATGGTAAGTTTAAATGGTGTTTTGGGGGATCCACAAATTGGGAATATTCTAACAAACGACCTTTTGAATGGAGCCACTATTAATCGGCCAGAAGTTGTCTTAAGTTTAATTTCAGGAGCAACTTCTATTGGAGGAGCAGTTCCGGTATTAGATCTTAACACTGGCTTGATCTCTGTTTTACCAGGAACTCCAAATGGTAATTATTATATAGAATACCAATTGTGTGAGAGATTAAATCCTAAAAATTGTGATAAGGCAATTGTTCAAATCAAGGTTGCATCACTATTAGGAAATTCAGCAATTCAAGCTGTAGATGACCTAGTACTAAACATCAACGGTTATGTGGGAACCAATGCCGTTGTAAATGTCTTAACCAATGACAAATTAAGTACAATTCAGGCTGATTTGACCAATGTGAAC
>NZ_JBPTTO010000060.1:0-466 GCF_051547145.1 Flavobacterium sp. RSSB_23 | reverse complement strand
AATCTTCACAATCATTTATCTTACTCTTTTTAAAAACTAGTTTTTCGTTTTTAATGTAGAATTTAGTGTTTTCGAATACATCATATAAGTCTTCGGTTTTTATATCGCAATCTTTAAATGATTTTTTAAACATATAGTTTTTGCCAATTTTTCCATATTTTTCACAGTTTCCACCAAAAACAATTAAAAAACAACAGTTTTTGGGTTTAAAACTATTCAATATAATTGTGTCATTTTCAATTCTCCATTTTCCTTTAGAATTTGAGCGTGACATACAAGCTCCACTAAAAAAGTCAAATGTATTGTCATTATTTATCTTTAAAGTAGCAGTATATGGAATTGGTTTTTTTGTCGATTTCCATTCAGCAATATATTTATTTCTTATTTCGTTTTCTGTCGAATTTTTACAAGCAATGAAACTCAAAAAAGATGACAAAATTAAAATACTAATTATTCTTTTCATACG
>NZ_JBPTTO010000006.1:0-202737 GCF_051547145.1 Flavobacterium sp. RSSB_23 | reverse complement strand
AGCAACGATTATAATAAATGTAATTGGAACACAAATCGATGCTATTGATGACAGTTATCAAATTGTAAATGGAAAAGAAGGAGCTACTTCAATCTTGAATGTACTTTCTAATGATACTTTCAATGGTAATGCAGCATTGCTCTCGGAAGTCACTTTACTTTCACTTCCTTCAGGAGCTTTAACTATAAAACCTGATGGTACTGTTGATGTGGCGCCAAATACTGCTTCAGGAACGTATACTATAAGTTATTCTATTTGTTCTAAATTGAATCCTGCCAACTGTGATACCGCAAATGTTACAGTAGTAGTTCAAGTTCCATCGGTCACTTTAATTAAAAAAGGAGTTTTTGTAGATGAAAATAATGATGGATTTGCCCAAGTAGGTGAAACCATCAAGTATACCTTTACTGTGGAAAATTCAGGAACAATGAATTTAAGTAACATTGTAGTTACCGATCCAAAAGTTACAGTTGTTGGGGCGCCAATTGCTACATTGATTCCAACTCAAAGTAATAGTATTAATTTCAGCGCTATTTATACCATCACTCAAAATGACGTTACTGCTGGTAAAGTAGTTAACCAAGCGGAAGTGACAGCGAATGTTGCAGTAGGAAATCCTATTTCAAATCTATCGGATAGTGCTGATCCGCTTTTGACTGGTAAAAATGATCCTACTATAACTACATTAGTTCCGTTGGGACAATTGACTTTAATTAAAGGAGGAACTTTAGTAGGAACTGGAGCAATTGGAGATAAAATCCAATACACATTTACAGTTAGAAATACCGGTAGTATTGCAGTTTCAAACATTGAAATAGATGATTTAATGATTAGTAATACACCAATTACGGTTACTCCAAATCAATTACTTCCAGGACAAGTAGGTACTGCATCAGCTATTTATGCCGTAACTCCAGTAGATTTTGCAGCAGGACAAGTGGTGAATTCTGCTATAGTTGTTGGTGAAACGGCAAATGGTTCAGTCGTAACTGATATTTCTGATTGGGATAATACAGCAATCCCTGGAGCTGATGACCCAACAATTGTAACTTTGTCGCGTCAATCATCAATTGCTTTAATCAAAACGGCAGATTTTGACGATAACAACAATGATGGAAAAGCTCAAGAAGGCGAAACGGTAACCTATAGATTTAAAGTTACCAATACAGGAAATACTGATTTGACTAATGTAATGGTAGAGGACAATAAACCAGGTCTTAGAATCATTGGTACCCCAATCAACTTGAAAATTGGAGAAGTAAATAATACCGCTTTTAGAGCCGTTTATTTCTTAACAGCAGATGATATTAAAGCACAGTTTGTCGAAAATCAAGCCACTGTTAAAGGAACTACTCCTCAAAATGGTACTGTTCAAGACCTATCCGATGATAATTCTAATTTTGAAGATGATCCAACGGTGTTGAATTTTGTGGGTTGTAATGTTGTTGTTCATAATGCAATGTCTCCAAATGGGGACAATATAAATGATCACTTCCAAATCGATGGAATCGAATGTTATGATAATGTCTCAGTAGATATATTTGATCGATGGGGTGTTTTAGTGTATTCAGGTCCAGATTATGACAATAAAACAGTAGTCTTTAGAGGTATTTCCGAGGGTAGATCTACAATTAAAAAGGGAAGTCGACTACCAGATGGAACCTATTATTATGTTATCAAATACAAAAATTTTGTAGGCAATACCCTGAAAAAAATAGGATATTTATTCATATCCTACTAAAAAATAAAGAGGCTATTTTTTATAAATAGCCTCTTTATTTTCTACTAGAATCTCTTTCTATGACACTGGTTTCTAAAATAATTGTTTTGGGGGTGAAATCCTGATTTTCTTTGTGTGCATACATTTCTTCTAATAATAAGTGAAAAGCAGCTACTCCCATTTCGTGACTGGGCTGATCAATAGTACTTAGTTTTGGAGTCAAAACCTGAGACATGAACCAATTGCTAAAACCAATTACAGCTACTTGTTGTGGTACTTTTACTTGATGATCATTAAAGTAAGATAAAACCCCTACTGCCACCAAATCTGTTACTGCGAAGACACCATCTACATCAGGATGTTCTTCGATTATTTGTTTTGCAAAGTCTAATCCTTCCTGGAAAGTTACATTTTCACAAGTGTAAACTAAAGTAGGGTCATATGGAATTTGATTCTTATCTAGTGTTTTTTTATAACCTATGTACCGATCTATCGCGTTTTGTGGGTTTAAAGGACCACGTATGTGTGCTATTTTTTTGCATCCTTTGTCGATTAGATGTTGGGTAGCGCTCATGGCTGCTTTTTGATCATCTATTAATACTTTGGAGCAATTGGCCAATTTTGATATTTTGTCAAACATCACAAATGGAATTTTTCTATTAATAATTTCCTTAATGTGTTCGTCAAAATTGGATTCATTCGATAGCGACATTATTATACCGTCTACACGCTTGTTAATCAATAGTTCAACTTGTTTTCTTTCTAGTTCAATTGACTCGTTCGATTGAAGAATAATTACCAGATACCCATTTTTCTCAGCTTCATCAATAATAGCATTAATTACATTCGAGAAAAAATGATGCATTACTTCTGGAATTATCAATCCGATAGTTTTGGATTCTTTAGTTCTTAGATTTACAGCAAAACTATTGGGGGTATAATGCAAATCTTTAGCCAAATCAAGCACTGCCTTTTTAGTTTTTTCACTAACATCAGAATAGTTTTTTAAGGCCTTAGAGACAGTAGTTATTGAGATACCTAATGTATTTGCAATTTCTTTAAGAGTAATTTCTTTCATGTAATGTTTAGTGGTGCGCTTTTAAATGTTTTGTGTATGTTGTTATATATGAAGTAATTAATTCATTTGAACGCATACACTAATGTAAAGTATTTTTTGTAATTTTTTATGGATTAATTTGACAATTTTTAATTAAAAAAAATAGTTATTTGGTTTATGCAGAACCTCTTTCCAAAAGCGAAGTCTGTAATTCGATAGTTTGAAAAGTTATGGGCTGTCTTTCTTTTTTTAATTGAATTTCTTCAAATAAAATTTCAGCTGCTTTTCTGCCAATTTCAAAACCGGGTTGATCTACGGTAGAAAGTTTGGGTGTGGTTATTTCACTAACAAACGAATTGCAAAATCCAAATACCGCAATTTGTTCCGGAACCGAGATGGCTAAATCTTGCAAGGCTTTTAGCGCACCTACAGCAACCAAATCGGTTACAGTGAAAATAGCATCTAAATCTGGATACTCCGCACAGGCTATTGTTGCTTTTGAATAGCCGTCTTCAAAATCAGAAAAATTATCACATACATACACCAAGGATGCATCGTAAGGAATTCCGTTGTCTTCTAATGCTTTTTTGTATCCCAAAAAACGATCAATTGCGTTTTGAGGCATATACGATCCTCGAAAATGCGCAATTTTTTTCCGTCCTTTTTTGATTAAATAATCTACCGCCTCATAAGCCGCTTTTCGATCATTAATGCTCACTTTTGAGCAATTGACTAGTTTGGCAATTTTATCGAACAGTACCAATGAAGTATTGTGCGCCAATACCTTTTTGATGTGGTCGAAATCACCAGTTTCATTTGATAATGAGATGATTATTCCATCGACTCTTTTGCTTAGCAATAAATCAATTTGTTTTTTTTCTAGTTCTAATTTTTCGTTTGAGCGCAACACAATTACTAAATAGTCTCTTTTTTCAGCTTCTTCTAAAACTCCTTTGAAAACTTTAGAGAAAAAATGAAAATCAACGGTAGGGATGATAACACCAATGGTTTTTGATTCACTAGTTCTTAAGTTCACAGCAAAACTATTGGGAGTATAATTTAGCTCTTGGGCCAAATCAATTACAGCTTTCTTGGTTTTTTCACTAATGTCGGTATAGTTTTTTAGGGCTTTTGATACCGTAGTAGTGGAAATACCTAGCTGTGCCGCTATTTGTTTTAGTGTTGCATTATTCATTTGAAAAATTGAATGGTTTGTCTAGCAGAATCAATGCTTTTAAACAAACATACAATTTATTAGTACAAGATGATTTCTAAAAGGTGATTTGTTTTGGTTTTTTTATAGAAAAATTGTTAAAAAAATTATTTAATTGCTATGATTGCTGCTTCGTAGGGTAGTAATTTATTGTTTTCAATGCCTTTTTGATTGTAATTTGAAAGCAATATTTTTGTTTCTTCAACAGCAATTGGGATTGAAAAAAGGGCTTCTTGTGATGTAAAGTTCAACAAGACCACTATTTTTCGACCATTTAGCTCTCTTAAATAGGCATAAACATTTTCATTTTCTTCGTCCAATAAAGTATAACTACCATAAATCAGTGTGGGCTCTTTTTTTCGTAATTGCACCAACTTTCTAAAATAATTTAGGGTAGAGTCAGCATCATTTTCTTGACTTTCCGCATTGATTGTTGTATGGTTAGGATGTACTTTTAGCCAAGGCTTCCCTTCGGTAAAACCAGCATTGGGTGTGGCATTCCACTGAAATGGCGTTCTTGAATTTTCTCTAGAGGCTTGTTTTTGTTCTTCTAGAAAACCTTCTAAATCCCCATTTTGACTTTTGATAAACTCATATTTATTTATCGTATCTATATCATTATAATCCGATATGGAATCGAATCGAATGTTGACCATTCCCAGTTCATCACCTTGAAAATAATAAGGGGTACCTCGCATAGTCAAGACAAAAGTGGTTAGCATTTTGGAACAAATCGTTCTGAATTCACTACTGTCATTACCAAACTTACTTACCATTCTGGGTTGGTCGTGATTCGCCAAAAAGATGGAGAGCCAGCCTTTGGTTTTGAAGGCATCATCCCATCGTGTATAAAGTTTTTTGTAATTTACTATGCCGTAGTTCATAACGTGACTGCCAATTTCTACGCCTTCCAAATGATAGGCCATACTTAGTTCTTTTCGGTCAGGGTCTACAAAAAGTAGGGCTTCTTCTGGTGAGCCACCAGCTCCTTCAGAAACTGTCATTACATCATAGTGTTGCAATACTTCTCGATGCATTTCTTGAATGTAATTGTGCAAATGTGGTCCTCTTCCGTAATACTTCATAATTTCGGGAATGTTACCTAAAATATCATTTGGAAGTTCGGGAAATGAAGGGTCTTTAGAAATGAATTGAAAAGCATCCATCCTAAATCCATCGATACCTTTGTCGAGCCAAAAACGCATAATGGCATACAATTCCTCTCGGACTTTTGGATTGTTCCAATTTAAATCGGGTTGTTTTACAGAGAAATAATGCAGATAATACGCATCGGTTGTAGCGCCATATTTCCAAGCATTGCTTTCCACATCAAACCAGCTCCAACGGTAAGGAGGTGTTCCTTTTTCGGCGGGCCACCAGTAATAATAATCGCGATAAGGATTGTCTCTTGATTTTCTACTCTCTTGAAACCAAAAGTGTTCGTCGCTGCTATGATTGAAGACCAAGTCCAAAATAAGTTTAATACCTCTTTCTTTTAGCCCTTTTAGCAGGATATCAAAATCCTCCATAGTTCCGAAATCGGCTAAAATAGAACGATAGTCACTCACATCATAGCCATTGTCGTCATTTGGCGATTCGAAAATTGGGTTGAGCCAAATAGCATCAATTCCAAGACTTTTTAGATAATCTAATTTTGAGATAATGCCTTGTAAATCTCCAATACCATCTCCATTGCTGTCTTTAAAACTTCTAGGATAAATTTGATAAATCACGGCTTCTTTCCACCATTTTGTATCTAATGTTGGCGAAATTATTGTGCTGTTATCGAGACTCATAGGGCATATTTTTTAATTTACTTTTAAAATTACAGCTTCATAAGGACGTAATTCTTTTTGAAAAGGAGTGGGGTAATTCCCAATCCATTGTGTTGTTTTTGAGGCTAATAAAGAAGAACTAACTGTGGCTGTTTTTGATGTAAAATTCAACAAAATAATGATTTTCTTACCATTTAATTCTCTTGTATAAGCAAAAACATCAGGATTTGTAGCGTCTATTAACTCAAATTTGCCATAGACAAAAATAGGATTCTCCTTTCTGATTTTGGCTAGTTTTTTGGCATAATTCAATATAGAGTTTTTGTCTTTGGTGTTGGCTTCAACATTTACTGTGGTGTAGTTTTTATTGATAGTTAGCCAAGGATTTCCAGTGGTGAAACCTGCATTTTTTGTAGCATTCCATTGCATAGGAGTGCGGCTGTTATCGCGACTTAACTCTTGTTGATTGAGTAAATATTCAGCCGCTTTGGCATCGCTAATTTTAATTAATTGATTATAAACATTGCGGGTTTGTAGGTCGTTATATTCAGCAGCTGTTTTGAATCGGATATTGGTCATTCCGATTTCATCTCCGTTGTAAATATAGGGAGTTGCTCTTTGGGTCAGTAAAAAAGTATAGAGCATTTTGGCGCTTTTTTCTCGAAATTCGGGACTGTCATTTCCGTAGCGGCTCACGGCTCGACTTTGGTCGTGATTGGTAAAATATACGGTATTCCATCCTTTGGATTCCATTTTTTTATCCCATTTTTTTACTATCTCTTTCATACCCAAAACATTGTTGCGTCCAACTTGGTAAGCGCCCACGTCATAGGCATCTCTTCCCCAAATATTGGCTATCTCGTCGTGATAAAGGGTGTTGATTTCTTTTCGGTCTTCATCTACAAAATCCATTACTTTTTGAAACGGAATGACACCGCCTTCTCCAACGGTATAGACATCTTTGTATTTACTCAAAATTACTTCATTCATTTCGCGCAAATAGTTATGCAGCTTTGGGTCGGCACCGTAGTATCGCACAAATTGTTCGTTTGTAAAATCAGCTGGCATAACTGGCCAGTTGGTATCTTTAGCAACGAATGGAAAAGCATCTAAGCGAAAGCCACTCACGCCTTTGTCAAGCCAAAATTTCATAATATCATACATTTCTTGGCGAAGTTGTGGATTTTCCCAATTCAAATCGGGTTGTTTTCGGCTGAAATAATGTAGATAATAACTGTTGGTGTTGGGTTCGTAGCGCCATGCATCTGAGTTTTCGTCAAAAATGCTGAAGCGTTTTGGAGGTGTTCCCTTTTCGGCGGGCCACCAGTGATAATAGTTTCGGTATTTGTTGTCTCTTGATTTTTTGGCTTCGATAAACCATTGATGCTCGTCGCTACTATGATTGACCACCAAGTCCATAATGAGTTTGATATTGCGTTTTTTCATTCCGGCTAGCATTTCGTCAAAATCGGCCATAGTGCCCATTTCTTTCATAATGGCTTTGTAATCGCTAATGTCATAGCCGTTGTCATCGTTGGGTGAAGCGCAAATAGGATTGAGCCAAATGGCATCAATTCCAAGGCTTTGTAGGTAGTCTAATCGTTGTGTGATTCCTTTTAAATCGCCAACACCATCGCCGTTACTGTCCTGAAAACTGCGTGGGTAGAGTTGATAGATAATGGCTTCTTTCCACCATTTTTTGTCGATTTCTTTAGATAATGATTCTTTGTTTTGTGCTGTTGAACTTGTTGGTAAAAACAGGATTATGGCAACGCAAAAAAGAAAAAAACGATACGATTTCATTGATGTTACTTTTGAATTTGGTAAATTATTGCTTCATAGGGTCTAAGCTCAATTGTTTTTGAAAGCTTAGGATAGTTGTGGATTAATACTTTGGCTTTCGAAAGATTAACACCGGTATTGGCAGTGGCTTTTTGAGCGCTAAAATTTAATAGAACTAGAATTTTTTGACCGTCTAGTTCTCTCGTATAAGCATAAACATTCGGATTATCTTTGTCCAAGAGTGTGTATTTTCCATAGACGAGTATAGGATTTTTTTTGCGTAATTGCACCATTTTTCTAAAATAGTTCAAAACGGATTGAGGGTCTTTCTCTTGTGCCTCTGCATTAAGGGTAGAGTAGTTTTTATTTACATTTAGCCAAGGTGTACCAGTTGTAAATCCTGCATTAGTTGTGGCATTCCATTGAAAAGGAGTTCTTCCGTTGTCTCTAGCTCCACCTGTTTTTTGGTCTTCAATGAATTGTTTTACATCACCACCTGTTTTTTGAAGCCTTTCATATTCTGCCAAAGTTTCGATATCACGGTAATCTTCAATTTTATCAAATTTTGCATTTACCATTCCTATTTCGTCACCATTGTAATAGTATGGAGTTCCTCTCATCGAAAGTAAAAATGTAGTCAAAAGCTTTGATGAAAAAGACTGATATTCTGGTGCGTCATTTCCCCATCGAGAGGTCATTCTGGGTTGGTCGTGATTACCTAAATAGATGGTTCCCCAGCCTTTGGTTTGATATACTGCATCCCAATCTGAATAGATTTTTTTGAAATCAACTAATGAATAAGGACCCATTTTTTTGAAATAACCAGGGATATAACCCAAATTAGTGCCTTCAAAATGATAGCCCATATTCAATTCTTTTCTGTCGGCATCTACAAAATTTAAAGCTGTTGAAGTTAGCATTCCTGCACCTTCTGCCAAAGACATACAGTCATATTTGCTCAACACCTCACGGTTCATTTCTTGAAGATATTCGTGCAAATGAGGACCGCTACCCATATATACATCCCAACGACCTTGGTAATTTTTGTTTAATTCTTCTTGAGTAATTACTGGAAAGCTAGTGTCTTTAGAAATAAATGGAATGACATCCATTCTAAAACCGTCAATGCCTTTGTCTAGCCACCAACGCATCATACTGTAAATTTCTTGTCTAACTTTTGGATTTTCCCAATTTAAATCTGGTTGTTTGAAGTTGAAATAATGGAGGTAATACGAATCAGTTGTTTTGTCGTAACGCCAGCCGCTTCCATCAGCTTCGAACGCTCCTGGACGAAAAGCTGGTTTTCCTTTTTCGGCAGGCCACCAATGATAGTAATCTCGGTAGGGATTGTCTCTAGATTTCCGACTTTCTTGAAACCATTTGTGTTCATCGCTGCTATGATTAACAACTAAATCCATTACGAGTTTTATACCTCTTTGATGCAGACCTTTCAATAAGGCATCAAAGTCTTGCATAGTGCCAAATTCTTTCATAATGTTTTGATAATCTGAGATATCATAACCATTATCAGCGTTTGGAGAACTATAGATTGGGTTTAGCCAAATGATATCAACACCCAAACTTTTGATGTAATCTAATTTCGAAATAATTCCTTTCAAATCACCCACACCATCTCCATCAGAATCTTTGAAACTGCGTGGGTAAATTTGATAAACTACAGCCTCTTTCCACCATTTTTTATCAAGGGATGTTTTTTTTTCTTGTGCAGTCATAGGGTCACAAATAATTGCTGTTACAATTGATAAGAGCAGTAAAATTGCATTGTTTTTTTTCATTTTAGTTCCTTTTATTTTAGTAATGGATGCATAAAATCATCGATTTCTTTTCGGGTTATTTTGGGGTTGGCTCCTTCGTGTGAAGCGACTAAGGCTCCTAATGCGCAGGCAAAATTTAGTGCTGCTTGAGGATTGTTTTCTGTGATTAAAATGCTTAGTAAGCCAGCCAAAAAGGAGTCTCCAGCGCCTACGGTATCGGCCACTGTGACTTGGTATCCGCTGTTGTAATACAGTTGATTATTGGTGAACAAAACGGCTCCATGACTGCCTTTGGTCACACAAATGTTGATGGTGTTGGTTTTCTCCGCAATGAAGTGAATGTTTTGTTCTAATGAATGATAGGGAGAGTCCAAGAAGCTGGCTATCTCGTAAAGTTCGTCATCATTGAATTTAATGAAATCAGCTTCGAGCATTAACTCTACAAGCAAATCTTTGTTGTAGAAAGGAGCTCGGAGATTGACGTCAAACACTTTAAATTTTGATAAAGCTATATAATTAAGAAGGCTTTGATGCGCAATAGCGTCACGACAGGCCAAACTGCCAAAAACAAGCACATCTGCTCCAATTACTGCGGTTTCTCCTTCTTGTGTATATTTGATTTTATCCCAAGCCGCGGGATAATTGATGGTGTAGGTTGCTGAACCTTTTTCGTTTAGGTGCACTAAAACTTCGCCTGTTGGGTGAGCTCCGTTGATTTGGATGGTTTTGGTTGAAATGCCAGTTGGTATAAGGTAGTCGATTACTTCTTGTCCATTTGAATCGGCTCCTATACAACTAATAATTTGCGTATTGATTCCTAATGATGCCAATCTGAGAGCGACATTTAAGGGTGCGCCTCCAATTTTTTTGTGCGTTGGAAAGATATCGAATAAGATTTCTCCAAAGCAAACTATGGATTTGGTGTTGGGTTGATTAATCATGAGCTTTCATTTTAGATTCAATTTCTTCAAGCGACAATCCTTTGGTTTCTGGCATCATAAAGAGTACAAAAACGAGTTGCAAGAGCATCATAAAGGCGAAAAAAGCAAAAATAGGCCAAGGGCTTTCTTTGTAAATATCGATAACAATAGGACCAACTAAAGTGATTAATGCCGCAAAAATCCAGTGAATTCCTGTACCAAAAGCTTGCCCATTTGCCCGAACAGTATTGGGAAAAATTTCGGAAATAAAAACCCAGATTACAGCTCCTTGTCCGATGGCGTGAGATGCAATAAAAAGCATAATAGACAGCAATAAAACTACTGAGCCTAGTTGCGAATAGAAAGCAAAAGCCACCATAGTCAAGCTTATAATGTAGCCTAACGAGCCAATTAACATAAGTTGTTTTCGACCTAAAACATCTATTAAGCGCATTCCGATTAGGGTGAAAACCAAATTGGTTACGCCAATCAAAATGGAATTAAATAAGGATTCTTTGGCTCCTAATCCTGCCATTTCGAGAATTTCTGGGGCATAATACAATATGAAATTAATGCCTGATAATTGATTGAAAAAAGCCAACAGAAAAGCCAGAAGAATGGGGAATTTATACTTTTTAGAAAAGAAAGTATCTACTTTTGTGCTCGTTATTACGTCTTTTTTGATTTCATTAAAACTTTCTTTAGCCTGAGCAGGAGCATAAATCATTTCTAAAACTGCTAGACCCGCTTGGTCATCTTTTTTATTCAGAATAAGCCATCGAGGACTTTCAGGAATTCTAATGACAATGACGCTGTAAATCAATGCAGGTAAGGCAACAATGCCAATCATCCAACGCCAATCGTTTTCACCGCCAAAACCTTCGAAAAAATAGTTTGAAAAAAAAGCAATCAGTATTCCGAATACGATGTTAAACTGAAATAAGGTTCCCAATTTTCCTCTGTTTTCTGGACTTGAGATTTCCGAAATATAGATGGGAGCGGCTACCGAAGAGGCGCCAACGCCAATTCCGCCAATGAACCTAAAGAAAGAAAAAACATAAGGATTGGGAGCCAATGCCGAGCCAAGTGCCGAAACCAAAAAGAGAATGCCTATCCAAAGCAGCGTTTTTTTTCTGCCCCATTTATCACACGGATAACCACCCAAAAGGGCGCCTAATACCGTTCCCCAAAGTGCCATTGACATAATGAAAACGCCATGAAACAAAGGAGTGGTGTGCCATAATTCCTTTATAGGTAAATTGGCTCCAGAGATAACTACGGTGTCAAAACCAAATAAAAATCCAGCTACTGCAACAGTAAGTGACCAGTTTCTAACATTATTCATTCTTTACTATTTTTTTAGGCCAAATACTACTAATACTACTGATGGTAAAATCTTGCAGTTCTTGGTTTTCGGTTGATAAAATACTTAATTGAGTATAGGGTTTTTGAGGGAAAATTTGCTCAGTGAAACTATACAATCCATCATTCAAGAAAAGCTCTATTGAGGACCAATCTAGAATGATTTGAAAGTCGATTTGGTTAGCAATAAGTGCTGAAACGTTAGATTTATGAATGTCTTTCCCAAAGTTTTTTTCAAAGGCAACTTTTCCAGATTTTCGGCGGTCAATGCTAAAAATTTTTGATTGGGAGTTATAATGGAGCACTAACGAATCTTTTACGTCATTGGAAAAAAACAATTGTAAGTCTTTGTTAGCTGCTTTAAATCGGATTTCGGATTGGTTAAGAGCCTCGTATTTGAAATCGGTTTTTTGATTGGCTTTTAAGGGGATTTTTTTAGAGGTAAAAGCTGGTTTTTGGAGCTTTTCAAAAGCTGCAATAGGTTTGTTTTTCAGAAGATACTCTCCATTTATTTTTGTTAGTTCAAGTGTTCTTGGCAGTGTCATGGCACTTCTCCAATTTTTGGTAGGAGTATTTCTGGCATACAGCCAATTGCTCATCCATCCTATGAAAATTCTTTGGTTATTGGGGGCATCATTGTAAGTAACTCCAGCATAATTATCAGTGCCAAAGTCAATCCATTTGGGTTCTTTTTGAGTGCTAGAGAATGTTTTTCCATCAAAATTCCCCACAAAGTATTGAGTGCCTGAACCTCCATTTGGAGCACCAGGATTGATGCTTATAATTAAAATCCATTTTTCTTCTCCGTTGTCATTTACTTTTAATTTGAAGATATCTGGGCATTCCCAAACGCCACCGTGGGCGCCATACTCTTTTCCAAATTCACTTTCTTTAGTCCAATTGATTAGGTTTTTTGAAGTGTAAAATTCTGCACGGTCTCCAGCAACAAGTGCCATAGTCCATAGTTTAGTTTCTGGATTCCAAAACACCTTCGGGTCTCTAAAATCTTTTTTATTGGTGTTGCTTATGATAGGATTTCGCTCGTATTTTTTCCAAGTTTCTCCTTCATCAAGGCTGTAAGCGAGCCCCTGAGATTGTGTATTTATTTTGCCTGCTTTTTCAAAAGCCATATTATGATACGTAAAAATGGCTACCATAGGCGGATGTTCTTTGGTTCCCAATCCAGAAGTATTGTTGTAATCAATTACCGCACTACCAGAGAAAATTAATCCCAGCTCATCTGGAAATAAGGCTATTTTCTTGTGTTGCCAATGCAGTAAATCGGTACTTGTTGCGTGTCCCCAATGCATTGGTCCCCAAACAATATCTTCAGGATAATACTGGTAGAACAAATGATAAACTCCTTTATAAAACACCATTCCATTTGGGTCGTTCATCCATTTTTTTTTGGGCGTAAAATGAAATTGTGGTCGATACGGTTCTAAAAATAGTTGGTCAGGATTAGAAGTCAGTTGAACAGCAGTAGGTATCGAGAATTCATTGTCTTTTACTTTCTCACATCCTATATTCAAGAGGCAAAGGAAAACAGGTATTAAATAAGTCTTTGGGAGTACTTTCATCTTTTTTAGTTTAACCATCCTATAAAAATAGAATTCCTTTTTTTAATTATGGAAGGGTAAGAAATCGAAAACGATTTCGATTTTTTCGAAAACGATTTCGATTCTGAATTGAGCGACTTAGTGGTAAAATGCAATTTTTTAAATGTAAATAATCTAAATTTGAAATTATTTTAACATTAAAAATATGAAATCAACAATCATTAAGGTTGCCGCTATTTTTCTTTTTAGTCCATTTTCTCAGGCTCAGACCCAATCCGACGAATGGAATCTGGTAGCGAATTCTCGAGACAATTATTATGGTGTGGCTATGGCCAATGGTCAAATTGGGATTGTTACGGATGCGACTCCGCTCAAAACCAAAGAAATCATTCTCAATGGGGTTTATGATGGTAGTCCAGAGAACGGCATCAGTAGAATTGTTCGTGGCATTGAGTTTTTGAACTTGAGATTGGTAATCAATGGGGAAGAAGTGACGGCTTCGAATATAGATAAATGGGAGCAAGTAGTTGCTATGAAAGAAGGAACAAGTACCACTTCGTTTCGATTTAAAGATGTGGCTACTATTGAGTATACTATTTTGGCGAATCGAGCTTTGCCTTTTTCTGCGATGGCGATAGTTAAAATTACTCCTTTGAAAGATATTGAAATGACTGTGGCCAATTATATGACAGTTCCTGATGAATTAAAACACGCCAAAAGACAATATAGAGTATTGAAAGACAACCAATATCTAATGCCTGTTTTTGGAACTACTGCACAAACTTTGACAGGTAAATATAAAGTCGCAGCGTCAACCACTTTTTTGTTTGATGGTGCTAGCGAAACTTTGGAACCAAAAGGCGATGAAGTTGGTTTTTCTAAAAAATTAATCAAAGGAAAAAGTTTTCGTTTTGCAATTGCTGGAGGAATTTGTACTTCAAAAGATGTTACAGACCCTTTGAATGAGTCCGAAAGACAGCCTATTTATGCTTTGCAAGAAGGGATTGATAAATTGTTGTTCAAACACAAAAAAGCTTGGGCCGATTTGTGGAAATCAGGAGATATTCAGATAGAAGGAGATTTAGATGCGCAACAACGAGTACGTTTTGCATTGTATAATTTGTATTCTTTTATTCGTCCAGATTCAAGACAAAGCATTGCTCCAATGGGATTGTCTTCTCAGGGGTACAATGGTCATATATTTTGGGATACGGAGCTTTGGATGTTTCCGACTTTGTTAGTATTACAGCCAGAAATGGCTAAGTCGTGTTTGGATTATCGTTCTGACCGTTTGGCTAAAGCCAAGCAAAAAGCAACTATTTATGGTTATCAAGGAGCGATGTTTCCTTGGGAATCAGACGACACTGGTGAAGAAGCTACGCCGACTTGGGCATTAACTGGAATTTTTGAACAACATATTACGGCAGATGTTTCTATTGCTTTTTGGAATTATTTTGCAATGACACAAAACCAATCTTGGTTGCGAAATGAATGGGAAGTTTTGAAGCAAACAGCTAATTTTTGGGTCAGTAGAGCAGTGGAAAATTCGGATGGCAGCTATTCCATTCATAATGTGGTCGGTGCAGACGAATATGCTCAGCATGTGGATGATAATGCATTTACCAACGCTTCGGCTATTGAAAGTTTGAAAAATACGATTAAGGCAGCAAAGATTTTAAACGAAAAAGTGAATGAAGAATGGATTAAAGTTTCTGAGAAATTAGTGATTCATAAAGAAAATGGAATTACACAAAATTATAAAGGATACAAAGGGCAAATGATAAAGCAAGCAGATGTGAACTTGTTGGCTTATCCTTTGCATATAATTACGGATAAAAATCAAATCAAGAAGGATTTAGAATATTATGCTGATAAAATTGACAAGAAAGATGGCCCTGCAATGGCTTCTGGAGTTTTATCTGTTTTGTATGCCAGACTAGGAGATAGTGAGAAAGCATATGAATATTTTGTAAAATCCTATTTGCCCAATAGTCGTCCACCATTTGGAGTGTTTTCAGAATCTGCCAATAGTAATAATCCTTATTTTGCTACAGGAGCTGGTGCAATGCTTCAAGCGGTAATTTATGGTTTTGGTGGGGTTGAGCAAACGGATAAAGGATTGCAATTTAATAAAGGGATTTTACCCAAAAAATGGAAATCTTTGAAAATTATTGGTATTGGAACCGATGAAAAAACAATTACAGTAAATTAATTCGTTTGCGTTGTTTTTGATGCTTTTTTTGGTTTTTAATTAATTGATTTTCTGGTATTAAATTTTTGTCATTGGGATTTTGTTATAAAAAACACATTTTTATTGAATAATTAGCAGTCAAAATCCATGAACGGAATGCTTAACTGAGTATTCGACAAGCTATTTTGTTTAAAAAAGCCGAAAAAAAGCATTATCTGTTTTTTTTATCGGCTTTTTTTATGGTTTATTTAAAATAAATATTAATTTTTTGAAGTATCTATTTTAAAATCGAAAACGTTTTCGGTCTATCGAAAACGTTATAGTTGTACTTTTTCTTAATTTTTTCATAAAACATTGCTTAAGTTTGATTTGTATAAAAAAAGCAATAACCAAATTTTTAAAAATTATTAACTAACTTATTTATTACGTATGAAAAATAGTCTACTAAAAGGCTTGATGGTATTTCTAACGGTTCTTTGCACAGGGATGACCTATGCACAAGAGATTACCGGGAAAGTATCAGATGCTAGTGGTCCTCTTCCTGGGGCCAATGTATTGGTAAAAGGAACTAGTAATTCTGTTCAGACAGATTTTGATGGAAGATTTACCCTGAGAAACGTTAGCTCAGACGCAATCTTGGTATTTAGCTACATTGGTTTAAAAACACAAGAAGTTAGTGCTTCAGGTAAAAGTGTAATTAATGTTACTCTAAAAGATGATTCTGCAGAATTGAAAGAGGTTGTAGTTATTGGATATGGATCAGTGAAAAAGAAAGATGCAACAGGTGCAGTTGATCAAATTGGTGCCAAAGATTTTGATAATGTATCTTCACCTTCTCCAGCACAATTGTTGAGAGGTAAAGTTGCGGGTGTTCAAGTAACACAGTCAAGTGGTGAACCAGGTGCTGGTGTTGCTATTCGAGTACGTGGTAATTCATCTATCCGTTCAGGTAATGGCCCATTAATAGTTGTAGATGGTGTTCCACTAGATGGAGGTAACATATCTGCTGGTGGTGCTGATTTGTTGGGTACTTCATCATCAAGGAATCCGTTAAACTTTATCAATCAAAATGATATTGAAAGTATGTCTGTCTTAAAAGACGCATCAAGTACTGCTATTTATGGTTCCCGTGGTGCTAATGGTGTAATCGTTATTACAACTAAAAAAGGAAAATCAAATGTTCCGCAATTAGTCTATAATACATCTTTTCAGTTTAGTAAAATGTCTGGAAAGTTAGATGTTATGACAGGAGATCAATTTGCGGCAGCAGGAGGAGATGATAAAGGATCACGATCTTATAATTGGAAAGATGCTGTACTTAGAAAAGGATTTGCTATGAACCATGACTTATCTTTTACAAAATCTACTGAGAATTCTAATACAAGAGTATCATTTGGAGCTTCAAATACAGATGGAATTGTTAAAAAAACAGGTTTAGATCGTTACAATGTCTCGATTTATAATTCAAATGATTTTTTTGGAGGAGCTTTAAAAGTAGAGTCTAGAGTGATTTACTCATCAGTTAGAGATGAAGCTACTTTGTTGTCAAATAATGCAGGTTTTATCGGTAACGTAATTGGTACAGCTTTATATTGGAATCCAACTTTACCAATTCGAAATGCAAACGGCTCTTATAATGTGGTTGGAGATGATTATTTGAATCCTGTCCAATTATTAGATTCGTATACAGATTATACAAATACTAACAAATTATTAGGAAGTATTAATTCTACTTGGAAAATCACTAGTAAATTGAAATATCAATTTTTATTTGGTGTAGAGACTTCAAATTCAAGTAGAAAAAGTCAGTTGTTACCAACAATGGAAATATCAGGAAATCAATTTTCGGCCACTGTACCTGGAACATCTGAAGTAAAATATGGAGTTGCTAACATCAACAATCAAAATAAGTTTAATAAAACATTTGAGCATACTTTAAATTATAACAATGATTTTGGAGATAATTTTAATTTAGATGCTTTAATAGGTTATTCTTATTACGATTATAATGCTGATGGTAATTCATCTAGCGGTAAAGGTTATGATGTAAATCAAGTTAATTTAATTGATAACATTGAGGGAGGTTTACAAAATGAATTTCGTGTAAGTTCATATAGAAATAGAGTAGAGTTGCAATCCTATTTTGGTAGAGTTAATGCTACAATTTACAAAAAATTAATTCTTACTGCTACATTACGTTCAGATGGATCGACTAAGCTAGGAGTTAATAATAAGTACGATTACTTCCCATCTGTGGGGGTTGCTTTTAAAGTTTTTGAAGACAAAGAAGGATTGTTAAATAGTTTTAAAATAAGAGGGAATTATGGTATAACAGGAAATCAAGAGTTTGCTCCAAACTCCGCAATTGCAAGAGCGGCATATGGCAACAACGGAAGCTTGGGTGTTGATACAAATTCAAATGCGGATTTAAAATGGGAAACTACAACTTCTTACGGAGTAGGTGCTGATTTTGAATTAATCAACAACAGATTATCTGGATCAATTGATTATTTCCAAAGAGATACAAAAGATTTAATCTTCCCAGTACCCTCTGCAGCTACTCAGCCAGGACCACCTTCACCAAGATTTAAAAATTTACCAGGGAACCTTATCAATAAAGGGATTGAGGTGGCTTTAAATTATAAAGTAATTGATACAAAAGATTTTACTTGGGACGTTGCAGCCAATGCCTCATTCTTGAAAAATGAAGTAAAAAACTTTGCGGGATTTATTGCAACAGGAGGGTTAAATGGACAAGGATTAACTGATGCTTATACACAAGTTATTACGAATGATCGCCCAGCATATACATATTATTTGTATGAGTGGAGAGGATATGATAGTACTGGAAATTCAATCTATGCAGATGCTGTAGGAAATGACACAGGACTTGGTACTGCTGCTAAGAAATTATTAGATAAACAGCCTTTACCAAAAATAAATGTAGGATTTACTACAAACTTAGCTTACAAAGGATTTGATGCTGCAGCTTCTTTTTACGGTGCATTTGGTCATTATATTTACAATAATACTACAAATGCATATTTTTTCAAGGGAGCTTTCTTAGGTGGTAGAAATACAACACAAGAAGCCGCAACATCTCCACAAGCACAAGGAGATCCGAACTCTCCATCAACAAAGTATTTAGAAAAAGGAGATTTTTTAAGATTAGGTAATTTAACTTTTGGTTACACTGTTAATTCTCTTGATAGATTTAGCATTAAATCAGCTCGTTTTTTTGTAAATGCATCTAATTTGTTTGTAATAACAAGTTATTCAGGTGCTGATCCAGAGGTGGATACTGATAAATCTCTTAATGGTGTTCCTTCTGCGGGTATGGAGTATTTATCTTATCCAAGAGAGAGAAGTATATCACTTGGACTTAATGTAACATTTTAATTAAAAACAGGATGAAAAGAATAAATTTTATAAAAAGCGTCTTATTTACAAGTACAGTCCTATTAGGAGTAAGTTGTACGAATTTAGATGAAGAAGTTTTAGATGGTGTAGTTATTAGCAACACGGGTGGTTCAACCGTAAACTCAGCCTCGATTTTAGTAAGTGCTTATGAAGGTCTAAGGGGATTCCAAGATCAAGATAAAATGTTTGCACTTGATGAAATGTCAACAGATGCTCTAGTAGGTCCTACTAGAGGAGGTGACTGGGATGATAACGCTAAATGGAGACAATTACATACTCATACCTGGGCACCAGATAATATTGAAATTAGAAATGCTTGGAATTCACTTTTATCTCAGGTGCACAATTGTAATCTTGTTATTGATAATGGAACTCCAGCACAAGTTTCTCAAGCACGTTTTTTGAGAGCATTCTATTATTATAACGTTATTGATTTATTTGGTCAAGTTCCATATAGAGAAAAAGGCAGTTCATTAGAAGCAGATCCTAAGGTTTGGACAAGAGAAGAGGCTACGAATTTTGTAATTACTGAGCTAGAAGCTATTATTGGTAGTTTACCAGCTAGAGTAGCTGGAGACGCAAGTATTGCTAATGTTGATGCAGCACATTTTTTATTAGCTAAACTTTATCTTAATAAAGGGGTGTTTACTGCAGCTGATCCTGCAGGGCCCTATACATTTGCAGCTGCCGATATGACAAAAGTTGTAACTCATGTAGACGCTATTAACTCATCATTAGCGACTGATTATTGGGATAACTTCAAGCCTGAAAATAATACATCTCCAGAGATTTTGTTTTCTTCAAAAAATACAAGAGGAGGACAAGGTGGTGGAATACAATCTCGCTGGAGAATGGGTATGCATTACCAACAAACACCAGATGGTTGGAATGGTTTTGCTACAGTGGCAGAGTATTACAATAAGTTCAATCCAAATGACAGACGTATAAAAAACGCAGATCAATATATCATAGATGATTTTGGAAACAACGTTGGTTTTCAAGTAGGTCAAATGAAAAATGGTAAGAATAGAGATGAAAATGGAAAAGACAAAGATGCTAATGGTGTACCATATACAAATATTCCAGCAGGTACAGTAAATCTAAAAGATAGAAAAGGAAATCCATTGGTTTACACAGCAGCACTTACCTTGATAACAGGAGGAACAACACTTGAAACAGCAGGAATTAGAAGCCAAAAATACATTCCAGATGCTGCAAATTTAAATACTCCTGAAAACGATTATGCGTTGATGCGTTATTCTGATGCATTGTTAATGAAAGCTGAGGCAATCTTAAGAGGAGGAACTGGTACTAATGATTTAACAAAATTGAATCAAATGATATCCAGAACAACGGTTGCTGGCACGGTACCAACAACTCTTGATGCAATTTATACAGAAAGAGGTAAAGAATTGTGGTATGAAGGATGGAGAAGAAACGATATGATCCGTTTTGGAAAATTTTTAGAGGCAAGAGAATTGAAACCGTATGTGTCTGACAAAAGATATATTTTATTTCCTATACCAGCAGATGCTTTGTTTAATGCAAATCTTAAACAAAACCCTGGTTATTAATACTTTTTGGTTTAGATTAAATTTTGTTTTGTGTTAGTTTAAAGAGGGTAGTGATACCCTCTTTTTCTTTAAAAGTATTTCTGTAAGTTGTTTTTTTTTACATATTAATTCTATAAATTACGTGACTATAAGAGCCTTACAAAATAATTAAAACCTACTCTCTATTATGTTGCAACGATTATTTCTATTTGCTATTGTGACACTTTTTTTCTCGAATTGTTCCAAGGTTAAAACCGATACTTTATTCACCCAATTGCCTTCTTCAGACACGGGTATTGATTTCATTAATGAAGTCAAAAATGGAGAAGATATGAACATTTTTAAATACCGAAATTTTTATAATGGAGGCGGAGTTGCAATTGGTGACATCAACAATGATGGGCTTTCAGATGTATACTTTACTTCTAATTTGGGCAAAAACAAACTCTATCTCAACAAGGGCAATTTTAAGTTTGAAGATATTTCTGTGAAAGCCGGTGTTGAAGGTAAAAAAGTTTGGTCAACAGGTGTCGTAATGGTCGATGTTAATGCCGATGGATTACTAGACATTTATGTTTGTAATGCTGGGAATAGTAAAGGAAGTCAACAAAATAATGAGCTTTTCATTAACAATGGCAACCTAACGTTTACCGAAAAAGCTGAAGAATATAATCTTGCCGACACTGGAATTACAACACATGCCGCATTTTTTGATTATGATAAAGATGGTGATTTAGATGTTTATATTCTCAATAACAGCTTTATCCCTGTTAGTAGCTTGAATTATTCTAATAAAAGAGAACTACGTGACAAAGATTGGGATGTGGCCGATATTCTTAAAGGTGGAGGTGATAAATTATTACGAAATGATAGCGGAAAGTTTGTCGACGTGAGTGAAGCGGCAGGTATTTACGGAAGCTTGATAGGTTTTGGTTTGGGAGTAACAGTGGGTGATGTAAATGGGGATTTGTTCCCAGATATCTATATATCGAATGATTTTTATGAAAGAGACTATTTGTACATCAACAATAAAAACGGAACTTTTTCAGAGAAAATTCAGGATTGGACGATGCACTTAAGCCAATCTTCTATGGGAGCTGATATGGCGGATATTAACAATGATGGGAAAGCGGATATCTTTGTAACAGACATGTTACCAGAACCAGATGACCGATTGAAAACAACCACAAGTTTTGAGAATTACGATTTGTTTACCCGAAAATTAAATCTTGATTTTTACAATCAATACATGCAAAATACCTTGCAGGTGAATAACGGGAATCAACAATTCAGCGAGATTGCCAATTATGCAGGAGTGGCTAAAACAGATTGGAGCTGGGGCGCTTTGTTATTTGATATGGACAACGATGGTTTAAAAGATATTTACGTTTGTAATGGTATTTATCATGACTTGACCAACCAAGATTTTATGGACTTTTTTGCAAATGAATTGATGCAAAAAATGGTAATTACTGGTAAAAAAGCAGAAATTGAAACCATTATCAACAAAATGCCTAGTACACCAATCCCTAATTACGCTTACAAAAACAATGCAAATCTTACTTTTTCGAACCAAGCACAAAATTGGGGATTGGATACACCTAGTTTTTCTAATGGGGCAGCCTACGGTGATTTAGACAACGATGGTGATTTGGATTTGGTCGTAAATAATGTCAATATGGAAGCCTTTGTTTATAAAAACAATGCTGAAAAGAACAAACAAAATCATTTCGTTAAAGTTAAATTGAAAGGTGACCAACAAAATAAATTTGCAGTTGGAAGCACCGTAGAATTGTTTTCTGGTTCCGAAATTTTAAGACAAGAACTCATTCCGTCTCGTGGTTTTCAATCGTCTATAGATTATACGATGACATTCGGAATAGGAAACAAAAAAATTGATTCCTTACAAGTTATTTGGCCTAACGGGAAAACGCAAACCATTAAAAAAGTAGTAAACAATACTACGATTCAATTGAATATTTTGGACGCGAAGTCCGATTTTGTAGTCAAAAATAAAGTTGAAAAACCCTTGTTTTCTGAAACGAAAACTACATTCATAGCACATAAAGAAAACAGTTTTATCGACTTTGACTACGAAGGCTTGATTTCCAAAATGATTTCTCAAGAAGGACCAGCTTATGCTGTTGCAGATTTAAATGGAGATGGAAATGAAGATGTATTTATTGGCGGAGCCAAAGGTCAAGCGGCTCAAGTTTATCTTAATAAAGGAAATGGAGTTTTTACTTTAATTACTCAAAAAGATTTGCAAAAAGATGCCAATTTTGAGGACACAGCAGCTGCTTTTTTTGATGCCGACAAGGATGGCGATATGGATTTATTAGTGGGTTCTGGAGGAAATGAAAAAGCCGATCAAGCCAATTACAAAAACAGATTGTACTTGAATAACGGAAAAGGCATTTTTACAAAAAGTACAATAGCTCTTCCAACTACAAATAATAATGTGGCTGTAATCGCACCCTATGATTTTGATAACGATGGTGATAACGATGTTTTTATTGGAAGCCGAAGTGTACCAGGAATTTATGGCATTGACCCAAAACATTTATTGTTAGAAAATGATGGCAAAGGAAATTTTACCAATGTAATCGATAAAAAAGCTTTTAAAATCAATACCTACGGAATGATTACCGATGCCGTTTGGGAAGATATTGATAACGATTCCAAAAAAGATTTGATTTTGGTTGGTGAATGGAATGCGCCTATGATTTTCAAAAATACAGGAAGAAGATTGACTACTTTTTCATCTAACTTGACCGAATGGAGTGGATTTTGGAACACAGTGCAATGCGTAGATGTGAATAATGACGGAAAGAAAGATTTGATTCTAGGCAACAAAGGAACGAATACTTCTTATAAAGCGACCAAGGAAAAACCAATGAAATTGTTTATCAATGATTATGATAACAACGGCACAATAGAGCAAATTACGACTCAAACCATTGAAGGTAAAGATGTACCCTTGCATTTGAAACAAGAATTGGCCAAACAAATTCCGATGATTAAAAAGAAAAACTTGAGCTATACCGATTATTCTAAAAAGACGTTTCAAGAACTTTTTGATACAGAAATAATCAATAATTCAGTTCAAAAAACAGCCAAAATGCAAGAAAGTTGTATTGCTATCAACAAAGGAAATGGTAAGTTCGAAATTCAAGTTTTGCCCAAAGAAGTGCAGTTTTCAAGTGTTAATGCTATAGCGACTATGGATGTCAATAAAGATGGGATACTAGACTTGGTACTTGGAGGGAATCAATATCCTTTTAAACCTCAATTTTCTAGATTAGATGCTAATTTTGGTAGTGTGCTTTTAGGAAGCAAACAAGGGAAATTTACTTGGGTTCCTTATCCAAAATCAGGATTTTTTATGAGAGGGGAAGTCAAACATTTACAAGTCATCAAGAACAAGAACAATACGACAGCAGTTTTGGCTGTACTCAATAACAACGCGCCTAAACTTTTTATAAGCAATGAATAATTTTTTAAAAGTTGGTCTAGCCTCATTAATATTGACGGCATGTTCCCAAAAAGAAGCACCACTTTTTGATAAACTCGACCCTACGGAAAGCAATATCACTTTCAAAAATGAGCTAATTGAGTCTAAGAATATTTCGATATTAGATTACCTCTATTATTACAATGGAGGTGGTGTGGCATTAGGCGATATCAATAACGACGGCTTAGTAGATGTGTATTTTACTTCCAATCAAGGGAAAAATAAATTGTATCTCAACAAAGGGAACAACAAATTTGAAGATATTTCAGCTAAGGCGGGTGTAGAAGGGCAAAGCGATTGGAATGCAGGTACAGTAATGGCCGATGTAAATGGTGATGGATATTTAGACATTTATGTGTGTGCGGTTGTTGGTATTCATGGTTTTGAAGGCCATAACGAGCTTTTTATCAATAACAAGAACAATACTTTTACTGAGAGCGCTGCAGAATATGGTCTCGATTTAGACAATTATAGTTCATCAGCGGCTTTCTTAGATTATGATTTAGATGGAGATTTAGACATGTATTTGCTTAACCATGCAGTTCATTCTGAATTGTCTTTTGGCAATGCCAATATTAGGAACAAAAGAAGTTATGAATGTGGTGATAAATTGTTCCGAAATGATAACGGCAAATTTGTTGACGTTAGTGAAAAGGCGGGCATTTTTGGCGGAGCCAATGGGTATGGTTTAGGAATTGCTGTTTCTGATTTTAATTTGGATGGCTATCCCGATATCTATATAGGGAATGATTTTCATGAAGATGATTATTATTATTTGAACAATGGTGACGGCACTTTTACGGAAAGTTTGAAACAATTTTTTGGACATACCAGCCGATTCTCTATGGGGGTTGATGTGGCAGATATTAATCACGATGGTTTTCCAGACATTTTAAGCTTGGACATGTTACCCGAAGACGAGAAAGTATTAAAAGCTTCTTTGGGAGATGATAACGTCCAAATGCTGAAAGTACGTACTGAAAAATTAGGCTATCATTATCAATATACTCGTAATATGTTGCAAATAAATCAAGCTGGAAAGCATTTTACAGAGACAGCGCTTTTAAGTGGAGTTGCTGCTACAGATTGGAGCTGGAGTGCCCTTTTTGCTGATTACGATCAAGACGGTGAACAAGATATTTTTGTTGCTAACGGAATACCCAAACGCCCTAATGACCTTGATTATGTAAAGTATTATTCTAATGATCAAATAAAGAGCAAGCTCAATACCACTAAGCTTCTTGACAAGGAAGCTCTTAAAAAAATGCCTTCTGGAAATGTTACCAATTATGTTTTTCAAGGCAGTACCGATTTAATCTTTAAAAACCGTTCCAAAGATTGGATAGAAAATGACACTATCATTTCTAATGGAAGTGGTTATGCTGATATTGATAATGATGGGGATTTAGACATTATCACCAACAATACAAACACTGTAGCTACAATTTATAAGAATACTACAGATAAGAAAGCGAATTTTTTAAAAATAAAATTGCGTTTTGAAGGAAAAAATACTTTCGGAATTGGTGCTAAAGTTATTTCGTATGTCAAAGGTCAAAAACAATTCAAAGAGTTGCAAACCACTAGAGGGTTTCAATCTTCCTCTGAGCCTATGCTGCATTTTGGCTACGGAAAAATAAACACTATTGATTCGTTAGTGGTGATTTGGCCTGACAAAACGTATCAAACACTAAAAAAGGTAAAAGTAAATCAAGCGCTAACTATAAATGCTAATAAAAACAGAAAAGTATTTGATTACCAATTGCTTCATCCAAAAGTGGAGCCCGTTTTGCAAAAGGTAAAAGGAAATTTAGGGATAAATTTTGTGCATGAAGAAAATGAGTATATCGATTTTATTGTTCAAAAGTTAATTCCTTATCAAAGAACAGATCGTGGTCCTGCTACAGCAATTGGTGATTGGGACGGAGACGGTAAGGAAGATGTTTTCTTTGGTGGTTCAAAAGATAAAAAAGCAGTCTTTTATCTCCAAAAAGGCAATGGTTTTGTAGCCAAAAGTTATCCTGCTCTTGAACAAGATGCTGTCTTTGAAGATGCTTCGGCAGTACTAGCAGATTTTGATGGCGATCAAAAGAAAGATCTATTTGTAGCTTCTGGTGGAGGAGAAAACGCTTCCAATTTGCAAGATCGTTTGTATCGCAACAACAATAACGTACCTTCGAGACAAGAGTTACCACGAGTAGCACAAAATGCAACAGTGATAAGAACTTTCGATTATGACAAAGACGGAGACTTAGATGTTTTTATTGGAAATAACTCTGAAACGAATCGTTTTGGAAGTACACCAGATTGCTATTTATTAAAGAATACCAAAGGTAAATTTACCCTAGACCAAACCAAAACGTTTGCTAAAATTGGGATGGTTACCGACGCTGTTTTTACCGATTTTAATTCCGATGGGCAAACCGATTTAATCGTGATTGGAGAATGGATGCAACCCACTTTTTTTGCCAATAAAAACGGAAAGTTCACCAATGTTACAACAACCGTTGCTTCTTCTAAAAATAAAGGAATTTGGCAAACTATTCTCCCTTTTGATATTGACCATGATGGCGATGAAGATTACTTGCTTGGCAATTGGGGGATGAATTCAAAATTCAACGCCTCAGAGACTTATCCATTAAAAATGTACTATGACGATTTTGATAATAATGGCACTTTTGAAACTATTGTAGCAAAAGAGAAGAACGGAAAGTATTACACTACAATGGGACTAGATGAATTGACAGAGCAATTTAGTGGTATGCTCAAGAAAAAATTCAATAGTTATCAATCATTTGCGGGTAAAACAGTCGAAGAGATTTTTGACCCAGCGATGCTGGCTATTGCAAAACAATATGAAGTACACACATTGCAATCGGGCTATTTAAAAAACAATAAGGGGAAATTTGTTTTTGTTCCTTTTTCTAACGCAATGCAAGTGGCGCCAATAACAAGTTTTGTTGCTGGTAATTTTGTCGGAGATGCCAAACCAGAAGTGTTTGCTGCTGGGAATTACTTTGGTGTGTCTCCATACCACAGCCGATTTGACGGTTTCTCAGGAGCATTAATCATTGACCAAAAAACAATGCTTTTAGGACACCAATTAGGTATTGATTTGACTCAAAAAGCAGTACGTCATCTAGACATTCTCTCGGTTAATAATCAAAATTATTTATTGGTCACTATCAATAACAAACCCGCAGAAGTCTATCAAATAACCAACAAAAAATAACCAACCAAACTAGATTTACACAAATGAAATTTTCTATTTTATCTCTTATAAGTGTTTGTTTCTTGGCAACTTCTTGCCATAACGAAAAAGCAATTACAATAACCTCTAATGATTATTGTGCCGCTGTTGATACGGTAACCGGAATTATGGTTCATGATATTTTTTCGCCACCGGTAGCGAGTAGAATCTATGTTTACCCTAATGTTGCGGCTTATGAGATTATGGTGCAAAACAGTAAAGAGTATCAAAGTCTACAAGGGCAATTAAAAGGCTTGGATTCTATTCCTGCTTTAGACCCTAAAAGCGGAGTCAATGTTCCGTTGGCGGCCTTAATTGCGCAGATGGAAGTGAGTAAAAAACTCGTTTTTTCTGAAGAAGCTATTGAGAAATACCGCGATAGTTTGTATGCAAAATGGAGTGATGAAAATGAAAAAGAATTTGAAGTTTCTAAGGAATATGCACTAAAAGTGGTTGACCGTATTGCAAAATGGATGGGAAAAGACAACTACAAAGAAACAAGAACGATGCCTAAATATTCGGTTCATGCTGACCAACCGGCTCGATGGCAACCTACACCTCCCGCTTACATGGATGCAGTTGAACCACATTGGGGGAAAATTAGAACTTTAGTAATGGACTCATCAGCTCAGTTTAAGCCCAAAGCACCTTTTCCTTTTTCTACGGATAAAAACTCAGATTTTTATAGAGAAGCAAAAGAAACTTATGACGTAGGGAATAAGATTTCTAAGGATTTATTGGCGATGGAAAAGAGCAAAAGCACTATAATTCCAGAAGAATCTGCTATAGCAACTTTTTGGGATTGCAATCCGTATGCTACCGTGACACAAGGGCACATGATGTTTGCGAAAAAGAAGAATACACCCGATGCGCACTGGATAAATATTGCCAAAATAGCGTGTAAAACCGCAAAAACAGATTTTAATAAAACGGTTTTTGTGTATACCAAAACATCAATTGGTGTTTTCGAATCGTTTATCAGCTGTTGGGACCAAAAGTTCAAAACCAATGTAGTGCGACCAGAAACCTATATCAATCAATACATAGATGAAAACTGGAAGCCACAATTGCAAACGCCTCCTTTTCCAGAGTATACCAGTGGGCATTCAGTTTTATCAGCTTGTTCTGCTGAGATTTTGACGGCAATTTTCGGAGATAATTTTGCGTATGTAGACGATTCTGAGATTCCGTTTGGTTTGCCCAAACGAAAGTTTACGTCTTTTAAGCAAGCGGCCGACGAAGCATCGATGAGTAGGTTATATGGCGGAATTCATTACCGTGCCGCAATTGTGAATGGAGTGGAGCAAGGAAAAATGATTGGTAAGTACATCAATAGTAAATTAAAAATGACCAAGTAAAGCGATGAAGAAGAAAATAGGTATTTTTTGTAGTGTTGTGCTGTTTCTTTTTTTGGGATGGTATTTTGGCATTAAAGCATCAGATTATACGATAACATTTACTGCAAAAGCTGCCTCAGGAACTGTTTTTCAAGGCATACAAGAATGGTCAAATATTCAAAAACAAAAGCGAAAAGAGCATTTTACTGTAGTAGAAAAAAATAATTTTGATTACCTAAAACAGCAGATGACTGTTGGAGATACTGCCTATACTTATGTTTGGGAAATCACTCCTTTGAACGACACAGTGTCCAAAGTAAGTGTGGGAATCAATGAAATTGGAAAGAGTTGGTACAACAAAATCACAGCTCCCTTTTTTGCAACTAAATTTAGAACTGAACAAATTAGGAAAGTCAAAGATTTGCGCGAAGGGTTGTATGAGCATCTCAAAAAATTGAAAGTCAGAATTGACGGAGAAGGAACTTCAAAGCCAGTATATGTTGCTTACATTCAACTCAAAAGTGTGTTGCAAGAAAAAGCACAAACGATGATAGGAAATGATGCTACAATTACAGGATTTTTATATACCCATAAAATTAAAATCGTTGATCGACCTTATGTAGAAATTGTAGATTGGGATTTGGATACAGAAGCAATCGTTTTTAATTATTGTTTCCCAATTGACCCTTCGACAAAAGCGATAGCTGACGTTAATGTGAAATTCAAAACGATTCCTGCGCTAAAAGGACTTAAGGCAACTTATTATGGTAATTTTAGAACGTCTGACAGGGCTTGGTTTGCTTTGATGGATTATGCCAAAAAGCACGATTTGAAAATTAAAAAGACAGCTTTAGAACATTTTCTTGCCAACCCGTTTAACGGTGGTGAGGAATTAGAATGGGAAACCCAAATTATTATGCCTTTTGCTTCAAACTAGTGGGATTTCCTGCAAGGTTTTTTTCAAACCTTGTAGGTATTTTGAGAGTGTTGTTTGAAAAAGAAGACCTACAAGGTTTAGGAAACCTTGCAGGTCGTTAAGTTTAAAGTTTTTTTGACATCGGATTTCCTGCAAGGTTTTTTAAAATCATGTAGGTATTTTGAGAGTGTTGATTTAAAATGGAGACCTACGAGGTTTTGGAAACCTCGCAGGTCGTGAAGTCTAAAGTTTTTTGACATCGGATTTCCTGCAAGGTTTTTTTCAAACCTTGTAGGTATTTAGAAAGTGTTGATTTGAAATTAAGACCTACAAGGTTTTGGAAATCTCGCAGGTCGTGAAGCCTAGCGTTTTTTTGATATCGGATTTCCTGCAAGGTTTTTTTCAAACCTTGTAGGTATTTTGAGAGTGTTGATTTGAAATGGAGACCTACAAGGTTTTGGAAACCTCGCAGGTCGAGAAACTTAAAGTTTTTTTGATGTCTGATTTCCTGCAAGGTTTTTTTCAAACCTTGTAGATATGTTTAATAATATAATTTAAAACTTGGCTTTAAAATGAAAGCTATTGAAATGTTTAAAAGAATATGAAATTAGAAGTTTTAGAAAAAGAGTGTTACTATCATATCTACAACAGAGGAGTAAATGGTTGTATGATTTTTGAGAATGATGAAAACAAGAATTTCTTTTTAAGACAACTTTCAAAATATTTATTGGACAATGTTGCGATAGTAGCCTATTGTCTGATGGATAATCATTTTCATTTGGTAGTTCAGTTAAAGGCTGAGCAAGAACTAGTAACTCAATCTTTTTCTAATTTTTTTAATTCTTATGCTAAAGCATTCAATAAACAATTTAACAGAACGGGTAGTCTTTTTGAAAAGCATTTTAAGAGGATTAAGCTGAATGATGAAACCTATTTGAGACAGTTAATAGTATATGTTCATTTGAATCCAACACACCATTTAGAACTAGACTTTCGAGCTTTTAAATTTTCTTCTTATCAAGCTATGCTTTCTAGTAAAGAGACTAAGTTGCAAAAAGAGGAAGTCTTATTGTTATTTGGAGGGAAAGAAAATTTTATTTTTTCGCATAATGAAAGAAATGATTATTTAGCTGAAAAATATGCTTTGGAATAAATTGGAATTATTTTTCTAAGCCCATTTTCCACTAAAAATCAACCAGTTCGAAAACGTTTTCGGTAGTTCCGAAAACGTTTTTTATTTTAAATCAGCCTGCTATTGAGAGATTACAACTAAATTTAGGTTTGATAATTTGATTTCGAGTTAGAAGTGATGCCCAAAAGCGAAACCATCTTTCTCTTTAGCCCCGACAGTAGCGGCATCCTTTGCTTTTTTCCTTTAAAAAAGCAAAGATATAGCGGATGGCGGGACGATGACAGCAAAGAAGCCTTTTGATTACTGCTCCTAAATACTACTTGAACAAATTATAACTAACCTAAACCGATGCATTACTTATGGCGATAAAGCTAAAACTCAATTTTTGGCAAATTTGGAATATGAATGTTGGCTTTTTTGGCATTCAATACAGTTTCGGATTGCAACAAAGTGCCGTGAATCCTATTTATGATTTTTTGGGTGCAAGTCCAGACGAAATTCCGTTATTAAATTTGGCTGGGCCAGTTACCGGATTATTGATTCAGCCCTTGATTGGCGCGATGAGTGACCGCACTTGGCACCCGCGTTGGGGTCGAAGAAAACCTTATTTCTTTGTTGGAGCTTTGCTTTGCAGTATTTGTTTGTTGTTGTTTCCCTACAGCAGTTCGTTGTGGATGGCGGCAGGCTTGCTTTGGATTTTGGATGCGGGAAATAATACGGCTATGGAACCTTACCGCGCTTTTATTGCCGATAAGTTAGACGAAGAACAACAGCCGATTGGGTTTCAAATGCAAAGTTTTTTTACCGGTTTGGGGCAAACCTTGGCCAACGTTTCGCTCTTTATTTTCCCTATGATTTTTATTGGTAAAACGGGTTCGTTGCCCACTTGGGTGTATGCTTCCTTTTTTCTGGGAGCGGTTTGTTCTATTGGTTCGATTTGGTGGAGTATGAAAACGACCAGTGAAATCCCGCCAACGCCAGAGGAATTAGAAGTTTTGAAATCGCATAAAGGAGGTTTGTTTGAACCCTTAGTTGAGATTTTCTCTGCTATTGGCGATATGCCTCGCGTAATGTGGCAACTGGCTTTGGTGTATTTGTTTCAGTGGTATGCGCTGTTTTGTTATTGGCAAAATTCGTCCAAAAGCATCGCATTATCCGTTTGGCAAGCTACGCCACAAAGCAATCCCGCGGCTTATGAGCAAGCGGTGAGTTGGACCGGATTGGTCAATGGCTGGTACAATGTAGTTACTTTCTTGACCGCATTTTTATTGGTAGGATTTGCGAAAAAGTTTAGCCCAAAAGCCGTTCACGCCTTTTGTCTGCTCTTGGCCGCCTTAGGATTTTTGGCCTTCCCACACATCGAAAACAAGAATGTATTGTTTTTCGCCATCACCGGTTTCGGAATCGGGTGGGCGAGTATGATGGGTATTCCGTATTTAATGGTCGTTCACGAAATCCCCAAAGAGCGCTATGGTGTCTATATGGGCATCATCAATATGATGATTGTGATTCCAATGATTATTCAAAACGTCACTTTTGGTTACATCCTCAAACATTTTTTACACAACGACGCGCGACTCGCCATCACTTTTGCAGGAGTACTGCTCTTGTGTAGTGTGCTTTGTACGTTATTAATCAAGAGTAAACCAACTGTTTTAAAAGATAATTAGGGCGTGACCACTTCTAGCAAAGGGGGCTTTTATCGGAGCGTGCTAGTTGCCCCCTTTGCTACAAGCGGTCGGGCTTTACACGCTACTTCGGTAGCAAGTTTCAATCCCTCACGCAAAAAAAAAGCAACGCAATTTATATCAAATGACAAGCAACATTTCTTATTCAAAAGCTATCGAATTACTCCAAAGATGTTCCTCAGAGCAAGGATTTTTGGCCAGCGCACAAGACATTTCTAATTACAAAAGAGTTTGGGCGCGAGATGGAGTGATTTGCGGATTGGCAGCCTTAGCCTCAGGTGATGCCAACTTAATAGCAACCTTCAAAAAAACCTTGGAGACATTGGCTAATTCTCAGCATAGCATTGGTACAATTCCTTCCAATGTTCAGTATGCTAACGATAAGGTTGAGGTAAGTTACGGCGGATTAGCTGGAAGAGTAGATGCTGTCACGTGGTTCATTATTGGAGTTTGTCAGTATGCTTATGCTACTAATGATGAATGCTTTTTAGCCAAACACGCAGCCAAAATAGAGAAATGCTTTAAACTTTTAGACGCTTGGGAATTCAATAATCGCGGATTGGTTTATGTGCCTTTGTCCGGCAATTGGGCCGACGAATACATCACAGATGGATATGTATTGTACGACCAATTACTCCGAGTTTGGGCACTCAAAAGCTATAATTATTTCGCAGAAGAAGCATCAATCGATGAAAAAATAAAACAAATAGAAGAACGCATTATCCAGAACTTTTGTCCTGAGTCCGGTGGGGAAAAATACCACGAAAGAGCTTACGAGGCTTGTGACATTAGTAATTACTTGCCTTGTAGCTTTTCCCCAGCTGGTTATAAAACACAGTTTGATGGGTTTGCCAATTCATTAGCCTTGCTTTTAGACATTGGTCCAGCCGATTTTCAAAAAACAATTGTGGACTATGCTACAACCTTACAACAAGAATGCCCTTTGGGATTGTTGCCAGCCTTTTGGCCACCCATTCACGAAACCGACCCCGATTGGTATTTGCTCAAAAACAATTGCAAATACGAATTTCGAAACTATCCAAACGAATTTCATAACGGCGGTAGTTGGCCAATGGTCAATGGTTTTTTTGGATTAGCCTTATTGTCTAAAAACGAAAAGGCAAACGCCACACAACTTTTGCAAGCCATAAATGATGCCAACGCCCTGGCCGATTTTAGTTTTTACGAGAACTTCAACACAGCCACAAAAGCGCCAAACGGAGTGCCATTCTGCGCTTGGAGTGCTTCGGGAGCGGTTCTTTTGCATCAAAGTTTACATACTAATTTTAAACTCTTACTCTAATTTTGGAAAAAACGATAGACCTTATATGTGCTGGCGAGATTCTCATAGATTGTATTGGACAACAAACCAATGCTACTATTGCGGAAACAACTTCTTACGGAAGGTTTTTGGGAGGTTCACCAACAAATGTCGCCATAAATGCTGCCAAACTTGGATTACGGTCAGCACTTGTAGCTAGTTGTGGCGCTGATGGGTTAGGGGATTTTATGCTAGAAAGTTTGCAAAAAGCCAATGTGATAACAACGCAACTAAGCCAAAAAGAAGATACTTCCACCTCGATAATTTTGGTTTCTAAATCAACAGGAACCCCAGATTTTATTCCGTATCGCACGGCTGATTTTTTAATTGAACGCGAACAAATTCCAACTGCATTTTTACAACAAGCAAAAATTTTCCACACCACTTGCTTTGGATTAAGTAAAAATCCAGCACAAACCACCATCATAGAAAGCGCGCAACTTGCGGCTCAGTTAGGTTTTAAAACGAGTATTGACATCAATTTCTCGGAACGCATTTGGCCCAATCGTGAGGAGGCAAAAAGAATAATTGCTTTGTATCTAACGACGAATCCTTTAGTAAAATTAAGTGAAGATGATTGCTATCGTTATTTTGGGGAAACCAAATCGGAGTCTTTCATTTTGGATTATTTTCACGAATTAGGCGCTGCAACTATTTGTTTGACGAAAGGGAAAGATGGTGTGATTTTATCGGATAAAGAACACGGAAAAATACACCAAGCCGCGTTGCCTATCTCCGAAATAAAAGATGCTACGGGAGCTGGAGATGCTTTTTGGACGGGTTTTTTATATGCACAACTGCAACAAAAAAGCTTTGAAGAAACGCTTGCAATCGCCCAAAAACTTGCAGTATTGAAGTTACAACACCTCGGAGGACTGCCCAATGATGTTGACATTGTAAGCTATTTGAAAAATTAAAATAACCGAATCTACTATGAAAAAAAACACCATCAAATGGGCAATGTATCTTAATTACTTTGTATTTGCTATTTTGCTTAATAGTGTAGGAATCGTAATCCTCAAAGCACAAAGAAACTATGGTGTAGACGAATTAGAAGCGAGTATATTAGAGGCGTTCAAAGATTTACCAATAGCCATTGTCTCTTTCTTGATTGCTTCCTTTTTACCAAGAATTGGGTATAAAAGAGCGATGCTAATTGGTCTAGGATTGGTGTATGTGGCTTGTATAACGATGTATTTTGGCAACTCTTTTGCCACGGCGAAATTACTCTTTGCAACGGTTGGTGTTTCTTTTGCTTTAATTAAGGTGTCGGTTTATTCTCTTATTGGAACGGTGACCGAAAATCAGCAAGAACACAACAGCTTAATGAGCAGTATAGAAGGGGTTTTTATGATAGGAATTGCGCTGGCTTATTTTTTATTTCCCGCGTTTAATTCGGAAACCAATCCCGATGCTTGGCTTAACGTGTATTGGTTGTTGGCAGGGATTTCAGGAGTTTCGTTTGCTTTTTTGTTTTTGGCAAAATCAGAAAGTCAAGTGGAGATTCCCGGAGTCAATCTACTCGACGATTTTAAACAAATGTTTCAATTAATGGCCAAATTACTAACGATAGTTTTTGTTATTAGTGCGTTTCTATTTGTAATGATTGAACAAGGAATTATGTCTTGGTTACCCACTTTTAATAGTAAAGTGCTGCATTTGCCTGAAAATATCAGCATTATGATGGCAAGTATTCTGGCTATTTCTTTAGCTGTAGGAAGATTGGCAGCTGGTTTTTTGACCAAAAAAATCAATTGGATTTGGATTCTAAGTGCTTGCATTATCATAGCGATGTTGATTGTGATTTTTGTATTACCCAAAGCGGTCGGCCTCGAAGTCAAAACGATAACTTCATTATCCGATATTCCACTCATAGGATTTGCTTTTCCATTGGTAGGTTTATTCATAGCACCCATTTATCCATTGTTGAATTCGGTTGTGTTGAGTGCGCTTCCTAAAAGGCTACACAGTTCAATGACGGGTTTGATTGTTGTTTTTTCGGCTTTGGGAGGTACTTTAGGGTCTAGAATTATTGGGTATTTGTTTAAAAATGAAGGACCCGAAAATGCTTTTTTTTACACCTTGATTCCGATGTTGTTGCTTTTGTTTTCCTTTTTCATATTAAAAAAATTAACGACGACCGATGAAAATAGTAGTAGAAATTGATGCTGTTTTTGAGCAATTATTACAGCAAGAAGATACAGATAAAGACAAAAAAATAACCAAAGACGATAGAGGTCCGAAACGATTTGTTTTGAATGATAGCAAAACGAAAGAGCAATTTGTAATTGAAGGAACCTATCATTTATCAAATCTTTTGCAAGAGTTGGCAGAATTGAGAGGGCAGGGTAACACTTTTGGTGAAATCAATCTTGACCTAATTCAGGAACAACCCGTCAACCGAATTTCAAGAAAAATCCAAACCTCTTATTGGGAGGAACTAACGCGATGTATCGATAGAAAAGGCTTGCAGCAAATTTTGGCAGATGAGAAAACATCCAATGCGGTTCCGACTCTTTATGTATCGGCAAAAGATACACAAGGAGTTGCCTATTTTTTAGCATTAGAAAAAGAATGGGGCAATTTCAAAGTGGCGATTTTACCTGAAAATTATACGCAAGACTATGTCGAGACGCTAAATACCAAACCTGGCCTTTTGGCTTTGGCTACCTCTCAAGATGAAGAAGAGATAAATGGCGTTCCTTTTGTAGTTCCTGGTGGACGATTCAACGAAATGTACGGTTGGGACAGCTACTTTATTGGGTTAGGCTTACTAGAAGACGACAAATTGGATTTGGCCAAAGCCATTGCAACCAATTTTAAGTATCAAATAGAACATTACGGTAAAATTTTAAATGCGAACAGAAGTTATTATTTGACCAGAACACAACCTCCTTTATATTCCTCCTTGCTTCGAGCCATAGTAGATTATGAAAAACCTGATGTAGCTTGGTTGGCAAGTCATTTAGAAACAGTAATTGAAGAATACCATTCGGTTTGGATGGTGATGGGCGAGCGTTTAACGCCAACAGGCTTGAGCCGTTACAAAGCGGATGGAATCGGAATGCCTTTTGAAGTAGAACCAGGACATTTTGATGAGGTTTTAGAACCTTTTGCTAAAAAATATGGACTTCCTTTAAGAGAGTTTGAGCAAAAATATTTAGAACGAAGCATTGTCGATGCTGATTTGGATGAGTATTTTGTGCATGATAGAAGTATGCGAGAAAGTGGTCATGACACCACCAACCGATTAATTAATTCGTGCGCCAACTTGAATTCGGTTGATATTAATAGCTTTTTGTATAAATATGAAACTGATATCGCCTATTTTATTGCGACCTATTTTGACTGTACTTTTGTGTCTCAAAATAAAACGTATGCAGCACAAGAATGGCTCGATAAGGCCAAAACACGAAAGGCATTAATCGATAAGTACTGTTGGAATGAAACGGAAGGAATGTATTTTGATTATGATTTTGTGCATCAGAAGTCCTTTCCTTTTGAAGCGGCAACCACTTTTTTCCCGTTATGGGCGGGATTGTGTTCTCAGGAACAGGCGGTAAAATTGGTAGAAAAAGCGTTGTCTAAGTTTGTAATGACAGGCGGTATCGCTGGAAGTACAGCTGAAAGCGTAGCCAATGTAAACCCAGATGCTCCTCAGCGCCAATGGGATTATCCTTTTGGTTGGGCACCCCATCAAATGCTATTGTGGGAAGGACTAAAAAACTACGGTTTCGAATCCAAATTACAGGAAATGGTGTACAGATGGTTGTGGTTGATTACCATCAATGCTGTAGAGTACAACGGTACCATTCCAGAAAAATTCGATTTAGAAATTAGTTCTCATAAAGTATTTGCAGAGTATGGCAACGTTGGAACCGAGTTTGATTACATCGCCAAAGAAGGTTTTGGATGGGTCAATGCTTCTTATCAATGTGGTTTAACATTGCTCAAACCAAAATGGAAAGACCATCTGAATCAACTAATTCATCCTGACGAATTATTTTAGAAGTGATGTAAGCTTTTTGTTTTTAAGCGAAAATTAGAGTAAAATGGCAAATTTTTTTAGCAAATGAAAAAAGTGTAAATAACTTCTAATAATAAAAAATAGCTTTTATGTTTTTTGAATGTTTATTTTTTTAACTTTATATTTATTTAAATACAATTTATATGACTGTTAATCAAATATTAAGCACGAAGGGAAAGGACGTTTATTCCATACTTTCCACCAACACTGTTTACGAAGCGTTAACAGTGATGAGCGAAAAAAACATAGGCGCCATTCTTATTATTGAAGAAGGTGTTCTAAAAGGGATTTTATCAGAAAGAGATTATGCTAGAAAAATTGTTTTAAAATCTAAATCTTCTAAAAAAGCACTAGTTAGCGAAATTATGGTTACCGAAGTGTTTACCGTTAGTCCTTCGGATAAATTGGAGTACTGTATGGAATTGATGAGTACCAAACGCGTAAGACACCTACCAGTAGTTGAAAATGATGTTGTAATTGGTATCATTTCGATTAGTGATGTTGTAAAAGCGATTATTGAAATGCAAAAGGAAACAATTGCACATTTAAATTCTTACATTACACAGGGATAAAAAATAAATTATGACTTTTTCAAAGCTGCTTTTGCAGCTTTTTTTATTTTATAACAAAGATTATAATAAAAATTAAATTTTTGACGACTAGTTTACAATTAGAACTTTATCTTTGTAAGCCAGATAAAATCTAAAAAAATGGAGAATAACAACAAAAGAAAGGAAGCTTTATTATACCACGCAAAGCCAACTCCTGGAAAGATTCAAGTAGTTCCAACAAAAAAATATGCTACACAAAGAGATTTGTCATTAGCCTATTCACCTGGTGTTGCTGAACCTTGTTTAGAAATTGCAAAAGACGTAGATAACGTTTACAAATACACCGCAAAAGGAAATTTAGTAGCGGTAATTACCAATGGAACAGCAGTTTTGGGACTTGGAGACATTGGACCAGAAGCCTCAAAACCAGTAATGGAAGGAAAAGGACTTTTGTTCAAAATATTTTCAGACATTGATGTGTTTGATATCGAAATTGGAACCAAAAATGTAGACGAATTCATCGAGACCGTAAAAAATATTGCTCCTACTTTTGGAGGAATTAACCTTGAAGATATCAAGGCACCCGAGTCTTTTGAAATTGAAAGACGATTGGTTGAAGAGTTGAATATTCCAGTCATGCACGATGACCAACACGGAACAGCGATTATTTCTTCAGCAGCTTTACTTAACGCTTTAGAATTAGCAGATAAAAAAGCTGAGGATATCAAAATGGTGGTTTCAGGAGCGGGTTCTGCTGCAATTGCTTGTGCTGATTTGTATGTGCTTTTAGGAATAAAACCAGAAAATGTATACATGTTTAATAGTAAAGGCTTGTTGACAAAAGACAATCCTTCTATCTCTGAATTGCAACGAAAATACGCAAGAGATTGCGAGCCTATAAGCCTTGCTGAAGCGATGAAAGGTTGTGATTTGTTCTTAGGTTTATCTACAGCTGATGTTTTGACACCCGAAATGCTTTTGAGCATGTCCGAAAACCCAATTGTTTTCGCGATGGCCAATCCAAATCCTGAGATTGAATACAATTTAGCCATTGCTACTCGCAAAGATATCATTATGGCAACGGGACGTTCGGATTATCCGAATCAAGTAAATAACGTATTGGGATTCCCTTATATTTTTAGAGGTGCTCTAGATGTTCGTGCCACGAAAATCAACGAAGCGATGAAAATGGCTGCCGTTAGAGCGTTGGCATCTTTGGCCAAAGAATCAGTACCAGAACAAGTAAATGTGGCTTATGGTGCTACCAAACTAACTTTTGGTCGTGAGTATATTATTCCAAAACCTTTCGACCCAAGATTGATTGCGGTAGTTGCTCCAGCTGTTGCTAAAGCGGCTATGGAATCTGGTGTAGCACAAAACCCAATTACCGATTGGGAAAAATACAAAGATGAATTGTTGGAGCGTTTAGGACACGATAACAAATTGGTTCGTATGATTACAACTAGAGCCAAATCAGACCCTAAGTCTATCGTTTTTGCAGAAGCCGACCATTTAGATGTACTAAAAGCAGCCCAAATTGTTCACGACGAAGGTATTGGTTTCCCGATTTTGTTAGGAAATAAAGAAATTATATTGGAATTAAAGGCTGAGATTGGTTTTGATGCTGATGTGACAATTATTGACCCAAAAGAAAAAGAAGAAGAAGGAAGAAGAGACCGTTTCGCAACAGCTTATTGGGAAACCAGAAAAAGAAGAGGAATTTCATTTTTGGATGCTCAAAAATTAATGCGTGAGCGTAATTATTTTGCAGCTATGATGGTTAATGTAGGAGAAGCAGATGCATTGGTTAGCGGACATTCGAGAAGTTATCCTTCTGTGGTAAAACCAATGTTACAATTGGTTGATAAGGCACCAGGAGCATCAATTGTTGCTACTGCTAACATTATGATGACAAAACGAGGACCAATGTTTTTCTCAGATACCGCTATCAATATAAATCCATCAGCAGATGAATTGGCCAAAATTGCGTTAATGACTGCCAAAACAGCAAGAATGTTTGGAGTCGAGCCTGTAATTGCAATGGTTTCGTATTCAAATTTTGGTTCTTCAACCAATCCAAGTGCAGGAAAAGTTCGTGAGGCAGTGGCCTATTTGCATGAAAATCATCCAGATTTATGTATTGATGGAGAAATTCAAGCAGATTTTGCTTTGAATCCAGAAATGCTAAAAGCTAAATTTCCTTTTTCTAAACTAGCTGATAAAAAAGTGAATACATTGGTTTTCCCAAATTTAGAATCAGCCAATATCACTTATAAATTGTTGAAAGAGTTGGATAAAGTGGAGTCTATAGGACCAATTATGTTGGGAATGGGCAAGCCAGTTCATATTTTTCAATTAGGAGCTAGTGTGGAAGAAATGGTTAACATGTCTGCCATAGCAATCATTGATGCTCAAGAAAAACAAAAGAAAAAAGCGAATATTTAAGCAAAATACAAAGCAACAAAAGTCTAGCAAATGATTTTCAGTCAAATGCTGGACTTTTTTGTTATATTTGGGTCATAATACAACTAAATGATTGCACATTTACAAGGAAAATTAGTAGAAAAATCACCTACCCACATCGTTATAGATTGTGCGGGTGTAGGGTACCATATTAATATATCATTACATACCTATTCATTATTGCCCAACACGGATTTTGTTAAGGTATATACTCATCTTCAAATTAAAGAAGATGCACATACTTTGTATGGTTTTATAGAAAAATCAGAAAGAGAGATTTTTCGATTGTTATTGTCTGTTTCAGGAATAGGTGCTGGTATTGCTAGAACAATGCTTTCTTCTTTAGACCCAAGACAAATTACAAATGCTATTGCTTCTGCGGATGTTTCGACTATACAATCCATCAAAGGTATTGGAAACAAAACGGCACAACGAGTTATACTCGATTTGAAAGAAAAAGTTGTTAAATTATACGATTTAGACGAACTTTCAGTATCGCAAAGCAATACAAATAAAGATGAAGCGTTATCTGCTCTAGAGGTTTTAGGCTTTGTTCGAAAGACTTGCGAAAAAGTAATCGAGAAGATTGTTTTAGCAGAGCCTGATGCTACAGTAGAAACCATTATTAAGAAAGCCTTAAAAAGTTTGTAAAAGAACCAAGAGAGTCCAATTGCATGCGTAAAATTTGTATTTTTTTACTTGTTGTATGTGCCAGTTTTGTATCGTATGGTCAAGTAAATCCAACGGTTCAAGATACGGTAAAAAAAGGGTATACGGTAGGGAAACTTCAAATAAAAGACCCTAAGAGTATCTTATCTTCCTATACTTATGATCCCGTAACTGATCGATATGTGTATACAAGTTCTATTGACGGAATCAACATCAATTTCCCCATAATACTTACCCCTGCAGAATACGAAAAATTAGTACTCCAAGAATCAAGACGCAATTATTTTAAGAAAAAAGCAGACGCCATTGATGGAAAAAAGAAAGGAGCTGAAGAAGCGAAAAAAGACTTGTTACCACGCTATTATATAAAGTCTAGTTTCTTTGAGTCCGTTTTTGGGAGTAATACAATTGACGTTAAACCAACGGGTTCTGTAGAAATGGATTTAGGGGTACGCTATACAAAACAAGACAATCCATCATTTTCTCCTAGAAACAGAGCCGTTACTTCTTTTGATTTTGACCAAAGAATTAGTATGAGTTTGATGGGAAAGGTAGGTACCCGATTAAGCGTTAATGCTAATTATGATACACAATCTACTTTTGCCTTTCAAAATTTAATAAAGTTAGAATACACACCATCTGAAGATGATATTATTCAAAAAATAGAAGTTGGTAACGTAAGCATGCCGCTAAATAGCTCTTTGATTCGAGGTGCTCAGAGTTTGTTTGGGGTAAAAACGCAATTACAATTCGGAAAAACGACCTTTACTGGAATTTTTTCTGAGCAAAAGTCACAAACCAGAAGCTTAGTTGCCGAAGGAGGTGGAACAGTTCAGAATTATGAGCTTTTTGCTTTAGATTATGATAATGACCGCCACTTTTTCTTATCTCAATATTTTAGAAGCCGATATGATAAAGCCCTAGAAGGCTACCCTTTTATTGATAGTAGGGTTCAGATTACGCGTATCGAGGTTTGGGTGACCAATAAACAAAATAGAGTAAATGCTACTTCGAACAATTTACGAAACATTATTGCGCTACAAGATTTAGGAGAAGCACAGTTAACGGGATTGGCTGATAACGAAGTTGTGGTGTTGAACCCATCAACAGGAATCTTTAATAACCCAGCCAACTCTCCTTCTGATAATACCAATAATGATTACGATCCTGGACAAATAGCAGCCGGAACAGGTTTGTTGAATTCAAATATTAGGGAGATTGCCACATCAAACTCTGGTTTTAATACTACTGTAGTTGAAGGAAGAGATTATTCTAAGTTAGAAAATGCGCGAAAACTTACAGCTAATGAGTACACCTTTAATTCAAAATTAGGATTCATTTCGTTACAACAGCGTTTGAGTAATGATGAGGTTTTAGCAGTAGCTTACCAATATACAATTGGAGATCAAGTCTATCAGGTTGGAGAATTTGGTAATGATGGTGTAGATGCAACCAATGTGGTTGGAGGAAATAACAACGTACCTCAGGCGATTATTACGCAAAGTTTGATTTTGAAAATGCTGAAAAGCAACTTGACCAATGTGAAGGATCCAATTTGGAACTTGATGATGAAAAATATCTATCAAGTGCCAGGCGGTTATCAATTAAAGCAAGAAGATTTCCGAATGAATATCTTGTATGCTGATCCTTCGCCAATAAATTATATTACAGAGGTTCCGGGAACACCTTTTCCTTCGAATCCTACTCCAGAAAACAAAGTTGCTGAAACCCCTTTGCTAAAAGTTTTTAATCTAGACCGATTGAATTTTAACAACGATCCACAAGCGGGTGGTGATGGTTTCTTTGATTTTCTTCCGGGAACAACTATCGATGCTCAGAATGGTAGAATCATGTTTACTACGAAAGAGCCATTTGGAGAGCTTATATTTTCAAAATTAAAAACACCAAATTCTGCAGAAAATTATAAGGATGTAGATACTTATAATCCCAATCAAAAGAAGTATGTTTTTAGAAGCATGTATCGCAATACCCAAGCAGGAGCTTTACAAGACATCGATAAAAACAAGTACTTGATTAGAGGAAAATACAAATCCTCAAGTGGCGACGGAATTCCAATTGGAGCACTCAATGTTCCTCAAGGTTCTGTGGTGGTTACTGCAGCGGGAAGACGTTTAGTAGAAGGAGTTGATTATAGTGTAAATTATCAATTGGGTAGGGTGCAAATTTTAGATCCTTCGCTTCAAGCTTCTAATACGCCTATTGAAGTTTCTTTGGAAAACAATTCCATCTTTGGTCAGCAAACCAGAAGATTTATGGGTTTAAATGTTGAACATAAAATATCCGATAAATTTGTTTTAGGTGGTACCTATTTAAAAATGACGGAAAGACCGTTTACCCAAAAATCCAATTATGGTCAAGAATCGGTTAACAATACGATTTTTGGTTTTAATGGAAATTTTGCAACAGAAGTTCCGTTTTTTACGCGCTTGGTCAATAAATTACCCAATATAGATACTGATGTGCCGTCTAATCTTTCAATTAGAGGTGAAATTGCTTTTTTGAAACCCGATACGCCAAAAGCGGATCGTTTTAATGGAGAGTCAACAATTTATGTTGATGATTTCGAAGGTTCTCAATCTACTATTGATTTGCGTTCCCCTTTTGCTTGGAGTTTGTCTTCAACACCAGTAAACGATGCCGAAAGTCAATACAATTTTAACGAAAGCGCTAACGATTTGAGTTATGGATTCAAAAGAGCCAAACTAGCTTGGTACACAATCGACCCCTTATTTTATACTCAAAAACCAACGGGTATTTCAAACGATGACATTTCTTTGAATACTACTCGTAGAATTTTTAGCGAAGAATTATATCCCAACACCGATATTGCGCAGGGTCAAACACAAGTGGTAAATACTTTAGATTTGAGTTATTATCCTCAAGATAGAGGTCCGTACAATAATTCGACCACTTTTGCTAATGCACCAAAAGACAATTTTGGAGGAATCATGCGCGCTATCAATACTACCAATTTTGAACAAGGAAATGTTGAATATATTCAGTTTTGGGTTTTAGATCCGTATGTTGGTAAAGGCAATATCCCACCTGCCAACACGGGTAAATTGTATTTTAACTTAGGCGAAATATCCGAAGATATTCTTAAGGATGGAAGAAAACAATACGAAAATGGTTTGGGGCCAGATCAAATATTAGTGAATCCAAGACCTATTTGGGGAGATGTTCCTGCCTCACAATCTTTGATTTATGCCTTTGACGGAAATGCCTCTAACAGAACCAATCAAGACATTGGATTAGATGGTATGAAAAACGATCAAGAAGCAACAGTATATTCTAACTACGCTTCAGAACCTGATCCCGCGGGTGACGATTATACCTATTTCGCTAATACGACAGGAGGTGTTTTAGATCGTTATAAAAATTACAACGGAACAGATAAAAACTCAGCGGTTAATATTTCGGATGCCAATAGAGGCTCGACTACTTTTCCAGATGTAGAAGATATTAATAGGGATAATACAATGAATACTATCAATGCGTATTATGAATACAGTATTGATATGAAGCCTAATATGAATGTGGGCGAAAATTTCATTACCGATATTAGAAACACACAGCAAACTTTGCCTGATGGTTCTTCTACAGAAGCACGTTGGATTCAATTTAAAATTCCAGTTTCTCAGCCACAAAATACAATTGGAGGAATATCCGATTTTCGTTCTATCCGATTCATGAGGATGTTCATGACGAATTTTGAATCGCCTATTACCCTTCGTTTTGGAGCCTTAGATTTAGTTCGTGGGGAATGGAGAAGGTATACCAATTCTTTGGATTTTAATGATGCCAATGTAGCTGATGATGACACAACTTTGGATGTGATAGCTGTTAATATTCAGGAAAATAACGAACGTTGTCCTGTTAATTACGTAACCCCTCCAGGTGTAGTAAGGGAACAGCTTTATAATAATAATACGGTTATCAATCAAAATGAACAATCATTGGCATTACGAGTTTCGGGTACTGGATTAGAGCCAAATGATTCCAGGGCCGTGTTCAAAAACGTAAGCATTGACATGAGACAGTTCAATAAACTGAAAATGTTTTTACATGCGGAATCTTTGCCAAATGAAGTCGTTTTGAGAGACAATCAAATGGTTGGTTTTATTCGTTTTGGAAATGACTTTACTGAGAATTTCTATCAAATAGAAATTCCTTTGCAGGTTACTATTCCTTCTCCGGATTGTAAGGTCAGTGCTTCTGCCGTTTGGCCTGAAGCCAATGAAATGGATTTGAAATTAGATTTATTAACAAAATTAAAGATACTCGCTATGGGTATCGATCCTGCTACTCTACCTCCAGACGGTGTTTTTTATAAATTTGAAGACGAGTTGGATAATTCGTTGTCTGGAAAAACCAATAGATTGCGAATAGGAATCAAAGGAAATCCTAATTTTGGTTTGGTAAGAACGCTGATGGTTGGGGTGAAAAGTGATGAATTGCGACAGCCAATTCTCGGAGAGGTTTGGTTCAATGAATTGCGTTTGGCCGATATGGATAACCAAGGAGGTATGGCAGCGTTGTTAAACATCGATACCAATATGGCAGATTTTGCGACACTTTCACTAACGGGAAGAAAAACAACTATTGGTTTTGGTGCTTTAGAACAAGGCCCAAATGAGCGTAGCCGTGAAGATATTCAGCAATATGGTGTAGTGACCAATTTGAATTTGGGACAACTATTACCAAAAAAATGGGGGATTAATTTACCGTTTAATTATGGTATTGGTGAAGAAGTAATTACTCCAGAATATGACCCTTTTAATCAAGATATAAAACTCAAACAATTACTTAGAGAAACCACTGATAAAGATGCTAGAGATAATATAGAAACTCGTGCAATTGATTATACTAAACGTACTAGTATTAACTTTATTGGAGTAAGAAAAGAAAGAAGTCCTGAGCAAAAACCACATGTGTATGATCCTGAGAACTTTACTTTCTCTCAGTCGTACAACGAGGTGGAACGTCATGATTATGAAATAGAGAGCTATGTCGATCAGTTGAGTAATACTACCGTAAATTATGCGTACAGTTTTCAAAACAAGCCATACGAACCATTCAAGAAAAAAACATTTGTAAAGAAAAGCGAGTATTGGAAATGGTTGCAAGATTTCAATTTTAATTTTTTACCGACGAATATCACTTTCAATAGTAGTGTGATTAGACAATACAATCGCCAGCAATTCCGTCAAGTAGATGTAGTTGGAATTGGTCTGGATCCTTTGTACAGAAGAAATTTTGCGTTTAATTATCAATATGGGTTTAATTATAACTTAACCAAATCGTTAAAAATAAATTATACAGCTTCTTCCAATAACATTGTAAAAAGTTATTTAAATGCTGACAACACGCCTATTGATACTTTTACCATTTGGGACAGTTATTTTGATATTGGCGACCCTAATCAGCACATGCAGCAACTTATTGTGAATTACGATATTCCGCTGAATAAAATTCCAGTATTTGGTTTTGTAAAAGCAAATTTCACTTACCAAGGGGATTACAGTTGGCAACGTGCATCGAATGCTTTTGATAATGTTACTATAGGAGGTGTAGATTATAATTTAGGAAACACGATTCAAAATGCTAGCTCTAAAATTTTGAACGCTTCCTTTGCTATGGAGACTTTCTATAAATACATTGGACTTTCCAAAAAAACACCAGCTGCGGGTGCTGCTAAGCCAAAAGCGGTGGCTCCAAAACCTGGTGAAAAAGTAGTCAACACAGCCGTTAAACCTTTGCAACAAAGAAGCCCCTTTATGGACGGATTGATTGGGGTATTGACGAGTGTGAAAAATGTTCAAGTGAATTATACGCACAATAGCGGAACCGTTTTACCTGGTTTTACGCCTAGTGTTGGTTTCTTAGGTTCTTCGCGACCTTCATTTGGCTTCATTTTTGGAAGTCAGGACGATATTCGATACGAGTCGGCGAAAAGAGGCTGGTTGACCACCTATCAAGATTTTAACCAAAATTACACGCAAGTAACCAACAAGATACTAAAGGCTACCGCCAATGTTGATTTGTTTCCTGATTTTAAAATAGACTTAACCGCAGATCGTGCTTATTCTGAGAATTCATCCGAACAGTATAGTGTGGTTTCTGGCAATTATACGCCTTTGTCTCCTTATAGTTATGGGATGTTTTCGATTTCTACAGTATTAGTAAAAACGGCATTTTCGAAAAGCGACGAGAGTGGCTCGGCTGCCTTTGATGATTTTAGAGCCAATCGAATTATTGTAGCCAATCGATTAGCGACGCAGCGAGGAATTGACCTCAATAATCCTGGAAATATAGATGCTGATGGATTTCCAATTGGGTATGGCAAAAATAGCCAAGCGGTATTGTTACCGGCCTTTTTAGCAGCATATACCGGGGGCAATGCTAATGATGTTTCGACTGGAATTTTTAGAAGTTTCCCTATTCCCAACTGGTCTATCAAGTACAATGGATTTATGAGGTATACTTTTTTTAAGAATAATTTCAAAAGGGTTTCGCTATTGCACAACTACCGTGCATCGTATTCTATCAATGATTATCGTTCTAACTTTGAATATACTAAAAGTCCAAATGGGGTAGATGCCAGCGGAAATTTTTATAATCCTACAGTCATATCCAATGTGAACTTGGTGGAACAATTTAGTCCATTAGTGCGATTGGATTTTGAGTTAAAAAATTCATTTAAAGTGTTGACTGAGATCAAAAAAGACCGTGCTTTATCCATGAGTTTTGATAACAATCTATTGACCGAAGTTAAAGGAATCGAGTATATTGTAGGTCTGGGATATCGTTTCAAAGATGTGATTTTCTCTTCTCGTTTGGCAGATAATCCTACGGGAATCATCAAAAGTGATATTAATGTTAAGGCAGATTTGTCCTATCGAAATAATCAAACGATTGTTCGTTATTTGGATTATAACAACAACCAATTGGCTGCTGGACAGAATATTTGGCAATTACGATTGGCCGCTGATTACTCCTTTAGTAAAAATTTAACGGCAATTTTTTATTATGACCATTCGTTTTCTAAAGCTGTAATTTCAACAACTTTTCCTCTGACCAATATTCGTTCTGGATTTACCATACGTTACAATTTCGGAAATTAATTTGTACCTATTCTAAGTAAAAATTCAATATAAGATAGTTATCTTTGCGTTTTATTGTTAATAACACAACATTTATATATTATGAGCGTACCATCAAATTTAAAGTACACAAAAGATCACGAGTGGGTTAGTATCGAAGGAGATATTGCAACAGTAGGAATTACTCATTTTGCTCAAAAAGAGTTGGGAGATATTGTATATGTAGAAGTAGAAACTTTAGACCAAACTTTAAGTAAAGATGAGGTTTTTGGAACAGTTGAGGCAGTTAAAACTGTATCAGATTTGTTTTTACCTCTTTCAGGAGAAATCATCGCATTCAATGATGATTTAGAAAGTGCTCCAGAGACTGTGAATTCTGATCCTTATGGTGCTGGTTGGATGATTAAAGTGAAAATTGCTAATCCAGCTGAAATTGAAGAATTGCTTTCAGATGCTTCTTATAAAGAACTAATTGGTGCATAAACAATTTTATTTTTTTGCTGCAATAAGTTGGACAATTTTGATGCTTTATGTTTGTCTAATGAAGTCGTCTGATGTTCCTTCCATCAACATTGTGGGAATTGATAAAATAGTGCACATTCTTTTACATCTATTTTTTACTTTTTTCTGGGGAATCACTTTGGTTAAAAATGGAAGATTGAGTAGTTTTTCAAAAGTAGTGTATGTATCTTTTTTTCTTTCCTTTTTATTCGGATTGCTAATTGAGTTCATACAGGGCTATTTTACAACTTCGAGAAGTGCAGATGTTACTGATATTTTAGCGAATGTATTTGGAGCTCTTTTTGCCATTGCCCTTTTGTATCAATTTAAAGAAAAAATAGAAGTCTAATAAAATTTAAAATCCCATTTCGATGGGATTTTTTTTTGGAATTATAGCAACGTTTATTTTTAATGAATATTTATTGAAAATCCTGTTTTTTGTTGGTAAGTACGGAGAAAAAAAGGACTTCGCACCGGTGTATTCAATTAATAATGTATTTTTGTACTACTTATTTATCAATTCCAATTCCTTGTTAAAATGGATGTTAGAGCCTACTTAGATTCAACTTATTTAAAAACCAATCAACAAGCTAATTTGTCCGAAGCTGAGAATGTATTGGTAGCCAAATCATTTATTGAAGAGGCTATTCGAGAGCATTTCAAGCTTATTATGATTCGTCCTGATCGAGTGACTTTGGCAAAAAAAATGATTCAAGAAGCTCATTCTAATTTGTTGATAGGGACAGTTATTGATTTTCCTAAAGGTGAATCTGATCTGGCAACCAAACTAGCCGAAGCAGAACAAGCCATCGCCGATGGAGCTGATGATTTGGATTTTGTTTGCAATTATGAGGCTTTTAAAAAAGGTGAAATTGCTTTAGTCAAAGAGGAAATTTTAAAAGGGACACAATTAGGATTGGCCCATAAAAAAGTAGTAAAATGGATTATTGAAGTAGCGGCTTTGAATAATGGGCAGATCATGCAACTTTCTGCTTTAATCAAAAATGTAGTCATACAAAACTTTAAAGAGGAACAATACGCCTCTGTTTTTGTAAAATCTTCTACTGGATTTTATGTAACGCCCAATAATGAACCTAATGGAGCGACAGTTGATACTATAAAAATTATGCTCGAAAATGCATCTCCTTTGCCAGTAAAAGCAGCTGGAGGTGTTAGAAATTATGCAGATGCTTTAGAAATGATTCAATTGGGTGTTCAGCGAATTGGAACATCTGGAGCTAAAGCAATTATTGATGGCGCTACAACTCAAAATGAATATTAATTATCCCCAAATCTAAACCATGTCTAAAATTTTTACTGTTCTTTTTTTATTTATTGGATTAAATTGGTGTGTTGGGCAAAACGTAAATGTTACAACTTTTAGTGAAGTTGAGCGTTTTCCTGTTTTTACAGCTTGTCAAAATCTTCAACCAAATGAAATAGAAAAATGTTTTTACGATCAAGTACAAGATTTTGTATATTCTAACTTTAAAGTACCTCAAAACGATTCCTTTAAAGGTAATGTAAAAGTGCTGTTTGAGGTTACCGTAGAGGGAAAATTCAAAGTGTTGTATGTTGATGCAGTTGTAGATTCATATGCTGCAGAAGCAAAAAGGGTTATCGAAAGTATGCCCAAAGTGAGTCCTGCTACTTATAATGGTAAACCAACTTATTCTAAATATACGATTGCAATTGCCATTCCTTTGAAATCAAAAGAACAGTTCGAAGCAGAAGCACTTGCTAAAGCAGAAATTCTCAATGTTAAAAGTCCAAAGCTAACAGAATTAGATAGTATTGTTTATAAAAAATACCGTAATCCAGAGTATGAAAGTCATTTAAATGTGCCTTTTTCCCACAGTCTTTATGCGCAGTTTGATGCTAAGATGAATCAAGTGGGAAGTAACAATCATACCGCTTCAAAACCCTATACTTATGCTGAAGTAGCCAAGTATTATAATATGAAGGAAGTTAATGAGCAGTTGAAAAAGAAAGCTTCTGGTTGGTGGGCGAGAAAATTATGGAATGAAAACACTGTTGAGATTCAAGGCGAAGACTATTGGTTTACCTTAAATCCAATTTTTGATTTGCAATTAGGTAAAGCTTCTCAAACCGAGAATTCGTATACTTATGTAAATACTCGTGCACTCAATTTTAGAGGAGGATTGGGGAAACAACTGAATTTTACTACCACAGTTTTTGAAAGTCAAGGGCGTTTTGCAGATTATTACAATCAATATGCAGAATCCATTAAGCCTTCGGGAGGAAATCCTGCTATAATTCCTGGAATTGGAATTGCCAAAAGATTCAAAGATGATGCATATGATTTTCCTTTAGCGGAAGCGAATATTACTTTTACTCCCAATAGATTTATAGATTTACAATTAGGTTACGGAAGAAATTTTATTGGAGACGGGTATCGTTCTTTGTTAGAAAGTGATGGTGCTAGTCCTTATCCTTACTTTAAAATCAATACTAATTTTTGGAAAATAAAATATACAAATACCTATATGTGGCTAAAAGATGTGCGTCCAGAAGTGACTGTAGATAGAACGTATGCTACCAAATTTATGGCGAATCATTATTTGAGCTGGAATGTTTCGAATCGTTTGAATTTAGGTTTTTTTGAATCGGTAGTTTGGACAAAAGACAACAACAGAGGCTTTGATATGAGTTTTGTGAATCCTATTATTTTTTACCGTGCGGTAGAGTTTGGGTCTTCCTCTAGAAGTGGAAACGCTTTGTTGGGTCTTACATTTAAGTACAAATGGGATGCTTCAATTAATGCCTACGGACAATTTTTGCTAGATGAATTCTCATTGGGCGACGTAAAAGGAGGTGATAATAGTTGGAAAAACAAATTCGGATATCAAGTAGGAGTGAAGTATTACAATGCTTTCAAAGTAAAGAATCTTTTATTGCAGTTAGAATACAATCACGTGCGTCCTTATGTGTATTCTCATAGTAATCCTATTACGAATTACGCGCACAATAATCAGAGTTTGGGACATCAATGGGGAGGGAATTTTAGAGAGTTAATCGCTATTGCTCGTTATCACAAAGGAAGACTTTTTGCAGATGCTAAAGTAACTGTAGGAACACGTGGTCTAGATTTTAATACTACCGAAGATAGTTTTAACTATGGTGGGAATATATATAAAGACTACGATGAAAAACGTCCTTTTGATACAGGAGTAAAAGTAGGACAGGGGAACAAGACTAAAGTTTTTATAGCAGATATTCAAGGAGGTTACTTGGTTAATCCAGCTACTAATTTGAAACTTTTCACAAGTTATATTTATAGAAGTTTTGATCCTTCAAAAAATACAGTTGCCACTTTTAACCAGAGTACGAATTGGGTAACACTAGGTGTTCGCTCCGATATTTTCAACTTCTATTTTGATTATTAATTGGTCCGTTTTTAATAGAAACTTTTTTTATGAGTTGTTTTTTGTCAAATCCCTTTTGATAACCTACTTTTGCAAAAGTTTTTATAAAAATAACACTAGTTTTAATCGTTTTGACAAATACAGTTTCCCTCAAATCCATTTATTTAGATTTTAAAGCCATCACTAAAGCTGGTCTTGCCGTTAGTGTTGTTTTTTCTTCCATTGCTGGTTTTGTTTTGGGAATTGATTATTTCGAGGCAAGTACTTGGTGGGTATTACTAAAGTTAGCTATTGGTGGGTACTGTATGGTTGGTGCTTCCAATGCATACAACCAAGTAATAGAAAAAGATTTAGATGCTTTAATGGACCGAACTAAAAATCGTCCAGTGGCTTCGGGAAGAATGCAGCCAAGAGTAGCTGTCGCCGTGGCTTCATTGTTGACAATTATAGGATTAGCATTGTTGTATAGTATTAATCCAAAGTCGGCTATGTTTGGTGCGATTTCGATTTTTTTATATACTAGTGTTTATACGCCATTAAAGACAATGACTTCGTTGTCTGTTTTTGTTGGAGCTTTTCCTGGTGCAATTCCGTTCATGTTAGGATGGGTTGCTGCTACTGGGGAATTTGGGATAGAGGCAGGAACTTTGTTTTTGATTCAGTTTTTTTGGCAGTTCCCACATTTTTGGGCTATAGGGTGGTTTTTGTATGAAGATTATGAAAAAGCCGGTTTTTTTATGTTACCAACAGGAAAAAGAGATAATGGTACGGCATTACAGATAATTTTATACACCATTTGGTTAATCATTGCATCTCTTTTACCAATGTTTGGTTATACTGGTCAGTTGTTTTTGAGTCCAATAGCTGCTGTTTTGGTTTTTTTAATCGGTCTATGGATGTTGTTTTATGCTGTTAAGGTTTACCAAATCAGAACCGCAAAAGCAGCAAGAACATTAATGTTGGTGAGTGTATCTTATATTACACTTTTGCAGATTATATATATTGTAGATAAATTTTTAAGATAGTTATGGATATGATAATGACAAAAGACGAGCATCAATCTAGAACTGCGAGATCCTATAAGCTGATCTTGTTGTTTGCAATGGTAAGTATGACCATGATGTTTGCAGGATTAACAAGTGCCTTTGTGGTAAGTAAATCAAGAGTAGATTGGTTGAAAGATTTTCAATTGCCTCCCGCTTTTTTTATTAGCACGTTCGCCATTTTAGCTAGTAGTATTACATTTCATTTGGCTAAAAAAGCCATTCAAAAAGACAATCAGAAGGCTACAAGCCAATGGTTGTTGGTTACATTAGTGTTAGGAGTTGCATTTGTAGTATTGCAATTTATAGGTTTTGGTCAAATTGTCGCTAAAGGGTATTATTTTACAGGACCAGCTAGTTCTATTACTACGACATTCCTTTATATTGTAACGGTTATGCACTTGTTGCACTTGGCTGGAGGATTAATTTCTTTGCTAATTATTATTTATAATCATTTTAAACAAAAATATAGCGCAACTCAATCTCTTGGAATTGAACTGGGTGTAATGTACTGGCATTTCCTTGATTTATTGTGGGTTTATTTATTTTTGTTTTTATATTTCTTTAAATAAGAAAAAAATGTAAATTTGGAAACTTTTTAACGAATTAATTTTTATGGGAGCGACAGTTACTACTGCAAACAACGACGAAAAGATATGGAGTGGCGGAAATGAGCCAATGGGAGCGAGTTATGGTAAATTAATGATGTGGTTTTTTATCGTATCAGATGCCTTAACCTTCTCTGGTTTCCTTGCAGCTTATGGATTTTCTAGATTTAAATTTATTGAAACTTGGCCTTTAGCCGACGAAGTGTTTACTCACTTTCCATTTTTACACGGTGTATCAGCTCCGATGTATTATGTAGCCTTAATGACATTTATCTTGATTTTCTCTTCTGTAACAATGGTATTGGCTGTTGATGCAGGACATCAAATGAAGAAAGATAAAGTGGCACTTTACATGTTTTTGACCATTATCGGAGGTTTAGTTTTCGTGGGTTCTCAAGCTTGGGAGTGGAAAAACTTTATCAAAGGAGAATATGGTGCAGTAGAAACAACAGGAGGTAGTTTACTTCAGTTTGTTGATAAAGACGGAAAACGTGTTGCTTTGGCTGATTTTGCTAAAACTTTACCAGAAGAGCGTGAGCAATTGACTCGTAACAAAGCTAAATGGTTTATGAGTGAGCCAGCTTTACCATCTTATTCTGTTGCAGAAGTTCAAGCAGGTTTCAAAGCGAATCCAGATTTATTGGTTAGAACAGAAACTATCACAAAAGACAAAAAGAAATTAGTGCTTTCAAGAGCAGAGTCTGAAGCTAGATTAGCGGATGCAAAATTGGTTATTGAAGGTGCGAACTTAACGCATAACGAATACGGAAGTAAATTATTTGCTGACTTCTTTTTCTTTATTACAGGTTTTCACGGATTTCACGTATTTTCTGGAGTTGTAATCAATATCATTATCTTCTTTAATGTATTGTTAGGAACTTATGAAAAACGTAGAAGCTACGAAATGGTTGAGAAAGTTGGTTTATACTGGCACTTTGTAGATTTAGTTTGGGTATTTGTATTTACCGTATTTTATCTTGTTTAATTTTAAAGGAACTTATTATTATGTCACACGAACACGTTTCTAACACAAAAAGAATTTGGTTTGTTTTTGGTTTGCTTTCAGTGGTAACTACAGTTGAAGTTATCTTGGGTATTATTAAACCTGAATCATTGCATTTTACTAATTTTCTTGGAATGAACTTGCTAAATTGGATATTCTACATATTGACAATTGTTAAAGCATATTATATTGTTTGGGCTTTTATGCACATGGAGGGAGAAAAAAAATCCTTACAAAGTTCTGTAGTTGCCCCACTAATATTTTTAATTTTATATTTACTTTTTATTCTATTAACTGAAGGTGATTATGTATTCGGGGTTTTTAAAAATTCTATCATTAAATGGAATTTTTAACTAAATATTAATTCAGAAAAGAGCTCCGAAATATCGGAGCTTTTTTTATTTTTACACTCTCAATACCACCCTTCTGATGAAAAAAAATATTGTTCTTTTTGTCTTGTTTATTCTTCCAATAGTAGCTTATTTATTTTTTGCTTCTGGAGTGAATAGTTTTACCAAATTACCTACAATTACACCTAAAGTTGCTGACTTTGGTAACTGGAAATCGTTGAGAGGAGATGTCGTTCGTTTAGATGGAAAGATAACTGTTCTTGGATTTTCAGGGACAAATTTACTTGCCAATAGAGGAAATTTATTCAATTTGAATCAAAAGATTTACCAACGTTACCACACTTTCAAAGACTTGCAGTTTGTTATGCTTTGTCCACTTGGAACCGAAAAAGACGCCCAAGCTGTTTTGGATGCCTTGAAAGCTTTTACCGATGTAAAGCAATGGAATTTTGTTTTCGCAACTCCTGAAGAGATTGCAAACTTTTATAAGCAAATGCAACTTAAGAGTCAATTGGATTCCAATTATGGCACATCCAACGTTTTTATTTTTGATAAAGGACGCAATTTAAGAGGAAGAAAAGATAAAGAAGAATACAAAGAAGGGTATAATACCTTTCATCCAGCAGAGTTGAGTAATGAAATGCTGGATGACTTTAAAATCCTTTTGTACGAGTACAAAGCGGCTTTGAAAAAGAATAATAACGCTACTAAACAATTGTAATATGTTTAAGAATAAATCATATATCGGGATATCCTTTATTATTTTAATTTTTGGAATTTATGCAATTCCTAAAATTATCGATCGAGTACAGGGCAATGCTGTTGTGAAATCGGATCGATTGGATAAAGATAGTGGAGCTGGAATTGCTGCAGAAAGTTTGGTAGACATTGGCAAAGCACCGTCTTTTGAATTTACTAATCAAGACAATAAAAAAATCAATAACGAATCTTACGAAGGGAAAGTTTATGTTTTGGAATTTTTCTTCACAACTTGTCCTTCCATTTGTCCAAAGATGAATTTGAGTATGTTGCAAATCGAGAAAACTTTTTTTGGCAACCCTAATTTTGGTATCGTATCAGTTACTATAGACCCAAAAACAGATACACCTGAAGTTTTAAAAGCGCATGCTAAGTTGTTAGGGGTTAAATCTTCAAATTGGAATTTTTTAACCGGAGACAAAACGGCTATTTTTGATTTGGCTAACAAAGGTTTTAATCTATATGCTGCTGCCAATAACAAAGTGAGTGGTGGTTTTGAGCATTCTGGTTTATTTGCTTTAATTGATAAAAAAGGACATATTCGTTGTAGAAATGATGAGTTTGGTAATCCAATTTTGTACTATGATGGATTAGATAAAAAAGGTGTTAAAGACATTCAAGAAGATATTAAATTACTTTTAAAAGAATAAAATGGAACAAAATTCAGTTGAGCAGAAATACAATAAATGGATTATAATACTATCTATTTTAATCCCTGTAGCGGTTGCTATATTGTTTAAAGTTAAATTAAAAGATTTTGGAATAGAAGTGGCACCACTTCGATTTTTACCTCCGATTTATGCTACAATCAATGGGATAACAGCGGTTTTGCTAATTTGGGCAGTACTAGCCATTAAAAAGGGGAATAGAGTTTTACACGAAAATTTAATGAAAACCGCCATAGGTTGTTCATTGGCTTTTTTGGTGATGTATATCGCTTACCATATGACGACAGATTCTACTAGTTATGGTGGTGAAGGTGTGCTTAGATATGTTTATTTCTTTATTCTTTTATCTCATATTCTGTTGTCTATTGCCGTAATACCTTTGGTACTTATTACTTATGTTCGTGCTTTGGCACAAAGATTCGATAAACACAAAAAAATAGCCAAAATCACCTTCCCAATTTGGTTATACGTTGCAGTAACTGGAGTAATCGTTTATTTAATGATAGCGCCGTACTATGCTAGTTAAAGATAGAAATCACAAGAGAGAAATAAGAACTAGTAAATTACAATTCCTGCTTTTGGGAATCTGTTTTTTCCTTTTTGAGTTTTCTTCCTATGCGCAATGTGCAATGTGTAGAGCAGCATTAACCAGTGAAGGCAATGCTACAAAAGCAGCAGCGGTTAATGATGGTATCGTGTATTTGATGGTGATTCCTTATCTGCTAGTAGCTGGTATTGGTTATTATATTTATCGAATGAAAAAGAAAAAATCATAATAAAAAAAGGCTGAATTATTTATTCAGCCTTTTTTATAGTTACTTCAATCCATCTATGGTGACTTTAACATTGCCTTTTACATTGATAAAAGCAATGATGGCTTGATTGGTTAATTGAATTTTTTGAAATTGGATGTCCTCCATTTTTCCATTTACAAAAACACCTGGCATTGGTGAATAATTAGTGAGGTAACTCATCATGCTTTTTTTGCCTTCTTCTAAATTGGTCTGAATGGAATACCTGCAATTGGCTTCTATTTTTCGTAAAATAATGCCTTGTGCAAGCCAATTGGCTGTTCTCATCAATCGGTTTTTAGTGTCTAAAACATAATCTAATTTATCAAAATATATTTCTTTGGTTTTTTCATTGTATTGAGGAAATCCAGAAAGATATATTGTACCGTTCACACTTCCTAATAGGTCTAAAGCAATCACCATTTTGTCATTTTTATGCCAAATGTTTACTTGTTTTACCGTCACTTTTTTACTTCCTGAACCAAAGACTTGCCCACTAAAATTTTTGCTCATAATTCTAGAGGCTTCTAAATAGGTAGAAACTGCCGCAATATTGGTGTTGATTTGTTGTGGAATTTGCGTTACTGGTTTTAAGAGTATTTTGTTTTTGTCATATTTTGATGTTGGTTTAGCGCCAATTAGCGTTTCCATATTGCACTTCATTCCCATTTCTAATACAAAAGTGTCGTTTTTTAATCGGGCATCTGTAGTGTAAACTTCAACAGGGGTAATTCTTAGCCAGCTGGAGTAAGCTTCACTCATTTCGAAAGGTGTGCAAATTTTTTCAAGTGCATCCAATACGTTGGGTTTAAAATCCATTGATTTTTCAATCGATTCATCAATTTTTCTTTCAATTTTAGATTTGAATAAGCTAATAGTAGGGTTGATAATATAGGTGATTGGAACGTTTTTGCCTAATAGCACCATTGTTGGGCTTTCCTTCCAGTCTAAAGATTTTAATTCAGTTTTAGTGTGCATTCGCCAATTGGTTAGGCTTATGTCGCTATGCAATGTTACTACCCCATTCAAATTGAATTCTTTGTAGGTGTAGAGTTCTACTCCTAATTTTTTGGTGCCAATGCGGTATTTTACCCAAACTTTTAAGGGTAAAACCGTTTTTATCTTTTCAGTTGTTCCTTGGTGTGCATTAGTAATGGTAATTGGCGCTTCTTTCCAAACCTTCAATTCGATATCGTCGTCTTCAATAGTGTTGTCTTCATAAATCAGTCCATTGAGTAGTGTATTGGTCTTGTTCTCAATGTCTTTTAGTTTTATAGTCACCGGAAGGTTAATAAAGGAAGGACTGTTTTCGTAAACTAATGGAACTGCGTCGTCAGGTTCTGGTTTTAAAGCATCTAATTTACTTGCTGTAGAGCAACTTACAAATAATGAAATTGCTACTATTATAGTAATAAAGAAAAGGAATTTTGACATTTGATGAAGGTTTGTTTTGGTAAAAATACTAAAACAAATATTATTCCAGTTTTTTTGTAACATTTTCAAAGCAATCGAGTCTTATCGTTTAGAATTGTTTAGGTAGCAATACTAACAATTGATTTTGTTCATAAATTCCATTAATGCCATAATTTTTTTAGTATGATTGAAATTAAAGACTTGCATAAATCCTATAAGATGGGTTCTTCTTCCTTACATGTTCTTAAAGGAATTAATTTCAATATACAAGAAGGAGAGTTGGTAGCCATAATGGGCTCATCTGGTTCAGGTAAATCGACCTTGCTCAATATCTTAGGCATATTAGATGAGGCAGATAGTGGAAGTTATGTTTTGGATAATGTACCTATAAAAAACCTGAATGAGACCATTGCATCTAGGTACCGTAATAAGTTTCTAGGTTTTGTTTTTCAATCCTTTAATTTGATTAATTACAAAACGGCTTTAGATAATGTCGCAATGCCTTTGTATTATCAAGGGGTAAAACGAAAAGAGCGTAACGAAATTGCTATGGCATATTTGAAAAAAGTAGGTCTTGATAGTCACTCTCATCATTTACCGAATGAACTTTCTGGGGGACAAAAGCAAAGGGTTGCAATAGCTAGAGCTTTGGCTTCAAATCCAAAAGTATTATTGGCCGACGAACCAACAGGTGCATTAGATACCAAAACATCTTATGAAGTTATGGAGCTAATTCAAGGGATTAATGATGAAGGAAAAACCATTCTGATTGTAACTCACGAACCAGATATTGCTGCGATGTGCAAGCGAAATGTAGTCTTAAAAGACGGATTGATTATAGATGATAAATTAGTAGAACAAGTAAGAGCTTCTTCTTATGTTTAATACAGAACGCTGGCAGGAAATATTCGAGGCGATTGCCAAGAACAAGTTGAGAACTTTCTTGACGGGAATTTCTGTGGCATCTGGTATCTTTATTTTGGTGATTTTGCTTGGAGCAGGCAAAGGATTGCAAAACGGGATAGCTAAGCAATTCGAACGTGATGCTGATGGAATTATAGAAGTTTGGACAGGAACTACTACCAAACAATACAAAGGTTTAAATCCGGGACGTGAAGTTCAATTTAGAAATAGTGATTATGATATGGCTGTTGCTAAGTTTGTGGATAAACTTGACCGTAAGTCTGCGGTGTATACTTATTGGAATGGAGTTATTGTTCACGGAAAAGAAACAGGCAATTATCAATATAGAGGAATTTATCCTGATTATCTTGCTTTAGAAAATGCTACTGTAGTAAGTGGTCGATTCATAAATGATAATGACCTTAAGAACAATGAAAAAGTAGCTGTTATTGGTCAAAAAGTCAAACTAGATTTATTCAAAGATAAAAATTCTATTGGCCAGGAAATTATTATAAATAATGTCAATTTTAAAGTTATAGGTGTATTTACGGACCCTTCCGGAGAAAGAGAGGAGTCTAGAGTTTATTTACCAATAACTACTACTCAAAAGGCTTTTAGCGTTGGTGACAAGATTAGTAATATGCAATTTACACTTAACAAAAAAGCTACTTATGAAGAAGCTTTGGCGCAATCAACCGAATTTACAAAGGAACTTGGGCAGTTATTAAGAAGTAAAAATACTGTTGCTCCCGATGATGAAAGTGCCATAGGTATTAATAATTCTATCGAAAATGCCAAACAATTTTATGATTTGAATTTGTACATCCGTCTATTTTTTTGGTGGGTAGGAATTTGTACCATCATAGCAGGAGTAGTTGGGGTTAGTAATATTATGCTGATTATTGTAAAAGAACGTACTAAAGAAATTGGAATTAGAAAAGCACTTGGCGCATCGCCCATTTCTATTGTTGGGATGATATTGCACGAGTCTATTTTTATTACCACAATTGCAGGTTTTATAGGTTTATTATCCAGTTTATTATTACTTGAACTGGTTGGGCCTTATGTGAAAAGCGACTATTTTTTAAATCCAGAAGTAGATTTTGGGGTAGCGATTACTACTTTAATTTTATTAGTATTCGCTGGCGCAATGGCAGGCTTTTTTCCTGCCTATCATGCTGCAAAAATCAAACCTATTGTAGCACTTAGAGACGAATAATTATGTTTGATAGAGATAAATGGAATGAGATTTTAGAAGCATTGACGGCCAATACGTTCCGAACTATTCTGACGGCTTTTGGTGTGTTTTGGGGGATTTTTATTTTGGTAATCTTGCTTGCAGCTGGAAATGGTTTAGAAAACGGAGTAAAAAAAGGCTTTGATGGTATTGCAACCAATACAATGTTTATGTGGTCACAAACCGCTTCAAAACCTTATAAAGGGTTGCCGGCTAACCGAAAATTTAATTTTAAAAATGCTGATGTTGCAGCGCTAAAAGAGAATTTTCCTGATTTGTTATATGTTTCACCACGAAATCAGTTAGGTGGTTTTGAGGGAGCAAATAATGTGGTTCGCGGTACCAAAACAGCGGCTTATACTATTTACGGGGATTATCCAGAGTTGATAAATCAAGAGCCTATGGATATTCCAAAAGGGCGATTTTTGAACCAACAAGATATTACCTTAAAGCGAAAAGTTGCAGTTATAGGTCAAGGTGTAATCAAAGAACTATATACTCCAGTTGAAGAAGTAATTGGGACATATATAAAAATCAATGGGGTCAACTTTATGATTGTTGGTGTGTATAAATCAAAGTCCAACAATAGAGGTGGAGGAGAGGAAGAACAGAAAAAAATCTTCATTCCTTTTACGACTTTTCAGCAAGCTTTCAATTTTGGAGATACGGTTGGTTGGATGGCACTAACGGCGAATGATGGCGCTTCAATTACGGATTTAAAGCCGAAAATCTTGGAGTTTATGAAAGGGAGACACTCCATAAATCCAGCTGACGATCGTGCTATTGGTAATTTTGACTTGTATGCAGAGTTTAGTAAAGTACAAAGTCTCTTTGCTATTTTGAGATTCATTGCTTATTTCGTGGGTACTTTGGTATTGCTTTCTGGTGTGATTGGAATTTCTAATATTATGCTAATTGTAGTAAAAGAACGAACCAAAGAAATAGGAATACGAAGAGCTCTTGGAGCTACACCCGGAGCCATAAGAACACAAATATTAACCGAAGCTATTTTCTTGACTATTATGGCAGGAATGTTTGGTATTGCATTGGCGACAGGAGTATTGTGGGTCTTGAATTTTGTTTTGGATAGCATGCCGAGTGATGATATGATGTTTGCGAATCCAAGTGTAGATTTAGCAGTAGTGTTTTTTGCGCTACTCATTTTGATTGGCTCAGGGTTACTTGCAGGATTTATTCCAGCGCAAACTGCCATTCGTGTAAAACCTGTAGATGCATTAAGAACCGAATAAATAATAACCGAATAACCATATTTACAATGAAAAAAGGAATAACTATAACTGTATTAGTCGTAATAGCACTAGTTTTTTTTGGCGCTTTGTACTACTTGTATACTAAAAATCAGGAGCCACCGGTAGTTTTTCAAACCGATAAAACAGAAAATAAGACTATTGTAAAAACAACTATCGCTACAGGTAATATCGTTCCTGATGAAGAGGTGTTGATTAAGCCAAATATTTCTGGAATTATTGAAGAAGTATACATTAAAGCTGGCGAAACGATTAAAGCTGGCGATTTGATTGCTAAAATTAAAGTAGTAGCGAATGTTTCTACTTTGAATAACACTCAAAATCAAGTACAAACGGCAAAAATCGATTTGGATAACCAAGAAAAATTATTCCAAAGGCAAAAAACATTATTCGACAAAGGTGTGATTTCTGCTAATGATTTTGACGCTGCTCAAGTAGCATATAAACAAGCAAAACAAAACTATGTTGCAGCTAAAAAAAGCAACGATATCGTAAAAACAGGTACTACATCTGGAATGGGTAACTATGCGAACACTTTGATTCGTTCTACCGTTAACGGAATGGTATTAGATGTCCCTGTTAAAGTAGGAAATCAAGTTATTGAAAGTAACAATTTCAATGAAGGAACGACTATTGCAAGTGTAGCCGATGTTGGAAGAATGATTTTTGTTGGTAAAATCGACGAATCTGAAGTGGGTAAAATAAAAGAAAATTTGCCAATTGAGATTACTGTTGGTGCTATCGAAAATAAAAAATTCGATGCAGTTTTGAATTACATTGCTCCAAAAGGAAAAACCGAAAATGGCGCGATTCAATTTGAAATCAAAGCCAAAATGACCAATCGCGATAACACCTTTATTAGAGCAGGATTAAGCGCAAACGCTTCTATTATTTTGGAAAAAGCCGATAAAGTTTTGGCTATCAAAGAAGCGTTAGTCCAATTTGATAAAAAAACTCAGAAACCTTATGTTGAAGTCCAAACAGGACCCCAAAAATTTGTTCGTAAAGATTTGGTTTTGGGTGTAAGCGATGGAATTTATGTTCAGATAAAAAGCGGAATTAAGGCTACAGACAAAATAAAAGTATGGAATCAAGGATTGTTAACCGAAGAGCCCAAGCCGTAATTAAGCCCCACAAACTAGTTGCTAATTTTGAAAAAATGTTAAATTTGTGCAGTATATTTGTTGCACTTTCATTCCCGATTTATGAAAAAAAATAATTATTTAAGTTTAGTGTTCTTTTTGTTCGCTTCCGTTGTTGGAACTGCACAAACTAAAACCTGGACTTTAGAAGAGTGTGTAAAATATGCGATAGAAAATAATATTTCTATCAAAAACACCGAGCTAGACACAAAGACTGCTGATATCAATAAAAGAGGAGCTAAAGGTAATTTTTTACCTTCTGTAAATGCTAATGCTTCCCACTCTTGGAATATTGGTTTGAACCAAAATATAACGACAGGACTTTTAGAAAATCAAACCACACAATTCTCTTCTTTAGGAGCTACAGTAGGCGTGGATATTTACAAAGGCTTACAAAACCAAAACAACCTCAGAAGAGCTAATTTGGCTATTGTGGCTTCTAAATACCAATTGCTAAAAATGCAAGAGGATATTGCTTTGAATGTAGCCAACGCTTTTTTGCAAGTTTTATTCAATAAAGAAAATTTAAAAGTTCAAAAGGAGCAACTAGCCATTACCGAAAAGCAATTAACCCGTTCAGAAGAATTAGTTAAAGCAGGTTCTATTCCAAGAGGCGATGTATTAGACATAAAAGCAACCGTTGCAACTAATAATCAAAATGTAGTTACAGCAGAAAATGCCTTATTGATTTCGAAGTTAAGTTTAGCGCAATTGTTGCAATTAAAGGAGTTTTATGACTTTGATGTTATAGATAATACTTCTCTTAAAGATGAAAATAATATTTTAGGGCAACCAGTTATCACTATTTACGATAAAGCTAAAGAAACTAGAACTGAGTTGAAAATTGCAAAAACGAATCTAGAAATAGCCGAGAAAGATGTGGCGATTGCCAAAGGAGCTTTTCAACCCACTTTGCAAGGATTTTATAATTTTAATACAAGGGCTGCTTATTCCGACCAAATAGTTGGATCTAGAATTGATCCTTCTGACCCAACGACAAGAATTGGTTTTGTTGAGGGAACCAATCAAATTGTTTTGAAACCAAATAATATTCCTGTTTTAGGAGGACCAGATTCTGTTTGGGATCAATTTAAAGACAATAAAGGACAAGCATTTGGTTTACAACTTTCTGTTCCTATTTTTAATGGTTGGTCAGTAAAAAATAATGTTGAGCGTAACAAAGTCAATTTAGAAAAATCTAAAATAGCTTTAGAACAACAAGAATTAGATTTACAAAGAAATGTGTATACTGCTTTTACCGATGCTAAAGGAGCTTTAAAAACACACGAGTCGGCTGTTGTTGCTTTAGAGTCAAGACAAGAAGCTTTCAATTATGCTAAAGAGCGTTATGCGGTGGGGATGATGAATTCCTTCGATTTTAACCAAGCGCAAACATTGTTGACCAATGCTCAATCTGAAGTAATCAGAACCAAATACGACTATATCTTTAAAATTAAAATACTCGAATTCTATTTTGGAATTCCAATCTTAAAAAACTAATACATTATGTCTAAGAAAACTATTTATATACTTTTAGCCGTTGCCGTTGTCTTAATAGGAACCTTAGTAGGGCTTTCCAAATCGGGAGTAATTGGAAATAAAGATAAAGGAACCGAAATTGAAATTGCCAATGTGGCTGCATCTACCATTGTAGAAACCGTTTCTGCTACTGGAAAGATTCAACCCGAAATTGAAGTGAAAATATCTTCTGAAGTATCTGGAGAAATTATTGCATTGAATGTAAAAGAGGGACAAGTGGTGAAAAAAGGAGATTTATTGGTTAAAATAAATCCAGATTTATACACCTCTAGTTACAACAGAACAGTATCCAACTTGTCAGGAACCAAAGCAGGTTTAAACCAATCTGAAGCTTCTTACAAAGAAGCCAAAGCCAATTATGACCGAAACAAATCATTGTATGATAAAGGTATTATTTCAAGAGCAGATTGGGACAAAGCGGTAGCTTCTTTTGAAGTGGCCAAAGCCAATAAGCAAAATGCTTATTACAACGTACAGAGTGCTTCTGCTACAGTCCTTGAAGCTAAAGATAACTTAGGCAGAACCACTATTTATGCGCCTGCTGATGGTACTATTTCTGTATTGAATGTAGAATTAGGAGAACGTGTTTTGGGAACGCAACAAATGGCAGGAACCGAGATTTTACGAGTAGCCAATTTGAACAATATGGAGGTTGAAGTAGATGTAAACGAAAATGACATTGTAAAAATAAAGGTTGGTGACAAAGCGAACGTAGAAGTAGACGCCTATTTGAAAAAGCAATTCAAAGGGGTAGTGACTAGTATTTCAAATTCGGCGAGTTCCACTTTAACGGCTGATCAGGTGACTAACTTTAAAGTAAAAGTTAGAATTTTGAAAGAGTCTTATCAAGATTTATTAGAAGGTAAGCCAAGTACTTATTCCCCTTTTAGACCTGGAATGACTGCTACAGTTGATATTATTACCAATACTAAATCGAATATCTTAACTGTGCCAATTAGTTCAGTTGTGGTAAAATCAGATACGGCTGCGGTAAAAGAAATTAAAGTGGAGGATCCTAATGACGAAAAATCTAAACCGAAAAGCGATAAAAAATTCGAATGTGTTTTTGTAAAAGTAGGAAACAAAGCGAAGATCAGAATTATTAAAACAGGTATTCAGGATGATACCAATATTGAGGTGCTTTCGGGATTGAAAAAAGGAGATGTGGTCATTACAGGGCCTTACACAACGGTTTCTAAAGAGCTCAATTCTGGCGACAAAGTCTCTTTGAAAACAGACAATGCAAAAGAAGGAAAGAAATAAAATAATAGTCTAACAACTTAAAAAATCACAATCGTAAAAAAAGATTGTGATTTTTTAAGTTTATACAATTTACGTTTTGGCATACTTATTAAATATTGAAACAGCTACTAAGAATTGTTCCGTGTCTTTGGCAAAAGATGGGAGTACGCTTATATGCAAAGAAATTGCTGAGGAAGGATTTTCTCACGCCGAACGCTTACACGTTTTTATTGAAGAAATAATTCGAGAAGCAGGAATTGCATTTCAAGACCTTAGTGCCATTGCTGTGAGTCAAGGTCCTGGGTCTTATACTGGATTACGAATTGGTGTTTCGGCGGCCAAGGGCTTGTGTTATGCTTTGGATATACCGTTGATTGCGATTGATACCTTGCAAACTTTAGCTAGACAAGTAAAGCAAACCGATGGTTGTATAGTTCCAATGATTGATGCCAGAAGAATGGAAGTATACAGTGCTATTTTTGATGCCAATTATGATCAGAAGAGAGCCATCCAAGCCGAAGTGATCACTGAAAATTCGTTTGCCGATAGTAAAGAGACCCTCTATTTTATTGGGGATTGCAATGAAAAATGTAAAACGGTACTTTCCGCTCCTAATTTTGTCTTTTTAGAAGGGATTCAGTATCCTTCTGCTAAAGAAATGAGTGCTTTGAGTTTTGAGAAATATCAAAAAAGCGACACCGTAGATGTCGCTTATTTTGAACCTTTTTACTTGAAAGATTTTATGATTACTACCAAAAAGTAATATTAGTTTTGAGCTGATGATTCTCTAATATAGGGTTGGATTACAATACCAGCAGCATCAAAAGCTAGTTTGCAATTTTCTAAAGTTTCTGAAAAAACAGCACCAAAATCTTCATTTTTAGCCCAAGGGCGCACCGCTAGTTGAATGGCGTTATCAGTTAAGTTTTTCACGCCAACTTCTGGTGCAGGGGTAGTCAATACTTTTGGGTTGCTTCGCATAACTTCTGCTATAATTTCTTTAGCTTTCTTAATATCTGTTTCATACGAAATAGCGATGGTCAAGTCAGCTCTGCGTTGTCCTTGTGTCGAATAATTGATAATAGTCCCGTTGGATAAAATTCCATTGGGGATAAAAATGGTTTGATTGTTTGCGGTCACTAGTTTAGTCACAAAAATTTGAATTTCTAAGACCGTAGCAATCTGACCTTGAGCTTCGATAGTATCGCCAACTTTGAAGGGTTTAAAAAGAATAATCAACATTCCTCCCGCAAAATTAGAAAGAGAGCCTTGAAGTGATAAACCAACGGCCAATCCCATAGCTCCTAAGATGGCAACAAAAGAAGAGGTTTCTACGCCAAGCTTCGATATGAAAGCAATAAACAAAAGGATTCGCAATGCCCAAATCAGAATATCAGCTAAAAATTTTGTGAGTGTAGGATCTAGTTCTCTTTTAATCATTATTTTTTTGATCAACCGAGTGATTAATCGGATAGCGTAAATACCGACAATTAGAATTACAAATGCCGATATGATTTTTGGAGAATAATCAAGAACTGCATTCCAAAGTAGCGAAGCGTAATTGGTTAATTGGTTTGGGTTTACTTCCATAATACCTGTTTTTTAATTAAAAAAAACCTTCTCAATGAGAAGGTTTGGTGATATGCAAAAGTACAATTTTTTAGAATTTATTTAGTAGTATCATCTACGTCTTTTTTAACTTCTTCCGCTTTTTCGGTTACATCTTCTGCTGCTTTCTCTGTTGCTGCTGAAGTTTTTTCTTTTACTTGATCAACCAAGTCTCCTATAGCTGTTTCAGCTTTATCAGCATATTCACTGATGGTTTCTTTGGCTTGATTGGCATACTCTTCTGCTTTTTCAATAACAGGAGCAGCGGCTGTAGTAACTTTATCAATAGTTTCGTCTGCGAATTTTTCTGCTTTTTCAAAGTATGGTGCAGAGGTCTCTTTTACCTTTTCTAAGGATTCATCTGCAAACTTAATGGCACTATCGATATGAGGTGCTGCGGCTTCTTTTACTTCTTCAAAAGTAGATTCTGCTTCTTTAGCTAATTCTGATGCAGATTCTTTTGCTGATCCAAATAGATTTTTAAAAAACGATGTTACTCCCATGGTATTTGATAGTTAAAATTAGTATTACAATGATAAACAATTTATTATTAAAAATTTTATTTTTTGGTTTTAAAATAACTGAAAATTAACTATTTAGATATTTTGGAAATAAAAAAAGCGCCTCATTTGAGACGCCTAATGTGATGTAGACTGAAATTATACTGCTTCTACTTTTATATTGTCATTATTCAACATGCTTTTTAGCATGTTTTCAATCCCGCTTTTTAAAGTGAAAGTTGAAGAAGGACATCCATTGCAAGCTCCTTGCATCATTACTTTTACAGTATCAGTTTGGTCGTCATAAGAATCAAAAACAATATTACCACCATCGGCTGCTACAGCAGGTTTTACATATTCTTCTAAAATGTTGATGATTTTTTGTGACGTTTCGTCAAGGCTGTCAAAGTTTGCATCTTTTACCTTTTCGTCTTTTAATGCAATATCCAAAAGCGATTCGTCGATAACTGTTCCTCCATTTTCAATGAATTGTTTGATGAAAGTTCTTAGTTCTAAGGTAATTTCTTGCCAGTCGTTGATTTCGTATTTTGTCACCGAAACATAGTTCTCGTCAATAAAAACCTCTTTAACATACGGAAATTTGAATAATTCTTGTGCCAAAGGGGAAGAGGAGGTTTGGTCAATGTTTTTGTATTCTACAGGAGTTTTGGTAAGCATTCTACTTACTACAAATTTTAATGCTGCAGGGTTTGGAGTCGTTTCTCCGTATACCGTGATAGGTTGTTTTTTACTTTTATTTTCGTCAACGGTTAAGATTGTTCCTCCGTCATTGACAAATTTCTCGATTTGTTCTGCAACAGCATCTTTTACATCCTCCCATTCTACAATGCTAAAGCGTTCTATAGCAATAAAATTCCCTGAAATATACACTGTTTTTACAAATGGCAAATAGAATAATTGTTGGGCTAAAGGAGAGTTTTTGGTCTCATCTATGTTCTTGAATTCATAGTTTTCATTTTGTGTAATGAAATCTGGAAATTCGAATTTCAATATTGTTGGATTTTGGGTTTCCTTTATAGTTATTTTTGTCATGGCTTATTATTTTTTGCAAAATTACTAAAGTTATTTTCTACTAATACCTATATTTGGTTTTTTATAAGATTAATTGATAAAAACAAGAATAATAAGCAGGAACTCCACTCATTTGTCTTGTTTCTGGTCTATCAATTTCATTAATAGTATTTCTAAATGTATACAAAAATTAAGTTTTTAAGTCTTGTTCTTTTTGTAATAGGCTTTGCCAATGCACAAGAAGGTATTCCTGTTTATTCTGATTATTTATCTGACAATTATTACTTGATTCACCCTTCTATGGCTGGTGCTGCTAATTGTGCTAAGGTGCGTTTAACGGCGCGTAAGCAATGGTTTGGACAAGAAGATGCACCACAATTGCAAACTTTAAGTTTTAATGGTCGTGTATCGGATAGAGCAGGGGCTGGAATTATTGTTTTTAATGATAAAAATGGCTACCATTCTCAAAAAGGATTAAAAGTGTCTTATGCCTATCATTTGTTATTCTCTCGTGATGAAATAGATTTGAATCAATTGTCTTTCGGATTGAGTGCAGGAGTAATCCAAAGTCAGTTGGATGAAACCGAGTTTTTGAACTCAGGAGATTTTGACCCGAATATTAATGGAACGATTGTACAACGTGATTCCTATCTGAATTTTGATTTTGGTGCTTCTTACAATTATTTAAATTTCTATGCTCATGGAACAATTAAAAATGTAGTTGAGACCAGACGAGAAATTTACAGTGTCTATGAAAGTGATAATTTGAGAAAATACTTGTTGAGTGCAGGTTATGTTTTTGGTAACAAAGAGCGAGTTTTATGGGAGCCATCAGTTTTATTTCAATTGACTGAAAAAACTCAAGAAAAAACAATCGATATTAACTTGAAAGCATACAAGAATCTGGATTTTGGTAGCTTATGGGGAGGATTGTCTTATCGTAGAACTTTGGATGGCGCTGAATATGTTAAGAATAATAGTGTTGCTACACAAAAACTACAATTTTTTAGCCCTATAGTTGGTTTAAATTATAACAACTTTATGATAGCTTATACTTATTCGCAGGTAGCTGGTGCTGTTCGTTTTGACAATGGTGGATATCATCAAATTACGCTAGGTTTGAACCTGTTTTGTAAGCGAGAAAAATACGAATGTAATTGTCCTGCAATTAATTAATTTCTTCAAATTTCAAGTTATGTTGATTAAAGCTGTAAATGGAAAATCACCGCAAATTCCTGACGATTGTTATGTCGCTGAAAATGCAACTATAGTTGGTGAAGTTTCCTTTGGTGAATCTTGTAGTGTATGGTTTAATGCAGTAATAAGAGGAGACGTTAATTCAATTTCGATTGGAAATAAAGTCAATATTCAAGATGGAGCAGTAATACATTGTACTTACCAAAAGCATCCAACAGTAATTGGAAACAATGTCTCAATTGGTCATAATGCAATTGTGCATGGTTGCACAATTCATGACAACGTTTTAATTGGAATGGGAGCTATCGTAATGGATAATTGTGTTGTCGAGAGCAATGCAATTGTGGCAGCGGGTTCCGTAATTACTCAAAATACAGTGGTGCCTTCGGGAACAATTTTTGCTGGAGTTCCTGCCAAAAAAGTAAAAGATATCAATCAATCTGATTTTGCTGGCGAAATCGAACGTATTTCTAATAATTACGTGATGTACTCAAGCTGGTTTAAAGAGGAAAACGAATTATAGATTGATACGCTGAAAGAATTCGTTTTTATAGCCTTCACTAATTGGAATTCGCTTGTCAGTAATCATTACTTTATTTTTCTGAATGGATTTAATATGTTTGATATTGATGATGTAAGAACGATGAGTTCTCGCAAATCCTTTTGGAGAAAGCAACCCTTCTAATTTTATTAAACTCGTTAGTGTCAACGTAAACTTTTTATCGGTAGTGTAAATTTTTACATAATCCTTTAATCCTTCGATGTATAAAATATCATCAAAGTTTAATTTCACATTCTCATATTCAGCTCTAACAAATATAAAATCGTGCTCTACTTCTGGTTGTGATAAAGGCGCTTGGTTTATTGGTGCTTGTACTGGTAGAAACAATTGTTGGGCTCGCGAAACAGATTTTAAAAAACGATGAAACGGAATGGGTTTTACTAAATAATCAACTGCGCCAAGATTAAAGCCTTCTACTGCATAATTAGAATATGCGGTGGTGAAAATAATCATTGGTTTTTTTTCTAATGCGTTGATGAATTCAATTCCATTAAAATGAGGCATTTCTATGTCCAAAAAAATCAAATCAATTGGTAGTGTATTTATTTTTGCCAAAGCATCAATGGCGTTTGAAAACGTGGTTACGAGTTCTAAATAATCAATTTTCGACACAAAGTCTTGAAGTAATTCTACTCCTAGAGGTTCGTCGTCAATAATTACGCATTTAATCTTTGTCATTTTCTTCAATTAATTTTGGATTTTATCCAGATGTAAACTCAAATGAACAGTGTATTTATTTCCCGTTTCACTAATAGTGAGCTTGTGGGAATTGGGATATAAAAGTTTTAATCTACTTTCGATATTAGACAAACCTATACCTGAATTTTTAGGGTCGATAGTTATTTTTTCTACTTTGTTTTCTACGAAAAAATCCAAATCGTTGTCCACAATCGAAATTCTTATTTTGACATAAGCAGCCCCTTTGTAATCGGTTCCGTATTTAAAAGCATTTTCAATAAATGAAATCAATAACAAGGGTTCAATAAATTTGTTTTTGGTGTCTCCGTGAACATTTATTGTGATGTTTTCGATATTATTTAGCCTCAGTTTCTGCAAATCTATATAATTCTTGATATAGTTGATTTCATTTTCCAGAAAAACATATTTATTGTCGGTTTCATAGAGCATATAGCGCATAAGTTCCGAAAGGGTGACTATAGCATCAGGTACTAAATCCGATTTTTTATGAGCTAACGAATAAATACTATTAAGCGAGTTGAACAAAAAATGGGGATTGGTTTGTTTGCGTAAATAGATTAAGTCAGAGGCGTTTTTTTGAGCTTCGGCAATGAGTTTATTCTGTTGATTGCTATAGTACTCCGATAATATTTTGATAATAGTACTAATTGCAGTTAATAGAATATAGAATAAAGAGGGAAGGATTTTGAAAAAAAGAGGCGGTTTCTTCATTCTAGGAATCTCTCGGCCGTTTGTTATTTTTATTATGTTTTGAATGCCTTTATCTTGAAAATCCATTTGAAATTCAGGGATAAAGTATAAGATTCTTATACTCGTGAAAAGGGTTATAATTGTGAAAAGAATAAAAAAATAGGCAAAGTACTTCTTTTGAAGTAAAAGCTGTGGCACGCAATAAGTATAGTTAAAATAAAACAAAAGTATTCCGGTAAACCATTGAAGATAAAAATCAATGTTGATATGAAATGGCCCTTCATAAAATTGAGCTAAAGAAACTATTATAAAAAAACACCAAATCAAGCCTTGAACTAGAAAGCTGTTTGAGGTGTTGTTTTTTAAAATATTGAGGTTCATGCTAGATTTTTATGGCTAATAAAACAATATCTTTTTTAGTTATTGTTGGCGACAGATTATGATTTAATTTATCGAGAACCAAAGTACCTAATTTTAGGGCATCTTTTTCGGTTTCAAAACTTTTTTCTTTACTAATCACCGGTATAATAGTTTGTTTGATGATGGTTTTGTCACCAAGTGTTATGGTGTAGCCCCAGCCATTATTGACTTTTATTGTTTCGAGTTGGTACTCTTTTTTTGGGCTACAAGCATACAGAAAAAATGCGAATACTAAGGCTAGAATGCCATTTTTATACTTTATTTTTAAAAACTGCTGACCATTTTGCCAGCAGTTTTTAGTTAAAACATTAATTATCATCATCGTTTTGTTCTTCTAAAGGTTTGAATTCCCAAGTGTCGTCAAAATATGAAGTCCCTGATTTTCCTAATAATACAAAACCTCTTTGATTGATTGAAAAACCAATAGCATCCGTTCTTCCTGAACCTTCTAGAGAAGTTCTTTCTTTCCAAATATCAGTGCTTGGATTGTATTCCCAAATTGATTTTGCATTTTCGCCAACTGCAATGTAGCCCAATCCATTCATAGAGAAACTCGAAGCATTGCTTCTGGCAATGGTATAATCATCGTGATCGTCTTCGTCATCATCAAGGTTTCTTTTTCTTGTCCAAACTTCGGTTGCGGGGTCAAAAACCCAAAAATCTGTTTGATAAACGCCACTATTGATTCCTGTTCCTAAATATGCTTTATCGTCAATGATAAAAACAGTGGCGTTACGTCTTTTATTTCCGCTAAAGCCATTGGCTAAGGTCCAAGAATCTGTGGTAGCATTGTATTGATAAAAGTCCTTTAAATGGTTTCCATCATATCCAGTCCCAAAATAAGCTTTTCCGCCTACTTGAAATCCTACAGCACCGTATCTAGCGGTTCCTGCAAAATCAGCTTTCTGTGACCAAGTATTGGTTTGTGGATTGTATTCGTAAAAGTCTTTTAAGCGATTCGTTCCATCGTAACCAAGACCTACATAGCCTTTGTCGTTCAAATCAAATGCCGATGCAGAACTTCTACCAACACCAGGGAAATCTGCTTTTTGTTCCCAATAATCACCTTCGGAATTGTACGCCCATAGGTCTTTTAAGTAATCATCTCCCGTGTAACCTGTTGTGATGAAAGCATAAGTGTCGATGACAAAAAATGTAGCACTGGATCGAGCAGGACCATCAAAAGCGGATCTTTTTATCCAGTTTCCCATCAAATCATCATCGTCATCGTCGTTCGAACATCCAATAAAAAATAAACTGCAAATTACAGTTACTAATAGAATTTTTGTTTTAAAGCTATTCATAGAATTAAGTATTTATTAAAGTTTGTATTGTAGACCAATAGCCAGTAAATAGCCATCTTTTATGGGTAATGAAATTGAATTATTTAGTGAAGAGGTAGTTTTATATTCTTTTTGAAAGGAATAGCCACACTTAAAATTGGCCTTCCATCTCTCATCGATTTGACGTTCATAGTTGAGGCTCGAATTAATTTGTGAAAAAGTAAATGTTCCAGTTCCATTGTTGGTATTGAATTGATTCCCTTCATAAGAATGGTTCCAAAAGAATACATTTCGGCTGTTATTTGAATAAGATATTTGACTTTCTGGAAAACCAATTGCCGCTTTTAGTTTGTCATTCACTTGAAAGTGATAGGTAAATGAAGGAAGGATTTTTGGGGTGCCTAATGCTGTACTCCTTAGTATTCCTCCACTCAGACTGTGATGAGGATTAATTTTATAATCTATCAGTATTCCTCCTAATAAAAGAAAGTCATTCCAGCTTGCTTTTTCGTCATAATTAAAGGCTGTGATGACCTTAGCTCGTAGTTGAAAATGGTCATTCACTTTTCGGCTGTATACTAATCGATTTTCAATACTTGAATACTCACTATCGTTCTTGAACGAATAGGCATTTGATTCTTGATTAATATTCGTTTTCGTATAGCTCATATTGTTTTCAATCTCGTTGTTCTTTGACCAATTTTTTTTTAATGTAATTCCAAATGCATTAGTTGTAACCGTTGTTTTTTTGGTTGGTTCAGTTTTTACATTTAAGTAAGGAGTGAGCAGTGTTTGTGCTGAATTTATTTGTGTACTTATCAAAAAAAGAACCGTGACAATTTTTAAAAATCTCATATCATTATCTATTGGGGCAAATCTAGTTTCGATTTGTGGTATTAAAAAAAGAGATAGATAAGTGCCTTGTTTTGCTAGATAGAATAGTCGATTTGTCCGTTGAATGAAAAATAATTTATCAAAAGCGGTTCGTAGCAAAAAACATCCTTTTTGTCGTATAGAAAAGCTTGTTGGTATATGTTATACTCTTGCCTGTATGGGGGTTTTTATATTTGCGAAAAAAAAAAGATGTATCGATTTTTAGTTGTATTTTTTGTTTTTATAGTTGTGATTTCCTGTGATTCTGATGTTGATGAAGGGAAGTTTATTGTTGGGTCAGATTATTTGTCGGTGACCAATAAAGTCTTATTGCTTGATACCTTAACGGTTGATTTGTCTACGATTCAATTGGATTCTTTAATTACATCCAATACGAGTAGAATTTTGGTTGGTAATTATTTAGATCCCCTTTTTGGAAATGTTGTTTCAGAAAGTTATTTTCAATTGACGCCTACTGCTTATGCTATTGAAGATGCCACATCAGATACGAATGCCCCTAATTATGTATTCGATTCAATAGCGATGATTTTAAAATATGATCGATATTATTATGGCGATACTACCAAAGTTCAAAATTTGTCAGTGCACCAATTGACACAAAAAGTAAAACCAGTTTCTATAGATAATTCGGTAACGAGTTTTTACAACAAATCAAAATTAAAATATGAAAGTCAAAGCTTAGGAACATTGGCTTATAGACCAAGACCCATAGGACGAGATTCCTTAAATATAAGGTTGAGTGATAGTTTTGGAAGTGCTTTGTTCTTGAAGTTACAGAAAAAAGAGATTACAGATAGTAATGAACTGATTGATTATTTTAAAGGTATTGTACTCAAAAGTGGTTCTTCAAGTTCAAATTGTGTAGTTGGTTTTGGGACTTCGAGTGTGCTAAGAATGTATTATTCAGATTCTAAATCTAAGATAGAAGAAAAGTCTTTGTACAGAGATTTTACCATTACAGATATAAATAAGCAATTCAATGCCATACAATCCGATAGAACTGGTACTTTGATTGAAAACTTACCTACCTCTAGATTTAATTTGCCCTCAACTAGTGTTTTTAATCAATCGTTTACTCAATCTGGGACTGGTGTTATGAGCCGAGTGAGTTTCCCAAATCTAAAACAACTTCAGTACATCGCAGCGAAGGGCTCAATTATCAAAGCAGAGTTGTTTATTCGACCGATTAAGAATTCGTATTCAAAGTCCTTTCCGTTGGCGGATTCCTTACAGGTCTATACAAGTGATAATCTAAATCGAATCACCTCTAGATTATACGGGAATGATGGAAATCCGGTTTACGGAATTTTAAATACTAAGGAAGATGAATTCAATGAATCCATTGGTTACACAATACCCATCGGAGATTTTTTAAGAAAAGAAGTTTTGAAATTGACAGAAACTAAAGCTTCGTTATTACTCGCGTTGCCAAGCTTTGATAAAGGAGTAAATCGAGTGGTTTTTGGCGACCAAAGCAATAAAGAAAGTAAGCTCCAAGTAAAAATATATTACATTACGTATTAATGAAAAACAGTAAAATTTACGTTGCACTATTGCTATTGATTAGCTCTATGTCTTTTTCACAAAGTATATCCACTTCCCCTTATTCTATCTACGGAATTGGAAATCTTTATCAATCCGATTTTGGTCCGATTCCTTCCTTAGGTTCTTCAGGATTGGCTTTGCCGTCATCAAAGTTTATTAATAATTTGAACCCAGCTTCATTTGGTTTTATGACTACTAACCACTTTTTGTTTGATGTGGGAGGGAAAGTTATTCAGACGGAGTACAAGGACAACGAGACTTCCGAAAGTAGAAACAATGTTCAATTTTCGCATATTGGGTTCGCTTTCCCAGTGACCTCAAAATCAGGAGTTAATATTGTATTGAAGCCATATACTAGTTCTTCTTACAAGATTACAGGTTTGAAATTGCCTATTGAGAATAGTATAGAAAGCTATTATTTGAGTGTTTTAGGAAGTGGTGGACTCAATAATTTTGATGTTTCTTATGGTTATCAGCTATCCAAAAAATGGGCATTGGGTCTTACGACTTCGTTTTTATTTGGGAATACTAATGATACACGAAATTACTATGTAGGAACTACAATTACTACAATAGATAAAGATGTTCACTACAACGGAATTCGCCCTGTTTTAGGACTGCAATACCAGTCTGAGGCACTTCTTAGTTTTGGTGGAGTGGTTAAATTTCCAGCTCAAGTAAATGCTTCTAAAGTACAAACAGTTAGCACGGTCGAAAACGATGTTACAACTCCTTTGCAAACTGATGTTGCTTCCAATCAAGATGATTTTTATATTCCATTTGAGTTGGGAGTAGGGATGAGTGCTAAATTCAAAAACAACTTGCAACTTACTTTAGATTATGAACGTAGTTTTTGGAGTTCAACAAACCAATCTGATTTGTATGGAAGTTTTGTTGATAGTAATCGATTTGCTATCGGATTTTTATATAAAAAACCTAAAGAGCGACTCAGTTATTTTGACCGCGTACAGTATTCGGGAGGATTTAATTTTGATACTGGTTCGCTTGAGGTGAATAATAAAAAAATTGAAGATAAGTCAATCTCCATCGGCTTATCGTTACCAATAGACTATACTTCTAGCGCTTTGAATATATCTTATTCGTATGGGCAAAGAGCAAAGATTAGTGGAGGTTTAATCAAGGAAAATTACCATAAACTATCGTTGAATTTGTCACTTGATGGCATTTGGTTTGTAAAAAAAAAAATAAATTAAAAGTCTTTATAAAGAACTTCATAGTTGTTTTCTAGTATATCAGAAAGAACTTTAGAGTTTGTATTGGTATAAAAAATGGGGTGGCTCTCAGTCAAATTAGAGAGTCCTACTTTTTCTTTTAAAACATTCTGTGTCTGTTTCGCAACTGCCTCTCCAGAATCAATTATTTGAATATGGGGAGGCAGTATTTTTTTTATCTGTGGAATCAAATACGGATAATGACTACAGCCTAAAACTAGATAATCAATATTTGCCTCAATCATTGGTGTAAGATATTCAGTAAGCAATTGATTCATTTCTGTAGAGTCGATGTTACCGCTTTCAATTAGTTGAACCAATCCGTGACCAATTTGTTCAATGATTTTGGTGTCTTGATACATCTCGACTGTTTTGTTGAATAATTCACTGTTTAAAGTGCCTTGAGTGGCAAGAATACCAATCGTTTGAGTCTTAGAATATGTTGCCGCAGGTTTGATGGCTGGTTCAATTCCGATAAAAGGAATATCGTATTTGGCTCTTAATTCTCTAATGGCATTGGTGGTTGCAGTATTACAAGCTACTACTATAAGTTTACATCCCATTTCTAGCAGGAGTTCTGTGTTTTTCATACTCAATGCTATGATTTCCTGTTTGGACTTTTGTCCATAAGGAGCATTCTTACTATCGGCCAAATAAATAGTTTGTTCGTTAGGAAGTAATTTATGGATGGCTCTCCAAATAGAAGTACCACCTATACCAGAATCAAAAACGCCAATGGGTTGGTTATTATTCATAGCAACAAAGTTACTTATTTATACAAATGCTTCAAAAAAAAACTGCTCCAATCAAAAGAGAGGAGCAGTTAAAGTATAGGTAGTTGTTTATTAGAATCCTAAATCTTTTTTAACATCTGCAGTCAAGTCTGGACCGTCTGCTAATAAAAGTGAAGCAGCATCCAAAATGTATTGCATTCCTTTTGCTTTACCAATTTTTTGGATAGATGTTCTTACTTTTTCGTATAATGGTTTAGTAATATCAGATTCTTTTTGTTGCAATTCTTTTTGAGCATTATCTCTGTAAGCTACGATACGTTGTTGCATGTCTTGTACTTCTTTACCACGAGTTTCATTCACGGCATCAGTAACAGTTTTTGCTTCAGCATCGTATTTTTTTAATAAATCTTGATACTCAGTTACCATTTTTTTATATTCTGCATCATAAGTAGTGCTCAATTTTTCTAGTTGTTTTTGAGCATCTAGCATAGCTGGCATTTTAGTCATAATTTCAGCAACATTTACATGTGCAACCTTTGCTTGAGCATTCATTGTATTTGCTCCCAATACTACCATTGCTGCAATTAATAAAGTTTTGATTTGTTTCATTGTTTTAAAAAATTTAGTAATTAATTTCCGTTTGTTTTTTGTTTTAATTCTTCTTCTTTAGCTTTTCTCTGAGCTTCTCTTTCTTCTAATATCTTTTTTCTTTTTTCCTCTAATGCTTTTTTGCGATCGGCTATTTCTTGTTTTTTAGCTTCAGCTGATTTGGCTCTTTCAGCAGCAACTCTTTCCCTTTCAATTTCAACCTCACTTTTTGTTGCTGGTGCAGCAACATCTTTTGCTGTTGTGGCTGTTTTTTCTGTACTAGCCTTGTCAGTGGCTATCTTCTCAGTGGGTGCAGAAACTGTGCCACTTTTTTTAGCTTCTCTTTCTTCTTTTAATTTACGCCTATTCTCTTCGAATTCTTTTCTTTTCTGCTCTTGTAACTGAATACGTTCTGTTAGCGCTTTTTCTCTAGCAGCTTTTTTGGCTTCTATTTGCAATTGACGTTCATTTAACTCTGGATTTTCATCTAGAGCTTCTTGAATTTTTTCTTTAATCTGTTCAGCTTCTAGTTGTTTTTTACTGAGTTGTTCTCGTTTATCGGTATTGTTTAATTTTCGCAATACCTGATCGCTAATGTCGAATCTTTTTGCAGCAAAAAGCATCGTCATATCTGAAGTCTTATCAAAAATAAAATCAAATTTTAAACGTTCTGCAATGTCTTGAACAACAGTGAAAACCTGATCTTGTACTGGTTTTGACAAGGAACTTTTTTGATATATATAATCCCCATTAGCTCCAAACCTTTTTTGTTGATACTCTAATAATTCAGTGTCAAGAAATTTAATTTCGGTTTCTCTTTCCTCTATTAACTCTCTTGTAAGCAATGCTTTTTCAATGGTAAGAGCGTCTTTTAATCTTTTTATTTCGTTTTTTTTAACTTCAATTTCTTGTTTCCAAGTTTGAGCTTTAGCTTCAAGTTGATTGGTCGCGTCAATATAGCCATTTACATTTTGTAAAATGTACTCCATATCTATGTACCCAATTTTTGGTCCTTTGGATTGAGCACTACCAATTACAACTACAAAAAGGGATAAAAATATAAATAAAATATGTTTTCTCATAACTTTATAGTATTGAATATGGTTAGTTTCAATAATTCTAGAATTGTTGGCCAATAATAAAGTGAGTTTCCCAACCATTAGATTTTGTTTGTCCAGGTATTGCGTCAAAACCGTGACCAAAATCGATTCCTAAAAGACCAAATGCTGGCATGAAAACACGCAAACCAAAACCAGCCGAACGACTAAGATCGAACGGATTATAGTTTTTGAAATCTAAATAAGAAGATCCCGCTTCCATAAAGGCTAAAGCATAAATTGATGCCGATGCTTTTAAGGTTATAGGATAACGTAATTCCATCGAAAATTTGTTATACACTGTTGCTCCATCATTTTGACTTCCATTTAATAAAGGAGTCAATGAATTGTTTGGATATCCTCTCAATTGTATGTTTTCTCTACCATCCATTTGAAAGTTTTGCATACCATCCCCTCCTAAGTAGAAACGTTCAAAAGGGATAAGTCCTCTATTTTGATTGTAGGCTCCCAAAAATCCGAATTCACCTAAAGTTCTTAAAACGAATTTTCCATATAGTTTAGTATACCAATCGGCTTTGAATTTAATTTTGTAAAATTCTAACCAGTTGAATTTTTGTTGATCAACTTTTGCAGGGTCAGCAGCAGCATCTTTGTAATCACTTACACTATTTGGTGTTTTACCATTTGTTTGGGTTGGTATGTCTTCTACGTAATCTCCTTTATTAACTATTATCCCGTTATCTCCAACGTAAGAATCTCCAATGCTTCCGTCATATCTGTATTTGTTTTCTTTCAACTCACCTAAATTTTTGTAATTAACTCCGTTAAATAAAGAGTAAGGAGGAGTGAATTTAGCGGTTAAACTAAATTCTGATCCGTAGGTTGGGAAAATTGGATTAAAACCTTTGTTGGTATGAGTGATTCCTAATGTATAGGCTAAGTTATTGGAATAGCCATTTCCAAAACTAAACAATCCAGTGAAATAATTGTTTAAATCATAATTTTGAAAACTAATTGCATGTGATATATAAGTAAAATCATCTGGTACACTTAGACGTTTAGATATTCCAAGTGATAGTGATAACATATTGAAACTTTTGCTTTTATCTGCTCTACTTTGACCTGCGGAGAAGGATTGTAAAAAGTTTTTACTGTAAGATAGTGAAGAGCTAAATGAAACTGGTTTTTTGCCTCCAAACCATGGTTCAGAGAAAGAAATACTGTAGTTTTGGAAAAAAGTACTGGCTTGCAAACGAAGAGATACTTTTTGACCATCACCCATAGGTAGTGGTTTATAGGCCTCTTTGTTGAACATATTTCTTGCTGAGAAGTTATTGAATGAAAGCCCTAAGGTTCCTATGAAGCCTCCACCGCCATAACCTCCTTGTAATTCTATTTGACTAGCGCCTTTTTCTACTAAATGGTATTCAATGTCTACAGTTCCTGCGCCAGCATCAACATTTTTGAATTTAGGATCAATGGCTTCAGGATCGAAAAATCCTAATTGTCCAATCTCGCGAATGGTACGAACCAATTCTTCTTTGCTGTATTTTTCGCCTGGTTTTGTTCTTAATTCACGATAAATAACACGGTCATTAGTTTTGTCATTACCAACTACCGAAATTTTATTAAAATAAGCAATTGGTCCTTCTGTAACACGAATTTCAAAATCGATAGTGTCATTTACTGTTTTTACTTCAACAGCATTGACGTTAGAGAATAAATAACCACTATTTTGGTATAAATTGGTAATGTCTTCGCCATCAGGTTTAGATTTATCGGCAATACGTTTTTCAAGAAGAACACCGTTGTAGGTTTCCCCTTTTTTGATTCCTAAAACTTGAGATAACCCTTGGTCTGAGTATACAGTATTTCCTAGGAATTTTATGTTTCCAAAGTAATATTTGTTTCCTTCTTCAACATTAACTTTAATTTTGATAGCGTTTAGCTCTTTGTCGAAGGCTACAGAGTCCGAAACAATTCTTGCGTCTCTATATCCTTTTTCTTTATAAACGGCAATTACTTTCTCTAAATCTTCCTTATATTTTGCTTTTATGAATTTAGATTTCTTGAAGATACGAGTTAATTTTTTTTGTTTTGTTTCTTTCATTGCAGCTCTTAAAGTCTTGTCGGATAACTTTTCGTTTCCAACAAAATCAATGCTTGCTATTTTGATTTTTGTTCCAGTGTCAACATTGATTAACATATTGACTTGGTTGCTGGTTGCAGAGTCAGCAGGAGTGTTTACAATTACTACTTTGGTGTTGTAAAATCCATCTTTTTTATATTTATTCTCGATGTAGTTTTTAGTCGTAGTGATCAAGTTTTCGTTGACAATCTTACCTTTTGTCAAGTTGTTGTCTTTGATAAGAGCTTCGGTTTTACTCTTCTTTACACCAACAAATTTTACCTCTTTTAGTTTAGGTAATTCTTGGATGTTCAATTCAAGGAAAATGCTGTCGTTTTCTATTTTATTTACATAAAATGAAATCTCATCAAATAAGCCTAGTTTGCCTAATTTTTTAATGGCACTACTGATTTCTTCTCCTGGTACAGTGATTTCTTGTCCTTTTTCGAGGCCTGAGAATGTTACGACTGTTTGTTTGTTGAAGCTTATTTTTCCTGTAACGTCTACGTTAGCGAGGATGTATTTTTTGCCTTGATCAAAAGGGACACGGTCTTGTGCTTTTATTTGTGAAAAACTTCCAAAAAGGATTAAGGTAAGGGCTATTTTTATACTTTTTTGCAACACTAAAATTTTATTTAATTTGTTCACTTGTTTTTCCAAATCTACGTTCTCTCTTTTGATAACTAAGGATAGCCTCATATAAATCTTGTTCTTTAAAATCCGGCCATAAAATATCCGTAAAGTAAAGTTCAGCATAGGCAATTTGCCAAAGCAGGAAATTGCTGATTCTATGTTCTCCACTTGTACGTATTACTAAATCAACATCCGGTAAATTGTGCGTGTAAAGATGCTCATTTATAATTGAATCGTCAATAGCGTCAATTGAAATTATATTATTTTTAACTTTCTCGCTAATTATTCTTACTGCATTTGTTAATTCTTCCCTAGATCCGTAACTTAAGGCTAGGGTTAGCGTCATTGTGTTATTGTTTTTGGTTAAATTAATAACTTCTAAAAGTTGGTTTTGCGCTGTCTTTGGCAGCATCTCAAGATTGCCAATGGCGTTCAGTTTGATGTTGTTATTTTGTAGTGTAGCAACCTCTTTTTTTAATGCATTGATCAATACTTTCATCAAAGTATCTACCTCCAGCTTTGGTCTATTCCAATTTTCAGTTGAAAAAGCATAGAGTGTCAAATTTTCTATACCTATTTCTACACTAGCTTTGATGATTTCTTTTACTGATTTTGTGCCACTTTCGTGGCCAAAGGCTCTTAGAAAGCCTTGTTTTTTTGCCCAACGTCCGTTGCCGTCCATAATTATTGCAACGTGCTTGGGAAGTCTTTCTTTATTTATTTGTTCTAGTAAGTTCATATTAGTATGCACAATAGCATGGTTTTTCTCCAAAGGTATATGTTAATGTAACCCCAGAAAAAACATACCAGTCGGTGTTGTTAATGTTTCCAAATCGAAATTGTTGCAGATTAGCACTTGATGGATTACTTCCGTCAAGGTTGTCTGTAAAAGTATAGCGGGCGCCTACTTCTAGTCCAATTACAAAACTTCTTGAAATATTTGATTTTATACCAACGGTCATTGGTATTGCCAATGAGTTACCATTTTTTTCTTTAAAAGTGTCTCCTGCGTTGTTTATGTATAATTCATCGTGGAAAAAATAATTAATTCCAGAAAACACGTATGGGGTAATTTTAAGTTTTGATTCATGCAAGTTGAAATCAAAAAAGTTAAATTCAAGTCCAGCAGAAAATTCTTTGATATTGTTTCTAAAGCGGAAACCTCTTTGTAATCTGCTAGGTTCTTTTGAGTTTATGTCGTTTGCACTTATTAGTGATTGGGTGTATGAAAAACGATAAGCATGACGTGGACTTTTGTTCCATTTATATAAAACTCCAAAGGCGAGTTTGTTTGGAGCAATGTAATTGGTTGCTCCAACATCACCTATAAAGTTACTTCCTCCAGTAAAAACACCTATCTCGTGAATTTGAGAATAAGAAAATCCGCTGGAAAATAGTACTAGAAGTAAATAAAAATATTTATTCATACTTATAAAATTGCGTGCAAATATAACAATATTCAATACTAATCAATGCTCAATACAATAAATGTCTACTTTTTTGGAGAATAAACATTATTTTATTCGCTGTCATTCTTGGATTATCAAAACGACAAATTCTATTGATATCGTATAGAGGTGTTTAAATAAAAAAAATTAGTTTCTCCTATCTTCTCCCCAAAGTAGTTTATTGCGTAATGTCTTTAAAAAAGTTTCATCCTGAATTTCAATCATATTAATTTGGAACGGTGTTTTTTTGATGGTCAAAACGGATTCATTTTGTATGGAAGTAATTCTCGAATCGAGTGAAACCAAATATTGATCCTCTCTACCTGTTACTCGAAGTACAATTTCGGTATCATCTGAGATCACAAGTGGTCTAGCATTAAGATTATGAGGAGCTATTGGGGTTATTACTAAGCTTTTTACATCAGGGGTTAAAATAGGTCCGCCACAGCTTAATGAGTATCCAGTTGTTCCAGTTGGTGTTGCGATAATCAATCCGTCAGCCCAATAGGAATTTAAAAACTCACCGTTCAAATAAGTTTCTATAGTAATCATTGAAGTTGAGTCTTTACGACTAACTGTAACTTCATTCAATGCAAAGTCTAATTCAAGAATAGACTCGTTTTCTGGCGAACAAGATAAGCTGAGTAATGTTCTTTTTGATAGAGTGTATTTTTTATCCAAAACTAATTGCATGAATGCAGCAATATTCTCTTTTTGTACATTGGCTAAAAATCCCAATCTTCCGGCGTTGATTCCAAGTAAAGGAACACCCGAATTGCGAACCAAGGTCACGGCTCTTAGCATCGTACCGTCACCACCTATACTTATAAGCATATCAAAACTACTGTCTAATTCCGCGTGGGAACTAAAGGTTTTGTATTCTTTGCGTACAATTTTCTTTTCGTATAACATTTCTAAGAAAGTAGCTTCAATGGCCATTTCGATGTTGTTTTCATTAAAAAAAACAAAAATATCTTTAATAATGGGCTCTGTACTAACTAAATAATATTGTCCGTATATGGCTACTTTCATAATTGTTTTTGGAGGATTATCGGTATTTGATTACCTATATATTAAGGTACTTGTCTAAATAGTCGGAACGTTCTTTTAAATTATTGATATAATTGTCTTCTTGATGTTCAGAAATGATTTCATAATTATAACGTCTAAATGTTTGTATGATATCATTCATTCCTCCTAAACTAATTTTTATAGTAATCTGGACGTTTTCTGTAGTTGCTTCAGAAACAAACAAACCTAAAAGTTTCCCATTATTGCTCTCTACGATTTGAGCTACTTGGCTCATCGAATAATCCAAAATACCTTTTTGAACGATAATGATTCCGCCTTGTTCTTTCAAAAATGGGGTTTCGTGAAAAAATTTGATGATGTCTTCTATTTCATAATAGCCTTTGTATTGGTTGTTTTCATCCAAAACAGGAACTAAATTGGTGTGATTTTTTGCAAAAACCTCCAAAACATCCAACCAAATCATCGTTGTTCTTGCATAAAAAGGTTCTAAAGTAAAACGATAATCAGCTACTTTTTTGTCTCCATCAAAGGTCTCAAGGTCATCCTTGATAATGCATCCAATATAAACGCCTTCCTCTACGACAGGGAAATGAGAAAAAGAAATTTCATCTAAGCGGTCTTGAGCATCAAAAATAGTTTCTAGGCTGTCAAGGGCTTTGTAGTCGTTGGTAATGTAGTTTAAAATTTCTGTCATCTTTCTATCCGAAATATTTTATGCAAAATAATCAAAAAAAGGCAAAAAGTCCTAGGTTTTACTTTGTATTTTTGTTCTCTCAACAAGATATTTGTATCAATTATTTTATTTAATATGACAAAGTTAAGTGTAAACATCAATAAAATAGCAACCTTGCGCAATGCCAGAGGTGGGAATGTCCCAAATTTACTGCAAGTAGCTACTGACATTCAGAAATTTGGAGCTCAAGGAATTACAATACATCCACGTCCTGATGAACGTCATATTCGCTATCAAGATGCTCGCGATTTAAAATCAATTGTGCATACAGAATACAACATAGAAGGCAATCCACAGCATAACTTTATCGATTTGGTATTAGAATGTAAGCCTACGCAAGTTACTTTGGTTCCAGATGCCATTGGAGCCATTACTTCTTCAGCTGGCTGGGATACTATTGCTAATCAATCGTATTTAACCGAAGTAATTCATGAATTTCAACGCAATGGTATTCGAACTTCAATTTTTGTTGACCCTTTGCTCGATATGATTGAAGGTGCAAAAAAAACAGGAACAGACAGAATTGAATTGTATACAGAAGCTTTTGCTCACGAGTATTCATTAGGAAATGTTAAAGGAATCGAATCTTATGTCGAAGCTGCGAAGTTGGCTAACGAGTTGGGACTAGGTATTAATGCTGGACACGATTTGAGTTTGGATAATATTCAGTTTTTCAAACAAAACATTCCTGGTTTGTTAGAGGTTTCTATCGGACACGCGCTAATTTCTGAGGCTATTTATCTAGGGTTGGATAATGTAGTTAATATGTATTTGCAAAAGTTGAAGTAATTAGAAAATTAAATAATTATGATTAGAGAGAATTGGGGTGTAATTGCTTAATTTCGCATTTTTCTTATTAAAATTAAGTATTGAAATCAATTCTTCTCTTTTTCTTGTTTTGTTTTTACGGAGTATTTGCTCAAACAAAAGCTGTGGTAGCAGGTACTATAAAGTCTTCTGAAAATGAAAATTTATTTGGTGCTGCAATTTCTTTTACGGTAAACAATATTGATTATTATGTACTAACTGATAGTATTGGTTTTTTTTCAAAGAAGATTCCTTTGGGAAAGATAAACGTTGCGGTAAAACATCAAGATTATGTAGAAAAGCATTTTTATTTTGATTTATCGAAGGATACATTGATTTCGATTAGTTTAGATAAAGAGCGTTCGGTTTTAAATGAAGTTATAATTACCAATACTAAAAAAGCAGGAATTACTAATTTGTCAGGAGGTAAGCTGTCTTTTAGTCTAAAGGAGTTAGTCAATGTGCCAACTGTTTTGGGTACTACAGATATAATTAAAATTTTACAACTTACTCCAGGGGTTCAAAATTCAGGTGATGCTAATGGGTATTTGTATGTGCGAGGCGGTGATCCTGGGCACAATGCAATTTTATACAGCGGAACTCCAGTATATGGAATGTCACATTTATTAGGCATTTTTCCTTTTTATAATACAGATCATATCAAAGAAGTTGAGTTTGACAAATCTAGTTCGAACTCAAAGTATGGCGGAAGATTAAGTTCAACAACCCAATTGTTGCCTAATAAAATCTTACCATCCTATTTTTCTATTCAAGGAAATATTGGTCTTTTAGCCTCTCAAGTAACGTTAGCCTCTCCGATAAACAGTAAAACCGGTTTTTATATTTCGGGAAGAAAAACATACATTGACGAAGTGGTGGGGCCTTTGCTAAAAAACGGTTCAGAGAGTAATGATGTAAATGGTATGAATTATGGGTTTTCGGACGGTAATTTTACTTTTTTATCTCAACTATCAAAGAAAAATCTGTTAACTATTGATGCTTTTGTAAGTGCTGATGCATTGCAAGTCAAAGATGGTAATTTAGCTTTGAAAACCAGTCTAAAATGGAGTAATTTTATTGTTTCTCCAACTTTGGGGACTACCTTTTCCTCAAAAGTATCCATGTCAAATGCTTTTTATTTTAGCCAATATTCTAATGATTTGCGTATGGATCAGGCTACAATTCAGTTTGGAGTTTCTTCTTATGTCAAAGATTTTGGATTTAATAACTCCTTAAAATATTTAATCAAAAACATTCCTATTGAATCGGGGTTTCAGTACGTTCTACATAATTTGCAACCGCAAAAAATTAGCATTAAAAATTTAAATGATTCCAGTAATGCTTTTCAAGACAGTAAAATCAATTCAAGTGAGGCTGCGGTTTTCACAACAATTAAACCAAAGATTACAGATCATTTCAATGCAGAACTAGGTGTTCGCATTAATTATTATTTTTCTGGAGCAAAAACTGATTCCTACCTTCATTTTCAGCCGCGTATTTTGTTGAATTACGCTACTGACCACGTATCTTTTTATGCTTCTTATAACAAACAATATCAGTATTTGAGTATGATAACAACCTCAAGTGTTGGTATTCCTACTGATTTTTGGATAGCAAGTTCTGATGGAATTAAGCCACAGGCATCAGATGAATTTTCTGTTGGCTCTAGTTTGAATGTTGCAAAAAACCTAGTTTCAACGGTTGGAGGTTTTTACCGTTCGATGAAAGATTTATTAGAATATCCCTATGGTGTCACTCAGTTTAATGAAACGACAACACTCAAAAACGACTTACTTGTTGGAAAAGGAAAAGCCTACGGTTTTGAATTGATGCTTCGGAAAAATAACGGCAAGTTCAATGGTTGGTTTAGTTATACACTGAGTTGGTCAGATCGGAATTTTGATGAATTGAATAACGGCAATACTTATTTCGCAAAATATGATAGGCGACATAATCTTTCATTGGTTGGAATGTATGATTTAAATCCAAAGTGGAATTTTGGATTGACGCAAGTCTTTAGTTCTGGAAACCGTTTTACAATGCCAACGTCGTGGTATTTTATCAATAATAACCCAGTCAAAGAATATTCAGCATATAATAATGCACAGATGCCGAATTATATCAGAACAGATCTTTCTGTGAATTACTTTTTTATGAAAACTAATACAAAAGAGAGTGCATTGAATTTTTCAATTTATAATACTTTTAATATTGATAATCCCATTTATGTGGTTTTGAATATTCAGGTGAATGATGATAGAAAAAGTGTAATTGTAAAACAAGAGAAAAAGGTGTTGTACCGAATCCTGCCCTCAATTAGTTGGAGATTTAAATTTTAATCAATGAAAAAATGTTTGTTATTTCTTTTGGCTCTACTGTTAGTTCATTGTTCTAAAGATGATTTTAGTGCGACAGTTAAAGCTGAATCAAAAATTGTAGTAGAAGGATGGATTGAGGAAGGAGATTTTGCTCAGGTATTGTTATCTAGTAGCATTCCTGTTTCTGAAGTTATTGATTCTACAAATGTTTTGAATCATGTTATAAGGTCGGCTAAAATTACGGTTTCAGACGGGGTTAATTCAGAAGTTTTGAGGGTGAAGAATGATAAGTATAGAGTGCCTCCATTTGTGTATTATGGTACAACTTTAAAAGGAGAAGCTGGTAAAGAATACTCATTAAAAATTGAATATTTAAACCGGATTGTTGAGGCGGTTACAACGATACCCAAAAGTGTTAAGCTCAATTCTGCTGAGTATATTAAGAATAAAATTACTGATACTACAGGCTATGTTTTTGTGAAATTTGAAGATCCTTTAAATGAAAAAAACTATTATCAAATTGCCACAAGGATTGATATGGAAGAACCCATTTTTGTACCTTCATTTTATGGTAATTTAGATGATAAAAATTTTCAAACTTCAGCTATCGCTCTACAAATTAATAGAGGTGTTTTGCTTTTTCCTAAAACTAAATTCACTCCTTATTTTGCAGACGGAGATCTTATTTTTGTGAAGTTAAGAACTCAAAACAAAGAAGCGCTTGATTTTTGGAACAGTTGGCAAAATGAAATTGTAAACAGTAGAAACCCAATTTATCCTTCTAATACGAGTTTAAAATCAAATATTAAAGGAGGTATTGGAATTTGGGCAGGTTATGGTCAAAGCACTTTGGAAGTGAAAACGCCACCAAAAAAATAAAGCCGATTTGAGTAATTCAAATCGGCTTTACAGTTTTAATACTTCTTTTTATTTGTCAAAAGCTTTGATGAAATCTTCAAATTTCGTCTCTAATTTTTCAAATCCTTCTGAGAAATAAGTGCTCATGGCTACTTCGGTATTGTCATTAAATTTCAAGTATAATTCTTCATCATAATATTGAATGATAGTACCACCGTTTGGATTGTAGTCCCAATATCCGCCGTATGTATTTGAATTGTCAACGATCCAAAGGTCATACGTGTATTTGTAAGAATATCCTTTTTCTGAACGTTTCACAACTTCTGCTATTTTTGTACCATCCTTTTTAGATACTAAAGTAAGTTTGAAGTTTTTATTGAAGATTGCTGCATTACCTTCAGAAAATTTTAGTTGATAAGCGTTAAGGTCGGTTAAATATGTCTTTTTTTGATAGTCAACAATTGGTAAACTTTTTTCTAAAGCAATTTGATCTGCAGCTTCAGTGACTAAATCCATGTCTGCAATAATGATAAAATTATCCATAATTTTTACCAATCCATTGGCTTTACCTCTGTATTGAGTTAAATTGTCATCCTCAATCAATTTGTCAATACTTGCAGTACTTCCAGCATTAAAAGAAACTAAATTTTTCCCGTTAAAAGTAAAGGCAGCTTTTGAAGTGTTTTCTGTTGCTTTTGTTCCACTCATTTCCCAAGCGTAACCATCGTTAAGGGTCATTTTGTATGCAAATTCATTCGGAACTTCTTTTCCGTTAGCATATTTGGCGGTTTGTGTAAATGTAGCTGCTGATACATTGTCAATGGTTAAAACAGCATCTGCGGCTGTAGGTAAAAAGATGTAATCGTTTACCTCTACACCAGTCTGCCAATTGTAGCTGTCCTGAATTTTTACTTTTACATCAGAAGCTGTTCCTTTAGTAGAAAAAGTTGCATTGTTGGTAGTTAAAGATTCTTTAGCAGGAAAAATAAATTTCAATTCTGTCGAAGAAGCAATTTTTGTCCAAGTGTTTTTTGAAGCATTCCAAGTATAAATTCCGTAAACTCCTGCAGTATTGATGATGTCTTCTACTGAATTGTCATTTTTTCCGCTAAAAACATCAACCGAACTAACATCTAGTAATCTAGCTAAGTTTTGTAAAGCTTCAATTGCACCCGAGCTTTTTGATTTGTCCATTTGTACCAACATTTCATTGGCTTCAGCTTCTAATTTTACTTTTTGTTCAGACGGAGTTAATTTTGAATAAGGCTGTTTAACGATTTCTGCTATTTGTTCGTCCAAGCTTTTTTCAGACTCTGGAGTTTTTGGTTCGTCGTTAGTACAAGAAATAGTAAGTTGTGAGATAACAACAGATAGTAATAAAATTTTTTTGATCATTGATAATGATTTGCAATGGTTAATAAATGATTTAAGTATTTTTTTGTTAAAAAATATTTACACAAAATTAGTTTTAATTAAATTTCTCACAATACCTACTTTTAGTGATATTCACCAAAAGATTACAAATAATTTTAATTGATTAGATTGTTTATCTTTGTTGTCATTTTAAATCTATACAATGCTATACTCAAAAATAGAAGGTTCAGGACAGCCTTTAGTTATAATGCATGGCTTTCTTGGAATGTCAGATAATTGGAAAACGCTAGGGGTGCAATTCGCTTCAGAAGGATTTGAAGTGCATCTTTTGGATTTGCGAAATCACGGACGCAGTTTTCACTCTGATGATTTTAGCTATGAGTTGATGGCGCAAGATGTGTATGACTATTGTTCAGCCAATAATTTAGCAAACATCGATATCATTGGTCATTCTATGGGTGGCAAAGTGGCAATGCTTTTGGCGGCTACTTATCCAGAATTAATCCGTAGGCTAATCGTTGCTGATATTGGTCCTAAGTATTATGCACCGCATCATCAAGATATTCTTAGTGGTTTGAATTCAGTTGATTTTTCAACAAAGCCAAGTCGAAATGAAGTAGATGCCTTGCTCGCAATTGCTATTCCCGACTTTGGTACTCGTCAGTTTTTATTGAAAAGTTTATATTGGAAAGAACCTGGTCAATTGGCTTTTCGATTTAATTTAAATGTCTTTAATCAAAAAATTGAGCAAATTGGTAAGCCGCTCCCAGAAGAAAGTCATATTGATTTGCCAACACTTTTTATTCGAGGAGGCAATTCAAAGTATATTGTAGATAATGATATTCCTGGAATAAAACGTCAATTTCCTAATTCAGAGATAAAAACCATTACTGGGGCAGGACATTGGTTGCATGCAGAGAATCCAGCTTTGTTTTTTGAGTACTGTATGGATTTTTTCAAAAAGTAAGCACGACATCATTTCTTTTTAATATTTTTATTCAAAATCAAATAATTATAAAATCGCCATTAACATCAGTTTAGTCGCAAACAAACATCTATAAAGAAAAGGTGGTCCGAGCGAAGCGAATTGGCGAAGCATACCATATATAACCACTAACAAATAACTATTACATATATGAAAATAATACTCCGTCTTCTTATCACTGCGATATTGGTTTTACTCATCGCCAACTTTATGTCTGGAGTTCATGTGGCTAGTTTTGTCACCTCTCTTATTGTCGCTTTCGTTTTGGGAATCATTAATATTTTTATCAAACCCATAATGATTTTATTCACTTTGCCATTTACCATTTTTACTTTAGGATTGTTTCTACTCGTAATCAATGCAATCGTAATTATTATGTGTACCAAAATTGTGGGTGGATTTACAGTAGATTCTTTTTGGACAGCTTTAGTTTTTAGTGTTGTACTTTCAATACTACAATCGATATCTTATAAGATTTTTATAAAAGAGTAAGTAGTTTTTTTTGGAGCACCACGACTGTTTTTCATAAGAACGATTGGTCCCGTTATCCGCTGTATCTTTGTCTTTTTGAAAAAAAAAGACAAAGGATGCCGCTCCTACCGGGGCTAGTCAACAAAATTCTTTTTTAACAACAAAAAGATTTGAATTCTTAAAAGGCTAATTGGTAGCGATTCCTAATCCAAAGAAAAAGTACAAAAAAGGAGAGCGTATAAATTGTACACAATAAATAGAAGCATGTTGCAATTATCAGAAATTTGGATTTATCCAGTGAAATCGCTTGCTGGGATTTCTTTATCTCAATCAACGGTTACAGATCGTGGTTTGGAGCACGACCGTCGTTGGTTATTAGTAGACGAAAACGGAACGTTTTTATCCCAGCGTGAACACGCGATTTTGGCACTTTTTCAGCCCGAAATGCGTGCCAGTGGTATGGTCATAACTTATCGAAAAACGGGATCTTTTATTGAAGTACCTCTCCATTATAACAAAGAACAATCTTTGTTTACAGTAACTGTTTGGGAGGATTCCATACAAGCTTTCGAAGTTGATGAAGCAATTTCTGCATGGTTTTCTGCAATTTTGGGATTTTCTGCTCGATTGGTGTACATGCCAGATGAAAGTCATAGAAAAGTAGATTCGGACTATGCAATTTCGTCCTCGGATGTTACCTCTTTTTCCGATGCTTATCCTTTTTTAATAATCGGTCAGTCCTCATTAGACGATTTGAATAATCGATTAAAAAGTCCAATCAATATGAGTCGTTTTCGACCCAATTTTGTGTTTATAGGAGGGGAGCCCTACGAAGAAGACACTTGGAGAGAATTCAACATTGGCACCTTGCTTTTTTATGGAGTCAAGCCTTGTGGGCGTTGCGTAATGACGACAATCGACCAAGAAAGAGGCGTTATTTCTGGCAACGAACCACTTAAAACTTTGGCGAATTATCGCATGAAAGGGAATAATGTGCTCTTTGGTCAAAATTTGATTGGGCCCGCTACAGGTCTGGTAACTGTGGGTGATATTTTGACTTTGAAAAAACGGATTTAAAACTGTTGCTGAAATTTTTAACATTCCAAAATCAAAACTGTTTTTGTTTTCAATTTTAACTTTCGTTTAACTGGCTTAAAGTCAGCTTGGTAGTTGTTTGTTTTTGGCGAATGCTTTATCTTCAATTAGAATAGAAATGAAGAGAGTATAAATACCAAAAACAAAACAAGATGTTACTAGATAAGACAAACGTGCAGGAGAAGTTGCTACAAGACCGTCAAAAAGTTATCGATGTCGACACTTTATTACATCAAGTGGAGCAAATTTTATCTCAGAATACACACGAAAGAAATAAGATAGCGTCCGCTATTCGAGAGAAAAGTTCAACAAACCAAAATGAATTTGTAATCGATTTACTCGAAACGGATAAGATTTTTCATATTGACCAAATCAAAGCAATTTGCATAGCGTATCGTTTACGTTTTTTAGACAGTCATTATTTTAAGGATAATCTTCCTGCCGAAGCTATTTCTGAGATTCGAAGACTCGAAAATTTGCATCAAACCACATTACAAGGATTTAAAATTATGGCTACTTCCAAAACCTTTCAATTGCTTAGCTATGATGATCCACTTTTGTTTGCTCCTTTGGGAAATGGGTATTACTATTTAATTCATAAATGGGGCGAGGATTTGCATCCTGCCCGAAAGTTGTTGGTGACCCCTTTTAAAAACATCCTAAATTTTGTGATTTTCACAGCCTTACTTAGTTTGCTTTTTAGCGCTTTTGTCCCTGAAAGCAATTTGAGTAAAACAGTTGCAATGGCGCCAATCATTATCTATTTATTCATGTTTAAATCTGTTTTTGCGGTTGGTATGTATGCGTTTTTTATGAAAGGGAAAAATTTTAATGAAGCCATTTGGAATCGAGTATACTTCAATAATTAAACTGGCAGAATTTTTAGTATTGATTTGATATTCTTTTTGAAAAGCCAACTTTAATGGAGGTTAGTTAAGCTTTATAATTGCATCTCAAAATGGGTCAATTATCAATTAAATAATTACTTGTTTTTCAATTCAAAAGGTTGGAAATAAAAAGCTTGTTTGCCAGTTGAAAATTTTATAATTTTGCCACCCAATTTTATAATGTAAATAAAAGAAGAAGATGGATATTAAAAGAGTAGCTATAGATGCTGTGACTGAAACGATTGTGATGACTGTGGTACACATGGATTACAAAGGTCAAGTAGCCAAAAGAATCAATGAAAAAATGCCATTGGCGCAAGTTAAAGGTTTTAGAAAAGGTGCTGTGCCAAAAGATTTGGTTGAAAAACAATACGGAAAAGCAATCAAAATAGAAGAAGTTAAAAAAGTAATTGATTTAGCTTTGGAGCGTTACATTCAGTCTGAAAGATTGAATCTTTTAGGTACTCCTCTTGCAAAAGAAGATGAAAATAGAGATTGGTCAGCAGAAGAATTGACTTTTGAGTTCGAAATTGGTTTAGTACCTAATTTCGAATTGGATTTGGAAGCTAAAAACGACATCGTAAAATACATCGTTACTGCTGATGATAAATTAATTGACGGGCAAGTAGCACGTATTCAAAAACAATTCGGAAAAGCAATTCCTCAAGAAGTGGTTGCTGAAGGATGTGATTTAACTGGAATTTTCTCTAGCGAAGCAAATGGAATCAACAATCCAACAACAATTGCATTAGATACTTTCAAAGACAAAGCGACTCAAGATTTATTTATTGGTAAAAAAGTAGGTGATGTTGTAACCGTAAACACTAAAGGTTTATTTGAAGACGATCACCAATTGATGGACTACTTAAAAGTAGGACACGATAATGTACATGACTTAGCAGTTGATGTTGATTTTACTATCGAAGCAATCAATGCTTCTGAGCCAGCAGAATTGAACCAAGAATTGTTCGATAAATTGTTTGGTGAAGGAAATGTTGCTACATTAGAAGAATTGAAAGCAAAAATCAAAGAAGATGCTGAGGCGCAATTCGCTCAACAAGCAGATCAAAAATTATTGGCTGATGTTCAAAACTTTTTGATTGACAACACTAAATTTGATTTGCCAGCTGAATTCTTGAAAAAATGGTTACAAACTGTTGGTGAGAAAAAATTATCTCCTGCTGAAGCAGAAGTTGAATATGCACGTTCAGAAAAAGGTTTGCGTTTTCAATTGATTGAAGGAAAAGCGATGGCACAAAGTAACATTCAAATTACTTTTGAGGATTTGAAAACCTTTACTACCAATGCAATTAAACAACAAATGGCACAATTCGGACAAACGAATCCATCGGATGAGGAAGTACAAGGAATTGTAGCTAGAGTATTGTCTAATCAAGAAGAAGTAAGAAGACTTTCTGATCAAGTTGTAGCGGCTAAATTATTGGAATTATTCAAAGAAAAAGCGAATCCAACAACTAAAGAAGTTACTTACGAAGAATTTATTGCCGCTTCTTACGGAGAATAAATTATAGTAGAGGTTAGAAGATTGAAGTTCAAAGTTTGATTTCAGAAAATGAGAGCTAAACTTTATGATTTCATTAGAAAACTGAAACCGTAAAAAATAGTTATATTTGAGCGTCAAAAGATTTTTTTTGACGCTCTTTTGTTTAAATAGTAAGGATTTATAGATTACACCTTAAACTTTTAAACTTTAAACTTTTAAACTTTAAAAAAAATGAACTACGGTAAAGAATTTAAAAAATTTGCTACAAAGCACCAAGGAGTAAATGCCATGTATTACGATAAAATCGTAGCGGCAATGAATCCAACGAATATGACTCCATACATTATTGAAGAACGTCAATTGAATGTATCTCAATTGGATGTTTTTTCGAGATTAATGATGGATAGAATCATTTTTTTAGGCACAGGTATCGATGACCAAATTGCCAATATTGTTCAAGCACAGTTGCTGTTCTTAGAAAGTGCCGATGCATCAAAAGATATTCAAATTTACTTGAATTCACCAGGCGGAAGCGTATATGCAGGTTTAGGAATTTATGACACGATGCAATACATCAAACCAGATGTAGCTACTATTTGTACAGGTATGGCCGCTTCTATGGGAGCTGTTTTATTATGCGCTGGTGCTGCCGGAAAACGTTCGGCTTTGCCGCATTCACGTGTAATGATTCACCAGCCATCAGGGGGAGCACAAGGTGTAGCTTCAGATATGGAAATCAACTTACGCGAGATGTTGAAATTGAAAGATGAATTGTATAAAATCATTTCTCATCATTCTGGTCAACCTTTTGACAAAGTATATGCAGATAGCGAACGCGATTATTGGATGATTTCTGATGAAGCCAAAGAATACGGAATGATAGATGAAGTTTTAAGAAGATAAAATAAAGTTAGAAATTAGAAATTAGAAGTTAGAGGTGGAATACCCAACAACTTCTAATTTCTAACCTCTGACTTCTAAGCTCAAAAGATGGCAAAACAACAGTTACAATGTTCTTTCTGTGGAAGGAAAAAAACAGAGACCAATTTATTGATTGCAGGTATTGATGCACATATTTGTGACAAATGTATCGAGCAAGCGCACGGAATTGTTCTTGAAGAATTAAAATCAAACGGTAACTCTAAGTTAGTGGGTGATTTGATTTTGAAAAAACCAAAAGAAATTAGAGCATTTTTGGACCAATACGTTATTGGTCAAGAGCAAACCAAAAAAGTGATGTCTGTAGCGGTGTACAACCACTATAAGCGTTTGATGCAACAGCAATTAGACGACGAAGTAGAAATCGAAAAGAGTAACATCATTATGGTGGGGCAAACAGGTACCGGAAAAACATTGGTTGCCAAAAGTATTGCCAAAATGCTAGATGTTCCCTTGGCGATTGTTGATGCTACGGTTTTGACAGAAGCTGGTTATGTTGGAGAAGATGTGGAGAGTATCTTGACTCGTTTGTTGCAAGCGGCAGATTATGATGTAGCCAAAGCAGAGCGGGGAATTGTATTTATAGATGAGATTGATAAAATTGCTCGTAAAAGCGATAATCCTTCTATCACTCGTGACGTTTCTGGAGAAGGAGTGCAACAAGCGTTATTGAAATTGTTAGAAGGAACCGTGGTAAATGTTCCGCCAAAAGGTGGACGTAAGCACCCTGACCAAAAGTTTGTTGAAGTGAACACTCAAAATATTTTGTTTATTGCTGGTGGTGCCTTTGACGGTGTTGAACGTATTATTTCAAAACGTTTGAATCGCCAAGCGGTTGGTTATTCAACTTCTAAAAATGAGGATAATATCGACAAAGACAATTTATTGCAGTACATTATTCCAAAAGACATTAAGGATTTTGGTTTGATTCCTGAAATCATCGGTCGTTTGCCAGTTTTAACGCATATGGACCCTCTGGATAGAGCTACTTTGAGAGCGATTTTGACACAGCCTAAGAATGCTTTAATCAAACAATATGAAAAGTTATTCTTGATGGACGACGTGGTGTTTAGTATTACGGATGAAGCATTAGATTTTATTGTGGATAAAGCTTTAGAATATAAATTAGGAGCTCGTGGCTTACGTTCTTTATGCGAAGCTGTTTTGACAGATGCGATGTATGAATTACCAAGTTCAGACGATAAAGTATTAGCAATTGATAAAGACTACGCTCAAGAAACTTTGAATAAAAACTTATTGAAACGTTTGGAGATTGCTTCTTAAGTAATTTCAAGCGCAACAAAAAGCAACATAAAGCTCAAAAACATTCGTTTTTGAGCTTTATTCGTTAAAGATTATAGCTAAAACTGTATTTATTATTTCGAAATTGATGATTAAAAGACGTGGTTTAAAACATTATTTTCACTTTCGATAAAAACAACAAAGTGTTTTTTTTTAACCAATAGAATACCGATTTTTGGCACTCATTAAACCTTGCAAAAAATGACAACAGAAGATAAAGAAATCATTTTATTAAAAGTTTCAGGTCAGGATAAATTAGGAGTTACTGCAGGCTTGACCTCTATTTTGGCAAACTATGGTGCCACTATTTTAGATATTGGTCAAGCTGATATACATGATACTTTGTCATTAGGAATATTATTCGAAATTGAAAAGGGGTCAAATTCAGGCCCAGTTTTGAAAGATTTATTGTTTAAAGCCTATGAATTGGGGATTAAAGTAAAGTTTACTCCTGTTACTATTGAAGATTATGAAAATTGGGTGAAAGCGCAACGCAAACAACGCTATATCATCAATGTTTTAGGAGAACAATTAACTGCGGTTCAATTATCTGCAGTGACACAAGTTTTATCCAACAATAAATTAAATATTGATTCTATAATCCGATTAACAGGAAGAGCATCGGTGGTTGAAAAAGAAGAATATCCTCGTTCTTGTATCCAATTATCGGTTACGGGGAATTTATTAGATAAAACTACAATGACTTCAAGTTTTATGGATATTTCACGCGATTTGAATGTAGATATTTCTTTTCAAGAAGATAATATGTACCGTCGTAACCGTCGTTTGGTTTGTTTTGATATGGATTCGACACTAATCCAAACCGAAGTAATCGATGAATTGGCTGAGTTGGCTGGAGTAGGGGAAGAGGTTAGAGCCATTACTGAATCGGCTATGAATGGAGAAATTGATTTTAGTGAAAGCTTCAAAAAACGTATGGCGCTTTTAGAAGGCTTGAGCGAAGAAGTTTTGCAAAATGTAGCCATCAATCTTCCAATTACTAAAGGAGCACACCGATTGATGAAGGCCTTGAAGTATTATGGATATAAAACAGCTATTCTATCAGGAGGGTTTACTTATTTTGGAGAATATTTGCAAAAAGAATTGGGTATCGATTATGTGTATGCCAATCAATTAGAGATAAAAGACGGAAAGTTAACAGGCAATTATTTAGGAGAAATCGTAGATGGTCAAAAGAAAGCCGAATACCTAAAATCAATTGCCGAAAAAGAAGGTATTCATATAAACCAAACCATTGCCGTAGGAGACGGTGCTAATGATTTGCCTATGTTGAATTTAGCTGGACTGGGTATTGCTTTTCATGCTAAACCAAAAGTAAAAGAAAGTGCTTCAACTTCAATTTCTAGTTTAGGATTGGATGGCGTTTTATATTTATTAGGTTATCATGACCGACACATCGATATGATGCAAGAGTAGTCGTTTTATAAAAAAAACAAATCCCATTTACCAAGTGTAAATGGGATTTTTGATTTAAAGAAGTCGGGATGACTGGATTCGAACCAGCGACCCCTAGCACCCCATGCTAGTACGCTACCAGGCTGCGCTACATCCCGAGAGGAGCCGAAATTACTATCTATTGTAAAAAAAACAAAGGAAAAGTTATGTTTTTTTAAAAGAGAGTCAATTAAAAAAGGTAACTTTAATTCTACCAATCGATTAAGGTAAAGGATACTACAATGGAAACATTACATTTTTCAATTTTGATACAAGCTCCAAAAGAAAAAATTTGGGCTGTTTTATGGGATGATGCTACTTACAGACAATGGACGTCAGCTTTTTGTGAAGGCACTTATGCTGTTAGTGATTGGGAAGAAGGAAGTAAAATTCATTTTTTATCTCCAACTGGCGAGGGAATGAATAGCCTTATCCAAACAAAACAAGAATATGAGTATATGGCTTTTAAGCATTTGGGAGAATTGAAAAACTTTCAGGAAATGCCTATAGATGAAGCGACTCAAGTATGGACCGGAGCCATGGAAACCTACAGATTAACAACAACAACTGATGGGGTTTTACTTGAAACAACAATGGATTGTTTAGCACAATATCAGCAGTATTTCGAAGATACTTTTCCTAAAGGTTTAACCATTGTAAAACAACTTTCAGAAACTAAATAACATATTATATGACAGCAATCAATCCTTATTTAATTTTTAATGGCAATTGTGAAGAAGCCTTTTTGTTGTACCAATCTCTATTTGGTGGTGAGTTTCCTTATGTAGGAAGATTTAGTGATATGCCTTCGGGTGATGGAAACCCTTCTTTGTCTGAGGAAGATAGTAACAAAATTATGCACATTTCTTTGCCTATAGGTGCTCATTCGGTTTTAATGGGTAGTGATAGTAATAGTGCTTCGGGTGCAGTTACTTTTGGGCAAAATATGTCGGTCTCTATCAATACGGTGAGCCGTGAAGAAGCCGATAGGTTTTTCAATGGTTTATCCGCAAACGGTAGTATAACCATGCCTATGACCGATACTTTTTGGGGCGCGTATTTCGGAATGTGTACTGATAAATTTGGCGTGAATTGGATGGTGAATTATGATGAAGTTAAAGAAGAATAGATAAAAACTTGCACTAAGCTAAAATAGTAAAGCCCTGAGATTAGGAGGTAGTCTCAGGGCTTTGTTACTAAATCAAAACAAAAATTATTTTATAATTCCTCCTCCTTGTTTTACTTTCTCCGTATCGATATTGGTATTTTCTTGTTCTAGTTTTAGGTTTCCAAAATTATAGGTCAACGATACACGGAAAGTTCTTGAATCTTGTTTTTGATAAAAACGAGTGTCCAAATTTTCTCCTACAATCAAAGCGTTAACTTCATTTTTGTTGAAAACATCAAAGCAATGCAATCCTACTTTTAATTTTTTATTCATAAAATCTTTGTTGAAAGAAATATCAAATTGCTGAATAGGCTTTTCGATTTGGTAAATCTCCCAGGTTCCTTTTGGTAAAATAAAATAAGAAAGTGTATTGGTGATTTGCCAAGGCAATATAATTTGTGCTTGTGCGCCATAGTTTACAATTGCTTTGTTATCAAACGGGAAACTATAGCCATCAATAGTAGATTTTACATAATTGATGTTGAGGTAGATGTAATTCATCTTGTCAATAGTATTCATGCGTTTTTGAAACTCTGCTTTGCCTTTGAAGAAGTAATCTAAAGGAATGGGAAAGGAAGCAAAAGCACTAAATGTTTTGATTTTATCAAATTGTTGAAAGGTTTGATTGCTTACTAATTCTCCAGGTTTTGCACTAAAGATAAATCGGTTGTCGTCTTTTGCAATGGTGTAGTTTGCTCCTAATTGAACAAATTGTAAAGCGGTTAACTTCACTTCAAAATTATCATAAAACACAGGTTGTAAACCTAGATTTCCTGTTGAGGTATTGTACTGATTAAAGTTGGAACTATTGTTAGGGTCAATAGTATTGTAATTAGGTTGCGCAATTTTTCTTGAGTATGAGCTGCTGAAATTCACTTGAGGGCTTATTTCGTAAAGCGCGCTTATGTTTGGAAAAAGGTTAGTATTTCTGTACTCAATTTTGTCTGCAATGGTACTAGCTTCTCTTTTTACATCAAAATCTTCCAAACGAAGACCAACGGTAAAGTTGAATTTTTTTATCTTTTTTCTGGCTTCAACATAGAAGGCTAAGTTGGATTCGTTGTAATTAAAGTCGATACTTTCTGCATAATTATTGGAATCAAAAATAGTATTCGTGTTACTGTTGATATTGTATTGTCCAAAGTTATTTACTTTAATGGAATTGTATTTTCCACCAGTATTGATTGTAAAGTCAAGTTTATTGAAAGGAATGGCAAAATCGTATTTCAAATAGTAATTGGTCAAATTAAAATCGATGATTCCGTTATTGTAGGAAGGAATGTTGCCCGAATTCAATCCGCTTGATTGATTGATAGGTGTTTTGTCAAAAGTGTTCAAAAAAGCAGTTACATCAAGGGTTCTTCCAAGAGTATCAAGCTTGGTTTTGTATTGAAGACTCAATTCATTGTTATAGTTTTTGTTTTTAGAAAAGCCTTCGTCATTATAATCGATATTTTCACCAAAAACACTAGAGTTGAAAACAGAACGGTCATTGGCAAAGTTTCCATTGTAATTGAAAAGTAAATTAGATTTTGAACTCAATTTGTAGTTTGTTCCCAGTCTGAAGTACAGGTTTCTATTGGTGTTTACCGTAAAATTCTCTTGAAATAAGTTTTTATCAGGAGTAAAAGAGGTAAATGTTTGACTGTTTTTAGAACGGTTTTCGCTATCAATATAGTTGTAGCCTAACATAGTTTGCCAACTGAAATTTTTCTCTTTTCCGTTCAATAAAATTTGAGGACTTGGTTTTTGATATTTATTAAAATTGTAATTGATGTTAAAGTTTGCATTAACACCTTTAAGTCTTTTAGAACTTGTGATGATGTTTATGATAGAACCACTAGCGTTGGCATCATATGCAGCTCCGGGATTGTAGATAAGTTCTACCTTTTCGATGGCACTTGCCGGAAGGCTTGAAAGGTAATTTTGTAAATCGGTTCCATTCAATGTGCTGGGGGCGCCATCAATGTAAATGGTAACTCCTTTGCCATTCAGCGTTAATCCGCCAGTTGGTGAAGTTATTACACCAGGTAGTCTTTTGATGGCTTCAAGGCTGTTACCGCTATTTAGCATTCCGTTTTCTTTTACGCTAACAATCGTCTTGTCAGATTCCACTTTTAGAAATTGCTTTTTGTTACCAAAAACAGTTACTTCTTTTAATTCTTCTGCTTTTTTTGCGCTAGCGATAGAGTCTTGTTGGGTTTTGACGTCCTGAGCAAAGGCAACTGAGGCAACATATAGACTCAGAAAAGATAAAATTATTTTCATAATAATTGGTTTTGATGAAAAAATACAGTCACAAGTATCCCATTCAAATGGAAACTTTGAATTACTAAAATGAATAGTAGGAAATAGAAAAAGCTTAGAAGGCAGCTTTGATTTTGTGGTGACTTGTAGTGATTTTCATGTTGATTAGTGATTGATTGATGATTGATTATTCATAAGACGGCAATCGTTATCAATTGTTACAATTCAACATAAATTTTTTTTGAAAAAAGAGTTTTCTGATTGTAAATGAAAAAGATATACACTGCGTTTACTACCACTACCACCACAAACGCGACCAGGAGTAGCGCAACAAGAGAGGCAAATAATGAGTGCAAAGAGTAATAGCTTTTTCATTTAGTAAGTAGTTTTAAGATTGAAGTGCTTTCAATTGTTCCAAGTAGTCTCTTTGGTTTGAAAGACGTGGGATTTTGTTTTGCCCACCCACTTTATTTCTTTGTTTAAGCCAATCATAAAACAGATTTTCTCTTGCTACATTGATGACCAAAGGATTTAGCGTCATATTATTGTAGCGTTTGGCTTCGTAATCAGAATTTAAGGATTGTAGCGTGGAGTCTAAAATTTTATGAAAAAGTGTTAGGTCTTTTGGTGGTGTTTTAAACTCAATCATCCATTCGTGAGCACCTTTCTGCTTGCCTTCCATAAAAATAGGGGCTACAGTATAATCTACAATTTCAGATTGTGTCTCTTGGCAGGCTTTCGCCAAAGCTTGGTCTGTGTTTTCGACCATTAGTTCTTCGCCAAAAACATTGATATGATGTTTTGTTCTTCCCGTAACTCTGATTCGGTAAGGGCTCAGTGAGGTGAATCGAACGGTGTCACCAATCAAATAGCGCCATAAACCACCGTTAGTAGTGATAACCATCGCATAATTTTTGAATAATTCTACTTGCGATAAACGCACCACTTTTTGGTTTGGTGTGCCAAAAGTATCCATTGGGATAAACTCATAAAAGATGCCATAATCAAGCATCAATAACAAATCACTTGAATAATTTAAATCTTGAATGGCAAAAAATCCCTCAGAGGCATTGTATATCTCGTAATATTTGAAGTTGTTTTTCGGTAAAATCTTTTGGTATTGTTCTCGGTAAGGGTCAAAACTTACGCCTCCGTGAAAATATACTTCAAGGTCAGGCCAAACTTCCATTAGATGATTTTTCCCAGTTTGTTCTAAAACTTTGTTCATTAACACTAACATCCAAGAAGGCACACCAGCAAAACTAGTAACATTCTCAGTGATTGTTTCGTTAATGATGGCACTCATTTTTGTTTCCCATTCACTCATCAAAGAAACTTTGTTACTTGGCGTGCTACTAAATTCCGCCCAAATGGGCATATTTTCTATCAATATGGCCGATAAATCACCAAAGAAGGTATTGTTGTTCTCGTAAATTTGTGAGCTTCCTCCAAGTCGAAGGCTTTTCCCTAAAAACATTTCCGAGTCTTCATTGTTGTTTAGGTACAAACAAAGTAAATCTTTACTGCCTTTGTAATGGCAATCTTCTAAAGCTTCATTACTTACTGGGATAAACTTACTCTTAGCATTGGTAGTACCGCTGGATTTTGCAAACCATTTTATTGGAGTTTCCCATAGTACATTCTGTTCTCCTTGACGTGTTCGTTCTATTAATGGTTCTAGGTCTTCATAACTAGAAATAGGAACGCGTTCTACAAATTGAGCATAGGATTTTATGGAGCCATAATCATATTGTTTTCCGACTGTTGTGTTTTCGGCAGAGCGGAGTAAATTCATTAACAATTCTTCTTGAACTTCATTAGGATATTTTAAAAACAATTCAATTTGATGGATGCGTTGTTTTAAAAACCAAGAAGCAATAGAGTTGATGATAGATAATGGCATGAAAGAGTAGAATTAGTTCCCTAATTCTTTAAGCAAATTAGGGGATGAAATAATATTTTATAAAAATTGGATTCCAATTTCTAATTTGTAATTTTATCAAAAATAACATTTTTTTTAATAATCTTAATATTTCCACAAATCTAATTCTGTCTTTAGGAGTTAGGGAACCAATTTATATGACTTACGAAGGTGTACTCTCCAAAATGCCAACCGAAATAGGCAATCCTATTCAATATTATTTAGTTTTTGAATTCAGTTTTTTAAATATTAACCAACTTTTGAATAAAGAAATTAGTATTCAATTTCTAGGCTATCAATGTTTGAATTGCGGGAAAAAGAAAAAAATATTTCGTCAAGGATTTTGTTACGACTGTTTTTATTCGAGTCCAGCTGTGGGAGATTGGATTATGAAACCCGAATTAAGTACCGCACATTTAGGAATAGAAGACAGAGATTTGGCCTACGAAGAAAAAGTGCAATTACAACCACATATTGTCTATTTAGCTTTATCGAGTGAGGTCAAAGTTGGTGTAACCCGCAAAACTCAGATGCCCACGCGTTGGATTGACCAAGGCGCCGAAGAAGCCATAGTAGTAGTTGAGGTTCCAAATCGATATCTGGCAGGAATTACAGAGGTCGCGCTAAAAAATCATTTCGCAGACAAAACCAACTGGCGAAAAATGTTGACCAATACTTTTGACACTGTAGATTTGGTTCAAGAAAAGGCAAAAGTTCAAGCTTGGCTGCCAGATGAAGTTCGCGAATATTTTAGTTTAGAAAAAAATGAAATTGTTACGATGCATTATCCAGTAGCCGCTTACCCTGCCAAAGTGAATAGTTTGAATTTAGATAAAACGCCTTTTTATCAAGGGCAACTCATTGGAGTAAAAGGACAATATTTGTTGTTTGCCGACGGAACCGTTTTTAATGTTCGAAGTTATGAAGGCTATGTGGTAAAAATAGAAATGCAATAATCTGGAATAGTAGAAGCGGAATGATTTGGGATTTTTTGGATGCAAAGTCCCGCTGTCCTTCCAATCTTTTTTTAAAACATCCCCAACATAATTATTAATTGAGAAGGGATGTTTTAAAAAAAGGATTTTCCCTCCCATCGGGGCTAAAAGGATGCATAGTGCTATTCAGGAAACCAAACTGTTTAAAAAAAGAAAACCGTTTAAGTAAATGCTTAAACGGTTTTTTTTAGTAGTTGAGTTTTATTCTATTTTTAATTCCATCGGAAGTATAGCCTGTATTCCTTTGCGTTGTTTTATACGCTTAATTTCTTCAAGTAAACGATAGTTTTCCTCGCCAATTTCTTCTTTTATAAAAGCTGTTTTTGATTTTGCAAACGGGAAATTAGCAAAAATATCTTCAAAATTTTTCTCATATTCTGGGTAATTTACCGTGCTATACGATTTAATTTTGGCCAATTTTGCTGCCTCGGCTATTGCTTCTCTCAAGCCGCCAATTTTATCTACCAGTCCAATTTTTACTGCCTCAGACCCTGTCCAAACACGACCTTGACCAATAGAATCTACTTGGGCAGTAGTCATTTTGCGACCTTCTGCAACGTGACCAATAAAGGTAGCGTAGATATTTTCAACACCTTCTAGCGTTATAGCTTTGAATTTTTCATCCATTGGTACAAAAGGACTATAATTCGATGCGTTTTCGTGAGTTCTAACTTGTTCAGTATTGATGCCGTAGCGGTTCGCAGCAACAGAGAAGTTAGGTAGTGTTCCAAATACGCCAATTGAGCCTGTAATTGTATTTTTTTCAGCAAAGATAGTATTGGCGTTACAAGCAATATAATACCCACCTGAAGCGGCATAATTACCCATAGACACTACAACAGGTTTTACTCTTTTTGTCAATTCTATTTCTCTCCAGATTAAGTCAGAGGTTAAGGCACTTCCACCAGGGCTGTTAATACGCAAAACAATTGCTTTGATGTCGTCATCTTTTCTGGCTTCTTGAAGTGACCTTCTCATTGAGCCTTCTCCAATTTCATTAACATCACCTTCGCCGCTACCAATTTCTCCTTGTGCATATACGATAGCAATAGCATCATTGGAATCCATATTCACAGAAGTAGTAGTTGTTTTTTGGGTGTAATCGGCAATAGAGACCGTGTTATAATCCTCGTCTTTGTCTACTTTTAATACCTTTCTTATGGCGTTATGGTAAACATCTTCATAAGCAATGTAGTCAATAAGATTTTGCGCTTTGGCCATTTCTGGGGTTCTAGCCAAAAGGCCGTTAGCAATTGTATTTAATTTTTCTACAGGAATATTTCTACTTTTCGAAATGTCTTCTACTATGTTTGTCCAAATTCCGTTTAGCAATGCCATAGTTTGTTCCTTATTCGCATCACTCATTTTGTTTTCTAGAAAAGGTTCAACAGCACTTTTGTATTTTCCGTGACGAATTACTTCCATCTTTAAGCCTGACTTTTCTTGAAAATCTTTAAAGAACATAACTTCAGTCGACAATCCTTTGAAATCTAATTCTCCAATTGGGTTGATGTAGATTGAAGTGGCAACAGAGTTTAAATAATATTCTTTTTGAGAATAACTATTAGCATAGGAATAAATAAATTTTCCTGATTTTTTAAAGCGGTTCAATGCATCACGAAGCTCTTTGCTTTGTGCCATTCCTAAACTAGAATTGGTATTTAGGATAGAAATTCCCTTAATGGCATCGTCGGTTTCTGCTATTTCTATAGCGTTGATAACATCAGTCAAACCAATTTTTTTTCTTTCAGAAAAAGCCGTTACCCAAGGGTCTGAGTATTTTCCAGCATAGTCATCAGAAATATCAGATAAATTAAGTTCTATAACTGAGTTATTTTCAACTTCAACAGTTTCAGAATCGCCTCCAAAAATGACTCCAATAAGGATGATTCCAAAGAAAGAAAGCATCATAAAAACAAAAATACCAATAACGGTAGCCAAAACATTTCCTAAAAATCTCATAGTTAGTTATTTTTTATCAATAAGTCTATAACCTAATTGTATTGTTACAAAAGTAGATTTAAATTTCTTTTTTCAAAATAATCTACTTCTATATCAGTAGTGATTTTAATTTTCTTTTCCTTAATTTGTGCCTATTATGAAGTCACAGCATCAAGTCGTATTGTCGTTAGGTAGTAATCAGGGGCAAAGGTTAGAAACCATTATCCAATGTATTGATGTATTGCATCTTGAGGTAGGTACGGTTTTAAAAATTTCCCCAGTTTATGAATCGCCAGCTTGGGGTTTCGAAAGCACACCTTTTTACAATTGCGCCTTAGTTTTGCACACCAACGCTTCTCCCGTCCAAGTTTTAAGCAAAATTCTTAAAATAGAAAAGCGTTTAGGTCGCATTCGGACGACTACAGTTGGCTATGCAGCGAGAAATATTGACATTGATATCATTGCTTTTGATGAATTGGTAGTGGATACCGAAAAACTACAATTGCCTCATCCACTAATGCAAGACCGCAATTTTGTTTTATTGCCATTTCGAGATTTACAATTGGATTGGATACACCCAATTTTTAAAAAAGCTGTCCCCGAATTAATTGCCGAAACATCCGATGATAGCAGATGCCAAGTTGTAGCGACAATCCATGCGCCATTGAGCAGCATTCCTCTAGAAAAATACAATTACATCGCATTCGAAGGTAATATTGGAGCAGGAAAAACAACATTGGCTAACAAAATCGCCGAAGATTTTAATGCCAAAACAGTATTAGAACGCTTTGCAGACAATCCCTTTTTGCCAAAGTTTTACAAAGACCAAAACCGATATGCTTTTCCTCTCGAAATGTCTTTTCTTGCCGATAGGTACCAACAGTTGTCAGACGATTTGGCGCAATTCGATTTGTTCAAAGATTTTATCGTAGCCGATTATCATATTTTCAAATCCCTAATTTTTGCAAAAATCACTTTGGCAGAAGACGAGTACCGTTTGTACCACACCCTTTTTTCCATCATTTATAAAGAAATGCCCAAGCCCGATTTGTACATTTATCTGTACCAAAACACCCAGCGTTTATTGCAAAACATAAAGAAAAGAGGCCGAAGCTACGAACAAGATATTCAGGAAGAATACCTAGAAAAAATCAATACGGGCTATCTCGATTATATCAAATCACAAAAAGATTTGAACGTGTTAATCATCGATGTTTCAAATCTTGATTTTGTCAAAAATCAGTCAGATTACCTTTTTGTTTTAAATGAAATCAAAAAGAAAATACATCACACTTCCTGATTTTTAGGAGCGCATCAAAAGGCTTTTTTGGAGTTATGTTTTCCCGCTTTCCGTTTTAATCTTATGCCCCGAACCCCGGGTCATAAGGATTTCCACTACAATCGGGGCTAGGAGTTAGCATTTGGCTTCAAAGTAAGAGAATCAAATCGTATTATCTTTTCAAAGAAAAATGACCTCTTTTTTCAACCCCAGAATCGTCTAGTTTCAGTACATACCAATAATCGGTCGAAGGCAAAGGGTTTTTATTTAAAGTGCCGTCCCAAGACAAATTATTTGGTGATAATTGGCTTATTAATTTTCCGTACTGGTCAAAAATAGAAATGGTCGCCTTTGGGTAAACCTCAAAATCTTTTACATACCAAACATCATTGAAACCATCATTATTTGGGGTGAAAAATTTTGGTGGAGCTATGACGATAAATTGTTCTTGGTCCGAGTTACAAAAGTTAGTATCTCTAACATAAGCCGTCTGAATTCCAGCAGGCGCATTCGTAAAGATATTTGAACTTTGATAATTAATGTTGTCAAGAGAGTATTCAAAATAAGGAGCTGTATTCGTTACTTCTATGGTTACTGTTGTTTCTTTTACCGTTACTGCTTTTATTTCAGGTACAATTTGACGAATCACTGTAAAGTTTTTTCTGCTCGTGCAATTTTCAGGTGCTGGGCTAGTAATATCAACATAAAAATTGCCGATATCATTCACTTGAATCGTTGCCGTAGTTGCTCCCGTTGACCACAAATAAGACATTCCGCTCAAGCCTGCATCAAGAGTTACAGGATTTGATTGGCAAATAACTTTCTCTTCATCGGTAACAGCCGGAAGCGGATAAATCTTCACTTCTACAGGAACTCTAGTTCCGTTGGTACAATTCGCATTGACTGCTTCAGCATAGAAGGTGGTGCTCACATTCAAAAATGGAGTAACATAAGTTGTTCCTGTTCCTAATGTAGTTGTACTAGTAGCATCTGCATACCAATTAACTGTTCCCGAAGAGGGTGTTGCTGTTAATGTTACTACAGATGGTCCGCAATTGCTTACAGGAGAATTGGTAGCTGTTATGGTTGGAATTAAATTGATGGTTGCAACAACAGCTGTTCTACTAGTAGTGCATCCTCCAGAAGTTATCCCTACATAATAAGTGGTAGTGGCGTTTATAATTGGAGTGGTAAAACTAGGGCCACTACCAACTAAATTTCCGCCAGAGCTTTGGTCGTACCAATTGATGGTGCCGATAGAAGCAGTAGCCTGCAAGGTCAAACTACCAGGGTCACATTTTGTAGCAGGTGTTGTACTTAGAATTGTTGGAATAGTAATCGAAGTACTGGCAGAAAGTTGTAAAACAGGATCGCCTGGCATACCGCCATATTCTACTATATAGCCTTTGGGTTGGTAATCGCCGCTTGTGGCGCCAGTGTTTGACAAATCATTCCATGAACCCGTAATACCAACTCCAGGTGCTGTAATGTGAGCATAATCTTCGTCTCCAAGTTGATTGGGTTCACTGTTATTCCAAAAAGCAAAATTAGGCGTGCTGCCATTAGCGTTTCCATTCCAGAAGATGGTTCCAGCTTCCGGGCCAGTCACCCATTTCCATACACCTTCTGTTTCGGAATCACTTCCTCCAATCCATCCTGCACCTGGGGCTTGTTTTCCGGCTAATTGTGCTTCGTCTGCAGCAGTCAGTGTGGCTAGGTAGCCTTTTAGTCCGTAATAAGTTCGAAGCTCAGCCGCGGCTTTAGCGCTTGTCCAAGTAATCCCAATATTAGGAACGTATTCATAATAATGTCCATTTCTTGGTAAATAATTGGCTTGACCAATACTAATTGAAAAACTTCTACTACCGGTTGCTGTTGCGGAGGAGTTGTTGAATTGCACATCTTTGATGGCGTTAACAAAATCGGTATAACTTACAGGAACTCCTGTCGGACTATTCAATGTTAGTTTTCCTTCGGTGGCATTCCAACTACTTTTGATGGTTGGATGTGAAGAAGCATTACTTAAAAAAAGCACATCTTGTCCTAAACTATAGCCAGAGGAGATCTGAATATAAATAGCTTCAGTGCTAGTGTCATCTGGATCGGTGATACTAATATTGGTTACAATATTAATGTTGGAAAGTGGGCAATAGGATTGATTGCCAGTTGCGGTAATTGTTGGAGCAATATTAGCTACAGCTTTTTTAGTGGTAGCTACTTTTGTTATAGCTATTTTTTGTTTTTTTTCAGTTGGTGAAATTGCTGAATTAGCAAAACCAAATTGAAAAAAACAAAAGACAAAAAATATAGGTAGTAGTATGGGGCGTTTCATTCTATAAAAATAAGATTAAAATCAATTATTTACTAATCGAAAGAAAGAATTTAAGGTCGAATCTTTGTAGAATATGAGAAAATAAACAATAAAGAAATCAATAGTGATATTGTTTGAATAAATCCCAAACAACTATACCAGCACTTACCGATATATTCAAGGAATGTTTGGTGCCCAATTGAGGAATTTCTATACAACCATCACAAAGAGCTACGGCTTCTTGAGCTACGCCATGTACTTCATTACCAAAAACTAATGCATATTTTTTTGAAGTATCAACTTTGAAATCTTGAAGAAAAATAGCACTTTCCACTTGTTCAATCGCTAAAGTAATAACATTGTCTTTTTTTAGAGCAGTTATGGCATCCAAAACATTTTCATAATGTTCCCAAGCTACTGTTTCTGTAGCGCCCAAAGCGGTTTTGTGGATCTCTTTGTTGGGAGGTGTCGCAGTAATGCCACAGAGTATAATTTTTTCTACCAAAAAAGCATCAGCAGTTCTAAATACAGATCCAATATTGTGAAGACTTCTCACATCATCAAGAACCAGAACTAGAGGTGTTTTTTTAGATTGTTTGAATCCTTCAACCGACTTTCTTTCGAGTTCGCTATTCTCTAATTTTCTCATTGCAATGTCAATTTAATAAAAAAGCTTCCTAAAGGAAGGAAGCTTTTTATGTAATATTTATGTTTTTTAGCTTTTTACTTCGTCAGGTAAAACGTTTCCTTTTATAGTCAAAGTTTTTGTTGGTTGACCAGCCGCATTTGAAGTAATAGTAACTGTTTTTGTAAAAGGACCAACTCTATCTGTAGCATATTTTACACCAATAACACCTTTTGCACCTGGCATAATTGGTTCTTTAGGACTACTTGGTACGGTGCAACCACAAGATCCTTGAGCATTGGTAATGATCAATGGTGCATTTCCGTTGTTGGTGAAAACAAATTCACGTTTTCCGTCAGAATTACGTGCAATTGTTCCGTAATCAATAGTTTCATTAACGAATACCATTCCAGCTCCTTCAACTTTGGCAACAGTTGCTTTTGCTTTTTTAGCTTTTTTTGAAGTTTCTTGTGCTGTAGCTGTAGTTATTCCTAAGCTCAAAACGAAAAGTAGAGTAAGTATTTTTTTCATAAGATTTAATTTTTAGTACACGCAAATCTATACAAAAAATACAAATCAGCGCTTAAAATTGACTTAAAATTTTAATTTTTGAACCCTTCATTATTGCTTTAAAATCTATAAATTCGCTGTCATATTTACAGAATTTAATTCCCACTAATTTGGCAGCAAAAGAAAAAGGCGTTAAAGAAACGCCATTGATGAAACAGTATAATGAAATTAAAAGAAAGTATCCCGATGCTTGTTTGTTGTTTCGAGTAGGTGATTTTTATGAAACGTTTGGCGAAGATGCGATTCGTGCATCCAAAATACTCGGAATTACTTTAACTAAGAGAGGTGCAGGATCCGATACTGAGACCGCGCTAGCGGGTTTTCCTCATCATTCTATCAATACGTATTTGCCCAAGTTAGTTAAAGCTGGACTTCGTGTAGCTATTTGTGATCAGCTAGAAGATCCCAAAATGACCAAAACGATTGTGAAACGTGGCGTTACCGAATTGGTTACTCCTGGAGTTTCTATGAACGATGAGGTGTTGCAGTCCAAAACCAATAATTTTTTGGCTTCGGTATATTTTACCAATAAAAATATTGGAATTTCATTTTTAGATGTTTCTACTGGAGAATTTCTAACCGCACAAGGAAATGCAGAATACATCGATAAGCTGTTGCAAAATTTCAATCCTAGTGAGGTCTTAGTGCCAAAAAACAACAAAAATACGTTCCGAGAAACATTCGGAGACGATTATCATAGTTTTTATCTCGAAGATTGGATTTACAAAGAGGATTATGCGTTGGAAAGCTTAACGAAGCATTTTCAAACCACTTCTTTAAAAGGTTTTGGTGTCGAAGAATTGAAAGAAGGAATCGTGGCTTCGGGCGCTATTTTGTATTATTTGTCCGAAACACAGCACAATAGAGTGCAGCATATTACGGCCATACAGCGCATTGCAGAAGATGCTTATGTTTGGATGGATCGTTTTACCATTCGAAATCTAGAGTTATACCATAGTTATAATCCTAATGCGGTGACGTTGCTAGATGTAATCGACCGAACACTTTCGCCTATGGGCGGACGATTATTGAAGCGTTGGTTGGCTTTGCCATTGAAAGATGCAGCCAAAATTCAGAGCCGTCATCAAGTTGTAGCTTATTTGAAAGAAAACCAAGAAGTTTTAAAACAAATACAATATCAAATCAAACAGATTTCTGATTTGGAACGTTTGATTTCAAAAATCGCAGCAGGCAAAGTGTCGCCTCGTGAAGTGGTGTATTTGAAAGAATCTTTAGATGCTATCCTGCCAATTAAAACGATAGCCTTGCAAAGTCCGCAAGATGCTGTAAAAGTAATTGGTGATAGTTTACACAGTTGCGATTTACTTCGTGAAAAAATAAAAACTACATTAAATCAAGATGCGCCAGTAGCTATTGCCAAAGGGAATGCGATTGCGGTTGGTGTACATTCAGAATTGGATGAGTTACGCGCGATTTCAACTTCTGGGAAAGAATTTTTAGAAGGAATCGAGAAACGTGAATCAGAGCGTACAGGGATTTCTTCTTTGAAAATTTCTTTTAATAATGTTTTTGGATATTATATAGAAGTTCGTAATACGCATAAAGATAAAGTGCCAAGCGAATGGATTCGTAAGCAAACCTTGGTGAATGCGGAACGTTATATTACCGAAGAGCTAAAAGAATATGAAACCAAAATTTTAGGTGCCGAGGAAAAAATCCATAAAATTGAAGGAGAGATTTTTGAACAATTAGTGCAATGGATTTCAACGTATATCAAGCCAGTTCAAATGAATGCCAATTTGGTGGCGCAGTTGGATTGTTTGTGTTCGTTTACACAATTGGCTATAGAAAACCAATATGTTTGTCCTGAATTGGATGAAACCTTTGAATTGGATATCAAAAACGGTCGTCATCCAGTAATTGAAAAACAATTGCCCGTTGGTGTGCCTTACATCGCCAATGATGTTTTCCTAGATAGAGACACACAACAGTTGATTATGATTACTGGGCCAAATATGTCGGGTAAGTCGGCTATTTTGAGACAAACGGCTCTGATTGTACTCTTGGCCCAAATGGGAAGTTTTGTTCCAGCAGATAGCGTTAGAATGGGTATCGTGGATAAAATCTTTACTAGGGTAGGAGCTTCAGATAATATTTCGATGGGTGAATCTACTTTTATGGTCGAAATGAACGAGACGGCTTCTATTTTGAATAATATTTCAGACAGAAGTTTGGTGCTGTTAGATGAAATTGGTCGTGGGACAAGTACCTATGATGGAATTTCTATTGCGTGGGCTATTGCGGAGTTTTTGCACGAGCATCCTTCGCAACCCAAAACTCTTTTTGCTACGCATTATCACGAATTGAATGAAATGAGTGAATCATTAGTTCGTATACAAAATTATAATGTCGCTGTAAAAGAATTAAAAGATAACGTGCTTTTTATTCGAAAACTAATAAAAGGAGGCTCTGCTCATAGTTTTGGGATTCACGTAGCCAAAATGGCTGGAATGCCACAGTTAGTGATTTTGAAAGCGCAGAAAATATTAAAGAAATTAGAAAAAGACCATTCAGGTGATGCGTTAACTGGGTTAAAGGCCGCAAAAGATGAGATGCAAATGAGTTTTTTTAACTTAGATGACCCCTTGTTGGAGGAGATTAAAGAAGAAATTTTACAATTAGATATTAATTCGATAACGCCGATGGAGGCTTTGATGAAGCTGAACGAGATAAAACGAATGCTCAGTCGAAAATAATTGCAGTATAAAGAATAGGTTATCAGAAAGTTATATTTTTATTGAATTTTTTTTCTGAAAAAGGCTTGTTTTATTGAATATTTGTGCTAAATTTGCCACCGCAATACGAAACAAGTACTGCAGTTCTTTTGAGAATTTGAAACGCGAAAATAGCTCAGTTGGTAGAGCGCGACCTTGCCAAGGTCGAGGTCGCGGGTTCGAGCCCCGTTTTTCGCTCAAACACCACATAATGCTCGGATGGTGAAATTGGTAGACACGCTGGACTTAAAATCCAGTGAACAGCAATGTTCGTGCGGGTTCAAGTCCCGCTCTGAGTACAAGAAAGCTTCAAACTATGTTTGGAGCTTTTTTTATTTATGACAAATCCTAACATCGGCCTGATGAGGATGGAGTAATTTGATTCTAAAATCTTTAACGTATAAATTATTGTATGGGTGCTTTTGTGATTAGTAAACGGTTTAATGATACTTATAAGTTTGTTTTTACATCACGTAAAGGGAAGGTGATTTTTACCAGTCAAAGCTATGAATTGAAGTTTGAAGGGGAAGAGGATATTGTCTTGATACAGCAGTCGATTGATGCGTTGGTTTTTATTAAATTAAAATCAGCAGCTGGGAAGTATTATTTTAGATTGTTGCTTGGAGAGCGCCATTTGGCAACAAGTAGAAAGTATACTACAGAGTTGCGATTACTCAAAGGAATAGAGGAAATAAAAAAATATGCGGCGGTGTCTGAAATTTTAGATTTTTCTGAAAACACCTTTGTTTTTCCAGATTGATTTTATGGTATAGTCTAAATAAACAAAAGCTCAAGATGATTCTTGAGCTTTTGTTTATTGGACATAAAAAAAGCCATCACATGGATGGCTTGATTTTTTCTGTAATTTAAAAATTACTTAGCAGCTGGAGCTTCAGCAGCTGGAGCAGCAGCAGGTGCAGCAGCAGAATCAACTACAGTAGCAGCAGAATCAACAGCAGGTGCAGCAGCAGAATCAACAGCTACAGCAGCAGTGTCAGCAGCAGCTTCAGTTCCTTCAGCAGCAGCGTCAGCTTTTTTACAAGATACAACAGTTAATACAGCAACAGCAGCTAAACTTAAAAATACTTTTTTCATCTTAATTTTATTATAAAGGTTAATTATTAATTCGTGGCAAAGATATAAAAAAATTAATACGCAATATATTTTTTTGTATTTTTTTTAAATTATATTCTCTGTTCACGTGGGTTTAAATATCAAATAGTATGCCAATGTAGGGGGTGTGCTAAAATAGTAGCTGTTAGTTGTTAACGTTTCCCTTTTTGGTTTTTTTTAGGATGTACCAATTGTAATTCTTCAATCAAGTTTTTTGCTCCTGCGTATTTGTCCATAATGAAAAGCACATAGCGAATGTCGACCATTATGTTTCTGCAGATGCTAGGGTCGTAATAGATGTCGCTCATCGTGCCTTCCCAAACGCGGTCAAAGTTCAATCCAATTAAATTTCCTTTGGCATCTAGCGCAGGGCTTCCTGAATTTCCGCCTGTAGTATGATTGGTACCAATAAAGCATACGGGCATTTTTCCGTTTTCACCATAATTTCCAAAATCTTTGTTTTTGTACAAATCAATCAATTTTGGAGAAACATCAAATTCGTAGTCGCCCGGAATGTATTTTTCCATAACACCGTCCAGATAAGTAATAGGATTGTAATATACGCCGTCTTTTGGTTCGTATCCTTTTACTTTTCCATAAGTCACCCTCAAAGTACTATTGGCATCCGGAAAAATTCTTGAATTTTCGCTCAGTTCCAGTTGCGCTTTCATATAATTGCGTTGCAATTCTGTTATTTTCAAATTTAAAGCCTCGTAAGTAGGATTCACTTCTTTTAGATACATATCGGCCATACTTTTTACTAGGACAAAAGCAGGGTCACGGTTGATGTTGTCCAATACCGTTTTTGTGTCACCTGTTAGTAGTTCTTTTGAGCCAGAGTAGGAAGTGAGTTTGGAACTAGAATAAATGCTTTTTGTGAGTTGGTTAACATCAATATTGTTGAGTGTATTCGGTAAGAATTGCTTTGGTACTTTTGTAGCATATAATGCAATAAGTTGCTCGAATACTTTTTCGTCAACTTTGGCGCTAAAGTCTTTGTAAAAATCACCCAATCCATTGTACAGGTTGTTTTTTCTGTCGGTAAAAGCCTGTTCTCCTTTGGTGTTGTAAAGTTGTTCTAATTGATAGAATTTATAAGCAACAGTAAGCAGTTCGGTATTTCTTTGTACGGTTTCGTTAAAATAATCTCTAGCCAAAGCGTAAGGCGCGATTTCAGTATAGTTTTTTTCGAAATCACTCAAAATACTACCGTATTCTTTTTCTTTTTTGGCTTTGCTAACTTTTTCTTGAAACTTCTTTTCCGCTTCTTTTTTTACTGCAATTGCATTTGATTTCTTGATGCCTAAAGTTTCTCCTTGCCATTTTTTCCAATAGTTTGCCGTTCCAGCATATTTTGAAGCATATTGAATTTTGATAGCATTATCTTTTCTCATAAAACCATCAGCTACTTTAAGAGCTTGTTCTCTGATTTCGATTTTGGCAGGATTTAATTCGTTTGCAATTTGATTGATAGCAACTGAAGGTAGGTATTCATTGGTTTTTCCAGGATATCCAAAAACCAAAGTAAAATCGTCTTCAGCAATTCCATCTAAAGAAACAGGCAAAAAGTGTTTTGGTGTATAAGGAACATTTTCTTTTGAATAAGCGGCCGGGCGATTGTTTTTGTCAGCATAAATTCTGAAAAGTGAAAAATCTCCAGTATGACGTGGCCAAACCCAATTGTCGGTATCCGAACCAAATTTTCCAATCGAAGTGGGTGGCGCGCCCACTAAACGAACATCTTTGAAGGTTTCGGTAACAAAAAGTAAGTATTGATTACCATCGTAGAAGGTTCGGATTTTGTTTTCTTGCCAAGCTTCTTTGGGAAATGAATTGCTTAAAGCGCTAATGTTTTCTTGAATTTTCTTTTGCTTTTCGGCTTCATTTGATAGCGTGTTCACTCCTTCCAAGACTTGTTTAGTCACGTCTTCTATTTTGACAATAAATGTAACTACCAAATCTTTATTTGGGAGTTCGTCCTCCATTTTGTAAGCCCAAAAACCATTGGCTAAATAGTCGTGCTCGGTGCTTGAATGCGATTGAATTTGTCCGTAACCACAATGGTGATTGGTTAGCAAAAGCCCTTTAGGTGAAATAACTTCCGAAGTACAACCTCCGTTAAATTGAGGCACAGCGTCTTTTAAGCTGGATTTGTTGGTGTCGTAAATGTCTTTGGCAGTCATTTTCATGCCCAAGCTTTTCATTTCTTTTTCGTTCATTCCTTCCAAGAGAGAAGGTATCCACATACCGCCTTGTTGGGCTTGTGTTTGAATCACAAAAAGCAATAAGAATAGTTTTAAGAATTTCATAGGAGTAATGGTATTTAAAAAGGTAATAAAATTATAATTTGTGTTTCATCAATTTTCTCGGATGAATGCTGAAGCCGCTTTTGAGATACAATTGCTGAGCCGAAAGATTGTGTTCTTCGACTTCTAAATAAAGTAGTTTTAAGCCTAGTTCTTCGCTTTGTGTTTTGGCAAAAGCAACGGCACTTTTCCCAATTCCTTGGCCTCGTGCTTTGGGTTGAATGTATAATTCATCTAAAAAAGCAATCTTGCCTTGGTATTCAAAGCTAAAAACAAAAGTCAGAATCAAATACCCTACAATTTCTTGATTCCAAAGGAGTAGCCAGCATTTCCCAAGATTGTCGTTTGCTAAAAATTCTTCAAACAAATTTTTTGCGATTGTTGTGTCAAAAGGGTACTTGTCGATAGCGTAAAATTCACTCATCAGTGAGGTAACGGTATCGATATTCTTTTTTTCGAGTGATTGAAATTGTATCATTGAAGATGATTTAGAATGATAGCGGTAGCGCCTTTATTTTGCTGCACAAATTGGCGGCAAATAGCTCCTTTTTGAAATCTAATCTCTGGTTTGTAAATCAAATCGTCAAAAGTTTCGAGCAAATCTTTGTTGTTTTCAATACTAACACATCCCTCGAGTTTGACTAATGCTGTCACTTCTGCAAAATGCGAATAATTTGGTCCAATTACGATTGGAATCCCAAAAGTGGCGGGTTCTAAAATATTATGTACACCAGGATTTCCAAAGCCACCACCTACATAAGCAATGTCGGCATAGCTATAGATTTTGGTTAAAATCCCAATGGTGTCAATGATAAAAACTTGTTGGTCAGATAAGGATTGATTTTCTTTTTCAGAAAATACGACAGTCGGTTTGGTAATTTGTTCTTTTAATTTTGCTATTTGTTCTGCTTTGATATTATGTGGAGCAATAATGAATTTTACGTTTTCATTGCTGTATTCGTTAATGTATTGGGCGATGATTTCTTCGTCTTTTGGCCAAGAACTACCTATAACAACTGTGATTTTGTTGTTCTTGAATTCGGCTATAAAATCAAGAGTGTTGTCTTTTTCTAAAATGGTACTCACACGGTCAAAACGCGTATCTCCAGAAACCAAAACATTTTGGTGACCAAGGCTTTGCAAGAGTTGTTTCGAAGATTCGTTTTGCACAAAAAAGAAATCAAAAGCGTTTAGTGCTTTTCTGTAAAAACCGCCGTACCACTTAAAAAAGGCTTGGTTTTCTCTCAGAATTCCAGAAATCAAATAGGTTTTGATGTTTCGTTTTTTGAGTTCGTTCAAGTAGTTTGGCCAATATTCGTATTTGATAAAGAAAACCAGTTCGGGATTGGCTAACTCGATGAATTGTTTGGCATTTTTTTGAGTATCCAATGGTAAATAAACCGTGCAATCAGCCACTGTATTGTTCTTTCGCACCTCGTAACCTGAAGGAGAAAAAAAGGTAACTATAATTTTATGAGAGGGGAATTTTTCTTTTATTTTTTCAATTACAGGAAGTCCTTGTTCGTATTCGCCTAGGGATGCGGCGTGAAACCAGATGGATTTGTCGCTGGTTTGAATTTTTGCTTTTAAAGTCTTAAAAACATCCTTTCGACCCTTTACAAAAAGAGCCATTTTTGGGCTAAAAAGGGCAACGATTTTCAATAAAAAACCTGCTATAAAAACGATTTGATTATACAGAAAAAACATGAGTATAAATTTTGGCTAAAATACAGTTTCTTTATGGTTTTTTCATTGTCTAAGAGGGATTAAATAACTATTTTTGTTGTTCTTTTTTGCGAAAACATTTTGGGTAAACCTACTTTGTTTTCAAACTTTAAATTATTTTTCAATGAAAAAAATCCAAATGGTTGACTTAAAAAGTCAATATGATAAAATAAAAGACGTTGTAAATACCTCAATTCAAAACGTTTTAGATACGAATACTTACATCAATGGTCCAGAAGTGCACACTTTCCAGAAAGAATTAGAAACTTATTTGGGGGTAAAACACGTAATTCCGTGTGCCAATGGTACCGATGCGCTACAAATTGCGATGATGGGATTGGGTTTACAGCCCGGAGACGAAGTAATCACTGCCGATTTTACGTTTGCAGCAACTGTAGAAGTGATTGCATTATTGCAACTTACCCCAGTTTTGGTTGATGTTGATATGTACAACATGAACATTTCTTTAGAAGCTATCAAAAAAGCCATTACTCCAAAAACCAAAGCGATTGTACCCGTACACTTGTTTGGTCGTGCTGCTAATATGGAAGCGATTATGGCTTTGGCTAATGAGCATAATTTATATGTAATCGAAGATAATGCACAGGCTATTGGTGCCAATTGCAAATTTTCAGATGGCACCAAAAAGAAAGCGGGAACTATCGGTCATGTAGGAGCGACTTCCTTTTTCCCTTCTAAGAACTTAGGATGTTATGGCGATGGTGGTGCTATTTTTACTAACGACGATGCTTTGGCACACACCCTTCGCGGTATTGTAAACCACGGAATGTACGAAAGATACCATCACGATGTGGTGGGAGTAAATTCGCGTTTGGATAGTATTCAAGCAGCAGTTCTGAATGCTAAATTACCGTTGTTAGATCAATACAATAAAGCGCGTCAAGACTCAGCTCGCAAATATACCTTGGCTTTTCAAAATCACGCCAATATCATTGCACCAAGTATTTGCGATATCTGCGATTGTCATGTTTTTCATCAATATACCTTGCGCATCATCAATGCAGATCGCAATGGATTAATGCAGCATTTGCTAGATAAAGGTATTCCATGTGCTATTTATTATCCAATTCCATTGCACGCACAAAAGGCTTATTTGGATCCAAGATATAAAGAAGAAGATTTTCCAGTTACGAATCAGTTGGTGCAAGAAGTGTTATCTTTACCTATGCATACTGAGCTTGATGATGAGCAAATTAAATTTATTACCGATAGTGTTTTAGAATTTTTAGGATAGTTTTTAGGAGCTATTTCCTGCTGTACGCTGTATCTTGCTTGGTTTCGTAGAAAAAACGAGACCAAGCAAGGATGCCGCTTCCATCAGGGCTAACCCAAACCACACAATTATGAAAATATTGGTTACAGGAGGCTTAGGCTTCATCGGTTCTCACACCGTAGTAGAATTGCAAAGCAAAGGATTTGAAGTCCTAATCGTCGATAACTTATACAATTCGTCTATCGACGTTCTAAAAGGAATCGAAAGCATATCTGGAATTGCGCCGCATTACAAAAATATTGATATGCGCGACAAAGCAGCCGTGCAGGCGCTCTTCATAGAATATTCAGATATTGCAGGAGTCATTCATTTTGCAGCTTCCAAAGCTGTAGGAGAAAGCGTTGAGAATCCGTTGTTGTATTACGAAAATAATATTGCAGCCTTAGTGTATCTACTGCAAGAATTGCAACAAAAAGATGCAGCTTCCTTTATATTTAGTTCCTCTTGTACCGTTTACGGACAGGCCGAAAAAATGCCTATTACCGAAGATGCTCCTGTACAACAACCGATGTCCCCTTATGGGAATACCAAAAAAGTAGGGGAAGAAATCATCAGAGATACCGCAAAAGCATCGTCTATCAATGCGATTTTATTGCGTTATTTCAATCCTATTGGAGCACATCCAAGTGCCGCAATTGGAGAATTGCCTATTGGTGTGCCACAAAATTTAGTGCCTTTTATCACTCAAACTGCAATTGGATTGCGACAAGAATTATCGGTTTTTGGAGATGATTATCCAACGACTGATGGTACAGCGGTTCGTGATTATATTCACGTGGTGGATTTAGCCAAAGCACACGTTATTGCTCTAGAGCGTTTATTAGAAAAGAAAAATACAGACAAAGTAGAGACTTTTAACTTAGGAACAGGAACAGGAAGTTCAGTACTCGAAGTGATACAGAGTTTTGAGCGAGTAAGTGGTCAAAAACTACCTTACAAAATCGTACCTAGAAGAGAAGGCGACGTTACCGAAGCCTATGCAAATACCCACAAAGCCAACACCGTTTTGGGTTGGAAAGCCGAGTCAACACTTGATGAAGCAATGGCAAGTGCTTGGAAATGGGAACAAAAAATACGCTCATAAATAGTATTCAGTCACCAGTAAAAAGTAATCAGTAAGAAGCACCAAAGTATCCATTGATAGTTTGGTGTTTTTTTCTTTAAAGAACTATTTGTAAATTCGTTAGGTAAAAATATAAAGGAATGAGTGCTAAAAAAACATCCTCAAAATTGCCCAAAGTAGAAGAACCAGCTGTGGTTTATGAATCTTCGCAGGTGAAGCATAAAGGAATAGATAGGGCTACATTTGATTTCGATACGGAGTTCGCTAATGGATTGACTCCGGAAGAGTTCAAAGCCGAGATGCACAAAAGAATAAAAGCCTATCCTTGGAAAAAATAATTTTTGCAGATAAGGTTACGAATTATTTAGATCAATTAGTATATGTGCTTTTTGAAGAAGAGTATTTTAGCTATAGTGATAATGCGCAAGTTTATGTAAATAAAATTGTTGACTTTATAGTTTCAGAAATAGCTAGTTTTCCGCATAAAAAAACACCTTCATCACTTTCTCATTTAGGTACCTATTATATTTTTTACAAATCGAATAAAAGAACTACTTGGTACATTTTTTTCGAAAAGAAAGCATCTGCTATTTTGATTACTGGAATTAGTAATAATCATTGCGAAGAAGCGAAAGAGTTGTAAATAAAAGTAAAGCCGAATCCAAAGGATTCGGCTTTTTTGTTACTTTTTCGCAGCTTCTTTCATTTTATCAGCGGCTTTGTCTAGTTTTTCAGCGCCTTTTTCGAGTACGTTACTCGTTTTGGCCTGTAAAGTATCTACTGCTTTTTCTACTTTTACTGTAGCGGTGTCAATTTTTTCTTCTACTTCTGAGGTTACAGCCTCTTTAGCCTCATCCAATTTTTCCTTGGTTTCTTCCTTGCAAGAAACGGTTACCGCCGCTAAAAAAGCCAGTCCTAAAATTATTTTTCTCATAATCAATGTGTTTTTATGGGTTGTTATTTTATCAAAACTAAAGATAAATAAAAAATCCCCACAAACTTTACGTTTGTGAGGATACTGTTGATAAGAATTGCTATTTAAATTCTGCTATCTGCTATCTTAAATTTTTAAGCATTCGCAGTAGCCGCTTCTTTATTGATTTTTCCAATCAGTCCGGTCAATACTTTTCCAGGACCTACTTCGGTAAATAATGTTGCTCCGTCTGCAATCATTTGTTGCACGGATTGTGTCCATTTTACTGGAGCTGTCAACTGAATGATTAAGTTTTTCTTGATTTCGTTAGGGTCTGAAACCGCGCTTGCTGTTACGTTTTGGTACACAGGACAAATCGGAGTAGCAAAAGTAGTGGCTTCGATAGCAGCTGCTAATTCTTCTCTAGCTGGCTCCATCATTGGAGAGTGAAACGCACCACCAACAGGCAAAATCAATGCTCTTTTAGCACCTACTTCTTTCATTTTTTCGCAAGCCAATTCTACTGCTTTGTATTCCCCAGAAATCACCAATTGTCCAGGACAGTTATAGTTTGCCGCCACCACAACACCATCAATCGAAGCGCAAATGTCTTCTACTATTTTGTCGTCTAGGTTCAAAACAGCAGCCATTGTTGAAGGGGTGATTTCGCACGCTTTTTGCATCGCTAATGCTCTTTGAGAAACTAATTTCAACCCATCTTCAAAAGACAAAGCACCATTGGCCACTAAGGCAGAGAATTCACCCAAAGAGTGTCCAGCTACCATTTCTGGTTCGAAATTTTCTAAAGTTTTGGCTAAAATAACTGAGTGCAAAAATACCGCAGGTTGTGTTACTTTGGTTTCTTTTAGTTGTTCTGCAGTGCCTTCAAACATAATGTCGGTGATGCGGAAACCTAAAATTTCGTTGGCTTTTTCGAATAATTCTTTGGCAAGTGGAGAGTTCTCATATAAGTCTTTGCCCATTCCTGTGAACTGTGCGCCTTGACCTGGAAAAACGTATGCTTTCATAATAGTATGTTTATGTCGTAAATAATTTTAGTAGCAGCAAAAGTACTATTTTTATGGAATGTAAAAAAAAACACTCCTGCCTTTTCTTTTTTACTGGTTGTAACGTTTAAAAAATTAAAAGACTAATAGGTAAATCTCTTCAAATTATGAAAAAAGTAATCTTAGTATTTTTTACAGTTTTTATTGCATTCCTATTGATGTATTTCGGTTTGCCGGTACTTAACTATGGTTTTTTCAAATTGCCTTTCTTTCTATTATTGTTAATTGGAGTAGTGAGTTTATTTTTTATTAAACTAAAAGTAGACCCGAAAACCCACAAGACAACAGTTTTGAAGGCACCTCACAAGGTATTTTATTACAGTATATTGGTCTTACTTTTTTATGTAGCCATTGTCCCATTATTTACAACGGTAAAAATGTTCAGAAGCGAGGCGTACCAACAATTGCTTGGCAAAGTGCATAAAGGTGAAAAAATCACCCAACATATTGCACCTATCGCCATAGACAAAATCCGAGTTGTTGATGAAGAATTGGCCTATTTATTAGGCGAAAAAATATTAGGCTCGCAACCAGCTTTGGGAAGTCAAGTAGAGTTGGGACATTTTTGCATTCAAAAAGTACAAAACGAATTGTATTGGGTTGCTCCATTGTTACATTCTGGTTTTTTTAAATGGATTAATAATTCCGAAGGAACTGCGGGTTATGTTATGGTTTCAGCTACCAATGAGCGTGATGTAAAATTGGTTCAACAAATTGACGGGAAACCTTTAAAAATAAAATACCAACCTTCATCTTATTTTCAGTCCGAAATTCATCGCCACGCGTATCTTAATGGGTATGCAACCATTGGCTTAACCGACTTTACTTTTGAAATCAATGACGAAGGAAAGCCGTTTTGGGTGATTACAACTTATGACAAAACCATTGGTTTCTCTGGAAATAATGCTACAGGAGTTTTGGTAGTCGATGCACAAAACGGAGCCATTCAAGAATATTCCATTGCCAACACACCAAAATGGGTAGACCGCATACAACCTATAGATTTTATCGAAGACCAATTAGACGATTGGGGGACGCTAATTCACGGGTATTTCAATTTTTCAAATGAAGACAAATTACAAATCACCGAAGGGATGACTCTGGTGTATGGAAAAGACAATAAATCCTATTGGTATGCAGGCATTACTTCAACCGGTAAAGACGAATCTGCCGTGGGCTTTGTATTGGTTGATACCCGTACCAAAGAAACCACTTTTTACAAGCAAGGTGGCGCTACCGAATTTGCGGCTCAAAGTTCAGCCCAAGGTAAGGTTCAAGAAAAAGAATATACTGCTTCTATGCCAATTCCATATAACATCAATTCCATTCCTACCTACGTAATGACTTTAAAAGACAAGGGTGGATTGGTCAAAATGTTTGCTATGGTTGCCATTTCTGACTATACGATTGTGGGCGTTGGCAATACGATGCGTGAGACCCTTACTGCATACAAAAATGTGTATAATATGGCCGGCAATAAGATTAATCCCAATTCGGTAGCCAATAAAAAAATCATTCAATCGGTGGTGACAAGAATTCAAAACGACGTCAAAAACGGCAATAGTTTTTATTACTTCACCCTGCGAAAATCACCCACTATTTATGTAGGTTCTTCACAAATTTCGAGCGAATTACCAGTAACTGTTGTGGGAGATTCCATCAAAATCACCTATGATTTAGACCTTGAAAAAGTAGTAGATATTTCTAGTTTTCAAAATCTAACCTTGAGCAAGAAGTAAAGCGTTTTATTTATTTTTGTAGTTAAATCATAAAGTCAATGCCTTCTGAAAAAGAAAAAATGCTCGCTGGCGAATCCTATCTCAGCAACGACAAACAGTTGGTGCAAGAACGATTGTGGGCTAAAAAAATGCTGCAACAAATCAATGCCGAGTATATCGTAAACGGCAAAACACGCGGATTGTTCAAGCAATTGCTGCCCAATGCGCACAAGCGTTTGTACATCGAACCGCCGTTTCATTGCGATTATGGTTATAATATATACACGGGCGAAAATGTGTATTTCAACCTCAATTGTGTGGTGCTCGATACGATGAAAATCACCATTGGCAACAACGTCTTTTTTGGGCCAGGCGTACATATTTACACCGCTTCGCATCCCTTGGATATTGTCGAACGACGCACCTTCGAGCTGTCTAAATCTGTCACGATTGGCGATGATTGCTGGATTGGAGGCAATACCGTGATTTGCCCCGGAGTGACCATTGGTGACGGTTGCACGATTGGCGCAGGCTCGGTGGTGACCAAGAATATCCCGTCACATTCATTGGCTGTAGGCAATCCCGCTCGGGTCATTCGAAAATTGCAGTAAACTTTTTTAGGAGCAGAAAGAAGCGGCTTTTTTATAGGCAAAGTCCCGTCATCCGCTGTATCTTTGCGGCCAAACCCCGGCCACAAAGGATGCCGCTACTACCGGGGCTAGAAGGCAAGAAAAGGCTTGATTAGCCAACATCCCAAAAAAAATAAAAGAATGAAAGTTATCCTACTTACCCCAATGGAAATCGAAGCCGAGAAAGTGCAAAATGCCTTGCAACGCTTTCCATCTTTACAAAATGACTACCAAATCGTTATCTCTGGCGTGGGAAGAGAAACCACTGCCAAAGCAATGATGCATTTGCCTCCGCACGATTTGTGTGTGTTAATTGGCTTTGCCGCCATAGTAGGAAAACCCGAAAATCTTCCAGCCGAATTACAATTAGGAATGCCGATAGAAATTACCAATGCCTCGCTTTATGGTTACGAAGGACAATTGTTCGAAAACGGTAAACCGATATTGACAGAACCCAAAACCAACTTGCTTTGTTTGTCTTCGTTAACTTCGGATAAATTTGTCAAAACGACGAATTTGGGCGAACGCACCGTGGTGAATATGGAAGATTATACTTTTATGTATCTCAAACAACCACAAGATTTTATTGTGCGTATTATTTCAGATTTCTTGCCCCATACCCACGAAATCGACTTTTTTGAAGAAGTAAAACTTATTGATTTTTACAAAGCCATTGAAGCTATTGAGAGGGTTTTGTAAGTGAAAGATTTAATGTGCAGCTATTTCTTGATGTAATAATTCTACATTAAAATTAACTTTTGCATTTAAAGCTCGAAAAACTTTAATAATCGTATCAAATCTTGCGTCAGTTACGCTGTTTTCAATTTTAGAAATTTGAGCTTTTTTTACACCGACTAATGCACCTAATTGTTCTTGAGTCAAGTTTCTTTCTTTGCGAATTTGTTTAATGGTTTGTCCAATCAAATCAATTTTCAATTCGTTTTCAAAATTATCTCTATTTGGAGTGCCTTTTTTTCCAACGAATTTATCTGTTACTTCATCTAAACTGTACGTTTTCATACTCTTATTTCTTTTCGTTAAAATATTTTACTCTTAGTGATTCTGCTCTTTCAATTTCTAGTTTGGGAGTTTTATCGGTTTTCTTTATTATGCCGTGGGTAGCAATTACAATTGTATCCTTTTTGTCTGATTTATCCCAAAAGGCAAACAATCTAAAATATTGTTTGTTATATAAAGTTCTAAACTCCCAAATTTCGCCATCAAGTTTTTTGAATAATTCATTATCATTTACGCTTCTTGATTTCCAGATATTATAAAGTATTTTTTCTCTAGATTTCGGCTCTAGACTTTCCAAAAAGGTTATGACTGGTTCAAGAAATTCAACTTTAAATTTATAATCCATTGTCACTAAGCATAATTTTTTGTAAAGATATAAGTTTCCTTTTTAAGAAACAATTTTTTCGAGTTTATCATTTTAGACGTTCAATCTATTACCTTATTCTATCGCTTCAATAATTTCTAGCAATTGTGCTTTCAACGCCTCGTTGGTGATTCCTTTTTCTGCATCAAAATTGGTGGCAAAACTCGGTAACGAAAAAGCGCCTTTAACATCTGCTCCTTGGAAAGGGAATCTGTTTTTGGCCATTTCCAAAACCGAAGCACCTCCTCTTGGTCCGGGAGAAGTAGCGAGTAAAAGCGTTGGTTTTTCTTGAAAGGTTTTACCGTTAATTCGGGAAGTCCAATCCAAAATATTTTTGAAAGCAGTCGAATAGGCGCCATTGTGTTCTGCAAAAGAAATGACAATAACATCGGCACCGCCCAGTTTGGCAAGAAAATCGTGCGCTAGTTGCGGAATTCCAGTTTTGGTTTCTTTGTCTATTGAGAAAATGGGCATTTCGTAGTCGTTCAAATCCAAAACTTCAACTGTTGCGTTGGCAAATTGATGTGCGGCATAAGTTGCCAATTGTTTGTTGATAGAGGTCGCGCTAGACGATGCTCCAAAGGCTAGTATTTTTTTCATTATAGATGTTTTTTAACCGCTGGTGTAATTATTTTTTACCACATAGAATCATAGAATTTATGTTGTTTAAAAAGAATTTTACAGATGTTTCACTTTTCACATAGTCAATCTATGTGAAAAATAGTGCTATTTCTATTGATTCCTTTTCTAATTTCTTTTTATCTATGAATCTATGTGGTTTGTTTTTTATTTAAACTGAACTACTCCCAAGGTGTTGTTTTTATTCTTATTCTTTATTTATATAGTATGTCAATGCTCCTGAAGGGCATTTTTTTACCGTACTTATAATGGCTTCAGTAGAGGAGTTTTCTGGAACAATCCACGGTTTTTCTTTGGGTTTAAATACGTCGGGATTGTTTTTTACACATTCGGCAGCGTGTTTGCATAAGCTGTTTTTCCAAACGATGGTTACCTCGCCGTTGCTGTACTCTTTGGTCAAATCTTTGGCGTCCATAGTATTTATAGTTGAGTGTTGATACTTACTTTGTTTTTTAATAGTTTCGAAACGGGACATTTTTCGGCTATCAAAAGTAAGCGTTCTTTTTGTGCTTCGGTAATGATTTCAGAAAAAGTGATGGTTCTCGAAATGGTAGTCTCTAATTCGGACTCGTTATTTTGTGATAGATTCAACGCAATCTGAATTTCGGGAATGTTCCAACCTTTGCGGTCGATGTACATTCGCAAGGTAGAAAGCGTACAACCCGCCAGCGAAGCCAATAAAGTAGAGTAGGGGTCAGGACCTAAATCTTGCCCTCCAATAGTTTCAGGTTCATCCATTAGTAATTCGCCGTTACGCCAAGAAATGGTGCACAAGTATTTTTGTGCACCAATACTTCCTTGAACGTCTTTTTCTAGTAAGTTTTCCATTTTAAAGCACGTCTCTAAATTCTGGAGTTTTGTCGAATACTTTTTTGGCAAACGGACAAAGCGGAATGATTTTTATGTTGTTTTCTCGCGCATAAGTTACCGCTTGAGCGACCATTTGTTTGCCCAAACCTTTTCCTTCATTGCCCGGATTAACACCCGTGTGGTCAATTATGATTTTATCTTCCCCAGCAAAAACAAACGTCATTTCTGCTTCTTGTTTGCCCTCAATTTCAATAAAAAAACTCCCTTTTTTATCGTTGATTTTTACTTGTACTTCGTTCATAACTTACTTTTTTACTGAATACTATGTGCTGACGACGGATTACTTTTTTATTGTTCCATCGGGATTTCCATCACCAAAAATTTAGCAGCTGTTGTTGCCTTGATGTCAATTTCTGGAGTATCCCAAATTCCAATGGCATCTCTTTTGCTCAGTTTTTCTCCGTTGACTTCGATTTCGCCCTCAATAGTCATAATGTAAAAACCGTTACCTTCTTTTTGTAAGGCTAATTTTTTAGAGAAATCGGCATCAAAATCAGACAAATAAAACCAAGCGTCTTGATGAATCCACACGCCAGCATCGTCAGGATTTGGGGATAGAATTTGAGCAAAATTATTTTTTTGTTCAGTAACGTCCAAAGTGATTTGTTGGTAACGTGGCTCTACATTGCGGTATTTTGGGAACAACCAAATTTGGAACAGTTTGGTTTGTTGGTCTGCATTCGGATTGAATTCACTGTGCTGAATACCCGTTCCTGCACTCATTACTTGTACATCGCCTGTTTTGATAGTTGCGGCATTGCCCATACTGTCTTTGTGAGCCAAATCGCCTTCTAGCGGAATGGTGATGATTTCCATATTGTCGTGTGGATGCGTGCCAAAGCCCATTCCAGCAGCAACAGTATCGTCGTTCAAAACGCGTAGCATACCAAACTGTACTCTATCGGGGTTGTACCAACTAGCAAAGCTAAAACTATGATAAGCATTCAACCATCCGTGGTTAGCGTGTCCTCTTGAATCTGCGGTATGTAAAACTGATTTTTTCATCTTCGTATAAATTTAGTGATTACTATGATACAAAGGTATGCTCGTTGTGAGCAAAAGTCACTTAACCTAGATTAAGAAAGTAGTGTTTTGATACAAATGTGAAATAGGGGGTCAGTTTTTGCTTGAAATAGATAGCCATTACTTCTTCAATAACCTACTCTTCATTTTACTAAAGAATTCAGGTGTTACACCAATGTAGGAAGCGATGTGTTTTTGGGAAAGTTTGTGAATTAAAGAGGGGTATTTTTTGCAGAACTTTTCGTAGCGTTCTTCAGCGGTCAAGCTCAAATTATCCATCAAGCGCTCTTGGTGGGTTACTAAAGAATTCTCGGCGAGTATTCTGAAAAAGCGTTCCAATTTTGGGATGGCTTTATAGAGTTCTTGATGGTTTTCTTTGGTTATGGTAACTATTTCAGCATCTTCTAGGACTTCGATAAAAAGATTGCCTGGTTTTTCAGAAATATAACTGTACATATCGCCCATCCACCAACCTTCGCAGGCAAAATGCAATACATGTTCGATAATGTTGTCGTTGATATTGAAGCTTCTCAATATCCCTGAATTGACAAAATAAGTACTATCGGCCACTTTACCTGCGTGCAACAAAACCGATTTGGATTTGTGTTGTTGAGTCGTTGTTTTGGACAAAAATAAGGCCTCTTCCTCAGGGGTTAAGGCCACGTGTTTGGCAATATTTTGAAGAATTAAAGCCATTTACTTTTTTTCGGGTAACAATTTGAAGTACGTCACCTTAAAGCGATTGTCTACGATTTCACCAATTACTTCGGCTTTTCTAACGGCTGCACAAAAACCGTCTTTGGCGTGCGCATCTCCGTGTTGGTCGATGTGTGTACCGTCTACGAAATAAGATTTTCCGTTGATGCGAACGGCTAAATCACATTCTTTTCCTTCCATACCAAATTGGCATTGCCCGCAAGAAGCTTCTACAATTTGTTTTTTAGGACTTTCTTTTTTTTCTTGGGCATTACTACTTGCAGAAATGACTAATAACAGAGCAAATATTACTTTTCTCATTTTCGATTTAAAAAATTATAAGTGCAAGTTAGTAGTTTTTTGAAGGATTACGGCTTAGGTAGCATAATTTTTAAATAGATAAATCCATAATATTCTTGACAAACGAATATTGAAAGGCGATAGAGATATAAGAACAACTGCGATTATAGGAATCATTCTTAAGTCAAATCTTTCAGTGAAAAACAAATGGGCTATGAGATAAGTTAGAATGCCTTGCGCAACACTTATTCCATAATTCACATACATTGCTCCAAAAAAATATCCAGGTTCTTTTTCAAATTTATAATTACAATTCGAACAGTGGGTGTGCATTTTAGGAAAATGCAAGTTGAAAAAAATGTTTCTTTCATCAAATATTTTGCCTTTTCGACATTGAGGGCAATCGTTATTTAGGATGTGATAAATAGAATGTGGCATAGATTTTTTTTTCAAAGGTAATTTCTACTTCCGTTGTTACTTTTCTTTATATTCGCAACTTATAGCACAAAAAAGACATTTTAGCATATGGTAAAATATCCTATTTACCCAATACGTAAATTTTTATCGCCACAAACCGATAAGGATTTATATGTAAATACGTTTAAAGACCACCTAAAGAAACACAGTTTTGTAGAAGAACCACATAGACATAATTCGTATGTATTGGTTTTTTTTACTCAAGGTTCAGGGACACACGAAATTGATTTCTCTACATTTACTATTCAAAATGGGAGTGTGTTTTTTTTGAAGCCAGGACAAATCCATCATTGGAGTTTGAGTGAAGATATAGACGGCTTTGTCATCTTTTATTCTGAGGAAATGTTTAATCTGTATTTTAGACAAAAACAAATCAAGGATTATACTTTTTATACTTCCTTAAATAGTCGACCTGAACTACTTTTTGATGCTACTGAATCTAAAAAACTCATCCCTTATTTTGAGGCAATTGTCGAAGAAGTAAAAGATGATAAAGAGTGGCGACAAGATGTAATTTTAAATGTATTGGATATTATTCATATTCAGATAGCAAGGAAATACAATGCTATTCACATTGTTGAAACACATCTTTATAATAGAAAGATTAAAGATTTGGAAGCGCTCATTGAAAGGCACTTTAGAACTCAAAAGGCCCCTTCTTTTTATGCTTCTGAATTGCATATTAGCCTAAAACATTTGAATCGAATTTGTCAAGAAATTCTTCAAATGACCACAACAAGTGTTATTGTTCAAAGAGTGATTTTAGAAGCCAAGCGTATGTTGACAGATAAGCGCTTAACTGTAAACGAGATTGCAGTCGCTCTAGGCTACGATGATTATTCTTATTTTTCGAGATTGTTTAAAAAGCAAGTCGGCAAAAGTCCTACTGATTTTAGGCTTTCGAGAATATAATTTGCTTTAATAGTTGTATTGTTTTCTGGATAAAGAAAGATGTAATTGCAATAAAAAAGGCTCGCAAAGGTTTTATAATAAACTTTTTGCGAACCTTGTGTTATCTTTTGCACACTTTGCGGTTAAATTCTAATGAAAGTAATCTTCTTCGATTTCGAATTCGGCGTCTTTTTCCCAAATCTCCATTTCGCAGGGTTTGCAATTGAATTTGAGTTTGTATTCTAATTCGCCTTGTTTTAATACCAAAGGTTCTTTTACTTTTTTGTCCATATTTTCACGATGGTATTTTGGACAGCGTTCCAACTCATATTTGATGCAATATTTAGTGGTCATCACTCTGGATTTCCCTGGGTCCCATTGCAATTCAAAGGCTTTTTCGATTTCGGTAACGCCGTGACGTTCGTAGAATTTACGGGCTAGTTTGTTCGAAACATTGTACATAAAATCCAGCTTGGTTTCAGGGAAAGGATGGTCTGTTTTTACCAATTGATGCTCTTCGCGATGGTAATTTTTCAATCGAATTTCAGACAGTTGTTCGTAAACTGTTCTTCTCATCTCGTTGATTTTGGATATCGGTAAGAACCAATTTTCTGAAAATAAAATATTGATTTCGTCTGCTTTGTAAGGTGTGAATCCTGTTTTGGCTAAATTCGTTTTGAAAGTGGCCTCGATGGATTCGTTGTTTTTGGTTCTTTCTTTTGGATGTGCCAATTGAACTGTACTCACATTTCCATCTTCGTCTGTAGCGATTAATTCGAATCCGTTTTCGTTTTCGGTCAATAATAAAGTAGTGCTGATTTTTCGAACCGCACTGTCTTCGCGTTCCACAACTTTGATGAAAGCGGCATCATTATTACGATAAATGAAGGTTCCTGGTTTGATGTCTTTCAACACATTTGGATAAGCCAAGCCATTTTCAACTTTGTTGACATAGATTCCGTCGGCTTCGTTGTTTTCGTTGATGAAGCAAAGTCCATCTCCGTTGTTTAGGAATTCGCCGTTTTCGATTTCGTAGGCGTTTCCAATGGTTTTAACGAGTTTGCCAATGTATTGCCCTTTCGATTTTGGACTTTCCCAAGAACCGATAGATTGATGTCTTTCGTTGACAAAATAATCCGTGTATCCACGGTTGAAGGTTTTGTTTAAAGCCGAATCAAAAGTATAAGTACAGGTTCCTGAAGAAGCTTTGGTGTATTTGTCATAACCATCTCCTTCTAAGAAAGCGTCTAATTTTTGACGTAAATACGAAACGTTATTTTTTACATACACAATATCTTTCAAACGACCTTCGATTTTGAAAGAGCAAATTCCAGCTTCCACTAAATTTGGAATTTGGTCTGAAACGTCAAAATCCTTAATTGAAAGCAAGTGACTGTTTTTGATTAAAGTCTCGCCATTACCATCGATAAGGTTGTAGGGTAAACGGCAGTTTTGAGCGCACGAACCACGATTAGCAGAACGTTCTCCATTGGCTACACTCATATAACAGTTTCCACTGAAAGACACACAAAGTGCTCCAGTCACGAAAAATTCTAGTTCAACATCTGATGTTTCAGCGATTTCTTTGATTTGGTGTAAATTCAATTCACGAGCCAAAACTACACGTTTCATCCCCGCATCTTTTAAGAATTTAATTTTGTGTGGGTCACGGTTGTTGGCTTGTGTACTTGCGTGTAAAACGATAGGAGGCAAGTCCATTTCCATAATAGCCATATCTTGTACGATTAAAGCGTCAACGCCAATTTCATACAATTCCCAAATCATTTGACGACAGGTTTCCAATTCGTTGTCGTACAAAATCGTATTGATAACCACAAAAACTTGGGCATAATACAAATGGGCATATTGTACCAAAGTAGCCACATCTTCAAGAGAATTATGAGCATTAGAACGGGCACCAAACTGAGGAGCACCAATATAAACCGCATCGGCACCTGCATTGATAGCTGCCATACCGTGAATTAAATCTTTGGCGGGCGCTAGTATTTCTATTTTCTTCTTCATTATTACAACTTTAGCTTTTCGAGTGTTCGCGAAAAAAAGTCTGCAAAGGTCTGATAAAATATTTAAGATTTCTAATTCAAGAGGATTTTTTTTAAAAACTAATACAAGGGTGATTCAATTTTTATGAAGCAAAAAAAAAGCCTCAAGAATTATTTCTTGAGGCTTACTATATCAATAGCACTTTGGTTTATCCGGCCAAAGCGTCTTTGATTCTTTTTAAAGCTTCGGTTAATAAAGCTTCGCTAGTTGCGTAAGAAAAACGAATGCAATTTGGATTTCCAAAAGCGTCACCGGTTACAGTAGCTACACAAGCTTCTGCCAAAAGATACATAGAAACGTCGTTAGCATCTTTAATTTCAGTTCCTCTTAGTGTTTTTCCGAAGAAAGAAGAAACGTCTGGGAACACATAAAAAGCGCCTTCTGGAACGTTGATTTTGATTCCAGGAATTTCTTTTAATAATCCTACGACTAAATCTCTACGGCTGTGGAAAGCCTGAACCATGTGATTCAATACGCTTGGGTCAGCATCAACAGCGGTAATAGTAGCTCTTTGTGCTACAGAGTTAGCTCCCGAAGTTACTTGTCCTTGAATTTTTGTACACGCTTTTGCAATGAATTCTGGCGCTCCAATATATCCAATTCTGTATCCTGTCATAGCAAATGCTTTTGCTACACCGTTTACTGTAATGGTTTTTTCTAACATACCAGGAATAGACCCAATACTGCAAAAAGTTCCTGAGAAATTGATGTGCTCGTAGATTTCATCCGCTACCACATAAATATTTGGATACTTTTCTAAAACTTTAGCTAAAGCAGTCAATTCTTCTCTGTTGTACACTGAACCTGAAGGGTTACAAGGAGAAGAGAACCACATCATTTTTGTTTTAGGAGTGATGGCAGCTTCTAGTTGTTCTGGTGTGATTTTGAAATCAGTTTCTACAGAAGTAGGAACTTCTACAGGAACACCACCTGATAATTTTACAATCTCGTAATAAGAAACCCAGTAAGGTGCTGGTAAAATTACTTCGTCACCATCGTTTAACATTACTTGAGCAATGTTGTACAACGATTGTTTTGCACCTGTAGAAACCACAATTTGAGAAGGTTTATAATCTAAGTCATTATCTCTTTTGAATTTTCTACAAATGGCCTCTTTTAAATCTTGGTAACCATCAACTGGAGAATAAGTACTGTAGTTGTCGTCTATCGCTTTTTTAGCTGCTTCTTTAATAAAGTCTGGCGTGTTAAAGTCTGGTTCTCCCAAACTCAAGCTGATAATATCTTTTCCTTGTGCTTTTAATTCTCTTGCTAATGCTGCCATCGCTAAAGTTTGCGAAGTGGCAAGGTTATTAATTCTGTCTGAAAGTGGATTCATTTTATATAGTAAATAGTAATTAGTTCGTGTTGGATTTAGCGGTAGTAAGTTTAGGCTAATTCTGGTTTCATTCCCAATTCTTTCAAGTGTTTGAAATGTGCAATTACAGCACTACGCATCGTCTTGTATTCGTAGTAAGGAAGGTTGCATTCTTGTGCAGTTTCTTTTACAATCTTTGCAATTTTTCCGTAGTGAATATGACTGATGTTTGGGAAAATGTGGTGTTCGATTTGGTGATTTAATCCTCCAGTATACCAGTTGATAATGGCATTTTTTGGAGCAAAATTGGTTGTAGTAAACAATTGGTGTATTGCCCAAGTGTTTTCGATTTCTCCGTTTTCATTTGGTAACGGATTGGTTGTTTCTTCCACTACGTGAGCCAATTGGAAAACAACACTTAAGATAAGTCCTGCGGTATAATGCATTACAAAAAAGCCAATCAAAACTTTCCACCAAGTGATACCAATAACTATTGGTAAAACAATCCAAATTGATACATAAATCATTTTTGTGATGATTAAAGTTGTCCAAAGGATTTTTGGGCTTTTAGGCTCGCCATACGATAATTTGCGTTTCAAATAACTTTTCATTTGTTTGAAATCGGTAGTAATGGCCCAATTGAAGGTCAATAAACCGTACAAAAAGATAGAGTAGTAGTGTTGAAAACGGTGGAATTTTTGCCATTTGGCTTCTTTCGTAAAACGAATAATTCTTCCCGCGTCTAAGTCTTCGTCGTGACCAGGAATATTCGTGTAAGTGTGGTGTAAAACATTGTGTTGCACTTGCCAGTTGTACACATTTCCGGCTAGGATGTAAATAGAACCTCCCATAAATTTGTTGACCCAACTTTTAGTAGAATACGAACCGTGATTTCCATCGTGCATTACGTTCATTCCTACTCCAGCCATACCAATTCCGATAACGATAGTGAGCAATAAATAAGCCCAAAACGGAAGGTCAAGCGTTAGAATAATAAAATAAGGAGCTAAAAAAACAGTAAATAAGATGATTGTTTTTAAATGCAATTTCCAGTTTCCTGTTTTTTGTATGTTGTTTTCTTTGAAGTAACTGTTAACCCGAGAGTTAAGTGTTCTGAAAAATTTTAAATTGTCTTGCTTTGAAAAAGTAGGTGCAGTAGTATTCATAGGAATTTTTAAATAATTGCAAATGTAACTATTATAAATTTTCGATTATACATTATTGAGTTAAAAATTTCCGCGGTAAAATAAGTACTTTTGTTAAAAATTTAATGCCATGGATGAAATTCTAAAGTATTTTCCTAATCTAACCGATGTTCAGAAAGAGCAGTTTGCAAAGTTGGATTTTTTATACCACGATTGGAATGAAAAAATAAATGTTATTTCGAGAAAAGATATAGATGCTTTGTATACGAAACACGTTTTGCATTCGTTAGGAATTGCCAAAATAAATAAATTCGAACCTGGAACTTATGTTTTGGATGTGGGCACTGGCGGTGGTTTTCCTGGAATTCCTTTGGCGATTTTGTTTCCTGAAACGCGTTTTTATTTGATTGATGTTATCGCCAAAAAAATAAAAGTAGTCAAAGCGGTTGCTGAAGCTTTAGAATTAAAAAATGTAAAAGCAGAGCAAATACGAGCCGAAAATGTAAAAGGTGATTTTGATTTTATTGTGAGCCGAGCGGTGACCAACATGCCAGACTTTGTTTCTTGGGTAAAAACTAAAATCAAAAAGCAACACAAGCACGAATTGAAAAATGGAATTTTGTATTTAAAAGGAGGCGATTTGACCGAAGAGCTAAAGGATTTTCCGAAAGCTACAGAGTATAATTTGGCTGACATTTTTGAAGATGAATTTTTTGAAACCAAAAAAGTGGTGCACTTACCGTTGAAGTTTGTAGTGTAGCTTCTATTGCTCACAAAAACACACCCATTTATCCTTTTAATCCCGATGGTAGCGGCATCCTTGCTTGACGGGGTTCGGCAAGCAAGATATAGCGTACAGCGGGACTTTGCTGGCTAAAATGCCTTTTGATGCTGTTGCTAAAATATAGAAATAATATACCCCAACAAAAAGCCTGTTTTTTGTTGGGGTTTCTTTTTATAGCATTTTTGTAACTTTTGAATTATTATAATGTCTTATTCATTTATGGATTCTAAAACTTTACTAAAATGAGAAAAATTTCTAGACGTACTTTTATCCACAATTTTGGTGTTGGAGTTGGGGCAACTTCAGTAATGGCTGCGCTTCCATCATTTATAGCCTTACCAGAAAATCCGAGTGAAACCTATGATGGAGTAAAATTAAATATTGCTCTTTGCGGTTTAGGTCGTTATGCAGATTACTTAGCTAAAGGTTTAGAAGTTTCAAAGTATTGTAGGTTGGCTGGAATTGTTACTGGGACGCCATCAAAAGCTTTAGATTGGGGAAAGAAGTATAACATTCCAGAAAAAAGCAGGTACAATTATCAAAATTTTGATGAAATTATTCATAATAAAGATATTGATTTAGTTTATGTGGTTTTGCCCAATGCCATGCATAAAGAGTTTGTAATAAGAGCTGCAAAAGCAGGAAAGCATGTGATTGTTGAGAAGCCAATGGCTGTAACGGCTAGAGATTGTGAAGAAATGATTGGTGCTTGTGAAAAAGCGGGAGTGCAACTGGCAGTAGGTTATAGATTGCATTTTGAGCCCTATAATTTAGAAATGATGCGTTTAGGTCAAGAAAAAGTTTTTGGACAAGTTCGTTTAGTCGAAACTTCTTTAGGCTATAATACAGGTGATACCATCGATTGGCATTTAAAGCGTAGTTTATCTGGTGGTGGCCCATTGGTTAATTTAGGAATTTATTGTGTACAGGCTAGTCGTTATTTGTTGGGCGAAGAACCTATTTCAGTAACAGCTCAATTTGGTCCAATAACCAATAAAGTTAAATTTACAGAAGTAGAAGAATCCATTACATGGCAGTTAAATTTTCCAAGTGGAGCAGTTAGTAATTCTTCTACTTCCTATAGTTGTGGGGTAGATAGATTATTTGCTTCAGCTGATGAAGGTTTCTTTGAGTTAAGTCCAGCCATCAGTTATGGACCGTTTAGAGGTAGGACAAGCAATGGAGAAATGAATTTTCCTGAAATCAATCAGCAACAAACCCAAATGGATGCCATAGGTAAAGTTATACTAGAAAATAAAAAATTACCAAGTCATATTACCGGAATCGAGGGACTGAAGGATGTTAAGATTTTGGAGGCCATTTATGAGGCGGCAAAAACGGGTAAAAAAGTTTCTTTGGTTTAAAAAACAAACCCCACAAAAATCAATGTTGATTTATGTGGGGTTTTTCAATTTTGAATCTAGAAAAATTATTCTCCTAAAAATGGATATCTGTAATCTTCTGGTGTTACAAAAGTTTCTTTGATAGTTCTTGGAGAAACCCAACGCAATAAGTTCAATGCAGACCCAGCTTTGTCGTTGGTTCCTGAAGCTCTAGCGCCACCAAATGGTTGCATACCTACCACGGCTCCTGTTGGTTTGTCATTAATGTAGAAATTACCGGCTGCATTTTGTAAAGCTACAGTTGCTTCTTCGATGGCGTAACGGTCTTGGCTGAAGATAGCTCCTGTTAAAGCATACTCAGAAGTGGTGTCCACCAATTTCAATGTTTCTGCCCAATTCGCATCTTCGTAAACATAGATTGTGATTACAGGACCGAATAATTCGGTTTCCATAGTCGTGTACTTTGGATTGCTGGTTACGATAATGGTAGGTTCGATAAAATACCCCACCGATTTGTCATAATTTCCACCAACAATAATTTCTGCATCAGCATCTTTTTTCGCTTGATCAATATAGCTAGCTAATTTGTCAAATGATCCTTCGTGAATTACTGCAGTAATGAAGTTTCCAAAATCTTCTGGAGAACCCATTTTCATTGATTTTACATCGGTAATCAATTGCTCTTTCAAGGCTGGCCACATACTTTGAGGTACATAGGCTCTTGAAGCAGCAGAACATTTTTGTCCTTGGAACTCGAAAGCGCCACGAACAATTCCTGTCGCTACTTGTTTTACATTAGCACTTGGATGCGCTACCACGAAATCTTTACCACCAGTTTCTCCTACAATTCTTGGGTAGGTTTTGTAATGGTGAATGTTCGTTCCAATTTTTGCCCAGATATCTTTAAATACATGTGTTGAACCTGTAAAGTGAACCCCTGCGAAATCGCGACTTGCTAGAACCGTATCGGTAACCATTAAAGCATCTCCAAAAACCACATTGATTACGCCATCAGGAACTCCTGCTTCTTTGAATACATCGATGATGATTTTTGCAGAGAATACTTGGCTGTCACTTGGCTTCCAAATTACTACGTTACCCATCATAGCAGCACTTGCTGGAAGATTGGCAGCGATAGCAGTAAAGTTGAATGGAGTGATTGCGTATACGAATCCTTCTAGCGGACGGTATTCCAATCGGTTCCACATATCAGAAGTCGATTTAGGTTGATCAGCATAGATTTGAGTCATGAACTCTACGTTAAAACGTAAAAAGTCAATTAACTCACATGATGCATCAATTTCGGCTTGGTGAATATTTTTAGATTGCGCAATCATCGTTGCAGCATTGATTTTAGCTCTGTATGGTCCAGCAATCAACTCGGCAGCTTTTAAGAAGATAGCTGCACGTTGTTCCCATGCCATATTTGCCCATGCTGTTCTGGCTTCAAGAGCACTAGCAATGGCTTTTTCAACATGTACTTTTTCGGCTAAATGATACGTTCCTACCACATGTTGATGATCGTGTGGTGCGGTCATATTTCTAGTATTACCCGTTTTGATTTCTTCGCTACCAATGTATAAAGGAACATCAATTTTTGAATTCCACATGGCTTTGTATGCTGCAAGAACTGCTGCTTTTTCTGGGGAGTTAGGGGCGTAACCTTTTACAGGTTCGTTAACCGCTTTTGGTACGTTAAAAAATCCTTTTAGCATATTTTTTATATTAAATAATTGAACAGAAAATAATGATGATTTGGCTAATGCCAATAATTTGATGCAAAAGTACAAAGTTAAAATGAAATTTTTATTCTAAATCACAGAATAAAAGTCAAATTAATTCAAAGCAAATGAAGCGCATAATCTAAAATTAGGCACAAATACTTTGAAATTTTTAGTAGTAGTAAAATTAATCATGTTGAAATATCCTTTCATAGCGCCATAAGGCGAGGATAATAAGCAACCAGAACTGTAGGTATGTTGTTCTCCTGGTTTCAAAACCGGTTTTTTACCTATTACTCCTTCACCATCTACTACCTCATTGTAGTTGAGTGAATCGTAGATTTCCCAGTGGCGAGAGGTAAGTTGAACAGAATCTTTGCTGTGATTCTCAATTGTTATTTGGTAACTAAAGGCAAAGTGTATTTTGTAGTTTTTGAAGTAAGTCCCTTCAAAACTAGTTAAAACCGATATTTTTATGCCTCTTGTTATTTGTGAAACCATATTGTGGAAAGTAGCTGCTTAATAATGACAAAATTACAAAAAAATCTATTGAAAAATATTTTTTTATTTAGTTCGTAATACTTACCGAATTCAATGCTACAAAGCCAATTACGCGATCATATCTTTGTGTGTTTTCTCTGTAATAAACAATTATTTCATATTCATTTTCTGTTTGAAAAAAGTTTCCATCAATACTGTTTTCTTGGTCAATTTTACCTTTAGTGTCCGCAACTACATATTGATAATTTGTAAAACCTTGTTTGATTAGCAATGCTTTTTCATAAAGGTTTTTTTTCTCGTTGTACTCCATTTTATTTTCTGGAGTCAGTGCATAATTGTTGAACATTCCATTAATGTAGATGTCTTTGTCCAATCGAAAGCTAGGAGCAGATAAACTGAAATAGACCCAAGCATAATCGGCTTCAATTTTATTATTGGCAGCGTTTAAATTCCGAACAACAAAATTTCCATTAGCGTCTAGTGTAAAACTATAAGGTAGGTTGGCTCTTGCTTCGTCGGTAAAAAGAAAACTGTTATAAATGGCGCCATTAGAACTTATTTTTGCTACACTATTAGCAGCGTTTCTAATTTCTTTATTATCAAAAAACCGAAATTCATTACCTCCCCAAAATTGTGTTTCTGAATCATACTTGTAAACGAGTTCATTACCGATGGTGTATTGCGGTGCAATATTTTTAATTCCAGTAGTAAATTGACGATTTTGTAATAGCAAAACTTTGACATTTTGCAATGGATTTTGAAATGTAAGGCTCTTTGACGTTATAGAAAAATCTAGGTTTTGTTTGCTTTCAATAGTGCTTATATTTCTTCCTCTTTTAATTTGTAATCGTACGTTAGCAATGTCTTCATAAATGATGAACTTTCTTGAAAAAACAACGTCTCTGTCTTCATTTAAAATTTTGATCATATAGTTACCGCTCAAAGCCAATTGAGTAAATTGGTTGGGAATGTTAAGCTGGTAATGTGAATACAATTGAAGACAGTTGAAAGAATTCGAATAATCAATAATTCTTTGATTATCAAGACCTTTTAGGTATTCTTGTTTGGGAATATCTGAAGGCACCCAGTTGTAGTCACAATGAATAATTTCGTAGTAATAATTGGCTTCATTTCCAAATAAATCATCAAAGTTAAGCTCAAAAGATTCTCCTAATTTAAAGACCGGAATTACATTTTGACCATTATTCATAAAGGAAATGGTCTTAATGTTGTAAGGAGGGATTATTTCTTGGAGTGCCTGAGCTTCAAGGATATTGAAGTGTAAAAAGCTTAATAATCCAAAGATGATTTTTAAAAAAAGGTTCCGCATTTTTGATTGTTTTGTACTGTAAATATACTAAACCCCTTTATTTCTCAAGTTTTTTTGTAGTTAAATCGAGAATGTGATTTTTTTGGAAGTAATTTCTGTTAATTTTTTTATAATAAAGATTTCAATTTGACGTTAAATCTATAGTTTTACCCTATCAACAAAACATTTTTTATGAAAAAATTCAACCAATTCGCATTGGGGGTACTATTGTTTCCTGTAACAATGTTAGCCCAAACTATGGATTATGGACAAGCTATTCCATTTGATCCGAATGTCAAAACCGGTAAACTCGATAATGGGTTGACCTATTACATTAAAAAGAATGCCAAACCAGAAAAGAAAGTAGACCTTAGATTGGTCGTAAACGCAGGTTCTATTTTGGAAGACGATGACCAACAAGGCTTGGCTCACTTTATGGAGCACATGTGTTTTAACGGGACCAAACGTTTTCCAAAGAATCAATTAGTAGATTATTTGCAAAGTATTGGAGTTAAATTCGGGCAGCATTTAAACGCTTACACTAGCTTTGATGAAACTGTTTATTTTCTTCCGATTCCTTCTGATAATCCAGAAAAATTAGAAAAAGGATTTCAAATTTTAGAAGATTGGGCATTCAATACCGTATTGACCCCCGAAGAAATTGATAAAGAGCGCGGCGTAGTTCTAGAAGAATATCGTTTAGGATTAGGAGCTCAAAAAAGAATGATGGGTCGTTACCTTCCTAAAATGATGCACAATTCAAAGTATGCCAATCGTTTACCAATTGGTCAAAAAGAGATTTTAGAAAAATTCAAATACGAAACCTTAACTCGTTTTTATAAAGATTGGTACCGTCCTAATTTGATGAGTGTTATTGTGGTAGGAGATATTGATGTGGCCGAAATGGAAAAGAAAATTAAAGAACATTTCTCGGCCTATAAAAATCCAGCCAGCGAAAAAGTGAGAAACGTTTTTGAAGTGCCTAATCACAAAGAAACTTTTGTTGCGGTAGAAAGTGACAAAGAAGCTTCAAATACACAAGTGCAGTTAGTCTATAAAGATTATGATGCGCCAAAGAAAATTACAACAGTTGGAGATTTTAGAAGTTACATCGTAGAAGGCTTGTTTACTACCTTGTTGAACAATCGTTTGGAGGAATTGACTAACTCTGCAACACCGCCTTTTACTTTTGGATTTTCCTATTATGGAGGTACCTATGCTAGAAATAAAAAAGCCTATCAATCTGTTGCCATGATGGCTGAAGACAAGCAATTAAGTGCTTTGAAAGTGTTGGTTACAGAGAATGAAAGAGCCAAAAAATATGGTTTTACTTCAGGTGAATTGGATAGAGCTAAAGCGGATTTTTTAGCCCAAATTGAGAAAAGCTATAATGACAGAGCTAAAACAGATTCTGAGAATTTTGTTGGGGAATTGCAATCTAACTTTCTTGAGAAGGAACCTGTTCCAGGAATAGAATGGACTTTCGAAACCATGAAAAAATTGTTGCCAACTATTGCTTTGGCGGATGTAAATGGTTTTATTAAAAATTACATCAAAGAAGATAACCGTGTGGTTGTTTTTACAGGACCACAAAAAGATAACTTGAAGAAAGTTACGGAACAAGAGGTGTTAGAAACGTTAAAAGTAAATGAATCCGATTTGAAACCTTATGAAGATAAGGCGGTAGCGACAAGTTTACTTAGAAAAGAGGTAAAAGCAGGAACTGTTGTAAAAAGAGAAGCTAATGCTACTTTAGGAACCAAAACGTTAGTTTTGTCTAATGGCGTAAAAGTAGTATACAAAACTACCGATTTCAAAAACGACGAAGTGCTTTTTGAAGCCGTAAGTTTAGGAGGAAGTAATTTGTATTCTAATGAAGAGATGAAAAAAGTACAATTTGCAAACGGTGCTCTTGCTGAAGCGGGATTCTCTGGACTGAAATTGAATGACATCAACAAATTCATGACTGGAAAAATTGCGCGTGTTAATCCATATATTGGGGCAGCAACAGAAGGTCTAAGAGGAAATGCAACACCTAAAGATTTAGAATATTTGTTCCAAATGGTGCATGCTTATTTTACTGATTTGAATTTTGATCAAGAAGCATTTGAAGGCTTTAAACAAAAACAATCAAGTTTCTTCAAAAATATGGCTTCGCAACCGATGAACTTTTTTCAACAAGAGTTTTACACTTATTTAAATAAAGAAAATCCAAGATTTAATGGTATAATGCCAACGGATAAGTCATGGGCTGAAACGGATTATAAGTTAGCGTATGATAAATACAAAGAGCGTTTTGCTAATGCAGCCGATTTTGAATTCTTCTTCGTAGGAAATATAGACGATAAAACTATCGAGGCTTTTGCTACTAAATACTTGGCATCTTTACCTGCAACAGCAACCAAAGAAAAAACAGTAGACTTAGGTTACCGAATGCTAAAAGGTGATTTGAAGAAAGTGGTAAACAAAGGAACCGATCCTAAAAGTAATGTAACCATTATGTTCTACGGAGAGGCCAAATATTCTCCAAAAGAAGCCTTGGCTTTGGAAGCATTAGGTGAAGTGTTGACTATCAAATTGATTGAACAATTGCGTGAATCTGAAAGTGGTGTATATGGGGTTTCTGCTCGTGGAGGCATGAACAAAGTACCGTATGGTTCTTTTAGTTTCAATATTGGTTTCCCTTGTGGTCCGGATAATGCAGAGAAGCTTACGGCATCGGCATTGAACGAGTTACAAAAGATTATTACCAATGGTCCAGAGGAAAAAGATGTAGCCAAATACAAAGAAGGAGAATTAGCTGATTATAGAAAAGACAGTAAAGAAAACCGTTTTTGGTTGACTAATTTTACTAGATCTTTCTTAAATGGAAGCAATCCTGAAAACGCATTGAAATACGAAGCCGAAGTGAATGCTATAACCGCAAAAGACATTCAAGAAGTGGCTAAAAAGTATTTAACTAAAGACAAAGTAATTGGGATGTTGATGCCTGAAAGCAAGTCATAAATTGCAAAACGCACATAAAACCAAAACCTGCTGTTTCACTGAAGTAGCAGGTTTTTTTAGGTTAAAATAAAATCTAAATTTTCTTCAAGTTCTGGGCTGATGTGCTGTTCATCAAGCAATGCATCCGAAAGCAGTTTTTTGTTTTCCTGCAAACGAATGATTTTTTCCTCCACCGTATTTTTAGTGATGAATCGAACTACATTCACTTTATTAAGTTGTCCAATGCGATGGGCACGACCAATACCTTGCTTCTCGGCAAAAGGATTCCACCAAGGGTCCAAAAACAAAACATAAGACGCTTTGGTAATGTTGAGTCCCACACCACCTGCTTTTAAGGAAATGAAAAACAATTTTGAGCGCTCTTGTTCTTGGAATTTCTGAACTTGATAGGCGCGTTCTTTTTGAGGCGTAGCACCCGTGAGTTCACAAAAATCAATGTTGTTTTCGATGCTCCATTTTTTATAAAATTCCAAATTCGATACAAACGAACTGAATACTATCGTTTTTTGATTGGACTGCACCAAGGTTTCCAAATAACGCGTCACTGCCATATATTTTCCAGAATCCATTTCAGACTTAGCATCGACCATTTTTGGGTGATTGCTCAATTGTCTCAAACGCATCAATGTGTTGATAATATTGATTTTGTCAATGCCTGAACCATCGGTTTTTAAAAGTGCGTTTCTTGCTTTCGACTTTTCTTCTTCGTATAATTTCTCTTGTTCGGGTTCCATTTCGCAATAGAAAACTTGTTCAGAGAGTTCGGGTAAGTCTTTTAAAACTTGCTCTTTGGTACGTCTTAGAATAAAGGGACTGACTAAGGTTTTGAGTTCTGCGAGACTGTTTTCGTCTTGTTTTTTCTCAATCGGAAATTTGTAATGCTCGGCAAAAAAAGCATAACTCCCCAAAATATTCGGATTGATAAATTGCATTTGCGACCACAAATCGTCTAATGAATTTTCAATAGGCGTTCCGCTCAACGAGATTTTATGAGTGGTTTGCAGTTGATTAATTGCTTTAAAGATTTTCGAATTTTTGTTTTTGATGTATTGGCTTTCATCTAAAATCAAATAGCGAAATTGGTATTTTTCTAAAATCGAAAGGTCTCTCGCTACCACCGCATAACTGGTAAAAATCAAGTCGTACTTTGCTAGTTTTTTAGACAATAGTTTTCGGTCTTGTCCTATATACTGAATTCTTCGAAAGTGAGGTGTAAATTTTCTAGCTTCGTTATACCAGTTGAACACCAAAGAGGAGGGAAGCACAATCAAGGCTTTTAAGTATTCTTTGGCTACAGGAATTTCGTTGCCAAACAAATCGAGTTGGGTATTTTCGGCTTTTTCAAATTCTAGTTTTTCTTGTACGGCAACCAGCGTGGATAAGGTTTGCAATGTTTTTCCCAATCCCATATCATCGGCTAAGCAAGCTCCTAAACCGTTGTTGTAATGTTCCAAAAGCCATTGTACACCTTCTATTTGATACGGTCGCAAGGTGGCTTTAACCAAAGGCGAAGGTTGGTATTGAATAGATTCCTTAACGTGTAAGGATTGTTTCAGTTGTGGGATGTCTTCAAAAACCGCAAAATTACTTTTGAGAACAGCGATACTACCATTTTTGATTTTGGCCAATTTTGCCATCGCACTGTAGTGCGTCATCCATTCTGATGGAATCAAAAAGTAATTTCCGTTGGGTAAGGCAAACAAGCGATTTCTATTTTTTATATTCGGAATCAACTCGCTGAAATTAAATTCAAAATCATCACAAACCACCGTCATTTTGATGTCAAACCAGTCGTTTTGAATGGTGTTGGAGAATGCAATAGTTACGGTATTACTGTCGATTTTCTTTCCGTCTATTTTTAAATTTTCTAATGAAAAACCTAAGGATTCCAGCTTTTCTTTATTTTCGATTGCCCATTGAATAGTTCCGAAAGCGTCTTGATTTGCTGTGTTTTGGTTCAACCAAAACAAATTATTCTCGTTTTTACTTAATCCCAAATCCAATAACGCCTCGTTATAGGTAAGTTCCGCATCCGTTCGTTTGAATTGCATCAATTGGATGTTGTTCAAACCCTTTAAGTCAATTTCTGAATGGGTGTTTTTGGGTTTAGTGGCATCAAAAACAAAGCCATCATAATCAAATAAAAGCCCAATATAATAGCTGTTTTTGAAAAAGTCATACACCAATTGAAGGTTACAAGAAACAATGGCGCTTCGGGTAACCACTTTAAATCCACTAGCCGTTATGTCTACTTTTTTGGCAATGTCGTTGATAAATTTTTCAAAATAATCAGGTACTAATTTCGAGGGAATTTCCACTACTTTTTTGGTCAAGAAAGGGGTGATTTTTTTCGAATTGATGTCTTGTAGTTGATACAATTTATGATAGGCAACCAACCATCCAGGTTCATCCAAAAGCAAGGAGACCTTGGTGTTGGAGGGATAAAATGAGGTAGTCTCGTCTTTTAGTAAAAGGGTGTACGAAATTCCGTTGTCGTGTTTGTCAAAATGCAGTTCGGTTGCTAAGGCTGGATTTTGAGTAGCGATACGGCTGATGCGAAAATCTTTTTCTTTTCCCAAGTTTAATGAGAGCGGGAAATCGTTCTCTTTTACTAAAGTATAAAATTGCGCTAGATTTATTTTTATAAACTGTTCAATGCCGAATTTTAGTTTCTCGTCTTTAAGTAAATCTTCAATATTTTTGGCCGATTTGCTTTTGGTTCGGTATTTCTTAAACAGCGCTTCAGGTTGGAGTATTTCACAAAGCGACACTATTTTTTGTGTAGCAGTATTTAAGTTCTCAAGCGTTATCCCCATACTTTGAAGGACTTCAGGACTGGCTTTTTTTTCTAAATAGGTAATGGTATCCGTATGCCCAACTACATACGAAGTAGGGATATAGTAATTGAGTCTCGCTTCGAAACTGATATCAAAGCAAAACTGGAAATTTTTTTCGGGTTCCAAAAGGTTGTTAATGATTGATTAATGGTAAACTTACTCAAATTATACGAAAACAATTCGTGCTAATTTGTGACATTTGTGCTGATTCGTCAAAGTTTATTTAAAACAAACTGGGATAATTTCGCCATTGGCCAAACAATATTTTTCTACCAATTCAGGTGCAATTTTGCGGGTATAATCCTCTTCGATTACCGTAAAACCAATGCTTCTTAATTTGTCAAAATAATCACGGCCGTAAATGCGTACGTGGTCGTATTGTCCAAATATTTTGGCGCGTTCTTTTTGGTCTGTAATTGAGTCATCGGCAAACGTCACGTCACGATTTAAGTCCTGCGGAATCTGTAAAATAGCCATTCCGCCAGGTTTCAACACGCGGTACAATTCCTGCATCGCTTTGGTGTCGTCTGGGATGTGCTCCAAAACGTGGTTGCACAAAATCACATCGTATTGATTGTCTTCAAAAGGTAAGTTACAAATGTCTGCTTTTACATCTGCCAAAGGCGAAAACAAATCGGTAGTAGTATAGTCCAAGTTTTTTTGTTTGCGAAACAATTTATAAAAAGCTTGTTCAGGAGCAAAATGCAAAACTTTTAATGCTGAATTTGTTTCAGCATCTCTCAATTTAATTCTTTTGGTGTTTGTATCTAAAGAATCTGAATCAAGTTCAGATTGGAAAAAGTCTGTTTGTTCGTTGAGGTACAACCACAATAAGCGATGTCTTTCTAGCGAAAGTGTACTTGGCGAAAGCACGTTGTTGCGTTGCGTTTCGTATCCGTAAGGCAACATCGATTTAAAGCTTTTGCCATCAATTGGGTCCGTAAATTTGTCACCTTTTAAGGTAAAAGCAATGATTGGTCGCGCCACATAACTCAAACGAATTAATAATGGACGCGGAATGGTATTGAGTACGGTTTTGAAAAGTCTTTTCATAGCTGTTACGCAAAGATTCACAAAGAAATGCAGAGATTCTCAAAAAAATAGAATTCTCTAGTGGTGTTTATGAATCGTTTTATATTATTTTTTTAAAATTTTTGAATTATAATTCATTGGCAATCCCACTGGATTTTATCCTAATTCAAATCTGTGTAATCTGTGTCAAAAAAGTGACGAGTTACACCACCAAAGGCACTTTTCTAAACTCCTCTTCTTCATCGCTTTCAATTCCTAATGCCTTGTAAATGTATTTGAAAGTCGATAAAATCTCCGGTTTTCCGTCAATGATGGCCACATCGTGTTCAAAGTGAGCACTTGGTTTTCCATCGGCAGTAGTAATGGTCCAGCCGTCTTTGTGTTGTTTGATGTTTTTGGTTCCCATATTAATCATCGGTTCGATGGCCACCACCATACCTTCAACAAAAAGTTTACCGCGACCTCTTTTGCCGTAGTTTGGCATTTCTGGGTCTTCGTGCATTTTTTGTCCTAAACCGTGACCTACCAATTCACGAACCACACCATAACCGTGGGCTTCAGTATATTTCTGAATCGCATTTCCTACGTCTTCCACGCGATTTCCTAATTTGAACTCGCGAATTCCAACATACAACGATTCCTTCGTAACCTGTAATAATTTTTTCGTTTCAGGTGCTACTTCGCCAATCTCAAACGAGTAGGCGTGGTCACCGTGAAATCCGTTTTTGAAAGCCCCGCAATCCACCGAAATCACATCCCCATTTTCTAGCGGTTTGTTGTTCGGGATACCGTGTACGACCTGAGAGTTTGGGCTCATACACAACGAATTCGGAAAACCGTACAATCCCAAGAAACTCGGTACTGCACCGTGGTCGCGAATGAATTCTTCGGCCAATTTGTCTAAATATAAAGTAGTCACTCCTTCTTTAATTTCGGAGGCAATCATTCCTAAAGTTTTGGAAACAATCAAAGCACTTTCGCGCATCAATTCAATTTCTTCTCTTGATTTTACAATAATCATAGCAGCTAAATTTTCAGTGGGCAAAAGTACGACTTTTAAAATAATTGTATCGCTTCTTTTTTACAGAAGCACAACAATTTCCACCAAAAAAATAAGGAGCGAAACAATCGGCATTTTCAGGCAGCAAGTTTCCCGCTTTTCGCTACAATCTTTTTTTCTACCTAAAAGCAGGTAGAAAAAAAGGATTTCCACTGCACCCGAGCGATAGCGAACTGGCGAAGTAATCGGGGCTAAAGAGCAGGCATTAGTGTTTTTTTATGTTTAATCGTTTAGTCTTTGCGTTACTTTTTTTAACCATGTAAGGCATATAAGGTCATTGAAGTTTTTCTTTGTGTATACTTTGCGGTTAAATTTAGCCACAAATTATATGTTTTTTTGCATTTAAGTTTAACTCTTATATGCCCTTCAATTTCTTATATGGTTCAAAAAACACACAAATTTACTCCAAAACTTCTATAACTTATATGTTTAAAAATAAGTCACTTTAGTCTTTGCGCCCCTTGCGTAAAGTTAAGTTTAGCCACGGATTAAACAGATTGAACGGATTTTTGCTAAATCTTATCTTATATGCCCTTTAATTCCTTATATGGTTCAAAAAACACCCACAATTTTAACTAAAATTTCTATGGCTTATATGTTTAAAAATAATTTACTATAATCTTTGCGCTCCTTGAGTAAACCCTTGTGCACTTTGTGGTTAAATAAAATTTTATATGCCCTTCAATTTCTTATATGGTTCAAAAAACACCCACAATTTTAACCAAAACTTCTATGACTTATATGTTTTTAAACCCCAAAAAATTAATCAGGATTCGCCATAATCTTAAACAACTCCGAATTCGAAATCAAAAATCGATTTTCCAAAGCAATCGAAGCCAGTTGAGCCGAAACCAAATTGTTCTCACGCGTGTTAATCAAGAACAACGAACTTTCTCCAAACGAGAACAATCGTTCTTCAGATTGCAACATCGTTTGATTATTTTTAACCAAGCCTTCAATCAAACTGCGTTGTTTGGTAAGCGAAGTGATTTCTGTTTTTTGAGCCGTAATTTTGTTGGTCAATTGCACTCTTTCTAAACTCAAAGCATATTGAGTTTCTTGTACTTTGAATTGCGCCAATTTCAATCCCCCTCGTTCTTTTCTTAAAAACAAAGGGAAGGCAAAATTTACCCCAATTTTGTAATCATTAAATTGATAATTGTCGATATAACTGGGTTCAGACAGATAGGAATAGCTCAAATCGATTTTGGGTAACAAGGCATTCGCTTTGAGTTTTCGGTCTACATTGAGCATATCTATTTTTCGTTCCAACGCATTGATTTTTGGATGGTTCGTTATCGAAAAATCTTGATTTTGTAAATCATTTGTGCGTAAAGTTTCCTGAATCGTAGTAGCCAATTTATTTTCTGGAATCAACGCATCCGAAAGTTCCAACGGAATACTGTTGTCCAACCACAAATAGTTGGAAAGCTCCAATTTGGCTTTGGCTAATTTCAATTCAGAATCCTCCAAACTTAGCGTTCTGTTTTTTACAATAATTCCAGCTTCCACACTGTCAATTGCAGGTTTGTCTCCTTGTTGGATTAAGGTTTCGATACCTTTAAAACGGATTTGAGCGTTTTTTTGATAGACTTTGTATAGCTGAACCTCATCATAGTTTCTTTTCCAATTGAAATACGCTACCGAAGCATCATACAAAACCGCAATGGCTTCTAGTTTTCTTTCGGCTTGGCTCAATTGCACTTGCATTTTGGCCTTGCGAACATCTGCCATTCGTTGGTTAATCAAAAGACCTTGTCCCAACGGCACACTAATTCCAAAAGAGGTTAGCCCTTGATTCGGAACCGTGTTTTGAGGGTTTAAGTAAATCCCTTCGTTGTTATCAAAACCCGCTTTAACCTCTATGCCATACCAAGTTGGAATTTTAAAACTACTATTCAAAATAGAGTAATACTCTTTATCCTTGAACTGCTTTTTGTCAAAATCGACCTCTATTTTTGGGTCGAATCCACCTCTGGCCATCATCAAATTGGCTTGTGCACGCGTGATTTCTAAATCGGCATTTTTTACCAAGGGATGGTATTTTTTTACATAGCCCAAAAACTCATTATAGCTGAATTCGTTACTTGGACTAACAGCAGTAGTGTTTTGTGCTTGTAAAAAAGTACCATATAGTAAGAAAATAAGTAGGAACTGCTTCATTATTTTTTCTCTTTGGATGATTTTTGTTTAGCGGTTGTTTTATAGTAATCTGGTGGGAATCCGTTGAGGGTTCTCCAAATTTCAAACCATACAGGAACGGTGTTCAACAATGCAATAGTTTCTGCACCAGAGCCTACTCTTATTTGTTTAGGCCAAGGAGCTTCGTTGGGGTCTGGAGCAATCAATACTCTGAATTTTCCGTTTTCGCTAATGAAATTTTCGATGGCAACAATTTGACCTCCAAATGTTCCATAAGACATATCAGGCCATCCAGAGAAGACAATAGTAGGCCATCCATCAAACCAAACTCTGATTTTTTCTCCTTTTTTGATTAAAGGCAAATCAACAGGATTTACAAAAGTTTCAACCGCAATGTCGTATTTAGATGGCATAATGGTAGCAATTGGTGTTCCTTCTTTGATGGTTTCTCCAATTCCCGCTTGAATTGCACGGTTGATGTAACCATTTTGTACCGCTTTGATGTAATACATCCCATTTCGGATGCTGTAATTGGCATATTGGTTTTCTAATTTGTTCACTTGCGCCTCAGTGTCAAATTGATTGCTCAATGCGGTAAATTGGTCGCTTTGTGCTTTGGCAATCTTTTCTCCATATTCTGCATTGATTCTGCCTACTTCAACTTTGGCATTGATAAACTCATTTTTACTAGTCAAGAGTTTGTTTTCTTGTGTTATGATTTTAGCTTCAACTTCTTGTTGTTTTAGCCTTTTTTCCTCCACATCGGTCAGCGGTTTTAAGCCTTCTTTGTTCAGTTGTACTGCACGATTAAATTGTGTGTTGGCGATTTTGAGTTGGGTTTTTACCGCTTCTAAATCTGTAGAGTCGCTTTTTATTTTCAATAAGCCTTGTCTGATTTTGTTTTGGGCTTGTTCTAATTTGAGTTTTCTTTCGTTTTCTATATTTTGTATTTGAGAAGAAAGCGTGGTTACTTTTGAGCCATAGGATTGCAAAGCCTGTTTTTTGGCATTGACTTGATTTTTGGTATTGGCTACCAAATTAGGGTCCATATAATCTTCTTTAATCTCTGAAATGAACATAATAGTATCGCCTTTCTCTACATAATCTCCTTCTTGTACGTACCATTTTTCAATTCGTCCAGAAATCACACTCTGAATAGATTGAGGTCTTTGATTGGGTTTTAATGTAGTTACGGCTCCAGAGCCCGAAATGTTTTGTGTCCAAGGTAAAAATAGTGCTATAACCGCCAAAATCGAAACTGTCCAAATGATTCGGTTTAATATTTTATAATGCGGTCTATTACTTAAATTCTTAACGGTTTTATAGCGCTGTAATGATTCTAAGCTGGTTTTGTTGCTTTCTGAAATATTCAACATAATGTTATTTTTTTATATCTGAAATGATTTGACCTTTTTCCATAGTGAGGAATCTGTTGCATTTTGTCTTCCAATATGGATTTTTAGATGAAACTATTATCGTCCATTTATTTATATCTGATGTAATGAAATCAATGATTTCATTGGCTACTTTTTCATCCATAGCATCCGTTGGGTCTTCATAAAACAGCACTTTTGGTTTGTTAATGATACTTCTTGCCAACAGAATTTTTTGTGCATTCGATGATGATAGTTGTTGCCCTTCAGGGAAAATCTGTGTTTCTAGTCCTTTTGGCAATGACTTGATGTAAGGGGTAAGTTGTACTCCATCCAAAGCCCATTTCAAATCTTCATCGGAACAATCTGGGTTATTGAAGATAATGTTGTCCAAAATACTGCCTTCAAAAGGGGTTTCACTATGAATAATATTGCCAATTTGAGAGCGGTATTGCTTAAGATTAATTTTTTTGAAAGTATCGTCATTAATATAGAATGCACCTTCCGAAGATTGCAGTAAACCAGACAGAATACGAATCAGCGTCGTTTTTCCAGAGCCATTTTTTCCTTCGATAAAAACGCGTTCTCCTTGGTCAATTTTTAGATTGATATTGTCTAAAATTTTCTTAGCAGAACCTGGAAATTGAATGCTTAAATTTTCTGTAGTAAGTGTTATTGCGTGAAAACATTTGTTGGCTTCATAGTTGGTATCTTCCTCCATTGTCAAGTCTGTCACTAGCCCTATTTTTTCAACAGCAGTCAATACATCATAAAGAGTTTCTAATCCTAGAATGATTTTTTCTACAGAATTGATTACTAATAAAATAATGATTTCGGCAGCCACAAACTGACCAATATTCATTTCCTGAGAGATTACCAAATACCCTCCAATTGAAAGTAAACTAGCTGTAATTATGATTTTAAAAACAATCAAATGACTGAATTGTCTTTTTAAAACATTAAAAAGGGATTCTCTGTAATTTAGGTATTCACTGGCGAATTTGTCATTTTTTTGCAAGGCAAAATCATAGTTGCGTTCTTTTCTAAAACTATAATTATTGCGCGCCATTTCTTGAAGCCAGCCCGCCACTTTATACTTGTATTTAGAAACTTTTAAACTGTTTTCTAATCCTATGAAATACGAATATTTAAAGATTAAATACAGCAATACCAGCAATAAAAAGCCCAACATAATGAAGTAAGGATGATAGAACGACAGCAAGATGATACCAAACAAAATTTGTAGTAAGGCAGCCGAAAAATCAATTAGTAATTTTGAAGTCCCTTTTTGAATGGTCATCGTATCAAAGAAACGATTGGCTAACTCAGGAGGGTAAGAATCGTATAACTCCTCAAATTTGATTCTTGGTAAACGTGCAGCAAACTCAAACGAGGAACGAACAAATATTTTTTGTTGTAAATTTTCAGTGATTCTAAGTTGCATTAGCGATAAAATCCCAACTAAGGCTACTCCAATAACTACAAATACTACAAGAACTACCCACGAAACAGTAACTCTACCTGATTGAATAAAATTGATAATAGCTTGTATACCTAAAGGAAGTGACAAACTCACCAAACCAGCAAAAATGGCGTAAAATATAATTTGATAGACATCTTTTTTGTCTAGTAACAATAATTTGAAATAGCGTTGTAATGGTGTCATTATTTTTGTTTTAAAAGAGTCGTTATTAAATGCATATAAAAATCAGATGGGCTGACCTCATCGTTACAATTGGTGATAGTTTTTAAATGATTCATTAAAAAATGTTGATGTGAAGCTCCTTCCATAATCGATGATACTAAACTTTTAGCAAAGGGATACTCAGGATTAACTTCGTGAACCATTTGTACAATTCTATTAATCACTCGCTTATAAATCAAAAAGAAACCATCTCTGTTTTCTTCATCTACATCCTTTGTATGCAGGGTTTTTGTAAACTCTTGGATGATGATTTTGTTTAAGATGCTCTCATTGATGTGAGTTGTTGCTTGGTCGTCTTCAACTTTTTCAGTTACAATTTGTATGGCTTTAACTAGCTTTTCAAGAGGGTTGGTAATGTTATTGGTCGAAAAGACCAAGCGGTATTCCATCCAACTCCAATACCAAGAAGATAAATATACTAATAATTTGTGTTTGTTCTCGAAATAGCGGTAAATAGAACTTTCGTTTGAACCTATTAACTCGCCTAGTTTTTTGAAGGTAAACTCTTCAAAACCAATTTCGTTGATTAATAAAATGCTGTGCTCTATGATTTTTTTTCCCAAAGTAGAAGTTTCAGGGTCTTTTACATAGATTTTGCTGTTTACTTGGATTTTTAGGTTGTTTAAAATACTATCCATTTGCAATTATGATTTCGATATTATTTTAGATTTGTTTTGTAAATCAAAGTTAAATATGGTGTTAATGATAAATCCGTTATTGTGTTGTATTACGTTTCGTCCGTTTAGCTCGCGACCCAATTGTAAAATTTGATTGATGTATCCCGCTTCTAGCCTAAAAGCATTGTTGAATTTGTATCCCAAAAGCAACCCAAAACGATTCTGGTCGAAGATGTTTTCGTTAACATTATTACCAAATCCAATCAGAATTTCATCGTAAATCGCCAGATAGGGCGTTTGATTACCAATGGTTTCTCCTTTTAATGGAACTTGTGCTCGGAACATATAACGGAAGCGGTTCGAGAATAAGTATTCGTCTTCTTTGGTAAGATTGGCAGTAGAATATCTTCCTACCCAACGCTGTTCGAGCATAAATCGATGTGACAGTTCTACCATTTTTATTTTATCGGTAAGTGTTACCATTTCATACATTCGGTGTTCCGTAAAATCTTTCCCAAAACCGTTGATTGGAATATCACCATAAGAATACGTTTCTGCTAACGCATAGCCAACGCGCAATTGTACTTTGGGGTCTATTTGATAATTAATGCCAAGACGAAGCAAGTTTTGTTGTTTGTCTTTTATCCATTCGTCTCTTCGCCATTGGAATTCTGTGTGAAGACTTATTTTTGAATCTAGTTTGAATGTTCCCATATAGTTTAGCCATCCAATCGAATTATTATCTGTAATTCGAGTACTTTGAGCAAAAGTTAGCTGGCTTATGGCTAAAAAAAGCAGAAATAATTTATTTTTCATTCAAATGGTTTTCATTAAAAATTAATTCTAAATCCAAAATTCATATTTTCCTGTGGATTCATAGGAATTGGAACAGCGTTATTTTTGATATCCAATTGTTCTAAATGCTTTAGTCCTCTTACTTCTTTTGGAAATTCTTTAAAGCGATTTTGATTCAAATACAGTTGCGCTAAGTTTTTCAACAAAGCAATTTCACTAGGTAAACGTTCCAAATTGTTGTTTTCTAAGTGAAGCATCGTAAGTTTAGGAAGTTTTGCCAAGGCTTCGATAGACTTAGGTAAATTGATGTTTTTGAATTCATTCAGATAAATTTCTTCAAGGCTTTCTATTTTGCTAATTTCTTCAGGAACTTTGGTAAAATCATTACCGCTAATTTCTAAAACTTTTAATTTCTTTAAATTTGTAATCCCCTTAGGTAATGTTTTGAGATGGTCATTACTTAAATTTAAATACTCTAAGTTTTTGAATTTAGACCACAATGGAGAGTCTAACTGCAAAGACTGATTGCTTAAATTCAAGCGATATACTTTTTCAGGGTCTTTAACTGCCTGTTCCCAATTGGTATATGTTTTTTTTGTTTGTAGGGTGTCTAGTTGTTGCCCCCAACTCAGTTGTAATCCAAATACCAAAACCAATACATAACCAACCAATGTTTTCATAGTAATTATTTTTTTAATGAGTAACTGTATTACAAAAAAGTTATTTTGATTACAAAAGTAATAGTATTACTTTTAATTGATAAAGGTTTTAACTTTTTATTGTGTTTTGATTAATTCTAAAAAAGCAATTGTTTTTATTTGATTATTTTCAATTAAAAGATATAAAAGCTATCTTTATGAGCATAAATCACAATAATTATGGGTAAATACGTTACCGCACCCGAAGCAGTAAAAGTGGTGCAATCAAATGACAGAGTCTACATTCACGCCGCTGGAGCTACACCCAATGTACTCACAAAAGCGTTGACGGATAGAGCTTCTGAATTGAGAAATGTAGAAATTTGTCATTTACATACCGAAGGGCCAGCACCATACGCCAATCCAGAATTGGCAGAAAGCTTTCACGTGAATTCTTTTTTTATTGCCAAAAATGTTCGACACACTCTAACAGCAGGAAATGGTTCTTATACGCCAGTCTTTTTAAGTGAATTGCCGCGTTTGTTCCGAAAAAAAGTAGTTCCGTTGGATGTCGTTTTTATACACGTTTCACCACCAGACAATCACGGCTATTGTTCCTTAGGAGTTTCTGTAGAGGCAACAGTCGCGGCAATAGAAAGTGCCAAAACGGTTATTGCACAAGTAAATCCAAATATGCCAAGAACTTTTGGTGACGGAATTCTGCACGTATCCGAAATAGATTTTTTAGTCGATGTAGATTGTCCAATACACGAAAAAGAAGAAGAAGCAATAACGCCTCTCGAAGCCAAAATAGGCGCACATATTGCCTCTTTAATCGACGACAAAAGTACGCTACAACTAGGAATTGGTTCGATTCCAAATGCGGCTTTGGCTAATTTGATGAATCATAAAGATTTGGGACTCCACACCGAAATGTTTTCCGATGGTGTAATTGATTTAATTTTAAAAGATGTCATCAATTGCAATTATAAAGGAGTGACACGCGGACGTGTGCTTTCAACTTTTATGTTGGGTTCAAAGCGATTGTATGATTTTGTAAATGACAATCCATTTATAGAATTAAGAGAATCGTCCTATGTAAATGATACCGCCAAAATAAGACGAAATCCAAAAATGGTCGCTATTAACTCGGCGATAGAAGTAGATATTACTGGACAAGTTTGTGCAGATTCAATTGGCGGATGTATGTATTCTGGTGTAGGAGGTCAAATGGATTTTGTTCGTGGCGCCTCATTGAGCGATGGTGGAAAAGCGATTATTGCCCTGCCTTCGGTTACCAAAAATGGAGCGAGTAGGATAGTGCCCTTCTTAAAACAAGGAGCTGGAGTTGTTTCTACCCGTTCGCACGTGCAATACATCATCACCGAAAACGGAATCGCAGATTTGTATGGCAAAACGCTTAAAGATAGAGCGATGGAAATGATAAAAATTGCCCATCCCGACCATCAGGAATGGATTGATAAGGCCTATTTTGATTTGCTAAATACAGGAAGACGATTTTAGTTGTTGTATAAAAAGAGATAGCAATTAAATTATTAGTACAGGAAGAGGTGTTGTGTCAATTGTCACAGCTCCTCTTTTTTATGAAATATTTAAAAAGCAACTGTATTAAAATTAATATATTTGTCGCAACAAAAAAATCAACCTTATGTTTGGAATAGGAGGAGGAGAATTAATTTTTATAATGTTTATCGTTTTGATGTTGTTCGGTTCTGATAAAGTGCCAGAAATTGCTCGTACTATGGGCAAAGCGATGGCACAGCTAAAACACGCTACAAACGATATTAAAAATGAAATTCAAAAAGGAGCAGAGGCCAACGGATTGGACCAAAAAACATTAACCGATTTAACTGGAGGAATCAATTCCGAAATAGATAAAGCCAAACAAAATCTATTGGGTGATTCCGCCAATTCGATTACGGGTTTTGCCAATAATTTCACTTCCGAAATTACCAATGCAGCAAACACAGTCGAAGGAAAACCAACAGACACTACTACTGAAGATGTTAACGAAATCGAAGGACCAATAAAAAGACAAATGTAATGTTAGAAAAGCTAGAAGCATTAGACATTCAGTTGTTTGTTTTTTTAAATGGTTTGGGTTCTGAGACCTATGATGGTTTGTGGTTATTCATTACCAAACAAGTCAACTGGACTCCCTTATTTTTGTTGCTTTTATACATCATTTACAAAAAAGTAGGAGCCAAGCAAACACTCTTTTTATTACTCTTTGTTGCGGTTTTAATTGCTTTTACTGACCAGACAACCAATTTGGTCAAAAATACTGTGCAGCGTTTGCGTCCTTGCAATAATACCGACATCAATAGTCTAATTCGCGTCGTACAATCCAGAAATTCCTTTAGTTTTTTCTCAGGACACGCGGCCAATTCTATGGCGGTGGCGACCTTCTTGTTTTTGGTGTTGCGAAAAAAGTTTCCGTATTTCGGGCTACTCTTTTTATGGCCTTTGATTTTTGCCTATAGCCGAATTTATTTAGGTTTGCACTATCCATTAGACATTCTTACAGGATATTTTTGCGGCTTTACCTTTGGTTTTTTAACCTATAAAGGGTATCAAATTCTTCAAAAAAAGTACTTTCCAATTACTAATTAGGAGCATTATCCAGCTGTACATTACAATCTTTTGGTTTGAAACAGTTTTTTTCTAAGACCAAAAAAGAGCTTCTTCCAGTCGCTTTTTTTAGTCAAGAAAAAATACCGTTCAACCCAAAAGGATTTTCATTCCCATCTGGGCTAGGTATCGTATTTTGATAAGACGTATGTATACTTTTAGGAATTTAAAGTACTCTGCTCACTGTCAGTCCATCTCGAATAGGAAGCAAAACGGTTTCCACTCTTGGGTCCTTGGCTAAGAGTTGATTGTATTCTAATAAGACTTTGGTACTCAAATCATTTTTTTGCAAAGGCTCCACAACTTTACCACTCCACAAAACATTGTCTGATAAAATGATTCCGCCTTTGTTCATTTTCGGAACGATAAGTTCAAAATAGTTCAAGTAGTTTTCTTTGTCGGCATCAATAAAAACCAAGTCAAATGTCAAATCAATGGTTGGGATAATATCGGTTCCTTCTCCTAAATGCTGCACAATTTGATGTCCCCAAGCCGATTTGTCAAAATGTTTACGCTGAAAATCAACCAATTCTTCTTTGATGTCTATCGTGTGTAGTTGTCCATTTTCTTGCATTCCTTCGCACAAACACAAAGCCGAGTAGCCAGTGTAAGTTCCAATTTCAAGAATATTTTTAGGTCGAATCAGTTTAGAAAGCATACTCAAAACTCTTCCCTGAAAATGACCGCTTAGCATTCTAGGTAATAAAATTTTTTGGTAGGTTTCTTTGTTCAAGGCCGCTAGATGTGCAGGCTCTTTTTCTGAATGTTGCTCAATATAATCCTCTAAATCTTGAGATAAAAAATGCATTTGAAGTCTTTTTTGTTCTAACCGCAAAGGTATTAATTCGCCCGCTAAGTTGATTCTTTATTTGAAAAACAAATCAAAGTTTACTTCAATCTCATTTTTAACTTTTATGATTCCACCCATTTTTACAGGCGGACTTAAACCTAAATCAGAGAAGGTAAGCGGTAATATACCTGTTGCCTGCTGAGTTGATTTGGAATAGGTCAACACAAAATCTTTGTAAGTCAGTGTTTTATTGGTTAAAGTAAAAACCAGAGTGCATTTGTAAGTGTTATTGGCTGTATATTTTAGATTGCTAATGGTTACGTAGCTATTCGGGAACGTTTTGACTTTTACGGTGCTTTGTAAATCTTTGGTCATTATTCTATGGCCACAATCAATGCTGGTCATTGGGATGGTAGCTTTAATGATGTTCTTTTCTAAGGCTTCTATGTTTAGGGTATCTTTCTTGTACAAAATAGTCGCACAAGTATATTTTCCAACGGTAGAATTCCCTTTAATTTTAATCTCTATCTTATGAATTACTTTTGGTAGTTTTTGATAAAAATAAAAAGGTTTGGCACTTACCGTTAATAAGATAAGTGCCAAACCAATTAAAAATAAAGATATTTTTTGTTGCATTTATTAGAAGGTGATTACTGCTTCGAACAATATTCCGTTAAATTTTCCGCCATATAAGTCGTTTGGATTTCCACCTACAAATTGCGGGAAATCTTTATAATTTTGACTTACGTAGACAAATTTAGCTAAAATATTTTTAGTCATAAACCATCCTGCAGCAGTTTCAAATCGATTTATTGAAATATTGTTGGCATCGGCATTTTTTAGTTTTCCATCAACCACATTGTAACGGGCTCCAACGTAGAATTTTTCATTACCTCCAAAACGGTATACAACATCAGCCACATATTGGTTTACAGTTCTTTTGTCGTCAACACCTCTACCATCTCCACCAGAGGCAAACTCAAGTGTTGCAAAAAATTCTAGTCCTTTAAATTTTATAAACGGATTAATCATATATGAGGTTGCCCAGTTACCAAATCCAGGGTTGAAGCGGCCTGTGTCTTTATTGGCAGCAGGATCAAAGTTATTAGTAACGGCTCCATTTGGACCAGTGTAAGCAGCGTGACTCATTACTCCATAAAAACGGCTTCCTGCGCGATCAGAAGAGTAAAGATTACCGCTTGAATTGGCAGTATGGTATAATGATCCAGTAATACGTAATCTTAAATCATCATTAATTTGTTTGTCATAACCTAGTTTAGCTAAGATTGTTGGACTTATAGTGGTGTTTGGGTCAGGTGCTGCTGGGGTTGGGTTGGCGGGTACGATTTCTTGAACGTTTTGGTTCAATTTAGAGTTGGTTACTCCAATCATACTTACTAAGCCACCACGGTTATAATACACTTCCATTCCCATCTCTGTAATGAATGCATCCATAATATTATTTCCTACGAATGGATTTACCAATGAATTTCCATTGTCAGATCTTCTAAAATGGGCGTCACCATAGTTGTTTTCCATTTGTCCAATTTTGATGGTGGTGTATTTCATAACATCGGCAAGGAAATCTTTTTTAATGAAATCTAGTTTGTCAATTTGCAAATAGCCTCCTTTTACCCAGGTTTCGTTGTGATGTCTTGAGGCCAAATACAAATCAAGATTTACTCGAACACCATCAAATAATTGTGCGCCAATAGTCATATTGGCAGTTGGTAAATTAAAATTGTTTTCAAGGTTGTTTAAACGGTAATTAGTGATTTGGCCAGCGTTATTATTTTGAAAATTCCCTGTAGGATGGTCGTTGAATGATTTTACTCCTTGAAATTGTAATGAAAAAGCAGCGCCAATATCAATACTTAAGCCTTTGAATTCTACATCATCTTTTTTTACATCAAAAACATTGATTCCATTTTTATCTCTTGGAATTAAATTTTGTATTTGCCCAAAACGATCCTGAGCATTTGCCGCTATGGCAAAAATCAAGGTTGCGGTTAAAGTGGTTGTTAGTTTCATAGTTGGTTTATTTAAAATTAAGTGTAAATTTTAACGTTAAATCTTTTCCCGTTTTAATCGTTCCTAACAAAGCGGTTGGTGCTTTCATTCCAAATTGATCAAATGTGATTTTGTTGTTCCCTTGAAGTGTTACAATTCCACCCGAAACACTCGATTTTACTTGCGTTTTTACTTCTTTGCTAACACCGTTAATGGTGTAAGTACCAGTGAGGTTCCAAGTGGTTTCATTTACTTTGTCAGCGTCTTTCAAAAGGTATTTTATGGTTTTGAATTTTTTGGCATTCAAAGTTTCATAAGCAATTTTATCCATTCCGTTTTTGCCGCTTTTGATGGTTTCTACAGGTAAATCAATAGTAATGGATTTGATGTCGGTTAACTTTCCATCTGCAACAGTAAGGGATGCTGTTCCGTTTTTTGCCGTTGAGTTCATTTCCCAATCGTGCATGGTTGAGGTTCCTAAAACTATGAAGTTAGTCTTCGCATCTAACACATAATTTTTTTGTGCTTTTGCTGTCCATAAGGTACAGATAAGAAAGCAATTCAAGATAAAGTAAGGGATTGTTTTCATGTTCATTTTTGATTAGTTACTATTTAAGTGAATAAGAATTTATTCGTTTTCTTTTAATAAATAATGTTCAAAAACTAACTTGGGGCGAGGCTAAAACTGCAAATTATAAACAAATAGTAGAGTGTGAATTTTTTTTACTCAAGTGATATAAATAAGTTTATAATTGTAATTTATTTTAAATCAAGCTTTTAACTAAGTGTAAATTTATAAAATTAAATTTAACTCACAATTAAAAAGGGTTTTTTCTTAATAAATGATTTTTGTGTTGTTCAAAAACAAAAGTTGATTTCATAAAAAAAAGAGTAAGAATGTTTCGGGAAAAAGCATTAGTACTCTTTTAGATTTAGTAATGAATTATTTGTTCAAAGCAATTGCTTTTGTGCTAGAAGGTTTACTTTTAGAAATTCCTTTTCCTTTTTTGACGATAGGTGCAGATTCAGCTATTATTAATGTGGAGCCAATATTGTATTGGTTTACAATTTCATCATGACTAAGAGCTACATTGTAAATCTTTAATTCATCAATATCTGCATTAATGCTAATTAAAGAATTTATGTTCCCAAGTTTAAAAATGGACCCTAAGGTGTTCCTATTTGGTGCACTAAAACTTTCAATCAAAACACCATTTCTGTATATACTGGCATAGCTTCCATCATAAACATAGGTATAGTTGTACCATACATCTTTAGATAAAGGAATTGTTGTTATAAAATCATTTTTATAGCCCCATGCAGCCATATTCAATAATGATTCGTTGGTACTAGTTCCTTGATGAATTAGCCCACAATATTGATTATTTGTAGCAGCACCATAACCCCAAATATAATTTGAGTTGGTAATATCATTAAATTTTATCCAAAGGGTAATTGTTCTAGGCGAATTGGTTTGCGGTAAGTTACCAATGTTTGCTGCCAAACCTTCGTTGGTAAGTCGAATTGCTTTCTTGTCTACTCCTGAACGGTCTTTGGTGAATTTCGCATTCCCCATAAAAGTAGTTGTTTTTTCAACGTTTACTAAAGTGCCGTCAAAACTAAAGTCATGAATGGGAGTTTGTGAAAAATTAAGTAAGGAAGATAAAAGTAAAGTATATAGTATCGTTTTTTTCATAGTAAAGGTCTTAAATGAAAAGCAGTTAGTCAAAACTAAATTCTTTTTTTTCAGATTTAAAACTTTTACGTTAAACGGTTTTAAAACTCGTTCAATGACTATTTTTTTCTTAAAATGAAAAAACCACCTTTAATAAGTGGTTACTTGCTATTACTCTTTGTTTTTTTGTTTTTCTAAAATTTATGAAGACTAAAATTGACTGCGATTTGGTCTTTTACTTTTATAAGACCACCCATTTTAACAGGAGGGATAAGCCCAACATCTGAGAAGTTTAGTGCAATTATTCCCTGAATTTTGTTATTGTCTTTTGTCAAAACAAAATCTTTGTATCTCAGTGTTTTGTTGGTAATCAAAAAGGTGAGGTTGCATTTGTAGTAATTACCATAGGTTTTTATATCAGATATGGTTACAAAGCTTGAAGGGAATTGTGTAGTTTTTACAGTAGATTGTAAATCTTTGGTCATGATTCTGTTTCCACAATCAAATTTGACCATTGGAATTTCGGCTTTAATACAATTTTTGTTGGCAACATTAAGTACAATAGTGTCCTTTTTGAAAAAAGTCGTACTACAATTGTATTTACCTACCGTTGACATTCCAGTTATATTTATTTCAATTTTGTTTATTATAATAGAGGAATCATAAGAATGAAAATTGGGTGCAGCACTTCCCAATGTAAAGAGAAGTACTACACCCAATAATCCAATTATTAATTTGTTATTCATTTTGTATTAGAAAGTGATAACAGCTTCAAACATTAATCCTTTGAATTTACCTTGGTACAAGTCATTTGGATTTCCATTTGCTTCAAATTGGCTGTAACCTTTATAGTTTTGGTTTACATATGCTAATTTTGACAAGATGTTTTTAGTCATGAACCAACCTGCAGAAGCTTCGAAACGGTTGATTGTAATTTTGTCTGTATTAGCGTTGTCTAATTTACCAGAAACAGTGTTGTATCTTCCACCAACATAGAATTGTTCTGTTTTTCCAAAACGGTATACAACATCACCAGCAAATTGATTTACTGTACGAGTTTCATCCATTCCTTTTTTGTTACCACCAGATGCCATTTCAATTGTTCCAAAGAATTCTAATCCTTGGTATTTGATGAATGGGTTGAACATTACAGCTGTTAACCAGTTTCCAAATCCAGGATTAAAACGTCCTGTTGTATGATTTGCTTGTAGATCAGTAGTTTGGTTATTCGTAACATTTGTAGTTCCGTTTTTGTAAGCTGCGTGAGTCATTACACCATAGTAACGGCTACCTGCTCTTTCAGAAGAATATAAGTTACCGCTTGTGTTAGCACAGTGGTACAAAGATCCTGTCAAACGTACTCTAAGGTCATCATTCAATTGTTTGTCATACCCTAATTTAGCTAAAATAGTTGGGCTAATTGTTGTGTTTTGGTCTGGCAAAGCAGCTGAAGGAGTTCCAGGAACAAATTCTGCTACGTTTTGGTTCAATTTAGAGTTGGTAACTCCAATCATACTTACTAATCCATTTCTGTTGTAGTATACTTCAATTCCAGGCTCAGTAGTAAATGAATCCATAATGTTACTTTCAATAAAAGGATTCATCATTGCATTACCATTATCAGATCTTCTAAAGTGAGCATCACCATAGTTGTTCTCCATTTGACCGATTTTGATAGTCGCATATTTCATGAAATCTTTCAAGAAGTCTTTTTGGATAAAGTCTAATTTGTCGATTTGTAAATACCCACCTTTTACCCATGTTTCATTGTGGTGTCTTGCAGCTAAATACAAATCTAAGTTAACGCGAACACCATCATATAATTGAGCACCAATGGTCATGTTTGCAGTTGGAAGATTCAAGTTATTAGCCAAATTGTTTAGTTTATAACCTGTAATAGCAGCATTATTATTTGGGTTAGTAAAAGAGGTTCCTTTGTGACCGTTGAAAGAGTTTATTGCTTGAAATTGTAAAGCAAATGCGGCTCCTAAATCGATACTTAAACCTTTGAATTCAACAGAGTCTTTTTTTACATCAAATTGATTGATACCTGTTTTGTCTCTTGGAATTAAGTTTTGTATTTGTCCAAATCGGTCTTGTGCTTGCGCAGCAGTTAAGCTTAATAAAGCGGCTGCTAAAAAATAAATTACTCTCATTGTTGTTAGTTTTATTTGTAATTAAGATTGAATTTTATTGTTAGATCTTTTCCTGTTTTGATAGTACCCAATAAGGCAGTAGGTGCTTTCATTCCAAATTCGTCAAAAGTGATTTTGTTGGAACCCTGAATGTTAACTACTCCATTTACTACGGCTACTTTTATTTGCGTTTTTAAGTCTTTGCTAACTCCTGCAATGGTGTAGGTTCCTGTTAAGTTCCATGTAGTTTCGTTAACTTTTGTAGCAGTTTTCAAAACATATTTAATGGTTTTGAATTTTTTAGCATTTAGCGTTTCGTAAGCTATTTTATCCATTCCGCTTTTTCCACTTTTAATAGTTTCTACTGCTAAATCAATAGTGATGGAATTTATGTCAGCAACTTTTGAATCAGTTACGGTAAGATTTGCATTACCTGTTTTGGAAACCGAAGTCATTTCCCAGTCATGTAATGTTGAAGTTCCTAGAACTGAAAAACTAGTCTTGTTATCTAGTGTGTAACTCTTTTGTGCAAAGGCAGTGATATTAATCAAAGCTAAAGCAAATGTTAAAAAAACGGCTTTAATTGTAGTTGGCTTCATTGTTGTATATTTAATAATTATTGTTGTATTCTTAATAATTCAAAGGATTTTAGTTATTTTTTACAGCTTTATCCTTTTTGTGTTATTTATATAGCAAATTTCGCTACATTGTACTTACTGGAATATGATAAAAGTCATTCTTGTAAATTTTAAGATTCTTTTAACATTTTTACATCGATTTCGTTGACTTTTTATTTAGAAATGGTTTCAATAAGAACAAAAAACATTTTAAATTAATAAGAATTGTCGCATTTCGTTTACTTGCTTTTTTTTTATTTATTCAAAAAAGCAGTCACTTTTTTTATGATTTTAATTGTATTCTCAAAAAAAAGTTGTTTTCATTCGATTTCTTTTGAAATCCATTTTCTTGCTTTTGCTAGAATAAATTCTATTAATAAGTGAAATTGAATTCAAAACATTAAAAATTGAATAAATTTGCAGCATGGAAATCGAGAAAAAAGATATTAGAGCATTATCTAAAGAAGAATTGCGCGACTTTTTTGTAAATAATGGCGACAAGGCTTTTCGTGGGAATCAAGTATATGAATGGTTATGGACCAAAGGAGCTCATAGTTTCGAGGACATGACAAATGTGTCTAAAGCTACGAGAGCTATTTTAGAAGCACACTTTGTCATTAATCATATCAAAGTTGATACAATGCAACGCAGTGAAGATGGTACAGTAAAAAACGCCGTTCGTTTGCATGATGGATTAGTAGTTGAATCCGTTTTAATTCCTACCGAAACAAGAACTACCGCTTGTGTTTCGAGTCAAGTTGGCTGCAGTCTAGATTGCAATTTTTGCGCAACAGCACGATTAAAAAGAATGCGAAATTTAGAACCAGCCGAAATTTACGACCAAGTAATTGCTATTGATAAAGAGAGTAGGCTCTATTATAATCATCCCTTGTCTAATATTGTTTTTATGGGAATGGGCGAGCCATTGATGAATTATAATAATGTTTTGAAAGCCATAGAAATGATTACTTCTCCAGAAGGTTTAGGCATGTCTCCAAAGCGAATTATGGTGTCTACCTCTGGAATACCAAAAATGATAAAAAAATTAGCCGATGATGAGGTTAAATTCAAATTGGCGGTTTCACTTCATTCTGCCATAGATGAAACTCGAGCTAGAATTATGCCTTTTAGTGCCAATTTTCCTTTGAAAGAATTGAGGGAATCTCTAGAATATTGGTACCGCAAAACCAAAAGCAAGGTGTCCTATGAATATGTGGTTTGGAAAGGAATCAATGATGATAAAGCTTCAATCGATGCCTTGGTGAAATTTTGTAAATATGTGCCTTGCAAAGTCAATCTTATAGAATACAATCCTATTGATGATGGGGAGTTTCAGCAAGCATCTGAAGAGACGATAGCTGCTTATATTAAAGCCTTGCAGGCTATTGGTGTCGTTGTCAAAGTGAGAAGAAGTAGAGGCAAAGACATTGATGCTGCTTGCGGACAATTAGCAAATAAAGAAGCGTAACAATTGAAATTTAATCATGTAAATTTAAACTTGTACTATGTATGTCTTTTTTTATTTTATGTGCTATATTTGAATCCTAAATGAATATTACCTCACAAATAAAACAACCCATCTTTGATGAAATGGAACTTTTCGAGAAAAAGTTCTATGAATCAATGTCTTCAAAAGTAGCCTTACTCAATCGAATTACGTATTACATCGTAAACAGAAAAGGAAAACAAATGCGTCCGATGTTTGTTTTTCTTACTGCAAAGATGATTTCTGGAGGAACAGTAGAAGAGCGTACTTATCGAGGTGCTTGTGTGATTGAGCTGATTCATACCGCTACTTTAGTACATGATGATGTAGTGGATGATAGCAATCGCCGTAGAGGTTTTTTCTCTATTAACGCTTTATGGAAAAATAAAATTGCGGTTTTAGTTGGTGATTATTTGTTGTCCAAAGGTTTGTTATTGTCTATAGATCATGGCGATTTCGATTTGCTACGAATCATTTCTGTAGCCGTTCGCGAAATGAGCGAAGGTGAATTGTTGCAAATAGAAAAAGCCAGAAGACTTGATATTACTGAAGAAGTATATTACGAAATAATCCGAAAAAAAACAGCTACACTTATTGCTGCTTGCTGTGCTTTAGGCGCTAGATCTGTTAGTGATAATGAAGTTGTTGTTGAACAAATGCGCAAGTTTGGAGAGCTTATAGGTATGGCTTTTCAAATTAAAGACGATTTGTTCGATTACACCGAAGATGCTATCGGTAAACCAACTGGAATCGATATCAAAGAGCAAAAAATGACTTTGCCTTTAATTCATGTTCTAAATACGTGCACGACAAACGAAAAAAGTTGGTTGATTAACTCCATCAAAAACCACAACAAAAACAAAAAAAGAGTAAAAGAAGTCATTGCCTTTGTAGTTAACCATGGCGGACTTTCGTATGCCGAACAAAAAATGATTGATTTTCAACAAGAAGCATTAGCTATTCTTGAAAATTTCCCTACTTCAGATTATAAATCGGCCTTGACCTTAATGGTCAATTATGTAATCGAAAGAAAAAAATAATTTTTTTTTTCGTCTGTAAAGTGCCGTAATCATTGGTGTTTCTATTTTTTTTATCAAAAATAAAACAACTGCATGCAACCTTTTTGTTGCTTGCCTCGTCTATGCTAATAGAAGTCGGTTTTACAAAAACAACAACTGCTGACCAATACGTTTTATTATATGAAAGTAATTCCATTACATCATGAAGAACAAAAATTGATTCAACTTGCCATTGAAAACAATAGGCAGGCGCAACAACAGTTGTATTCTAAATTTTCTTCAAAAATGTTAGGAGTTTGCAGACAGTATATCAAAGATATTCATCAAGCAGAAGATGTAATGATTACCGCATTTATGAAGGTTTTTGTGAATCTAAGAAATTTTGAACACAAAGGAAGTTTCGAAGGTTGGATACGCAGAATTATGGTCAATGAATGTATTTCTTTTTTAAGAGTTAATAAAAAAATGAAATATACCGAAGACGAGTTTTTTGTTGAGGAAAGTTTTGATGCCATTGGAGACCAGTTCTCGGTAGAAGAAATTCAAACCTTAATCGATACACTTCCAGAAGGGTATAAAATGGTCTTTAATTTATATGCGATAGAAGGATACAAGCATCAGGAAATTGCTCAATTGCTTGGTATTTCTGAAGGAACTTCAAAATCACAATTGTCGCACGCTAGAAAAATGTTACAACAGCAGATTAACTGCTTAAAAAATAAGCAAAATGGAACTAAATAATTTTGAACAACAAGCCAAAGAGAAGCTTTCCAATCGAGAAATTGCTCCCTCAGCTCAAGCTTGGGACCGATTAGACGCCATGTTGTCTGTCCAAGAAAAGCCAAAGAAAAAAATGACTTGGTGGTATGTGGCGGCAAGTGTTACGGGACTACTATTGGTAGGAACGCTTTTTTTTAACACATCAAAAGAAAGTAATGTTATAACACCATCTCAAGAAATTGTGGTGACTTCTACAGAAGATAAAGATTCGGTTACAACACAACCTTCTATTGAACCAACAAACGAAGTAAGTGTTCAGCCTAAATCTGACTTGGCAACAAACGTGTCTATGGCTACCAATAACCAAAATACAATCACAAAAAATACGCATCAGGTGCTTTCAATCAACAATCAAATCACAACCACCAACAATCAAATTAGTACTACTATCGAAAAAAACACAGAACATCAAGCTATTGCTGCAATAGACGAAAATGTGCCAGTAATAGCTACAGGAATTCAAAAAAAGCAAAAAATACAAGTCGACCCATCTTCTTTATTGTCTCAAGTTGATGGAGAATTAGAACTCTCTTTTAGAGAAAAAGTAATTGCAAAAGTCAATAAAAATTATCAAACCGTAAAAGTGGCTTTGGCCAATAGAAACAATCAAGAATAAAAAACAATCAATCATCAATCAAATTTTTAAAAACTAGTAATCATGAGAAATTTTACCATTTATCTAGCCGCCTTATTCTGTCTTTTAGCCAGCAAAATGATAGGGCAAGAATCCTTCGAAAAAAGAGCTAAGGAAATCGCAACACGCATTGAAAAAATTACCAAAGAAGAAAAAGCAGCGCTAAAAGAAGAAATCGAAGCCGTAAATCTTCAGTTACAAGCAGGTACAATCACCAAAGAAAAAGCCGACGAGAAAAAGAAAGTATTGGCCGAAGCTAGAGCCATCAATATCGAAGCCAGAGTTGCCAAAGAACAAGAACAATTGAACGAATTGGTACAGCTAAAAGTGGATGGTAAAATCAAAGAACAAGATTCCTCTCGCACACTCGTTATTCATTGGGACGACGATTTCAACTTTAGAAATAAAAAGAAAGAAAGAAAATTTGGTGAAAAAAGAACGACTAGCCAGTTTGTTTTTGCTGCAGGTTTGAACAATGTTATGGTCGACGGCAAGATACAAGACGAAGATTTTAAGTTTATGGGTTCGCATTTTTATGAGTGGGGAACTACCTACAACACCAGAATCCTAAAAGACAATAACTTGCTGCATTTCAAGTACGGGATGTCCGTAATGTACAATAATTTACGTCCTACAAATAACCGAACTTTTGTAGTAAATGGAAACCAAACCAATCTAGAAGTATACTCAAAAGACCTCAAAGAATCTCGTTTTAGAAACGTTTATTTAGTGGTTCCTATGCACTTAGAATTCGATTTTTCTGGCAGTACAATGAACGACGACAAGCGTCAATTCAGAACACATAAATCAGTTCGATTTGGGGTAGGAGGATATGCAGGAATTAATTTGAAATCCAAACAAAAAATAGAATATCGCGAAAACGATGAGAAGATTTATCAAAAAACCAAAGGAGATTTCAATACTAATAATTTTATTTACGGATTAAGTTCTTACATCGGTTACAAAGAAACGAGTTTGTATATAAAATATGACTTGAACCCTTTATTCGAAAACAATACAATAGACGTAAACAATATTTCAATGGGAATCCGTTTCGATTTCAATTAAAATTAGGAGCGAATCATCAGGCTTTTTCAGGCCACATCGTTCCCGCCATCATTCCTAAACCTCGTGAGCTGAACCCCAGCTCACGAGGTTTTTCCCTTCTGTCGGGGCTATACGATTAGCAAGGTTTTTTACTTGGAAGAAATTTGATAGTAACGGTTGAATGATAAATTACATTTTGTTACTATTAAGGTGTTTTTTTGGACATTAATTGCCTCCAACTTTAGAGGGGTGAAATTTGAAAGTGATTAAGGCTTTAGCCAAAATTAGCTGTTTTTATTTGGCTAAAGCCAATGAAATCAATTCCCATAACTCCAGCTAAAGCTGGAGCCAATTGAAAGCAAGACAAGCTGAATCGTTACTATTTTTTTGAAACCACCTGCACCATCTATCTACTTAAATCCGCGAAATCTGCGTGCCATAATTCTTGCATTGATTTAGTAGATTCACTATTTTTTTTTTTTCAATTAAACCACAAAGCCAAAACTTTGCGAACCTTGCGATTTTCCCTTTGCGAACCTTGCGGTTAAAAATTCACACTAATTTGTGTTAAATCAGTGCATTCGTGGCTAAAACCTTTATAGACGAATCTATGGCGTAATAATGCTAAGTTTAATTATCCAAAATTAACTTTGTATCTTTGACCTTTTCCAACTTTATCCCTTAATAAATTGATTTCAAAAGCAACCATAGATGCCGTTTTCGAAACCGCTCGTGTAGAGGAGGTTATTGGCGATTTTGTGCAATTAAAACGCGCTGGGAGCAATTTCAAAGGCTTGAGCCCTTTCTCAGACGAACGTTCTCCTTCCTTTATGGTGTCACCAGCCAAAGGAATTTGGAAAGATTTTAGCTCAGGAAAAGGTGGTAATGCAGTAGCTTTTTTGATGGAGCACGAACATTTTACCTATCCAGAAGCCATTCGATATTTGGCCAAAAAATACAATATCGAAATTGAAGAAACAGAACAAACCGATGCTGAAAAAGCCAATACTGATGTTCGAGAAAGTATGTTTTTGGTGTCTGAATTCGCGAAAAATTATTTTCATTTCACACTATTAAACACCGAAGAAGGGAAGGCGATAGGCTATTCGTATTTCAAAGAAAGGGGCTTTACCAACGAAACCATAAAAAAATTCGGTTTGGGGTATTCTCCAGAAACTTGGGACGCTCTAACGAAAGAAGCACTTGGGAAAGGATATCAATTACAATATCTAGAAAGTACGGGTTTAACCATTCCAAAAGACGACCGTCCTTTTGATAGATTCAAAGGAAGGGTGATGTTCCCTATTCAAAGTATGTCGGGTAGAACCTTGGGTTTTGGTGGGCGAATCTTAACCAATGATAAAAAAGCGGCCAAATATTTAAACTCTCCCGAGAGCGAAATTTATCATAAGAGTAAAGTCTTGTACGGAATTTTCCAAGCCAAACAAGCCATTGCCAAACAAAACAATTGTTATTTGGTTGAAGGATATACAGACGTAATTCAATTTCATCAAGCGGGAATCGAAAATGTCGTGGCTTCATCAGGTACGGCTTTAACACCCGACCAAATCCGATTAATCAATAGATTGACCAAAAATATTACTGTACTTTTTGATGGTGATGCTGCGGGTCTTCGTGCTTCCATTCGAGGAATCGATTTGATTTTGGAGGAAGGGATGAACGTAAAAGTGTGTACTTTTCCTGATGGCGACGACCCAGATAGTTTTGCCAAAAAGACTTCTTATGATGATTTAGTAGCTTACTTAGAGAACAACGCAAAGGATTTTATTCAGTTCAAAGCGTCTCTTTTAATGAACGAAGCTAAGAACGACCCAATAAAAAAAGCCGATTTGATTCGGGATATGGTGACGAGTATTTCAAAAATTCCAGACCGCATTCAACGAGAAATATATTTGCAAGAATGTTCTAGGATTATGGATATTTCGGAGCAAGTTTTGGTGAGTACTTTGGCACAATTAGTTCAAAAAGACATTACCGAAGTAGGTAAAAAACAAAAGCAAGAGCAAAAAGCATTTGAAATTGTTAAGAATGAAAATCCCGTTCAAGCAGAGAAAGTTGATGTTTTATATCGTTTAGAAAGAAAAATAATCGAAATTCTATTGCTTTACGGGAATAAAGATGAAGTTTTTGAAGATGTACTTTTGAAAGCTAATTCAGATGGGGAGATTGTTCACGTAGTTGAAAAAAAGGAGTACAAAGTTTTTCAGAGGATTTATTTGAGTTTACAAGAAGATGAGGTAGAGCTTGCACATCCCCATTTCAGGGCTATTTTTAATGATTTGATTTCATATTATCTTCAAAATGAAACAGAAGGAATAGATAATTATCTAAAAAATTTGAAACCTGAGTTTGCACAAGAAGTTACGGATATTTTGATGGAAGAAGAACAAATCGTGCTTCATAATTGGGAAGGGCAGAATATTTTTGTAAAACAAAAAACAGAAACAGTTAGTCAGCATACTTCAGAAACCATTATTTCCATTCGTGAATATCTAATTAATAAACTAATCTTGGATTTAATGAATGAATTCACTTCAAACCCTGAAGCAGATGTAGAAGAGTTGAAAGTAATGATTAATGATTATAACAAGCTCAAAGTCAATTTGACGGGAGCTATTGGTCGAATTCGTTCTACTTACATATAAATAAAAAAGGAAGTCTGAAATAGACTTCCTTTTTATTTTTTGTGAAAATTAGTAAATCAAAATTCGAATTATACGATTTCTAATGTTTTAGCTTTGTTAACCAAGTCAACCAAATTGGTTACATTTAATTTGGTTAATAAACGCAATTTGTAAGTACTAATTGTTTTTTCGTTTAGAGAGAGAATATCAGCTATTTCATGGTTTTTCTTACCATCGCTCAAATAGCGCAAGACTTCAATTTCTCGGTTAGATAATTTACGATACAAACGTTCGCTTTTACTTTGTTTGGCTATCAAAGCCATGTTTTTACGAACATTTTCGTTCACAATAATTTTGCCTTGATGTACTTTTACAATAGATTGACCTAATGTTTCAAGTTTCTCGGATTTGTGAACGTAGCCAGAAACTCCTGCTTTAATTGCATTGGGAGCATAAATTTGTTCCGAAAGACTACTAAAAATAATAATCTTCGTTTTAGGGAAGTTTTTCAACATCGCCTTAATTTCAAAAATACTCGCCAATCCTTCTAGTTCTAAGTCGATTACCAATACATCGATTTCCTTGTTTTGGAGGATGTCTCGAACCATCGAAAAATTACCAACATTGGCTACAATAGAGATTTCATCGTGGTCTTTAAAGTACGATTTAACTCCAAAATGGGTTACAGGATAGTTATCTGCTAAACAAACTTTAATCATGGTATTTATTTTTTAAGAGTTGTCTATCAAAATGATAGCATAAATGTAGTAAAAAAAATACAATAAATACCAGGAATGTTAATTTTTTTTAATTTTTATCGATAATACAGACTGGTATTGGGTTCATTTTGTGTTGGTTAGCGTTATTTAGTCGTTTGTAGGTAGCAAAAACGTCCTTTTCTCTACCCTCAAAGTCCGAAATCGTTTTCCCAATTTCGTCTTGCAACATGGCCCATTCGAGTTCGTCATAACTTGCACCAAGTTGGTCCTCGTCTGAACGGTCGTCTCCAAAAAGACCATCTGTGGGTGCCGCAATAAGAATTGAATTTGGAATTTTTAAATATTCTCCTAATGCATACACATCTGATTTTAATAAATCTGCAATTGGACTTAGGTCTACTCCGCCATCACCATATTTAGTATAAAAACCCACACCAAAATCTTCGACTTTGTTTCCTGTACCTGCAACTAATAGTCCATGGATTCCAGCATAATAATACAAAGTACTCATTCTTAAACGTGCTCTTGTGTTGGCTAATGATAAGTTCATTTTGGCTTCGTCTTGATGTTCTGGGACTACTTTTTTGAATGCTTCAAAAACAGAAGTCAAATCAGAAGCAGCGCTTTTTACGTTAGGGAAACGTTCTTTGAGTTGTTTGATATGCTCTTGAGCTCGGCTTACATGAGAAGGTGCTTGATGAATAGGCATTTCTATACAAAGTACTTCCATACCTGTTTGTGCACAAAGTGTTGAGGTTACAGCTGAGTCGACTCCGCCAGAAATACCAATCACAAACCCATTAGATTTGGCGTTTTTGGCATAATCGGTGAGCCATTTTATAATTTGAGAGTTTACTTTTTCTGGTGATAAGGGCGTTTTTTTAATCATAATAGTTTACGTTTTAAAAAGCAGGAATGTATATTTGCAAAATCTTTTCAAAATGGGAATTTATTCCGAAAACATTTAAAAGCTAAATTAAATAATAAATATCAAATCGCCATAATTCCGAACCATAAACTAGAAGGAAGTAACGGGATTAAAGCAAAGAATGCACAAATAATTTATAACTCATGAAAATCTATCTTTTACCACTTGCCATTTGCTTCTTTTTGCTTTCATGCGAAAAGAAAAATAAGATTGAAAAAGCTGTAGAAGAAATTCCAGTTGAAATTAAAGTTGATAGATTTGACAAAGCTTTTTTTGAAACTAAACCTGAGGACTTAAGTCAGTTAAAACAAAAATACCCATATTTTTTTCCTGCAGGAACGGATGATGCAATTTGGATTGAAAAAATGCAGCATCCTCAATGGAGAGAATTGTATGGAGAAGTGCAAAAAAAGTATGCTGATTTTTCAACTATTAATCAAGAGATAGAAACGTTATTTAAGCATATTAAGTTTTACTTCCCTAAAACTAAAACACCAAAGGTTGTTACTTTGATTTCTGAAATGGATTATAATACCAAAACGATTTACGCGGATAGTTTGGTAATTGTGTCTTTAGAACTATATTTAGGTAAAAATCATAAATTTTATCAATTTCCTGAATACATCAAACAAAATTTTGAACCTACTCAAATCGTTCCAGATATTGCTTCAAGTTTTCTTCAAACAAAAATGGTTCCAGATACGGATAAGACATTCTTGTCTCAAATGATTTATTTAGGGAAAGAACTGTACTTGAAAGAATTGTTGTTGCCAGAATATACAGATGCTGCAAGAATAGGATATACTCCTGAACAAATAAATTGGTGTGCAGAAAACGAGGGATATATTTGGCGTTACTTTATTGACAAAGAAATGTTGTATAGTGTAGATGCTAAATTAATTCCTAGATTTTTGAGTCCAGCACCATTTTCTAAATTTTATTTAGAAATTGATAATGATTCGCCAGGACAAGTAGGTGCTTGGATTGGTTGGCAAATTGTAAGGTCGTATATGAAGAATAATGATGTTACTATCAACGAATTAATGAATAAAAAAGCAAAAGAAATTTTTGAACAGTCAAAATATAAACCAAAGAAATAATGTCAAATATACATACCTCAGAAATTAAGTTTCAAGTTGAATTAGATGAAAATAGAGTGCCAGAAAAACTATTTTGGTCTGCAGAAGATGGTGGCGTGACAGCAGAAGAAGCTAAAGCGATTATGCTTTCAATTTGGGATAGCAATCACAAAGAAAGTATGAGAATTGATTTGTGGACGAAAGATATGCCTGTAGATGAAATGAAAATTTTTTTCCATCAAACCCTAGTGGCCATGTCTGAGACATTTAAAAGAGCTACCAATGACGAAAAAATGGCAGATACCATGATGGATTTTTGTGATTATTTTGCCGAAAAGCTTGAATTGAAAAAATAGATTAGTTTATTCTTAAAAAAAAATCCAAATTCCAAGAAATATAATTGGAATTTGGATTTTGTATTTAAAATGAGTTGTTGTTTTTGAAGACTTCTTGATTAACCTCGTCTATGTAGTTCAACAATTCTTCTTTTCCAGTAGACTCTGTAGAAGAAGTAACAAAGTAATGAGGCATCTCAGCCCAATTGTTTGCAAGCATCTTCTTTTTGTATGCAGCTATATGTGAGTCAATTTTTACCTTACTGATTTTGTCTGCTTTAGTAAAAATAATGCAAAAAGGGATTTCGCTTTCTCCCATATAAGACATGAATTCAATATCTATAGTTTGTGCTTCGTGGCGAATATCAATCAGTACAAAAGCACATACTAATTGCTCTCTAGATTCAAAATAGTCTGTGATAAACTCTTGAAAAATTGATTTGGTTTTTTTTGAAACTTTGGCGTATCCATAACCAGGTAAATCAACTAAAAACCAATTGCTGTTGATTAAGAAATGATTAATTAACTGCGTTTTTCCTGGCCTTGCAGATGTTTTTGCTAATTTCTTATGATTGGTCAGCATATTAATCAATGAAGATTTACCTACATTAGAACGACCAATAAAAGCATACTCGGGCAAGAAGTCCTTGGGACACTTGCTTACATCAGAATTGCTAATAACAAATTCGGCAGTATTGATTTTCATTTTCTAATCGTTTTGATTAATGTGCGGCTAAGTGAGTATGAGTTAACCAGTCTTCTAATATTCTGTTGAATTCGTCAGGATGTTCCATCATTGCAGCGTGTCCGCATTTGTCAATCCAATACAAACTTGAGTTCGGCAATAGTTTATGAAATTCTTCGGCAACATCCGGAGGAGTTACTTTATCATTTTTTCCCCAAATAATACAAGTTTGTACATGCATTTTTGGCAAATCTTTAGCCATATTGTGTCTAATTGCACTTTTTGCAATCGTTAACGTTTTGATTAATTTGATACGGTCGTTGACAGTTGCGAAAACTTCATCGATTAGTTCTGGTGTAGCAATTTTTGGGTCATAAAAAACATCTTCAGCTTTTTTCTTGATGTATTCATAGTCACCTCTTTTAGGATAGCTATCGCCCATAGCACTTTCATAAAGCCCAGAGCTACCTGTAATAACTAGACCAGCAACTTTTTCTGGATACATTTTTGTGTGGTATAATGCGATATGGCCTCCCAACGAGTTGCCCAAAAGGATAACACGATCCAGTCCTTTATAAGTGATAAAGTTTTTCACATAAACGGCAAAGCTTTTAACGTTAGTCTTTAAAATGTTTTGCGTATAGATAGGTAGGTCTGGAATAATAATTTTGTACCCTCTTTCAGAAAAATAACTTGCTACAGCATCAAAGTTACTCAATCCTCCCATAAGTCCGTGAAGAATTACGATTGGGGTTCCTTCTCCAGCTTCATAATAGCTATACTTACCTTCTATTTTATAGTATTTTTCCATGTAATATGTGACTCGGTTTCAATTTCGACAAATATAGGATTTATTAAATTAAAATAAATTGTTAGGGTTGCTTTTTACTGATTTTATTCTTTTTCATTGGTTTATTCGTTTTAAAATGAGTGATTTTCATTTTGCAAAAAGTAAGATTAGGCATAAAAAAGCAAAATTGTTTTTGTGAGAATTATTTTGAGTTTTAATATAGATATCAACTTTATCTTAATAAAAAAAAATATTTGCTAACTGTTTGATAGACTATAAATTAAAGCTTTTTGGTTAAGAGTGGGTAAACTTATCAACAAAGTGGTATAAAGTGGTAAATTGTGGTAAAAATTTATATATTTTTGCTTAATACAATCTAATGCAAATTTTGTGGACGCAATTATTGGTACATATGAGTGTAAAGTAGATGCTAAAGGAAGGGTAATGTTGCCTTCTCCTTTGAAAAAGCAGTTGGCTACTTCTCTTCAAGACGGTTTCGTTTTGAAGCGCTCCGTGTTCCAACCTTGTCTAGAATTGTATCCTATGAAGGAGTGGAATGTGATGATGCAAAAGGTGAATGGATTGAATCGGTTTGTAAAAAAAAATAATGATTTTATTCGTCGATTTACTGCAGGCGTAAAAGTGGTAGAAATTGATGCCTTAGGTAGGATGTTGATTCCGAAAGACTTGGTGGGTTTTGCAAGTATAGCCAAAGATGTTGTTTTTTCTTCTGCGGTAACAATTGTTGAAATCTGGGATAAAGACTTGTATGAAAAATCAATAAGTGGAGAGGATCTTGATTTTGCTGATTTAGCAGAGGAAGTAATGGGAAATATAAATAATAGCGACAATGGAATATCATAATCCTGTATTGTTAAAAGAAACAGTAGATGGTTTGAATATCAAACCAGACGGAGTGTATGTAGATGTGACATTTGGTGGTGGAGGGCACTCAGCCGAAATTCTTAGAAGACTCGGTCCTGATGGAAAATTGTTTGCATTTGATCAAGATGAAGATGCTTTGGCAAATGCTTTGCCTGATGAGCGTTTTACTTTAATAAATGAAAATTTCAGATTTATCAAGCGCTTCTTACGTTTTTATGGAGTAAAAGGGGTTGATGGAATTTTGGCAGATTTGGGTGTTTCATCTCATCAGTTTGATGTGGCTGAAAGAGGTTTTTCTACTCGTTTTGATGCAGAATTAGACATGCGTATGAGTCAAAAAAATGATTTAAGCGCCTATAGAGTAGTCAATGAATATGATGACGCGAATTTGAGAAGAGTTTTTTGGGACTATGGAGAATTAAAAAATGCTCCTGCTTTGTCCAGAACCATTATAGAAGCGAGAGAAAAGCATCCTATTAAAACAACAGATGAATTGAAGTTGATTTTGGCTAAATACTTACCCGAGAAAGTTCGTAATAAAGTATTAGCTCAAATATACCAAGCCATTCGTATTGAGGTAAATCAAGAAATGGATGTTTTAAAAGAGTTTTTGGAACAATCATTAGAGATTTTAAATCCAGAAGGAAGATTAAGTGTAATCTCTTATCATTCACTGGAGGATCGATTAGTGAAAAGATTTATCAAGAATGGCATGTTTGAAGGGGAACCTGAACGTGATTTTTTTGGAAACTTTTCTGTTCCATTCAAAACTATAGGTAAGTTGGTTGTTCCTTCTGATGAAGAAATAAAAAGTAATAATAGAGCACGAAGTGCAAAATTGCGTATTGCAGAAAAGAAATAAAGAATTATGAAACAAGGAGTTTATGCCATATTAAAAGCTAAATATTTGATTCATGATGACGCAATCAAAAATTGGCGTTTTATAGTTTTTTTGGTAGTACTTGTGATTTTAATGATTGCCAATACACAACGTTTTGAGCAAAAGGTTTTTGAAATAAATGAATTGAATAATCAAGTAAAAGAGCTTCGGTCTGAATTTGTAGATAAAAGATCTGAATTGATGAAATTGAAAATGGAGTCGACGGTAGCAAAAAAAATGGAAACTAAACAAATCTTTCCATCAACTGTGCCTCCAGTAAAAATTAAAGTTAAAAAAGAAGAAGACCCGAATATATTCGAAAAATTATGGCAGTAGAAGATAAAAACATATCGTATCGTATTTATCTAGTGGCATTTTTCCTCTTTGTAATGGCGGTGGCTATTGCAGTGAAGTTAACGAATATTCAGTGGGTTGAAGGTGATTATTATAGGAAATTAGCCAAAGAAAGAACCGTTAAGAATTTTGTTATACCTGCCAATAAAGGAAATATTTATTCGGCTGATGGAAGCTTATTAGCGACTTCGATACCTAATTATGAGATTCGTTTTGATGCTGTTGCACCAAAAACAGAAGTATTTGAAAAAAACATTAAGCAATTAGCAGATTCTTTGGGTAAACTTTTGAATAAATCTTCGGATACTTTTGAAAGAGAATTACGAAGAGCAAGGGTGAATAAAAGTCGCTATTTTTTGGTAGCTCGTGACTTGAGTTACACGGAGTATATGGCAATTAAAAGTTTTCCATTGTTCAATTTGGGAGCATACAAAGGCGGTATAATTGTAGAACAAGAAACAGTTAGAGAGCATCCAATTGGCAAAATCGCTGAGAGAACTATTGGTTATATTGGAAGAGATGTAAACGGTCATATTAATCCTGTTGGAGTAGAAGGAGCTTACAGTAACTATCTGAACGGAAAAGACGGTCGCATTTTAAAACAAAAAATAGCCAAAGGGCAATGGAAACCTATTAGTGATGTAAATCAGGTTGAGCCTCAAGACGGCTATGATGTTATTTCGACTATTGATGTATTTATTCAAGATATAGCGCATCATGCTTTGTTAAAGCAATTAGAGGAATATCAAGCTGATCATGGTTGTGTAGTTGTTATGGAAACAAAAACAGGCTATGTAAAAGCAATTTCTAATCTTGGGAGAAATGAAAAAACAGGCATGTATTCTGAGCGATTGAATTATGCTGTTAGAGAATCTCATGAGCCTGGTTCAACATTTAAATTGGTTGATTTAATGGCTTTGTTAGATGATAAATTAGTAGATACAAGTGCTGTTTTTGATAGCAAAGGAGGAGAAATAAAATACTTTGGAAAATCAGTGCGTGATTCACATGAGGGAGGTTATGGTAAAATTTCTTTAGCAAGAGGATTTGAAGTTTCTTCAAATACTGTGATGGTTCAAGCAGTATATAACAACTACAAGTCTAATCCAACGCAATTCGTAAATCATATCAATTCCTATGGTTTAAATAAAAAATTAGGAATTGGATTTAATGGAGAAGGAGCGCCTTATATTCCTCAGCCAAGCGATAAAAAATGGTCAAGATTAACACTTCCTTGGATGGCTTTTGGATATAATGTTTCTGTAACTCCTTTGCAAACATTGGCTTATTACAATGCCGTTGCCAATAATGGTGAAATGGTAAAACCATTGTTTGTTTCTGAAATTAAAGAATGGAATAAAACCATTAAAAAGTACGACAAAGTGGTTTTGAATCCTAAAATTTGTTCTCAAGAGACGATACATAAACTCAAAGCGATACTTGAAAATGTTGTAAAAAGAGGTACCGGTTCTAAGTTGTATTCAAAAGATTTTTCTATGGCAGGAAAGACAGGTACGGCTCAAGTAAATTATGCAAAAGCTGGGGGAGCTGAGAAGTATTATGCTTCTTCTTTTGTAGGTTACTTTCCTGCAGATCATCCTAAATATTCTTGCATAGTTGTGGTTCATAAACCCAATACAACCAATAATAATTATTATGGAGCTGATGTGGCAGGACCTGTTTTTAAGCGTATTGCTCAGAAAATTTTTACTGACTCGCCAACGACCAATGAAATTAAAAATTTGAATCGAAAAATTCAAAAACAAGAGAGTAATTATAATTCTTATTACGCAAAAGCACAAAAAAAAATCAAATCGATTCCTAATGTAAGAGGAATGGCGGGTATGGATGCTGTTGCATTACTTGAGAATTTAGGGTTAAAGGTGAAAGCAATCGGTATTGGAAAAGTAAAGAAACAATCACTTCAAGCAGGTGAGAATATAAATAAAAATGCAACTATAATATTAGAATTGTCATGAGAATACTAAAAGACATACTGTATAAAGTAGCAATAGAAGCATTAAACGGGTCTACTGATAATGCTGTCAATCATTTGCATTTTGATTCTAGAAAAATAGAAGCTAATGATGTTTTTGTTGCAATAAGAGGGGCGGTTTCAGACGGGCATAACTTCATAGATAAAGCAATTGCTTTGGGAGCTACTACAATTGTTTGTGATGTGTTCCCTTCAGAGTTGCAAAAGAATGTTACTTATGTTTTAGTAAAAGATACTAACGCTGCTTTGGCATTTATGGCGGCTAATTTTTATGACAATCCTTCTCAAAAATTAAAATTGGTTGGAATAACTGGAACAAATGGTAAAACAACAATTGCTTCATTACTGTATCAATTATTTAAAAAAGCAGGTTTTAAAGTTGGCTTGATATCTACAGTTAAAATTTTGGTTAATGATGAAGAGTTCAAAGCAACGCATACCACTCCAGATTCTTTGACAATAAACCACTATTTGGCTGCAATGAATGAGGCTGGTGTAGACTATTGTTTTATGGAGGTAAGCTCGCATGGAATTCATCAAAAAAGAACGGAAGGGCTTCACTTTGTTGGCGGAGTTTTTACGAATCTTTCGCATGATCATTTGGATTATCATCCAACTTTTGCAGAATATCGCGATGTGAAAAAGTCATTTTTTGACTTTTTGCCAAAAACAGCATTTGCTTTGTCTAACGGAGATGATAAAAATGGAGCAGTTATGCTGCAAAATACTGCTGCGACCAAACGAACGTATGCACTCAAATCTTATGCAGATTACAAAGCAATAATTCTCGAAAATCAATTATCGGGTTTGTTGTTAAAGATTAATGATAATGAAGTTTGGGTCAAATTGATTGGAACATTTAACGCCTATAATTTATTGGCAATTTACGGTACTGCCATAGAATTAGGTCTTGAGAGCCTAGAAGTACTTAGATTGTTGTCTGAATTAGAAAGTGTTTCTGGTAGATTTCAATTTATTGTTTCGGCTCAAAATATAACTGCTATTGTTGATTATGCGCATACTCCGGATGCTTTAGATAATGTTTTGAATACGATTAACGATGTACGAACTCAAAACGAACAGTTGATTACGGTTGTTGGATGCGGTGGAAATAGAGATAAAGCTAAGCGTCCAATTATGGGAGGTATTGCTTCTGATAAAAGCGATAAGGCAATTCTAACTTCGGATAATCCTCGTGATGAAGAACCAGAAACCATAATTGAAGAAATGGAGGCTGGTGTAGCGCCACAGAATTTTAAAAAGATTTTAGTAATTACAGATAGAAAACAGGCCATAAAAGCGGCTTGTCAGTTGGCTCAACCCAATGATATTATTTTAATTGCTGGAAAAGGACATGAAACCTATCAAGAAATCAAAGGAGTTCGTCAGGACTTTGATGATATGAAAATAGTAAAAGAAACATTAGAACAATTAGGAAAATAACAAAGATCAAATCTATAAATTCCTTAAACCATTATTTAAGCAGAATTTTAGAATTTGAATTTAAATTTTTAAAATAGAAAAATATGCTGTACTACTTATTTGAATATTTAAACAAGACTTTGGATATCCCAGGAACAGGGGTTTTTCAGTACATCACTTTTAGATCGGCATTGGCTTTTATGTTGTCATTGTTGCTTTCAACTATTTACGGTAAACGAATTATTGGTTTTTTGCGTAGACAACAAGTAGGAGAAACTGTGCGTGAACTAGGATTAGCGGGGCAAAACGAAAAAGCGGGTACACCTACTATGGGAGGACTCATCATTATTTTTGCAACTTTAGTTCCTGTACTTTTGTTTGCAAGACTTCAGAACATCTATATCGTTTTGCTAATTGTAACCACGCTATGGATGGGAACTATTGGCTTTGTAGATGATTATATCAAAATTTTCAAAAAAGATAAGCAAGGTTTAAAAGGGATTTTTAAAGTATTTGGTCAAGTTGGTTTGGGCTTAATAGTAGGTTCAGTGCTTTATTTTAGTCCAGCAGTTACGGTAAGAACGGATACTGGTAAAATAGATGTTTTTAAATCAGCTACTCAAACAGTTATTCTTCCTGCACCAATTGAGGAAAAATCTACTGCTACTACTATTCCTTTTTTCAAAAATAACGAATTTGATTATGCCGAATTGTTAGCATGGACAGGTGAAGGCTATGAAAAATGGGCTTGGTTAATCTTTATCCCAGTTGTGATTTTTATTATTACAGCGGTTTCGAACGGTGCCAATTTAACAGATGGAATTGATGGTTTAGCAGCGGGAACATCGGCAGTGTCTGTTTTTGCCCTCGGTATATTCACATTCGTTTCAGGAAATATTATTTTCTCAAACTATCTCAATATTATGTATATCCCGCATTCTGGAGAAATGACCGTTTTCATTTTTTCATTTGTTGGAGCTTTAATCGGTTTTCTTTGGTATAATTCGTATCCCGCATCTGTTTTTATGGGCGATACCGGAAGTTTAACTATTGGAGGGATTATTGCGGTTTTAGCCATCGCGGTAAGAAAAGAAATGTTGATTCCGCTTCTTTGTGGGATTTTCTTAGTAGAAAACTTTTCGGTGGTGTTACAAGTAAGTTATTTTAAGTATACCAAAAAACGATTTGGTGAGGGAAGACGAATATTTTTAATGTCGCCTTTGCATCACCATTATCAAAAGAAAGGCTATCACGAGAGCAAAATTGTAACTCGTTTTTGGATTGTAGCAATTATGTTGGCTATTTTATCTATCGTAACACTAAAATTAAGATAACATGAGATTAGTTGTTTTAGGTGGAGGCGAAAGTGGAGTTGGAACCGCTATTTTAGGTCAAAAGCAAGGCTATGAAGTATTTGTTTCTGATTTTGGAAAAATAAAGCAAAGCTATAAAGACGTTCTTGATAAGTATGGAATTCCTTGGGAAGAAGAGCAGCATACAGAAGCGTTAATTCTAAATGCTACAGTGGTTATGAAAAGCCCTGGTATTCCTGACAAAGCGCCAATTGTGAAGAAATTAGTTGAGAAAGGAATATCCGTTATTTCAGAAATTGAGTTTACCGCTCCTTTTACAAATGCAATAACTATAGGGATTACAGGTAGTAATGGAAAAACTACTACTACTATGCTTACTTATCATTTGTTAAAGAATGCAGGTTTGAATGTAGCCTTGGGAGGAAATATTGGAAAGAGTTTTGCGTGGCAAGTGGCAGAGCATAATTATGATGTGTATGTTTTAGAGTTAAGTAGTTTTCAATTGGATGGAATCATCAATTACAAGCCGCATATCGCCATTTTAACCAATATTAGCCCAGATCATTTGGATCGATATGAATACAAATACGAAAATTATATTGCTTCGAAGTTTAGGATTACAATGAACCAAACAGCATCAGATTATTTGATTTATGATGCAGATGACGAAGCAACTCAAGAATGGTTAAAACACAATACAACAAAAGCACAATTAATACCTTTTTCTATTTCTCAAACACTAGATATAGGAGCATTTTTAAAAGACAACAATATGGAAGTTAAAATGAATCAAGAAGAATTTTCAATGGAGACCGAGTACATTGCATTAGAAGGAAAACATAATATGAAGAACGCAATGGCAGCAACATCTGTAGCAAAATTAATGCAAATACGAAATGCTACTATCCGTGAAAGTTTATCGAATTTTCAAGGAGTTGAGCACCGTTTAGAAAAAGTGCTAAAAATTCAAAATGTGCAATACATAAATGATTCTAAAGCTACCAATGTTAATGCAACCTATTTTGCATTAGATAGTATGAATGTTCCAACTGTATGGATAGTTGGTGGTGTTGATAAAGGAAATGATTATAATGAATTAATGTCTTTGGTACGCGAAAAAGTAAAAGCGATTATTTGCTTGGGAATTGATAATTCAAAAATAATTGCGGCATTCGGTAATGTAGTAGACGATTTAATAGAAGTAAACACTATGAACGATGCTGTAAGAATGGCACAACGTTATACTGAAAAAGGGGATGCTGTTTTGTTATCACCAGCTTGCGCAAGTTTTGATTTATTCGAAAACTATGAAGATCGTGGGCGTCAATTCAAACAAGCAGTTTATAATCTGTAAATAATATAAATCAGTTTAAAATAGTAAGCAATGAAGGAACTAGTAAACAAGCTAAAAGGAGATAGAGTAATTTGGTCATTCGTGGCCTTATTGGCTTTGTTTTCGTTTATGCCTGTTTTTAGTGCTAGTAGTAACTTAGCTTATATCGGTTTAGGTAAAGGGAATACTCTTGGGTATTTGTTGAAACATCTTGCTCATATTGGCATAGGCTTTTTGATTATTTATTGGATTCATAATGTTCCCTATTTATATTTCAGAGCAATTTCAAAGGCAGCTTTGCCCGTTGTTTGGATAATGTTGGCTTATGCATTAATCAAAGGAACGGTTATCGCTGGAGCCAATGCAAGTCGTTGGATACAGATTCCTTTTATCAAAATTACATTTCAGCCTTCTACTATGGCGGCTATTGTGTTGTTTGTTTTTGTGGCTCGGTATTTATCTAAAAAAAGAGAAACACCAATAGATTTTAAATCTTCTTTAATCGAATTGTGGTTGCCTGTTTTTATAACATTAATTTTTATTTTGCCCTCTAACTTTTCTACCACTGCTTTGATTTTTTCAATGGTTTTAATGTTGGTTTTTATTGGCAAATATCCAATGAAGTATATTGGCTTTGTTATTGGCTCAGGTGTCGTGATGTTGTTGTTTTTTGTATTGATTGCAAAAGCTTTTCCTGATTCAAGGTTTTTTAGTAGGGTTTCAACATGGGAAAGTCGTATTGAACGATTCACTTCTAATAAAGCCGATGAAGATAATTATCAAATTGAAAAAGCAAAAACAGCTATAGCCTCTGGTGGACTCTATGGTTTAGGCCCAGGCAAAAGTGTTCAGAAAAATTTTCTACCTCAATCCTCCTCTGATTTTATCTTTGCCATTATAGTAGAAGAGTGGGGATTGATTGGTGGTCTTTCTGTACTTGGATTGTATTTGTTATTGATGTTTCGTTTTGTGATTGCATCTCATAAGGCCAATACATTATTTGGAAAATTAATTGTAATCGCTCTTGGTTTTCCAATGATTTTTCAGGCAATGATTAATATGGCAGTAGCAGTTGAGTTATTGCCAGTTACAGGTCAAACATTGCCATTAATTAGTAGTGGAGGTAGTTCTATTTGGATGACTTGTTTCGCACTTGGTGTCATTTTGAGTGTCACCAAAAAAGAAGAAGAAATTGCTCAAGAATTAAAAGAAAAACAAATTCGTGAGGAAGCATTGCAAAAATTGATTGATGCTCAACTCGAATCTGATGCTCAAGAAAAAGAAGAAGAATATTCTATAGAAGATCATGCTAATCCAATGAATGCGGTACTTAACCGATAGTATCTGATAGTAGTAAATTGTTTATTTGTTCTAAATTTTTTAAGATGTCAAAATTAAAATTCATATTGAGTGGTGGTGGTACAGGTGGTCATATCTATCCAGCAATTGCTATTGCAAATGAACTAAAAAGGAGATACCCTGATGCTGAAATTCTTTTTGTAGGCGCCAAAGACAAAATGGAAATGCAAAAAGTACCTCAAGCAGGTTATCCTATAAAAGGACTTTGGATTGCTGGTATACAAAGAAAATTGACACTTCAAAATGCATTATTTCCCTTCAAGCTATTAAGTAGTTTGTGGGAGTCAAGAAAAATACTTAAAAGCTTCAAGCCTGACGTAGTTATTGGTACGGGAGGTTTTGCAAGTGGTCCTTTGTTGAATGTCGCCAATAGTTTAAATATTCCAACATTAATACAAGAGCAAAATTCATATCCTGGAATTACAAATAAGTTATTGAGTAAAAAGGCCGCAAAAATTTGTGTTGCTTATGAAAATTTAGAACGGTTTTTCCCTAAAGAAAAGATGATTTTGACAGGAAATCCTGTTCGTCAAGATTTGATAGATGTATCTAGTAAAAGGGGGGAAGCAGTTGCTTTTTTTAAACTAGATCCAAAGAAAAAAACACTATTGATTTTAGGTGGCAGCTTGGGTGCGAGGAGAATCAACCAATTGATTGAAAAAGAATTGCAAGGCATCTTGTCGCAAAAAGTTCAAATTATATGGCAATGTGGGAAATTGTATTTAGAGGACTATTCAAAATACAATTCGTCTCTGGTACAAGTGGTTGCCTTTATTGAGCGAATGGACCTTGTTTATGCTGCTGCTGATGTAGTTATTTCTAGAGCTGGAGCTTCGTCGGTTTCTGAGTTGTGCATCGTAGGGAAACCAGTTATTTTTATCCCATCACCAAACGTTGCAGAAGATCATCAGACTAAAAATGCACAAGCAATAGTGGATAAAAAAGGAGCGATAATGATTAAAGAATCTGAATTAGAAGATGAATTTAGCATTGTCCTAGAAGCTTTATTGAAAGATGAAGGGAAGCAACAACTCCTTGGGGATAACATAAAAAAATTGGCTTTGCCTCAGGCTACTGTTCAAATCGTTGATGCAATCGAAAAATTGTTAAAACAATAGTAAGACTATTTTGTTAATTTTTAAAATTGAAAAATGAACTTAAATCAAATACATAACGTCTATTTTGTTGGCATTGGAGGCATCGGAATGAGTGCTTTGGCTCGTTATTTCAAAAATATTGGAAAACAAGTTTGTGGTTATGATAAAACGCCGTCGATGTTGACAAATGAACTTATCGAGAGCGGAATTGATATTCATTTTGAAGATAATATAGCTTTAATTCCAGCTAGTTTTAAACCTGAGAATACTTTGGTAATTATTACGCCGGCAGTTCCAAAATCGCATTTGGAGTGGAATTATTTCTTAACCCAAAACTATGAAGTAAAAAAACGTGCCGAAGTACTAGGGATAATAACTAAAGACACTTTTAGTTTTGCTGTAGCTGGTACACACGGAAAAACAACTACTTCAAGTATTCTTGGCCATATTCTTTATGAAAGTGGTGCTGATGTTACTGCTTTTATTGGCGGTATCGTTGAAAATTATAATTCCAATTTAATTGGTTTAGGCAAAACAGTTACCGTTGTTGAGGCAGATGAATTCGATCGCTCTTTCTTGCATTTATATCCAAATATTGCTTGTGTGACATCAATGGATGCGGATCATTTGGATATTTATGGAACAAGTGAGGCTATAGAAGCTTCTTTTGTTGAATTTGCAAATAAAGTTGAAGATAAATCGAAATTGTTTGTCGCCCAAGGCTTGCCTTTAGAAGGAATGGTTTGTGCAATAAATGATGATGCTCAATTTAAAGCATTCAATGTTAGAGTCGAGGATTCTAGTTATGTTTTTGATGTGCAAACACCAACAGAGCTTATTACGAATTTACGTTTTGGTTTACCCGGAAGGCATAATTTAATGAATGCGTTGATGGCATTGGCAATGGCTAAAACTTACGGCACCCCAACTGAGGCAATTGCTAGTGCTTTATCAACATTTAGAGGGATAAGAAGACGTTTTTCATATCAAATTAAACGTCCGGATTTGATATACATAGATGACTATGCGCATCATCCAACCGAGATTAATGCAGTGCATCAAGCGGTAAGAGAGCTATATCCAAATCAAAAAGTATTGGCTGTTTTTCAACCGCATTTGTTTAGTAGAACCAAAGATTTTGCTGATGACTTTGCTGCTAGCTTATCTAATTTTGACGAAATTTTATTATTGGATATTTATCCTGCACGTGAACTCCCAATGGAAGGTATTACCTCCCAATGGTTAATGGATAAAATGACAAATGACAACAAGAAATTGGTTCAAAAAGAACAATTAATTGCGTCTATTCAGTCTTCAGAGGCTAAGGTTATTGTAACTATAGGCGCAGGAGATTTAGGAGAAATGGTTCCATCAATAAAAAAGGCATTAGATGAAACGTTTTAATTGGCCAACAATCCGATTGCTTTTAATGTTAGCCTTGGTGATTTTTTTGTATTCTTTCACCGGAAAACGAAATTTGAACCGAAAAATAACGAAAGCAGAGGTTGTTTTTGTAGGAGAAAACCAGCTTTTTGTTAAGCAACAAGCGGTTAATAAATTGTTAATAGAAAATAGACAGGACCCTAAAACTATTGCTATAGATGCCTTAGATTTGAATAAACTCGAGAAAACCATCGATTCACACCCTTTGATTGATAAGTCTGAAGTGTCTGTGAGTGTAGATGGTGTTCTAAAAGCTGTAGTAAAACAAAAGACTCCAATAGCAAGAATTAATGGAAAGGGAGCATCTTTTTATATTGATTACAAGGGAAATAAAATGCCTTTGTCTAACAACTATACAGCACGAGTTCTTCTTGTTTCGGGGGAAATAAACGATAAAAATAAGGAAGATTTAGCTAAGCTATTTCGTGTAATTTACGACGATGTTTTTTTGAAAAAAAACATCATTGGAATGCAAGTTATGCCAAATGGTAGCGTTTTAATGCTGAATAGAAACTATAATTTTAAAATTGATTTTGGTCAATTGATAAATGTTGAACAAAAATTTAAAAATTATAAAGCTTTTTTTCAAAAAGTAGTTTTAGACAGTTCAATTGCTGAATATAAAAAAATTGATCTTCGATTTGCGGAACAAGTAGTGTGTACTAAATAATAGAAAATGGAAAAAGAGAATATTGCGGTAGGTCTAGATATTGGAACAACCAAGATAGTTGCCATGATTGGCAAAAAAAATGAATACGGGAAGTTAGAAATTTTAGGAGTTGGAAAATCCAAAAGTTTGGGTGTGGCTAGAGGTGTTGTAAATAACATTACTCAAACCATTCAATCCATTCAGCAAGCTATTTTTGAAGCAGAAAATAATTCAGGTTATAAAATTAAAGATGTAGTTGTTGGTATTGCGGGTCAACACATTCGAAGCATTCAACACAGCGATTATATTAGCAGAAATAATCCAGAAGAAGTAATAGGTGATTGTGATATTGATTTATTAATTAGTCAAGTTCATAAATTAGCGATGTTACCTGGAGAAGAGATTATACATGTACTACCGCAGGAATTTAAGATTGACGGACAATCCGATATCAAAGAGCCTGTTGGGATGTATGGAGGACGATTAGAAAGTAGTTTTCATATAGTTGTAGGACAAGCTTCATCGATAAGAAACGTAGGGAGATGTATTCAGAGTTCAGGAATTGAGTTGTCTGGCCTTACTCTAGAACCGTTAGCTTCATCTGATGCAGTATTAAGTCAAGAAGAAAAGGAAGCAGGAGTCGCTCTTATTGACATTGGTGGTGGAACTACGGATTTAGCAATTTTTAAAGATGGAATTATTAGACATACTGCCGTAATTCCTTTTGGTGGTAATGTTATAACCGATGATATTAAAGAGGGTTGCTCTATTGTTGAAAAACAAGCTGAATTATTGAAAGTAAAATTTGGTTCTGCTTGGCCTGGTGAAAATAAAGACAATGAGATTGTTTCTATACCTGGAATCAGAGGTAGAGAGCCTAAAGAGATTTCTTTGAAAAATTTATCTAAAATTATCCATGCAAGAGTTGTGGAAATTATTGAACAAGTTTTTGCAGAAATCAAATTATATGGTCACGAAGACCCACGTAAAAAACTAATCGCTGGAATTGTATTAACGGGTGGTGGTGCTCAATTAAAGCACATCAAGCAATTAGTGGAGTATATTACTGGAATTGATACCAGAATTGGTTATCCGAATGAACATTTGGCAGGTAACTCTGATGAGGAAATTTCAAGTCCATTATATGCTACTGCTGTTGGATTAGTAATGAATAGCATTGAGAAAAAAACGCAAAGTGCTGTCAAAATTGATAAAAGTCCTGTTCTAGAAAGAACGCCATATTATAGAGAACATCTGGTAGAAACTGTACCAGTACCTGAAATCGAAAAACCTTTAGTTGTCGATTTAGAGGTGAAAGAAGAAAGACATGTGCCAAGCCCAGAGTCTACAGAAACTAAAATTAGACGATCTTTTCTTGATAAATATGTAGATAAGATTAAAGAATTTTTAGATAACGCAGAATAAATAAAATAAGTAAAGCCCTTTTTGTCCCAAGCAAAAGAGCAAAAAATATAAATAAGAATTTCAAAAACCCAATAAGATGACAAGCAACTCAGAATTTGGAAGCATTTCATTTGATTTACCAAAAAACCAATCAAATGTAATTAAAGTTATTGGAGTAGGTGGTGGAGGTAGTAATGCCATAAATCACATGTTTAAGCAAGGAATAAACGGTGTTGACTTTATAGTTTGTAACACAGATTCTCAAGCTTTGCAAAATAGTTCAGTACCCAACAAAATTCAATTGGGAGTAAATTTAACCGAAGGACTTGGAGCAGGTGCTAATCCAGATGTTGGACATCAATCTGCTATTGAGAGTATCGGTGAAATCGAAAAAATGTTAGACAGCAATACCAAAATGGTTTTCATCACTGCAGGAATGGGTGGTGGAACCGGTACAGGTGCTGCGCCAGTTATTGCTCAATTAGCTAAAGAAAGAGATATCTTAACAGTAGGTATTGTTACTTTACCATTTTTGTTTGAAGGTAAAGTTCGACAAGAGCAAGCTATTATAGGTATTGAAAAATTGCGCAAGCAAGTTGATTCCTTGATTGTAATCAATAATAATAAATTAAGAGAAGTATACGGTAATTTAGGTTTCAAAGCTGGTTTTTCTAAAGCCGATGAAGTTTTGGCAACCGCTTCAAGAGGAATTGCTGAAGTAATTACACATCACTATACACAAAATATCGATTTACGCGATGCTAAAACAGTTTTGTACAATAGTGGTACTGCTATTATGGGTTCTGCTACAGCTTTTGGTGAAAACAGAGCAAAAGAAGCCATTATTGCGGCATTAGATTCTCCTTTATTGAATGATAATAAAATTACTGGGGCTAAAAACGTATTGTTGCTTATCGTTTCTGGAACTAATGAAATTACTATTGATGAAATTGGAGAAATCAATGACCATATTCAAAATGAAGCAGGTAATAATGCTAACATAATTATGGGGGTAGGAGAAGATGAAACACTAGGTGATGCCATTTCTGTTACCATAATCGCTACAGGTTTTGATGTTGAACAACAAAATGAAATCGTAAATACAGAACCAAAGAAAATCATACACACTTTAGAAGAAGAGCAAAGAAGTGTTCATAATTTGATTAATACACCAGTTACTACTTTCAATTTGAATGAATCTCCTTCAGATGTTACCGCAGAGCGTGTAGTGTTTGAATTAGAAGAGGAAATTGAAGAAGAAGCGCCTGTTGTTTTGGAAGTAAAAAAGCCTGTAATGAACAACGATGAATTGATTGTAATGTCTGAATTTATCAAAAATCTAGACGTGACCTTTGAAATCGTTTCTCCAATTGAAGATTTTGATTTTAATATTTCACTACCTTCTAAGGAAGAAGTTCAAATTCCACAAGCGAATATCATTGAGGAGCAAAAACAAACAGCTTTCTCTTTTGATTTGCCTGTAACACCAAAACCAACTTTTGTAGCTCCTTCAGCTCCTGTAGTTGAGGAGAAAATAGTTTTTGATTTGTCAAGTGAAGCGCATAATATTAATGTGGTTCAGCCAATTCAATTTGTTCCTGTTACTGAATTAACAGATAACGGGATTATTAAATACTCGCTAGAAGAGTACATGGAGGTTGAAAATGATTTTGTACAATCGAAACCACAAGTTAAACAAGAAGAGGTTCCTGCTGAGTTAAATATAACGATGAAGCAAGTTGCTCCAATCGAAGTTAATGAAGTAGTTGCCGAATCAGTTTCTCCAATGGACATGACTATCGAAGAAACGCTTCGTTTTAGAGCTGAAGAAAGAAGAAAAAAATTAAAAGAATTCAATTATAAGTTTCATAATAATGTAACTAGAATTGATGAATTAGAGCGTGAACCTGCTTATAAACGTCTAGGTGTAGATTTGACGAATCAAGCTACTAGCCAAAACTCAAGAATCTCAGTTAGTACAGATAGTAATAATGACTTACAATTTCGTTCTAACAATTCTTACTTGCACGATAATGTAGATTAAGCATTCAAATAAAGTAATGAATAGCCTGAAAATCTATTTCAGGCTATTTTTTTTGGATTTTTATTAAAATAAGGAAACCTTTACCGAGTTGTTAATGCGACTTAAATGTTCTAAATTTGCAGTGCTTTTATTTGTTTTAAAAGGCAAATTGAGCTTTGTAATTTTCAAAAAATAAATTAAACATATATAATAATGAGTTTATCAGTACGTATCATGGACGAAATAAAAAACGCCATGAGAGCAAAAGATACTTTGGCTCTAGAAGCCTTAAGAGCGGTTAAATCAGCTATACTTTTAGCACAAACAGAAAGTGGAGCAAAAGAAGAAATCGCTGCAGAAGAAGAAATCAAATTACTACAGCGTTTGGTGAAACAAAGAAAAGATAGTGCGGCTATTTACACGCAACAAGGAAGAGCTGATTTGGCTGAACCTGAGTTGTTGCAAGCGGCTGTAATCGAGAAGTTTTTACCTGCTCAATTGAGTGAAGCTGAAGTAGAAGCTGTAGTGGCTAAAATCATTGCTGACAATGACGCTTCTGGAATGGCAGCAATGGGTAAAGTAATGGGATTGGCGTCTGCTGAATTAGCTGGAAAAGCTGATGGTAAGACGATTTCAACCATAGTTAAAAAATTATTATCTTAATTTTTTTATTCCAAATTCCATTTTCTTGGAGTTTGGAATTTTAAAATTCAATAGATATTGACTGCGTAGTTCAACTGGATAGAATATCAGATTTCGACTCTGAGGGTTGCAGGTTCGAACCCTGCCGTGGTCACATAAAAGGATGAGGAATGTAGTGTTTCACATCCTTTTTTTTATGAATTAATAGATGTAAGCATTGAATAAATGGAGTTGTTTGTATTGCAATTTTTATTGGTAATCATAGGATTAGGCTTTGTTTTTTTTAAAATAGTCGAGCCCATTTATGTGTTTTTCTATAACAAACCGTTAGTAGTACATTCGCATTTGTTGCCAAGGCGTATTTCTGATGAGCAAAGAAATATTTTGGCTCAAAATTTTCCTTTTTATAATAAATTGTCTCCTAGTAAGAAGCGTTATTTTGAACACAGGATAAATAAGTTTATCGATAAATATGAATTTATTGGTCATGAAATTGAGATTACGGACGAAATACTTGTGCTTATCTCGGGGACTTATGTTATGTTGACTTTTGGTATGAGAAACTATTTAAGTGACTTGTTTCAAAAAATTCTCATTTATCCAACAGTATATTATTCTACTATCAACGAAGTGTATCACAAAGGAGAGTTTAATCCAAGGATGAAGACTGTCGTTTTTTCTTGGGAAGATTTTTTGTCTGGTCACGGTGTAGCCACAGATAATATTAACTTGGGGTTACATGAATTTACTCATGTTATGCATTTTCATTGTTTGAAAAGTAGAGATGTAAATGCGGCAATTTTTCAGGATGAATATGCAGAAATAGTAGCAATTTATACTTCCCCTGAATTGATTCAGGAAATTAACGACAAAGCTTATTTTCGTTTATATGCCTATGAGAATCAATTTGAATTTATTTCGGTCTTGTTAGAACATTTTTTTGAAAGCCCTAATGACTTTAAGACGATACATCCTCAATTGTATGCTCATGTGAAGCGAATGATTAATTTTAACGAGAACTATTTTACCTAATATCTAAAAAATCCGAAATTAACAAGTTGTTATAAAATAACAATAATAATTGTTTTTCTAACTGATAATCATCAGGTTTCTTGCTTTTTTTTTGTTCTAAATTTGAATATATTTAAAAGTTAGGGTTATGAAAAGTAATGTCCCCGTTTCAAAAATAATGTCCAAACATTTGGTAAAATTGCATTTGAATGACGATTTAACCAAAGCTGAAAGTTTGTTTAAACATCATAAAATTAGACATATTCCAGTTGTTAATGGAAATAAGATTTTAGGTATTTTGAGCTATACTGATTTGTTGCGTATCTCGTTTGCAGATGCAATAGATGACGACGAAGAAGTAATTGATACTACAGTGTATAATATGTTTTCTGTAGAGCAAGTAATGGTTAAAAAAGTAACTACAGTTTCACCAGAGACAAGCATAAAGGCGGCAGCTGAGATTTTAACACACAATGATTTTCATGCTTTGCCAGTTTGTGAAGGAGATTTGCTTGTAGGTATTGTTACTACAACCGATTTAATTCAGTATTTAATAGACCAGTATTAAAACAAGAGGCTGTATAAATGATACAGCCTCTTGTTTGTTTTTTAAATAGTGGTGATTTTTTTCAAATCTTCGATAGTAGCTGTTGGGTTTTCAGCTTTGAAAACAAAACTTCCTGCCACTAGTACATCGGCTCCAGCTTCTACTAATGCTCTTGCATTTTTATTCGTAACCCCACCATCAATTTCAATTATGGTGTTGGCTCCTTTTTGAATAATTAAATCTTTCAATTTGGTTACTTTATTGTACGTGTTCTCGATAAACGATTGTCCGCCAAATCCTGGATTTACACTCATAATACAAACCAAATCGATATCATTGATTACATCTTCTAATAAGTCAATAGAAGTGTGAGGGTTGATAGCGACACCAGCAAGCATTCCTTCAGCTTTTATAGCTTGTAAAGTACGATGAAGGTGATTGCAAGCTTCGTAATGAACAGTTAGTACATTGGCACCCAAATCAGCAAACGTTTTGATGTAGCGATCAGGATCTACAATCATTAAGTGTACATCAATTGTTTTGGTAGCATGTTTTGCAATAGCTTCAAGTACGGGCATACCAAACGAAATGTTAGGTACAAATACGCCATCCATAATGTCAATATGAAACCAATCAGCTTGGCTGTTATTAATCATCTCTACATCGCGCTGTAAATTAGCAAAATCGGCTGCAAGAACAGAAGGTGCTATAATTGTGTTTTTACTCATCGTTGTGTTGTGTTATTTTTTCGCAAAGATAATTTTTTTAATTGCAATGATTGCAAAGAATTTATAGGGATTCAAGCAAGTTTTAAAACACAAATTATTCTAGCATAAGTCTTGGTTTTGTTTGCCCTGCAAAAAACAAAACTCCGGATACCCGAGCGAAGCGAACTGACCGGTGTTTTGTTTGCCCTGCAAAAAACAAAACTCCGGATACCCGAGCGAAGCGAACTGACCGGTGTTTTGTTTGCCCTGCAAAAAACAAAACTCCGGTAATCAGCCGGAGTTTTCAATCATCAATCAAAAAACGAACAGTTAATCAGACTGTTGTTTGTGGTAAAATTCCAAATATAAGATTTTTGGAATTTATATTTTATCCTAAATAGGTTTTTAAGATTTTACTTCTAGAAGTGTGTTTTAATCTACGGATAGCTTTTTCTTTAATTTGACGCACACGCTCACGAGTTAAGTCAAATGTTTCGCCAATTTCCTCTAAAGTCATTGGGTGTTGATCTCCTAAACCAAAATACAAACGAACGACATCCGCTTCTCTTGGAGTAAGTGTTTCTAAAGAACGCTCAATTTCTGTACGCAAGGATTCGTGAATTAATTCTCTATCTGGGTTTGGAGATTCTCCTGAACGTAAAACGTCATAAAGGTTAGAATCTTCTCCTTCAACTAAAGGTGCATCCATCGATAAGTGACGACCAGAGTTTTTCATAGACTCTTTAACGTCATTTACAGTCATGTCTAACTCTTTTGCAATTTCTTCTGCAGAAGGTGGGCGTTCATTAGATTGCTCTAATAAGGCGTACATTTTGTTGATTTTATTGATAGAGCCAATTTTATTTAATGGCAAACGAACGATACGAGATTGTTCTGCTAAAGCTTGAAGGATCGATTGACGAATCCACCATACTGCATACGAAATGAATTTGAAACCACGAGTTTCATCAAAACGTTGTGCTGCTTTAATCAATCCTAAGTTTCCTTCATTGATCAAATCGGGTAGGGTTAATCCTTGGTTTTGATATTGTTTAGCAACAGAGACTACGAAACGTAAATTAGCTTTAGTAAGTTTTTCTAAAGCTCTTTGATCACCGGCTTTGATTTTTTGTGCTAATTCTACTTCTTCATCGGCAGTAATTAAGTCTACCTTTCCAATTTCTTGTAAGTACTTGTCTAATGATGCAGTTTCACGATTGGTTACCTGCTTGGTGATTTTAAGTTGTCTCATGGTATTTGTCTCCTTATTGTTTAAGTGTACAACTACTTATACGAGTAGTGTTTCAAAAAAGTTACATAATTATCATTTTTTTTCGATAAAAAAATAAAATACCCCAACTTTGCTATGAAAGAAGGGGTTGGTTATAGATAAAATAAAAACTTTTTGTGGCTTTAATTCTTTGATTTATAAGTCATCAGGAGTTTTTAGCATCTCGTCAAAAAGATTTTTCAAAGATTTGACATACAAAGGAAATCCTACAGCTAAAAAAAGATACTCTTTTCTTAAAACAGTTACATCATCTAGAATTTGATACAAACTTGGTACTATGATCAGTAACGAAACCAAAATCCCAATCCATGGATTTAGTTTGGCAGTTAAAAGTTGTTTCAAAAGTTTCATCTCAAATTGGTTTTTTGCTGCTATACTCATTTTAGTTACTTTGTTAATTATGCTGTAAAAATACCTTTGTTATAAAGATATAGTAAAGGCATTGTTATGAGGTTCCTTTTTTTTGTTATAAAAGCATCTTTCTGAGTTGGCATCAAAAAAAATCTCCACTTGGGAGACTTAGTTATTTGTAGTGTATTTTTAGGAGAGAATATTCATTTTCTTAATGAAGTCTTTGTAGGTGTCGCTTAGGTTGACTTTGTGGCCGCCTTGTACGATGATTTCTTCGATTTTCTCAATTTTATAGTTGTTAAGACTGTTCCTTCTTTGGATTATGATACGATCTTCGTTTCTTTTATTTGATGGTATTTATGGTATGAAAATGAAAAGACAGAAGTTGTATGCCTTCTGTCTTTTATGAAAGTGTTTTTTAATTATTAATTTCCCACATCAGTTCGTGTCCCTCTAGAGCCTTCAGGTCCTCCCACTACTGTTTCAAGTTGTTCTTTAGTAAGAGGATTGATTGTTTTTAGTTTTGCGGTTTTAGTC